>CAYWVB010000028.1:0-65345 GCA_964461595.1 uncultured Terrimonas sp. | reverse complement strand
ATCTGTTGTCCTTACTCTCATTGAGAACTTAAAATTTTAATGCGTCTGCCCTGGTTTATAATATACAAGAATGCACGAATACATGTATCAAAATACATTAGTGGCGTTCTTTGTTCTATAGCTTGATCTCTTCTTCGTTGCTGTCAAAAAAATGGAACTCGGTGAGATAGTAGTTGTTATCGGATTTAAGCTTAATGGTTTGCTTATATTTCCAGCTCCATCTTCTGCGGATGGATATAAGTCCTTTTGTCAGGTAGGCATATATGATGGGGTGTACTACGATGCTTAAGCCTTTGTGCTTTTGCATTACGAGATAACTCAGGTTCTTCTCTATCTCATCTTCCAGTACCAGTGTCGAGGATATTTTACCGGTACCATTACAGGTGGGGCAAACTTCCAGTGTGTTGATATTCACTTCGGGCTTCATGCGTTGCCGGGTGATCTGCATCAAGCCGAATTTTGAGATCGGCAGCACCGCATGCTTCGCCCTGTCGGCGCGCATAAATTCTTCCATTGCCTCAATAAGCTTTCGTTTATTGTCAGGCAATTTCATGTCAATAAAATCCACCACGATAATACCGCCGAGATCTCTCAGTCTGAGCTGCCGGGCAATTTCAGCCGCTGCCTCAAGATTAGTCTCAAGGGCATTCATCTCCTGGTTGTTGCTTACGCTTTTGTACCCGCTGTTCACATCAATTACGTGGAGCGCTTCGGTATGCTCAATGATAAGATATGCGCCGCTGGGAAGATTTACCGTTTTACCAAAGGAGGCTTTCACCTGCTTGGTCACACCATGCTGATCAAAGATGGGTGTACCGTTATTGTGGTACAGTGTTACGATCTCTTTTTTCTCGGGGGCGATCTTCTGGATATAGTTGCGGGTATCGGTATAAATATTTTTATCATTTACTACGATCCTGTTGAAGTCCTCGTTGAGCAGGTCGCGCAGCATGCTGGTGGTTTTAGTCTGTTCACTCAGTATTTTACAGGGCGCTGTGACGCCTTTGAGGTTGCGCTGAAGATTTTTCCAGCTCTCTACCAGCATATTCAGATCTTCATGCAGCTCTGCAGTGTTTTTTCCTTCAGCAGCAGTCCTTACTATTACACCAAAATTTTTTGGCTTTATAGCCTCTACTATTTTATTAAGCCTTTTCCTTTCTTCCGAAGAATGTATTTTCCTGGAAACCGCAATAACATCATTGAAGGGTGTAACCACTACAAATCTGCCCGGGAGGGATATCTCACAACTGAGCCTTGGACCTTTTGCTGCTATAGGCTCTTTCAGTATCTGCACAAGGATATTAGGCTTTTGCCCAAGCACTTCATTGATTTTTCCGGTCTTTATGATCTCCGGCTCCGTTTGAAACTGGGAAAAGTCGAACTCCTGGTTTTCAGGGGCAGACATTGCCTGCTGGGTAAATTTCAGGAGTGAGCGGGCATAAGGGCTAAGATCAGTATAATGCAGGAAGGCATCCTTTTCGAACCCGACATCCACAAAAGCAGCATTCAATCCCGGAATGAGCTTTTTTACCTTCCCGAGGTATAAGTCGCCGACCGCAAAACTGGCATCAGCTTTTTCATGATGCAATTCTACCAGCTTCTTATCTTCCAGCAAGGCGATTTCAACGCCTGTTGGAGCTGCATTAATAATTAATTCTTTGTTCAAGCAAAAAGCCTTTAACGATCACCAAAACAAAAGGAAGAAACTGAGAAATTATGTCTAAAAGCCTGCGATCACCCGTTCCACAGGCGCAGGCATAACAACAGCCCTAAGTTTCAGATTTCAAAGACATATTCAGTGCAGGTAAACCGCATTGAAAAACAACAATCTACTACTTGTTCCTTTTCTTATGACGATTCTTTCTGAGGCGCTTTTTACGCTTATGGGTAGCAATTTTGTGACGTTTTCTTTTTTTACCACAAGGCATAAACCAAATAGTTTTTGTTACTTAAATAATTATTTTAATTCCTCAATTCTCTTGTCAATTTCCTGGCGAATGGCAGGGTTTTGTATAAACTGCTTCCCTTTTTCGTACCATTCTGCAGCTTTGGCATTTTCGCCATGCCTTTCATAAGCTTCTGCCAGCAAAAAAACAGCTTCAGTGTTATCCGGTTGGACCTTTACCACATGGTTTAAGCGCTCTATCGCCTTATCATACTGGCCAGTCACTATACCTCCATAGCCGAGCATAAACTGCGCATACATATTAGTGGAATCCCTGTGCGACACTTCAAGTATGGTTTGTATACCTTCCATAGGGCTTGAAGCGCCTGAAGCACCAAAAATGTAGCTGCTTCCCAAACCTATTTTACTGGAATCATTACCAGGATTCAGCTTTAAGGCAAGCCTGAACAGATCCGCAGCCTGGTTTGCCATCCATACCTGCAAAGCGTGCTGGTCTACACCGATAAGCTGCTTTAAATATAAATGGGCAGCAAAGGTGAGGCTTTTTTCAGAATTTTCCAATTTGGACTTTTCTCCCAGATAATAAATAAATGGCTCAAAAACGTGGGCGGAATCCTTCCAGAAAGAAGCCAGTTGTCCGTAGAGCTGCTCTTTTTGCGTTTTTACATCACCCCTTGTAATGGAATTTTCCATTGAAGTCACCCGTGCCTGCTGCTCCGGAGTAAGGCGGGATTTTGCTGTTGCCAGGATCTGCGAGGTTTCCAACGTTTCTTCCTCGGCATGCCCTGCGCCGGCCGTCATGCCAGCCGGGGATTTTGTTACATCAGGCTTGGTTCTGCCAAAAAAATAAAGGCCCATCAGTATAACGAGCCCGGATAATACTACTATCCATTGTTGTTTTTTCAATACCTTTCAATTTGAGCGCAAAGTTAAATGCTATCTTCCGTCTCATCATCAAAATTCTCTTCCACAGGTTTCGGAGACTGCAGTTTTTTAACTTCATGCACAAATTCTTTGGCGGGCTTAAATGCGGGGATATAATGTTCGGGAATATGAACAGCAGTGTTTTTCTTAATATTGCGTCCTATTTTGGCGGCTCTTTTTTTAGTGATAAAGCTTCCAAAACCGCGGATATAAATATTTTCGCCATTAGCAAGATTTTCCTTTACCTCTTTAAACATGGTTTCCAGGGTAACCAGCACGTCTACCTTGGGGATACCGGTTTTTTCAGAGATATTGTTAATCAGATCAGCTTTTCGCATGGTATTGTTTTTTATATAAGTAAATGAAATTCAACGATAAGATAACGAAAATCCTGCATTTTATCCAAGCAATCACAACAAAAAAATTTTTTACCACATTTATAGATGAAAGAAAACCAATTTATTGGCAACTTTTTGGTTCACCTACTACTGAACGCCACGAATTTCAGAAAATTGTATATCATTTCAATAAAAACATTGCCAGATAGTTGAATAACAGATAATTACCCCTTATGAAACCTGATTTTACCAAAAAGCTCCTGGCATGGAACAGCAGCCAAAACCAGCGTTCAATGCCGTGGAAAGGAGAGAAAGATCCTTACCGGGTATGGCTAAGCGAGATCATCCTGCAGCAGACACGCGTGGAACAGGGATGGGATTATTACCTCAGTTTTATCAATGCTTTCCCTTCCATAAAAGACCTTGCCGCAGCACCTGAAGCAAAAGTGTTTAAATTGTGGGAAGGGCTGGGATATTATTCCCGCTGCCGCAACCTCATTGCTACGGCAAAGCTGATCAATGAAAAATATAACGGTATTTTTCCCTCTACACATGAAGCTATTATCAACCTCAAAGGTATAGGCCCATATACAGCAGCGGCTATTGCTTCATTTGCATTTAACTTACCCTATGCCGTAGTGGACGGGAACGTCCTCCGCGTAATCGCCAGGATATATGGTATTGATAAGCCTGTAGATTCTCCACAGGGCAGGGAAATGCTGAATAAGCTCGCCGGCACATTGCTTGATAAAAAGTCTCCCGGGGCATACAACCAGGCCATAATGGACTTTGGGGCAGTGATCTGCAAGCCTAAAGCGCCATTATGCCAAAGCTGTTTTATGAAAAAGAGTTGTGTGGCCTTTACTAAAAAGTTGGTGGACAGGCTACCGGTAAAGGAGAAAAAAATCAACAAAAAGACCCGCTGGTTTTACTACTATATTGTATGGTACAATGCCAGTACATATATTAGGGAGCGGCAGGACAGGGATATCTGGCGGCACCTGCATGAGTTTTTTCTTTTGGAAAGGGCGGAAAGAATGGAGGAAACAGAAATAATGATGAACGAGGCGATAAAACCTTTTTTTGAAAAATACGGAGCCCGGATAACCGCGGTTTCAAAGCTGTATTCGCAGCAGCTTACCCACCAAACCATCAGGGGGCAATTTATAGAGCTATCCTGTCAAAAGCCGCCTGTGATGAATGAACAATTCAGAAAAGTTATCTCCGGCGATCTGGCTAAGCACGCATTTCCCAAATTTATCACTACTTATTTGCAGGAAAAAAATGTAAATTTAAGTCAGCTTTAATAGATTGGCTTATTTGCACGAATTTAAAACAAGCATTATGCGTGGCGTCAACAGAGTAATGTTAATTGGCAACCTTGGTAAGGATCCTGACATTCAATTTTTAGAAGGAAATATTGCAGTAGCAAAATTTCCGCTGGCAACAACAGAAACATTTAAAGACAGAACAGGAAAACTTGTCAGCCAAACAGAGTGGCATACCGTAGTACTATGGCGGGGACTGGCGGAACTGGCTCAAAAATATCTTCACAAAGGGAGCCTGGTATATATAGAAGGGAGATTACGCACCAGAAGCTGGGAAGATAAAGAAGGCAACAGGAAATTTGCCACGGAAGTGGTAGGGGATAATCTTATAATGCTGGACAAAAGGGTAGAGGGAACACATGGCGGACCGCATGATCCCAATACAGAAGGCTTTGGGAATGATATCCCTCCCATAAATGATTCCCCGGAAAATATGGCTTTTTAAACATTTTACACGAATACTTATTTTTGTTCGTTACATTATGACAGGCAGGTCGTGACCTGCCTGTATGATTAACCAATTATTCATCATAATTTCTACAGTTTGGATCATCATTCGGTTGTATACTCAGGCTTACTGCAAATCAAACCGGTATTGTTGGCCGCCGATCCCAGGAATGTTACCATCCTGCTTATTTTGCTGATGATGCTATTGCTGGTTTCTTTCTTTGTATCGGGAGCCGAAGTCGCATTTTTCTCACTCAGCTACCGCGACATCAATATGCTGAAAACAAAGCAGCACCCGGCGGCACGGAGGATCATCACGCTGCTTGACCAGCCCAAAAGGCTGCTGGCAACATTGCAGATCACCAATGCATTTGTGAATATCGGCACCATCATCGTAGCCAATGTGCTGATGGATGAATTTTTGACACAGCCCAGCGATGTACTGAACTTCTTTATAAAACTTATAGTCATCGTTTTTCTCATGATGCTGTTGGCCGAGATCCTTCCCAAGGTATGGGCTACTCAAAATAACATCCGGTTTGCATACTCATCCTCCCTGCTGGTAGAAGTGTTGTATTCATTTTTCAGCAGTATGAGCAAATGGTTTGTAAAATATACGGATGGCATTGAAAGAAGCTTCGGGGGCATCAGGCAATACCATGTGTACAACCAGGAAGATATTGACCAGGCTATAGAAATGAATACTACGGCGGAAACCACGGAGGAGGAAAAAAATATCCTGCGTGGCATTGCCAGGTTTGGCCAGGTAACGGTAAAGCAGATCATGCGTACACGCCTTGATGTTAGCGCCATTGATTATAACACAGGTTTCCGTGAGCTGGTAAAAAAGATTGAAGAGCTGCACTATTCAAGAATACCGGTATATAAAAATAATCTTGATGATATTGTAGGCATCATTCAATCTAAAGACGTATTGCCTTTTGTAAATGAACGGGATGACTACGACTGGCATCCATTAATGCGCCAGCCCTATTTTGTTCCCGAGCACAATCTCATTAAAGACCTGCTCCGCGAGCTGCAAAAGAAAAATATCCATTTTGCCGTAGTAGTAGATGAATTTGGCGGCACGGAAGGCATTGTTACAATGGAAGACATTATGGAAGAGATCATAGGTGATATACGGGATGAATTTGATGACGAGGAAAGCGCTAATAAAAAGCTGGATGATCACAACTATGTTTTTGAGGGCAGGATCATGATCACTGATGCCTGTAAAGCTATGGGGCTGAAAACAGATACCTTCGACCAGATAAAAGGGGATAGCGAATCCATAGCGGGGCTGGTGCTGGAGCTGGCAGGCGAGATACCTAAAGAAAACCAGGTGATCACAGTAGGAGACTTTGAGTTTACGGTGCTTGAAATTGATAAGAACAGAATAAAAAAAGTAAAAGTGACCATCAGAATAATATCTGAGCAATAAGGTCATCCATCAACATGAAAAGAATAACCCCGGCATTGGTCATTTGTTCCCTGGTCTTGCTTATATTTTCCTGCAACAGCAATTATACGCCGCGCCCGAAAGGGTATTTCGCCATACCATTCCCCGAGCATCAATATCAGCCTTTTGACCGCCCCGGGTTCCCATATAGTTTTGAATACCCTGTCTACAGCAACATTATGAGGGATAGCAGCTATTTTGACCCAAGCCAGGACAGCGCTTATTCTGTGAACATAGATATTCCCTCATTCAATGCCAGGATCTATCTGAGCTATAAGACCATAGGCGGCAGATCCGTCTACAGGCTTAAAACAGAGGATGGCTATAAAGATTCCACCTCGCTGAATACTTTCGACAACCTGAGAGATGACGCTTATAAAATAACCTTCAAGCATACGTCCAAAGCGACCTCCATAGAAGATTCTGCTTTTGTTACTCCCAATGGTATTGGCGGAGTATTTTTTACTGTGGGAGGCAATGCCGCAACAGGAAAGCAATTTTTCGTTACCGATACCAGCCGCCACTTTCTGCGGGGAGCGCTCTATTTCAATGCCACGCCCAACGAAGATTCGTTGCGTATTGTATATGATTTCCTGCAAAAAGATATGGAACATATGGTCAATACGCTCCGGTGGAGATAGCTGTCAGCAATCAGCTTTCGGCGGACCGCTGATTGCTCATAGCTCACCGCTGATTACCTTTGCAAAAAGAACTATTGTGATTGAAATAGATAAAGTACTGGTAAGCGATGAAGTGGTAAAAGCACAATTTGTATGCGATCTTGTAAAATGCAAGGGAGGATGCTGCGAAGACGGCGATGCAGGAGCTCCGCTTACCGATGAAGAAACAGAGATACTCAATGCAGTTTTTGAAACGGTAAAGCCTTACCTCACAGAGGAGGGAATAGCAGAAATAGAAAAAAAAGGACGCTACTGCTACGACAAAGCATTTGGCTGGGTAACACCTACCATTAATGGGAAAATGTGCGCCTATGGTTTTCGCGACGGTAAAGGGATTATTAAATGCGGCATAGAACAGGCATATATTGATGGTAAGCTGCCATGGAAAAAGCCGATCAGTTGCCACCTTTATCCCATTAAAACAAAAAAGACAAACACTTACGAACTGGTTAATTATGAACCCCGTGAAACATTGTGCAGCCCTGCATGCAGGCTTGGTAAAAAGCTGCAGGTGCCGGTATACGTATTTCTGAAGGAAGCCCTTATCAGGAAGTTTGGAGAGGAGTTTTATATCCTGCTGGAACAAATTGCAGAACAATACTACAACGAAGAAAAATAATCATAGCTCAGATGCTTTTGTTCTATTCCACCAGACCGGCTCCAAGGCTAATGTATATTGCCGATACGTTATTGCGCGATCTAAGCGGAATTGAAGTTGTTTATACCAATAATACCGAAGAATTTAAAGCCTTTGACGGGGCAAAAATCAATTACTCCCCTTATCAGGTTGCCGATGATGCATTCAGCATCGTGCCGGCTTCGGAGATACTGTTTGAGCAACAGCTTTGCGAACAAAAAATACATATAGCGGAACACAGCGCATACAAGGTCTTATTCCCTTCTGAAGGAAGCGATTTCTCTTTCGATATTTTTGCCGCTTCCTTTTTTCTGCTCAGCCGCTATGAAGAATATCTGCCTCACCGGAAAGATGAATACGGGCGGTTTGCCCACGACGGAAGCCTGGCATTCAAAGCATCGTTTTTAAAGCAACCTGTTATTGACTACTGGTTGTCAGATTTCCAGAAAACCCTGCAGGCAAGATTTCCGTTTTTATTTTTTGCCATAAAAAAATTCAGGTTCATACCTTCCTATGATATTGATATTGCCTATTCCTATCTCCACAAAGGGATAGCGAGAAATACAGGAGGAATAATCCGTTCCCTGCTGAAAGGAGATATTACCGGGATCAGGGAAAGAATAGATGTCATTACCGGGAAAAAGGAGGATCCTTTTGATGTATATGAATGGTTGTATGCATTGCACCTCAGGTATGGGCTTAATCCTTATTATTTTTTTCCCGTGGCAGGATCAACCGGCGAGTATGACAAAAATATTAGCCCTTCGCTTGATGAAATGCAGGAATTAATACGGTACCATGCCTCCGGGTACAATGTAGGCATTCATCCTTCCTGGCAAAGTGGCGATGATGATGCATTGCTCCCGCGGGAAATAAAAACGCTTGAAGATATTATCGGACGAAAAGTGGTATATAGCCGCCAGCATTATATCCGTCTTACCTTGCCCGGCACCTACCGGCGGCTCATCGAGACGGGCATTCACAACGAATTTTCCATGGGATACGGCAGCATCAATGGTTTCAGGGCATCCATTGCATCACCGTTTTACTGGTACGATCTGTCGCGGGAAGAAAAAACATCGCTGCTGGTCTATCCCTTTTGCTTTATGGATGCCAATGCCTATTATGAGGAAAAACTTACGCCGGCCCAGGCATTTAACGAGATTAGATACTACCATGACACCATTAAGAAAGTGAATGGTACAATGATCACCATCTGGCACAATAACTTTTTTGGCAGCGACAAAATGTTTGAAGGGTGGAAAGAAGTGTATGAGCTGTTTTTAAAAGAAGTGGTGTACTGGGACCTGTAGGGAATGGTGAGACGTGAAAAGAGAAATGCGAACTATCAGAGGTGCCCCTCACCTCTATCGTCTCACGTTTGACAACAACACCCCGGCCTGAGTGAGTTTTCTTTAAAATATATCCATTTCTGCAAGCTGTTTGATATTGCTCATGGTTTTGGGAAGCAATTCACTGAACCTGCGCCCTGTTACAGACCACCATATCCCGGCCAATGGACCTTCTGCCCATATTTCATGCGTAAAAGTGGTTTTACTGTTGTCATAACCCAGATAGCGATGAATATGCACCCGGATAAAAGGCAGCTTACTTGTAACGGTATATGCAAAATTGGGGGCACAGGCGGTAACCCTGAAGCCGGCTTTAGGTCCGTGTTCAGGAATGATTATTCCCTGAACATTTTTTTTGAATACACCTTTGATCAGAGCGCCGCGGAGTGAAATGTCCCATTTTTTCCAGTTGTTTACATCTGTCCATATCTTCCAGATCTTTTCCGGCGAAGCAGTGGTCAACATCGTGTGTGCAGAATACATAGAAGTATGTTTTGGAACAGTACCGGAAAATTATTCAAAACTTTCTTGCTGCTATGAACAATTTATGCAGATAATAGGAGCCGCTACTTTATATGGCTGAAAACCAGCGCTTACACTTCAATATTATTTTTTTGTTACCTTTTCCCGGCTTTCTTAAATCCCCTGTTTACGAGGTATACTCCCGCGATAGTTATCACCGTTCCCAGGGCAATTGTCATTGTCAGCTTTTCATTATTGAGCATTGCGCCTACTGCAACAGCCACTACCGGGTTTATATATGCGTACACTGAAACCTGTGCTGCAGGCAGCCTTTTGAGCGCATAAATAAAAGCTGCATACGTCAGCACCGAACCTATTATCACAAGATAGGCAATGGCATACCAGGTTTGAACATGCACTTTGAGGGGCGAAATATACTGCCCTGTGATATATGCAATCAGCAACAGCATGATCCCACCCAGAAACATTTGCCAGCCCAGGCTGAAATAGGGGTTTACCAGCCTGGCATGCTGCGCCATATAAATCGTTCCAAAAGCCCAGGCAATGGACGCAATAATATTCAGGAGCACGCCCCTGGCAAATGATCCATTGAAGAGGACATGGATATAATCTGAAAAAATAACCAGTATTCCCGCTACACCAAGCAGCAAGCCGATGGTTGTAACAGCATTCAGCGTGATCTCTTTAAAAATAAAGCTGCTGATAACGGCTATCCATAAAGGTGAAGTTGCACCTATTACTGCTCCCATCCCGCTGGGCATATATTGCATAGACCAGGTGTTAAACCCGTTATTAATCACGAACATGAGTATACTCATCCAGGTAAACTGTATTAACTGGTCGCGGGTAGGAAGCTTAAATCCCCTGTAAAAGAAAAAAAGCAGGTATACCGTTCCTGCCATCAACTGACGGATCCCTGCCATTTCGAGGGCGGGCATGTGCTGCACCCCTTTTTTGGATGCCAGCCATGTAGTGCCCCAAAAGAAAGATACAATCCCTACTGCTATAAAGGCTTTGGCTTTATCCGTGGGGTTGCGGAGATATACAGGACGAATGATGATCTTCAACCTGTCATACACATTATAAATATGATTCTTCATAAAACAGGTTCGTCATATTCATCTGCCCTTCACCGGCAAGGAAATAAAAGTATAAATAATATCAGTGCCTGAAATGCCTCAACCCCGTAAAGACCATTGCCAGGTTATTATCAACACAGTAGGCGATAGAATCTTTGTCCCTTATGGAGCCTCCCGGCTGAATAAAGGCTGTTACTCCTGCCTGGTGCCCGAGCTGAACGCAATCATTAAAGGGGAAAAAGGCATCTGAAGCCATCACAGCGCCATTAAGATCAAAATCAAACTGCCTTGCCTTTTCAATAGCCTGGCGAACGGCATCTACCCGGCTCGTTTGTCCGCAGCCTTTACCTACAAGCTGCCCGTGCTTTACCAAAGCTATGGCATTTGATTTCAGGTGCTTGCATACGATATTGGCAAAAGCCATATCTTCTTTTTCCTTTTCAGCAGCAGCCCTTCCTCCTACTTCTTTCCATTCCGCATAGTTACCCCGGTCATTTTGCTGCGACAACACTCCGTTCAACAAAGTTTTCGATTGATTTGCAGCAGCAGGCGCTTCTTTAAGCCTTAACAATATCCTGTTCTTTTTGGCCTGCAGGATAGCCAGCGCTTCCCGGGTAAACTCTTTCGCTATCAATACTTCAAAAAATATTTCACTGATAGCATCGGCAGTGTCTTTATCTATGGTACCATTGCAAACAAGCACCCCTCCGAATGCACTTTCCGGATCGCCGGCAAGTGCTGCATCCCAGGCCTCTTTTATCGTTGATCGCATTGCTATGCCGCAAACATTGGTATGCTTGATAATAGCAAATACTGCAGCATTTGTTTCGGCACCGGGAAATTCACTGATCAACTGCACCGCTGCATCCACATCTACAAGATTATTATAGGAAAGTTCCTTACCATGCAGCTTGTCAAATATATTTTGAAGATCGCCGTAAAATATACCCTGCTGATGCGGGTTCTCTCCATAGCGCAATACCTGTTTAGCGCTTGCAGCAGTAAGCGGTAAAGGGTTTGCCGGGTTAAAATAATTGCTGATGGCTATATCATAATGGGTCACTATTTCAAAAGCCCTGGCAGCAAAGCTGCGGCGCTGCTCATAGCTGGTTTCTCCATTTTGCTTATTAAGCAATTCAACAAGCCCTGCATAATCGTCCTTAGCGGCAATCACCAAAAGATCTTTGTGATTTTTTGCCGCGGCCCGGATCATGGAAGGCCCGCCAATGTCAATCTTCTCTATGATCATTTTCTCCGCTTCTTCCGGCCTGCCGGCAAATGAAGGAGAAGTAGCCTGGGCAAGCGTCTCCTCAAAAGGATACAGGTCAACAATAACCAGGTCAACAGCCGGTATCTTGTATTCCTTCATTTCAGCGATATCCTGCGCCACATCTCTTCTGCCCAGTATGCCGCCAAACACGGCCGGGTGCAGTGTTTTTACTCTCCCTCCCAAAATAGAAGGATAGCTGGTAAGGTTTTCCACCGGTACGCAGGGAATATCCAGTTCTTCAATAAATTTTTGAGTGCCGCCGGTAGAATATATTACAATTCCCAAACGGTGAAGTTCTTTTACAACAGGCTCTAATCCATCTTTATAAAAAACGGAAATGAGTGCGGCGCCAATTTTCTTTTGCATATATTATTACTGTAATCCTCAGGATTTTACCTGCCGGATGCTGAGGTTAAAAATCGAGTATAAACGCGCCATCGTCCTGTACGGAATGGCGCCGCAAATGTAAACTATCGCATTCATTTTTCCATTCACGTATTTTCCACGAAGCATTGGATGCATCGAAAACGTATTGCGGGCAGTCAAGCTGCGCATGAAGCCGGGCTATACTGAATGGTGCATTTTTGGAAAGAATGACAATATCAACCTTCAGGGGTCCTGCATAATGCGGAAGCGGCATTGTATCACTGAGCATAAGCAGCTTTTTACCTGAAAAATAAATGAAGGGGGGCACTTTTTCCAGGGCGCTCACGCTGCCGGAAGGATCAAGCCGGTAAGCCAGGCGCGAAGGATTAATATAAAAATTCCGTATAAAGGCATCATTACGACAGGTGTCGTCACCTATAAAAGTACAACTGCCTGCATTTGCAAGATCAATTGCGCTGTGCCCGGGCACATTATAAACAATGATCCTGTTTACCCTGGCAGTCAGTATTTCAAAGCTTCTTTCGGATACCATCAGCAACAGGGTAACCAGGGCATATTTCAAAAATTGCTTCTTTCCCTGCATGAGCCATGCTGCTATCAAAACAATCAGAACGTATAACAATATTGTCTGCACTGCCGAAAGTAAAATATTGTTGCTTACGGCAAAAGGCAGCGCATTGATCCTATAAATGATCTCATTCATTGCCTTAAGCATCCACGAAACAAAATATCCGGTTATAACGGCAAGGGGCTTAAAAAAAGCAATCGTACACAGCAACAGCTCTGCATATAATACTATTCCTGATAATGGAACGATCAACAGGTTAGAAACCAGGAAGAGGTTAGGTATCTGGTGAAAATGATATATGCTCAGCGGCGTGGTCAATACCTGGGCGGCAAGGGTGACAGCAGCCAGCTTCCAGATATGATCTGCAATCCGGTTTTTAAAATAAAACAGGTTCGTTATAGGCCGGAGGAATATTACAATGCTCAGCACAGCCGCATAGGAAAGCTGGAAGCCCACATCCCACAGGTAGAAAGGATTGTAGCATAAGAGCAAAAAGGCAGAGGCGCTGAGTGTATGATAAACAGAAACTCTCCGGTTTATATATTGACCAACAACAAGAAAGGAAAACATCACCGTGCTTCTCAGTATAGATGCACCGCCGCCTGATAGTAAGGCAAATGCCCAGAGCAGGAGGAGTATAACGCTTCCTCTCAGCAAATTTGCCGCGCGGCCTTTCTGCAGCGGTCTGAGCAGCACCAGCAACAGCCCGTAGATCATAGCGAGGTGCATGCCGGATATGGCAATAACATGCACCACGCCCGTATTGGAATAGGCCTGGGTCAAATCCCTGTCAATGTCTTCACGATAGCCGATCAAAAGCGCTTCGGCTATTGCCGCTTCCTGCTCACCATGTATATACTGCCTGAGTATGCCAAGCAGCAGGGCACGTGAGTCCTGCAACCACCGGGTAAATGATGATCCATACTGCCGGGGCACTATTGCAAAATCTTCAGCATTAAGAAATACCTGGTGTGTTACTGACTGAAACAGGCAATAGCGGCTATAATCTAACGCCCCCGGGTTTCCGGCATTCATTACAGGCTGTAGTGCTTTTCGTAAGATCACAGCAGAACCATAGTGCAGTTGGCCAGGCAGGGTACTGTCTTTTTTAAAATAAAGAATAATACGCCCCTCCGCTGCTATGGTAGTATCATTTACTAATATGGCATATATACTTGCCTCTGCCTTATAAGATCTGTCTTTCTCAATGAGAGGCTCGTCCAATACCGCAATTACAGACGCACCGCGGGCATAATAATGCCCAAACCATTTTTTGTGATGCTTAATATTTTTTTCATGGGTGATCCATGCACCGAGTACAACAAAAACAAGCGCCAGCAATACACCCAGTATCCATTTATAGCGGAACAGCCAGTAGCCTTTCAGAAAACCGGTAACAGTAAAAAAAATAACTATTATTAATGCAGCGCCATACAGCAGCGATACTGAAAAGGAATAATACCATTGTAAAAGGATACCACCGGATAAGGGCAGCAACAGGCGGAGAAATGGCGCCTGTTTCCAGACAGGGATCGTAGGTAGCAACATGCATAAAAGTTACAGAATATTTTTGATATCACAGTTCAGGGCATTTTGATTTTCCCGCTGGTTTCAGTCTTAAGGCTGCCACTACCGGAAACAGGGATTCTCAAAACTAAAACGGCCCTTTTATTAAAGGTTGTCAACTTTGAGAAACTAAAAACGGTCATCCCAAAAGTTAATGAGATGACCGTTTAGCATTGGTATACCTTACTGTAAGACTAAGAGACTGGGATCAATACCGCCCAAGGTACGTGCCATACCAGGACGTTCCTTTTTTGTTGTCTGGCACCCAAAAGATCGGGCTGGTATAATTGTCTTCTGACACCACAGATTGATAGTTATCAAAATTATTGGCTTTTTCACTCGACGGGTATTTTACTCTTTCGGGCTGGGGTGTCTTAGTCACACCCTGGAATAGTAATGGTTCCAGCAGAGGATGCCTTGTCCTCCTTAGTTCTGTCCACAATTCATAGCTGTCACTGGTATTTAGATGAATATATTTTTGCTGCATCAGTATTTCCATCTTGTCTTCAAGAGTAGGCTGGCTTTCAAACAATGCCTTCACTGTAGCCGCATAGCTTGCGATATTTGCGTCTGGTTTTGCGGGATGTACAACAGGTACGTCAGACCGCCAGGCGGCGTTAGCCTGATTTATAGCATACCAGTAATTACAGGAATGGACAACAGCATCCTGAATGTGCTCTGCGGCAGTTTTACCTGTATTAGCCAACCCTTTCAGTTCTGCTTCGGCAAGAAACAGATCTATTTCAGACAGGGTCATCATCTTGACAGGAAAGTTGGGGCCATTCATTGCGTAAGTAGCGATATTATATATACTTCTGCCATTACTGCTTAAGCTGGCATCGAGGTTGTCAGCATAAGGATAATAGGTTTCACTGTAGGGCGCTTTATAATATACTTCATTGGTATCTGCATTCATGGAACAGCCTCTATAATCGGCGAACTTTGTTGGCATTGCAATTACAGGCAGGCGCGGATCATCGGTGCCCGGTTCATAAGCCAGGTTGCCGAGATTCATTCTCTTCATTATTACGTTAGGAACGAAATGTGTGAATTGTCTTTCATACACGCCCCTGGTCCAATATCCCCCTGCGCCGCCAACTTCAGTAGTATGTGAAGAAAACTGGCAGTCAAAATCGGGAAGATTGGTAATAGCCTCATTAATAGCTGCTTTGGCTTCAGTTTCTGCTACTCCGGAGATACGGATAGCCAACTTTAACCGTTCTGAATTAATATATTTAATCCATTTACCAACATCACCATTAAATACAAAGTCCTGGTTTTTAAAAAGCGCCTGTGCCGTTGGAGACATTTTATCATAATCTGATTGAAGCGATCCTGATATATTTTTCAGATCCTGCAATATCGAAAGATATGTTTGCTTGGGATCATCGAATTTAGGAAAGAAAACATTGCTTTTTCCCTGAAAAGCATCAGTATAAGGTATGCTGTTAAAAAGGTCTACCAATCTTGCACACCATACATCTTTAAATACAGTGCCCAGCTGGTAAAATATATCCACATCATTTTTTTGCTCGTCAGAAAGCCCTTCCATCTCAAGTTTCATGGTACCCCAATCCCGCATTCTTGAATAACAGGCGCCATATTGACTCTGTACCCCGTTTGCTGCGCCCTGAAAACCATTTCCTCCTTCTCCATTCTCCAGATCATCGTAGTCGGAATACCAGCTATACCTGGGCGTAACATAGCGTATCTGGGTTTGTGCATACATTCCTACCCCAAGATCGCCATCCCACCAGTATTCGCCGTAGTCTTTTACATAAAACTTCCACTGGTACAGCATATTGGTAAAGTACCCGGCAAATTTATTCCCCGACGGAGGATCAACCGTATTGGGATTGGGATATGCATCCTGCACTTTTTTGGTACAACTGAAAATTGTAGTTATTAAAATAACCGCAAAAATTATTTGCAATATTTTTTTCATTATAAAGTATTTATACGCTTATAAAATTTTTATAAACTCAGGTCAAGCTTTACTCCTATTGTTCTGGTTTGGGGCAATGCTGAGTATTCCACGAAGGAATCAGAGCCCAATGAAGACTCGGGATCAATATTGGGTATTGTTTTATATATGTAAAACAAATTCCGCGCAAAAACCGACACTGTAACTTTTTGCATCTTCATACTTTCCGAAATAGATTTAGGTAAAGTATAGGCAATGGAAAGCTCCCTGAATTTTATGTAGTCATTTTTGTATAAATGATCGGGTTGAAAGAATTCACTGACGTCATGAATAAATGTAGAGTAATATGCCTGATCGGTGATCAGAATATCATTGGGAACATAGTTTCCTGAACCATCATCTTTCATACCATCCAGCACGAGTCCATTGTGATATACTCTTCCATCTTTTGAATCGGCAGGTGCCGGTGTATTATGGGATGGCAGCTTAACCAATTTATCCTGTGCGTTGATGTAATAAGGCAATCCACCATGAGCCTCATCGCGGTATTTAAGCGTTTCCTTGGTTTCCCCCTGTCCTAACAGGTAATAATTGGTGTATGAAAGATATGTGCCGCCAAGCTTATAGTTTAAGCCGATATGTATATTGAAGTTCTTATAAAAGTAATCTGCAAAAAAGCCGCCGATAAGGTAAGGATTGACATTCCCTACTGTTACCAGCTTGGAGTTGTCATAAGCATAAGTACCGTCAGACTTAACTACTTTCTCCCCGGATTTGGGGTCTCTTTTATAATCATAGGCCTGAACATCCCCGATCTTCTTACCTTCTTCAGCTACTATCCTGTAGGCGCCGCCTCCCTGGTATACATAGCTTGTAATTCCCGGATAAAGGCTGAGCACTTTAGAATACTGGTTAGCGAGCGTCATGCTGACATCCAGCCTGTTTGTTTTATTAGAGATGGGGCTGTATTTCGCGAAAAACTCATATCCCCAGCTTTTTACTTTTCCTGCATTGATTTTTATTGAATTTACAGAAGTGCTCTGTGCAAGCTGAAGCCCCATGATCTGGTCATAAGTAGTATAAGTGTAGTAAGAGAAATTAATATCGAGGGGTCTGGTCTTAAACCATTTTGTATCAAAACCTACTTCAACCTCTCTCTTTCTTGCCGGTCTTATATTGGGCTGATATGCATCGCCAGGAGAAGAAATTGTTATTGCCCCTGTGCCGGGTACAAGCCCCAAACCATAAGAAGGATAAGCCCAGTAGGCCGATGGGGCGCCGCTTCCAACATCAGCCCATGCAAGGCGTAATTTACCATAGCTCAGCTTTGGAATGCGCAGGTTATTACTGAAATCATAAGCTAATGAAACCCCTGGATAAAAGTAGGAATATGTTGAAGCAGGCAGGGTGGAGGTCCAGTCCTGACGCGCAGATATTTCAAGGTACCAGGTATTGTCCCAGCCTATTGAAGCATTCCCCAGAATGCTTGTAAGTATCTGGCTGCTCCTGGTTGCGCCCCTGCTTTCGCCGAAATTGCCACTTTGTGTAAGACCTGCATCTAAAGAATACCAGTTATCAAATTGCAGACCGCCTACGGTCTGGGCGTTTATAGAATTATAATCCTGCTGATAATAGATCGGACCGCCAAAAGCAAAAATGTCTAATTTCTTATCAAAGAAGCTTTTATTAAAATTCAGGAATGCGCTATAGTTCTTTATCCTGTATTTTTCGGATCTATAGGCATATTTGCCGCCGGCTACGGTTGGAAACAAACGGGTTACTTTATTCTTTGTTTCATAGTCCCAATCTGTAAAATCCATACCCGCCTTTATAGTAGCAGATAACCAGCTCGTAAAAGTAAGATCCACCTTTGCAGAACCTACTATATGTAACTTGTCGTCTATATTGCTGTTTTCATACTGGTTCCAGAGCATATTAAAAAAGCCATCTCCCGCACCACTAAATACATAGGGAAAATAATAATCATCAAGCTCTCTTTTTTGCCCGAATTCATCTTTGTAGAAAGTCCTGAATTTATCGAAATCACCATCCCTGTTTATACCATTCGAAATCAAACGGCCAATATTGGGATACCTGTTTTTAGTTTTGATATCATAGAGATTTGCGATCACTTCAAAAGTGGCGAATTTGGAAACCTTAGTGCTTCCGTTAAAGCTGACCGTATTGTTCTTTTGATAAAAATTATCAAAAATCCCATTGTAATTCCTGTTGGTATAGGCCAACCGCATATTTGATTTTTCATTAGCTCCTGATATAGCTGCAGTAGTGCTGCTGGTAATGGAGTTCCTGAAAAGAGAATTGTAATTATCAGGGTAAGCTTTATAAGTTGTCGGAGACAGATCCCAGTCCAATAGCGGAGAGTTATCGAATTTGGGACCAAACTGAAACCGGCTGCTGCTTTTAATTCTTTGACGTACTCCATTTACTGTTACATAAGCAGTATCATAGATGCTGGCACCTGAACCGTATTCATTTTGCCAGTCAATATAAGAAATAGGTTTTTCAAAATCAGCTTCTGTTGAAACATTCACTCCCCAGCCCCTTGTGCTTCTTCCTTTTTTTGTTGTGATCATAAGTACGCCATTCCCTGCCAGGCTACCATATAAAACAGTAGCTTTAGCTCCTTTAAGCACTTCTATGGATTCAATATCTTCCGCGTTAATGTCGTTGATGCCCGTGCCATAGTCGAAAGAATTGAGCGGATCATATCCTCTTGTAGCCATGCTGGTGTTGGCATCATAAATAGGGATACCATCTACTACAATAAGGGGTCTTGTACTTGCATTCGGGTTTAAGCTGGCACTACCACGGATATTTATTTTAGTCCCCCCGGTTGGACCGGAAGAGCCGATCTCTATCCCCATACCTGCCGCCTGACCATATAAAGCAGTAAGAGGATTCGAAACGCTACCGGCCTTTACGAGGTTATCCCCTTTTATGGTTGCCGTTGCATAACCCAAAGACCGTTTTTCTCTTGTAATGCCTAATGCCGTAACAACTACTTCACCCATATCCTGGGCTTTTGTCTCTAACTGAATATTCAATGAAGTCTTATTACCGGGCTTTATTTCCATTTCCTGAAAGCCAACAGAACTAATGGATAAGATAGCTCCTGGAGCAATGCTGATCGAAAACTTTCCGTTTGCATCGGAAGTCACGGTATTATTTGTCCCTTTCTCCTGAACAGAAACTGATGGGATAGCTTCACCATCAACATTAGTAATAGTGCCGCTTACCGTTTTCTTCTGACTAAAAACCGGTAAAACTGCTATCAGCAGCATTACTCCCATTATGCAGAATTTCCTCATAAGCATATATGTTTAGTTTTATGTTAAAAAAATAAAAAATCCCGAGTCTATATATTTAAATGATTTACAGGTGCTTATTTAAACTATAGCTTTATTATAATCTACAATTAAATGTTAAAATAACATAACTTACATCTAAAAAACAAAAAGAATTTAAAAAAATCTAATAATCAACAAATGTGGCAGTTAAATCACGATAAGTTAAGGATAAATGCTATTTTTTTATAGATGTAATTTTGAAGGAATTTGCTGCATGAGAAATGACTTTTCCTGATTTTTCGCGCAAAGAGAGCAGTGCACGCAAAAAAAACTTATCCGCTGTGAACCTTGGTGTCGCTGTGCCTTGGTAGTTCAAACGATAAACAATAAACTCTTCCAAATCCACCACCTATTGCTTCACCAGCTTCAGCTCTTTAATGATATTCCCGGCGCCGCCCAGCTTATCGATGCACCATAATACATAGCGCACATCAACGCATATAGTCCGGTTCAGGTCTTTGTCGAAGGCAAGCTTATGGCTGAGCGCTTCATAATTCCCGTCAAAGGCGAGACCGATGAGATTTCCGCTTCCGTCAATAACAGGCGATCCGGAATTGCCGCCGGTAATATCATTATTGGTGATAAAACATACCACGAGGTCGTTTACCCTTTTATCTATGTATTGACCAAAATCTCTTTTCTTTACCAGCTCCACCAGCTTTTCCGGCAGATCAAATTCATAATCGCCCGGTATATATTTTTCCATTACTCCTTTCATCGTGCTTAAATACTCATACTTTACCGCATCCCGCGGGCTGTAGCTTTTTACGTTGCCATAGCTTGTGCGCATGGTAAATGTAGCATCGGGATACATTTTTTTACCGGGGTACATCTGCATGACTCCTTTAAGATACAGCCTTCCCAGCTCCTCATTTTTTGAAACGAACTGCTGGTATAGCGGTTCATATTTGCCGAGATAGCTCTTTATGAAGGCGCCTGCATACGCAAATGCAGGATCATTCTGCAAAGCAACCGCATCAGGGCTTTTGGTAAAGGCTTCCCATTTAGCGTCACTGAATATCATTGTATTGCTAAAGACAGCAGTGCTCCATTTTTTGTACGTTGCCGGATCCTTCAGATCGCCGAAGGAGGACTTTATTCCTTCGTAAAAACCTATAGGGTGCTGACTTTTATCTATATCATTGTAAAACATTTCGCAGGTGGCAGCAAGTATCTGCTGATCTGACACCCGGTTTTCATCGGCAAGGAATTTTTTTCTTGCTTCAGCTGCCGCCTCAATATCTTTTTTTACCACCGCAGCATCCGCTCCCTGCTTTAATATATCATTTTCCAGCTTCATTAATGTACCGGCAAATTTTGCCAGCGGCGATCCCAGTATGCCTTCAAAAAGATATACCCGCTGCTTAGCATAAGGTCTCCATGCATCATAAGCCTTTGGCCATTCCGAAAAGATATTTTCAAACTCGGGCTTACCTTTTGCCCATTGCATAAATTTCTGCTCATCCTGCTGCTTCTGCTCATAAATATGGTATTTGAGCAATTGTTTGGTCTCCCCGTCATAAAATTTCCAGTAGTTAGCAATACCGGCGTAGCTGGAAGCTAACTGCAGCTTTACAGCCGGGTCATTCTTCATCTGCGCGAACATTGCCTTAAGCCTTACATCCCGCAGCCCTACAAGAGCGGGATTATTGATATCCGTAGCCAGCCTGACCCCGTAAGAAGTTTCATAGCGGTTGGTACTGCCGGGATAGCCGAATATCATGGCGAAATCGCCATCTTTAAACCCCTTGATGGAAACAGGCAGGAAATATTTGGGCTTAAGAGGAATATTACCGGCTGTATAATCGGACGGACTGCCATCTTTGGAAGCGTAAACGCGGAAAACAGAAAAGTCGCCCGTATGCCTTGGCCATTCCCAGTTGTCGGTATCTCCTCCAAATTTGCCGACGCTTTCCGGGGGAGCGCCTACCAGCCTGATGTCGGTATAGCGCTGATAAATGAACACAAGGAACTGGTTGTTCTTAAAAAGAGGGCTGACCCTTGCCTCAATATTTTTTGCGGGATCCGAATATTGTGCATTGATGCCGGCTATGAGCGCTGCCTGCTTTTGGGAACGTTCCCTGCCGGACAGCCCGCTGAGAGCGGAATCAAATTTTGCGGTAGCATCTTCAATACGAAGGAGGAATTGTACACTTAGCCCTTTAGCCGGTATCTCCTGTGACTTATCATACGCCCAGAACCCGTCTTTCAGGTAATTATGCGCTACTGAGCTTGCCTCGGTAATGGCAGCATAGCCGCAATGATGATTGGTGAAGATCAATCCTTCACTGCTTACTATTTCGCCGGTACATCCGCCACCAAAAATGACGATAGCATCTTTTATGGAAGATTTATTTACACTATACAGTTGCTCGGCTGTCAGCTTCAGTCCGTGTTTAACCATATCGGCATATACCTGCTTACCGAGCAGCATGGGCAACCACATACCTTCATCAGCCCGGGCGCCGAAAAGAGCCATACCTACCAGTAGTGTAGTGAGTAATTTTTTCATCATGTACAATTTTACATGACAAACCTAAGGTAAAAAAGACAAAAAGAGAGGGTACGGGGGCAGGGTATATTCGGATTTCAATCCGTTGCACATTTTCGCTTGCGAAAAATTGAAATACACCCGGGATGCAGGTTTCAGGTTTTGATTACCAATCTTTTCCTTCACCTGCTGTGCTGTTATTCTCCTGTTAGTAACACTTTTCAGAACTCCCCGGAAGCGCTCATCTTTCTGATTTCCGAAAAGCCCTGATGCTTCTTTCTTATTTATCAACTGCTGTTTTAACCCATGAATATCCGTAACAGTATCTTCGCAGGCAATGTGGTATGTGATGTTTTTGTCAAGCCGCTCAGTTCAATATTATTGGTATCGTATCGGTTCAGCAGTATAAAGCTTTTGGTGCAAGGTCTGAAAATTACTTCTCAATATTTTCCAAAGAAAACAGGAACGCATATTCCAGCGCTATATCCTTCAAATAATCAAATCTTCCCGAAGCTCCGCCATGCCCGTAATCCATATTGGTATGCAGCAAAAGGATGTTATTGCCGGTTTTGGTCGCTCTTAATTTGGCTACCCATTTTGCAGGCTCAAAATATTGCACCTGGCTGTCGTGCAATCCTGTTGTAACAAGCATATTGGGATAATCCTTTTTTTCTATGTTTTCATAAGGCGAGTAAGATTTCATATACTCATACGCCTCTTTACTCTCCGGGTTGCCCCATTCATCATATTCATTGGTGGTCAGCGGTATGCCGGTATCAAGCATGGTGTTTACCACATCCACAAAGGGCACCTGTGCAATAACCCCATGCCAGAGACCGGGCGCCATGTTTACCACTGCGCCCATCAATAATCCCCCAGCGCTCCCGCCCTGCGCATAGAGATGTTTGCTGGAGGTATATTTTTCTTTGACAAGGAATTCAGCACAATCAATAAAGTCGGTGAATGTATTTTTCTTTTTCATCATTTTCCCGTCTTCATACCATTCGCGCCCCATTTCCTGGCCTCCGCGGATATGGGCAATGGCAAAGGCAAAACCGCGGTTGAGCAGGCTGAGCCTGCTGCTGTTGAAGGCAGCGTCCATAACAGCCCCGTAAGAGCCATAGCCATAGAGCAACAGCGGGGCATTGCCGTTCTTCTCAAATCCTTTTTTGTATACAATGGATATGGGAACAGGAGTACCGTCTTTTGCGGTTGCAAACAAACGCTCAGTAACATAATCTTCCCGGTGGTAGCCGCCAACTACTTCCTGCTGCTTTTTCAGCTCATTTTGACGGGTGCTCATATTATAATCGTATACCGAATTGGGAGTAATAAGCGACGTGTACCTATACCTGATAATATCGGTATTAAATTCGGGGTTGGATCCTGCGCTTACACGATATGCCGGCTCACCAAAATCTATATAATGCTCTTCACCATCGGAAAGGTTGTGTACACGCAATTGAACAAGGCCGTTCTTTCGCTCTGTGACCACGTAAAAATTTTTAAACACATCAATATCTTCGATGAGGACATCTTTGCGATGGGGAATTACCTCTTTCCAGTGGCTGCTGCCTGTCTGGCTGGTCGGGCATTCCATCAGCCGGAAATTTTTAGCATCAAGATTGGTGACTATATAGCACTTATCGCCGATATCGCTTACACTGTATAATACCTCCTTCATCCGCGGTTGAAATACCCGGAAGACGCCATTAGGCTCATCTGCGCGTATGAAGCGTACTTCCGAGGACAGGGTAGCCTGAGAAACAATATAAATAAATCTTCCCGATTTAGATTTTTCTACTTCAATATAATTAGAGGGATCTTTTTCGTGGTATACCGTTGCATCTGCCGAAGCGTCGGTGTGTAACCTGTGCCGCATGATCTTCTCTGATAATAATGTCTCAGGATTATTCCGGGTATAGAATAATGTTTGATTATCAGCAGCCCATGCCGATGCTCCGCTGGCGCCCTTAATGCCTTCATACCATATTTCACCTGTCTCCATATTTTTTATATAAATATCGTATTGCCTGCGCGACACGGTATCTACCGCAAAAGCCAGTAAACGATTATCCTCGCTCACATTAAAGCCCGTTGCTGCGTAGTAAGGATGTCCCCGGGCAAGCTCATCCACATCCAGCAGTATTTCTTCCGGGGCATCAAGGCTTCCTTTTTTACGGCAATATTTAAAATATTGCTTCCCGTCTTCAGTACGGGTATAATAGTAATACCCGTTTTTAAAAACAGGAACAGATTCATCTTTTTCTTTGATCCTCCCTTTCATTTCTTCGAAGAGCTGCTGCCGGAGCAGCTTTGTTCCGCTCATCATCGTATCCAGGTAAGCGTTCTCTTCTTTCAGATATTCCACTACTGCATCGCTGTCCGGTCCCTTTTTGAAATAATCAATCATCCAGTAATAATTATCTGCAACGGTATCGCCATGGATGGCTCTTTCATGCGGTTTGATCTTTGCTATGGGCGGTTGTATTCCCCGGGGCCAATGAAATGTCATATTGCTGTTGTTTGAAGATATATTGCATGAAATGGTAGAACATATTACCATTACAGCAGGTAATATAAGCAGTGTTCTCATAATAATACATTATTGAAATATTGACAAAAGCAGAGGTTCGTTCAGGCAATGGCTTATTATAGCCGGCTGCGATAGTCTAATGTTGTGCCAACCGTGAGATGTAAGATTGCAGGGGCAAAACATACCTTGCCCCTGCAATCTTACATCTCATGTCTCACGATAATATACAGAACTAAATTGATTGGTCTGACACTAAACGGGTCCGGATCATAGTACCCGTATTGCTGCGCTCATCATTTTTCTTACGGTATCGGCTATTCCCGTGGCATCATATCCCGCTTCTTTCTGTAGTTCCCTGCAGGTTCCGTGCTCAATGATATGATCAGGAATGCCCAGTATCTGCACTTCTGCCTGGTAGTGGTTTGCAACCATAAATTCCAGCACCGCACTTCCGAAGCCGCCTTTTACAGTGCCATCTTCTACGGTGATGATCTTTGAGAATTTACGGAAGACTTCATGCAGGAGCGCCTCATCCAGCGGCTTTGCAAACCGCATATCATAATGAGCCGGGGTCAGCCCGTCTGTTCTCAGATCCCTTATAGCGGCAGCGGCAAAATTACCGGGATGCCCGAGCGACAAAATAGCAATATCTGTTCCGTCCTTAAGCTTTCTTCCTGTCCCTATTTTTATTTCCTGCATTTCCTTTCTCCATTCCGGCATTACGCCTTCCCCCCGCGGATAACGGATGACAAAAGGGCTGGTAGTGGTTTCCAGTTGAGCAGTATACATAAGATTACGCAGCTCACTTTCATTCATTGGCGCGCTTACTATCATGTTAGGGATGCAGCGCATATAAGCAATGTCATAGGCGCCATGGTGGGTAGCGCCATCTTCTCCCACAAGCCCGGCGCGGTCAAGACAAAAAACTACCGGGAGATTCTGAATAGCCACATCATGCACCACCTGGTCGTAGGCTCTTTGCATAAAAGTGGAGTAGATATTGCAAAATACCCTTAGTCCCTGGGTAGCCATTCCGGCGCTCAATGTTACGGCATGCTGTTCGCATATCCCCACATCAAGAGCCCTGTCGGGCATTTTGTCCATCATGAATTTGAGCGAAGATCCCGTAGGCATCGCAGGCGTTATGCCAAATATTTTATCATTCTTTTCTGCCAGCTCAATAATAGTATGGCCGAATACATCCTGGTATTTAGGAGGCTGGGGAAGCTCATACTTCTTCTTATAGATCTCTCCGGTTATCTTATCAAACAGCCCGGGCGCATGCCATTTGGTCTGGTCCTGCTCTGCCAGGGTATATCCTTTTCCTTTTACGGTAAGTATATGCAACAACTTGGGACCGGGGATCTTTTTAAGGTCCTGCAGAATATCAACCAGCTTGGTAACATTATGCCCGTCTATCGGTCCGAAATACCGCAGGTTGAGCGCCTCAAATAAATTGCTGCTTTTGTTCACAAAGCCTTTAATGCTGTGCTCCAGCTTGCTGGCCATTTCCCTGGTAAAGCGCTTGCCCACGGGCAGCTTGCCCAATGCATGCCATATATCGTCCTTGAATTTATTATAGGTGTGGGATGTGGTGATATCGGTAAGGTATTCTTTCAGCGCGCCCACATTCTGATCTATACTCATGCAGTTATCGTTGAGGATAATGAGCATGTCGGCATCAGATACGCCGGCATGGTTCATCCCTTCAAAAGCAAGACCTGCCGTCATTGCCCCGTCACCGATGATCGCTACAGACTTCCTGTCTTCTCCTTTGTGTTTTGCAGCCAGCGCCATTCCGAGGGCAGCCGAAATAGAAGTGGAGGAATGACCTACCCCAAAGCTGTCATATTCACTTTCCGCACGGCGGGGAAAGCCGCTGATGCCATTATATTTTCTGTTGGTGAAAAAATTGTCGCGCCTGCCGGTAAGTATTTTATGCCCGTAAGCCTGGTGTCCTACATCCCAAACCAACTGATCGTAAGGCGTATTAAAAACATAATGAAGCGCTACCGACAGCTCTACCACGCCCAGGCTTGCGCCGAAATGCCCGCCATGCACGCTGACCACATCAATAATATACTGGCGCAATTCATCACATACCTGGAGCAATTGCTCTCTGCTTAGTTTTTTCAGGTCTGCAGGACTTTGGATATTTTGTAAAAGAGGACCCGGTGCTGTTTCCATTGATGTGGTTTAAAATAAAACAAAATTAAGGTATAAATATTTTCCGGTTTATGGAATTATCCCGGGGGCGCATTTCAGATTTTCGCAAGCGGAAATATGCAACGGATTTCAATCAATGCGAAAATTTGGAATGCGCCCGTCCGGAAGCAAGTTTTACAATCCTTTCGTAACTGATACACATAGGGTTATGTCAGACATGAGACGTGAAATGTGAAACGTGAGAGCATCCCTCACTTTTATCGTCTCACGTTTGACAATCTCACATCCTGCCGCTGACCCCCTAAAATCGCCATTAATAACACAATGTTTTCAGCAACTACCGGAAATGTTTAGATTTGAACATGCTATCAAGGATCTCAAGATACTGGTGGTGCCAGATTTGCGGCTGGGGCGGACTGTCTGTTATGAATATTTTCTTCGAGTATTCCTATGGCGACGGGGTATCGGGGAAATTTTTTGGCAGGCTTTTTATAGTACTGGCACTAGGAATTCCTATCACCCATATTTTCCGGAATATCATAGTGAACCGCAACTGGCTCAACCTTCCTTTTGAGAAAATGATACTCCGTCTCTTTGTTATGCTGGTTGCCGGCAGCTTTATTTATTCCTTTCTGTCGCTGAGGTTGTTTGAATGGCTCAACCTATCGGAAATAGCGACAACACGTAAAAAGCCTTTTTTTGACAGGGTCATCTTCAAATTTTTCGACAGTTTTGTGGTATTAATGGTATGGGTGCTCATTTATTATATATACCATTATTTCCAGAAAAATAAAAAGCAGGAAGTAGATACCTTCCGCCTGCAGTCGCTGGTAAAGGAGCTTGAGCTTAAAACTATCAAATCACACATTAACCCTCATTTCATTTTCAATTCGCTCAACAGCATACGGGCGCTGGTAGATGAAAACCCGGAGCGGGCAAGACGCGCGATAACGGAATTAAGCAATATCCTGCGGAGCAGCATGCAAACGGAGAAAATGGAAACTGTCCCACTGGAGCAGGAGCTAAGCATCGTAAAAGATTACCTGGCGCTTGAGCAGATGCGCTTTGAAGAAAGGCTGAAGGTGAACTTCAATATAGACGAAGATACCCTTGATCAGCCGATACCGCCGATGATGCTCCAGACCCTGGCAGAAAACGCTATCAAGCATGGTATAAGCAAGCAGGTAGACGGAGGTACCGTAACCATTATTTCTGATTTTGTAGACGGGCATCACGAGATTGTGATACGCAACAGCGGGATATTAAACGGCAATTCGGGATATAAAGGATTTGGACTGCAAAGCACACAAGACAGGCTGAACCTTTTATTTGGAGATAAGGCGAGCTTCTCCATTAAAGATGTGCCCGGCAACATGGTTGAAGCAAAAGTGATCATGCCGGTGTACAAATATAACAGCGTGGCGAGATAAGGAATGAGATAAAGCGCAAGGCATGCCTTGCGCCTACAACACCCCACTTTTCACGTCTCACAATAATATAATTTGGATTGATTTAACACTACATAGCATGACAAAGAGAGCAATTATCATTGATGATGAGAGACTGGCGAGGGCTGAATTAAAAAAATTATTACAGGATCATCCCGAAATAGAAGTTATTGCCGAAGCGGCAAATGCCAATGAGGGCATTGAAAAGATAGAGCACATGGTTCCCGACCTGGTGTTTCTCGACATACAGATGCCCGGGAAAACGGGTTTTGACCTGCTTACAGAAATAGACAGGATGCCGCAGGTGATCTTTACCACTGCTTATGATGAATATGCCTTAAAGGCATTTGAAGTAAATGCATTGGACTACCTGCTAAAACCTGTAGAGCCCAAACGCCTTGCAGATGCATTGCATAAGCTGGAATATGCAGAAGAAAGGGAAGCCGTTGCTACAGCCGCCCAGGGCGGTTCGATAGTAAATCGCGGAGTGCTTGGCGAGAATGACCAGGTATTTGTAAAGGACGGGGAACGTTGCTGGTTTGTAAAACTGAGTGAAATAAGGCTATTTGAAAGTGTGGGTAATTATGCGAAAGTATTCTTCAGTACACACAAGCCCCTGATCCTGAAATCGCTTAATGCACTGGAAGAAAGGCTTGATGAAAAAGTTTTTTTCCGCGCCAACCGGAAGCATATTGTCAATCTCCGTATGATAGAAAAGGTAGAGCCCTATTTCAACGGGGGACTGTTGCTGGAAATCAAAGGCGGTGAAAAAATTGAGGTGAGCAGGAGACAGGCGGTGAAATTTAAAGAGATGATGAGTTTGTAAGGATTTGGGATTGTCGCGGGTTTCAGGAGATGCCGTAAAGCAAATTGCTGATAAAGCGGCTCCCTGTCATCTTCATATTATGCTATTCAGAGAGAACAACTCAATTGTACTGTACCATTATTTTTGCCTCACCTGTAAACCCGTTCACTATAATTGTTTCTGTTTTTTTGTCATAAATCCCCCCGGTAACTTTTACCGGTTCCTTTCCCTGGGGATGAGGTAAATGAACAGTTACAATGCGTGGTTTCGAGCGGAACACCCCGCTAACGGTAACTTCTATAAACCCTTTATTTACCTGCGAAGCGGCTTTAACCTTCAGCTTACCAAAGTAGCTGCATACGCCATTCAGCGTAATTGTTTTCCCGTCTTCCAGCCATTTGCGGGGAATGGTTCTGAACAAGCTCAACGTATCCCCATTTTCCATATAGAGCATCCAGCGGGTTTCCATCAAAAACCAAGCTTCTTCATGGGTTTTATGCGGGCTCACCCTAAACATGTGCTCCCAGAAAGTGTAGGTTTCCCTGTCTGCATGTGCAGATACCGTATAGTAATAAGTGTTGAGAAATGGCTTCACCATGCCCAGCCTGGCCTGCAGCCAGTTGTGCCTGCTGTAATACGGCTGACTGAATGCCGTGTTACCCTGGTAAAATAGCTCGCTGTGATAACTGAGCATATTTTTTGAGGCAGGTTCAGACGGGTCAAGCACTTCGCAGAAAACCAAATACAAGGGGCCCAGCAACGCATCCGGCGCAGTAAAAGTACCATGCGACCAGAATGTTTCTCTTTTTTGATAAAGCGCTCTTAACCCATCCGTCTCCGTCCATGGTGGTGCAGTTGGGCACCAGGTGCCATCACCCAAAGGAACAACAGGCGATAAAGCCATCATATTAAAAAAAGAGGCTCTGATGTCTTCCTTCCACGCTGCCGCCTCTGCCAGGATACGTCTATGTTCTACGGGGTCAATTTCTTTCAGCACTTCCGCTATACGGCTCATTCCCAGGTAAGCATATCCGTTCAGCATGAACTGGTGAAAATGATCTTCCGGGTCTGCCACTTTGCCATCAATCATGCCATAGCCTCTTCCTCTGAGCTCAGGTCTTTTATTTTTGTTGCGCCACTCTATTAGATAGTTACACGATTTGATCAGTTTATCTTTTACACTTTTCGCCCATTCTACATCCCCCGTATACCTGAAATACTCGCCCATCGTCCACAATGCCGCACCGGTTTCCACCATGTATCCGTTGAAGTTTTGAATAAAACCATCTTCATGCTGTTTATCCAAAAAGTAGTTTAGAGAACGTCTCGCTTCTTCCAGTTTTCCCATCGAAGCATAAAACTGGATAATAGGTGAACTTTCCGTTCCGATTGGTGAATACACTCCGATATTGGGCGCTAAAGTGCCGTTCGGTTCATTTCCGTAAGTGATCAGATCCAGGTGTAATAAGCCAGCCTGTATCATTTCATTAATTCTTCTTTCCGGCACTTCTATCTGTGCTGCATTATGCAGTTTAGCCAACCAGAAATCCCTGGCTTCTTCCAGTTTCTGATCATAATTTAAAGTTGCCAGTGCATCCGCTCTTTCTTTTGAAACCGGGCTGTGAGGCAGAAAAAATTCAATCACTGCTTTTTCACCGGGTTGCAGCAGCAGGGCGATCTCTTCATTAGGCAAAGGCTTGCCGTTCAACCGGGAGATACAAAAGACATTAGCGCTATCATAGCATGAAAATCCATCCTCTTTTTCAAAACGGTATTTTGTGCTATACCACCAGGCAGAGCCCGGGCGGGGCGTTTTAAACCAGGCGTAACGGGGCACACTTCCCCTGTTAATGATCGTTGACCTGAAAATAAGTACCGTTTCCTCATCCGTATTCAAAGCGGCAGGTATCCTCGTTTTTAATGCCTCCTGTTGCTCTTTGGTAAACATGTGCCCTCCGCTATAATTATCCGCTACCAGGAAATCGGTTCCTTTTAATTGGCTAATGGGGGATTTTTCAAGGGTCACAAAAGCCGTTGCATTATATATCACATCATCATCCGTGAGCGTAGAATGTAAAATGGGCAATACGCCCTGATCCAAACGCCTGGTTAAACAGTTACGCACCCCTACACCGCGCCCCATGGAGTAGAGATAATTAATATCATTTTTACTTCCTTCCGGTTTTAAGGGAGAGGAAGACCGTTTCGGCGAAATGATATTGGCTTCGCCGTTAGATACATCCGGCAGGCTTTCGGAGATTTGAAAAATGCGCATATCCCTGCTGGTTCCCAGCCATACCGGCGCGGTCATATTACGGGTTTGACGGGCAGCCGACTCAAAGGAAGTTTCCGGTTCTTCCTCTATATGCCGGATCTTAGTTTTCAATTTCCGTTTTAGGATTTCTTTTTCCACTGCTTCATAACTTCGGTTATCCTTATCCGGTAGTACTACTGCATTACAGGAAGGGACGTAAACCGGGTTATCTTTTTGAACATCCCGGGCAAAGAAGGAGAAAGGATGCTCAGTGGTTTTTACAGCAACAACCGTTGGCTCCGGACCCGGATCCAGATTGGCGTTCTCAATTTTAATTTTTATCCTTGCGCCTTTGCCTGCCTTTATATCAAATGAGTTTCCTTTAATACTGCCTGTTCCCTGCAGCACCCGTATTTCTTTGATAGTACCTTGTTTAACTTCTATACTTCCTTTTACCGGAGATTGGTTCCATTCTATCTCAATATCTGTCGTTCTGTTCTGAGCATTGGTCTGTAGAGTTAAACAGACGAACAGAAGAGCCATAGCTGCAATAAATAATGTCCGCATTATATTGATTTCAGGAAGGCATTTAACGGTAAAAATGAAAACTTAATGATGGGCGCCAAAGAGGATTAATAAATGCTCTTCGACTGGTATACATTATCTTCTCTGGCATTTCTTACGGAAATAGTAAACCCTTTCTGTAATGCATAGGCGCCGTACTGCCCTTTCTTATTGAGCGCTACAAAACCAACCTGGATATTCTTTGCTTTTTCCGGGTTGCGTTTTATGATCCTTTGTACAGCTTCCTTACATGCATTTTCGGGGCTGTGGCCCTGCCGCATCAGCTCCACCACCAGGTGAGAGCCTACGATACGGATCACTTCTTCGCCCACTCCCGAAGAAGTAGCAGACCCCACTTCATTATCTACATAAAGTCCCGCACCTATAATGGGAGAATCGCCCACACGCCCGTGCATTTTGAATGCCATGCCGCTGGTAGTGCATGCGCCGCCGAGGTTGCCTTTTGCATCCATAGCCAGCATACCAATGGTATCGTGATTATTGGGACCGCCGGGCATCGGGTCGTGATCTTTGTCGAACAGCCTGTTCTCTATATTCATCACCGGCTCATATTTTGCCGTTTTCAGCCATTCTTTCCAGGCCTTTTCGCTGGCCGGGGTAAGCAGGTTTTCCTTTTTAAATCCATTGGCAAGCGCAAACTGCAGCGCTCCGTCGCCGGCAAGCACTATATGCGGCGTTTTTTCCATCACCAGTCTTGCTACAGATATAGCATGTATAATATGTTCCAGCGCCATCACTGAGCCGCAATTGTAAAATTCGTCCATGATACAGGCGTCAAGTGTTACATGCCCGTCCCTGTCGGGCAGCCCTCCATAACCTATTGTTTGGTTCGTAGGATCTGCTTCCGGAACTCTTACACCGGCTTCCACTGCATCCACGGCCCTACCTTTTTTTGATAATACTTCCCATGCAGCTGCATTAGCGGTTTTGCCAAAATCCCAGGTGGAGACTACTAGGGGCTGATCAACAACAGGGGCAGGCAGAGCAGATTGTGCTAAAATTTTTTTATTGCCTGCAATTGCTGCTGAGCCAAGAACAGATGCCTGTATAAACTTTCTTCGGGATGACATCAATTATGATTTTAAGAACGTTGAAATTAGTTCATTAAAATAAAAAGCAACTATTAATAGTTGCTTTTTATTTTAAATTCTCAATGAGAAATAGATATAGGGTTGAAAAGACATGATCAGAGAAGAAAATAGCTATTCCATAAACCAGGTTTTCTTGGTTTGTGAATCTGTACCGCCTGTTATTGTTTTCCAATTGCCATAGTTAGCATCAATCTCACTTTGAGGATATATAATTCTGAATAAATCGTATCCGGGACTGGTAGTTGCCAATGTCACACTTGGCGTAGCATAATTTGTTCTCCTGGCTAATGTCCACGCTTCAATAGGTTGATGAAATAATGATATCCAGTATTGCTTATAAATTTGAGATAAGGCTTCTGTTGCATTAGCACTATAAGCCACTGCCGGATTAGTAAGCATGCCATTGAGTTCACCACTTGTAGGTGCAGCAGCAGGTTTATTCACTGCCCATATGGATGAACTATTTGCAAGTTTATACCAAAACTTAACAGATTCAGTAATGCCTTCCTCATATGCAGCTTTTGCCGCAGCAGGATTAGCCGCAACTCCGCCGATACCTTTATTATAAATTTCAGCCTTGAGAAAACTTATTTCAGTACCTGTAATAAGTAATTGTGGAAAAGTCTTATCGGCTATATAATAAAAGTTCAGCGGTGCATACAGATAGTTTCCTGTTACTACCCAGTCGGTGAGCCTCGATTCAGCATAAGGGTCGTTGCCGGCACTATTTCCAATTTCAGTAGGCGTTGTACTTGCGGGCAATTGTGGAAAAGGAGTCCATTCACCTGCCTTGTTAGGTTCAAAGAATATCTTACACCGCAAATCAAATATACCCGAACCATCCTTCGCGTCGGAACTCGACATCGCATTCCACATAGTGGATCCCATGCGTACATAAGAGTTTCCCCGATACCAGCCCCCTCTATCGCTTTGGTAATTTGCAATAATGCCCGGGTACAACCCGATATTCTCATTTGCCGAAAGCAAAGGTTTTGACAGTGCCTCAGTAATTATTGCATTTGAGGTGGCTGCATCTTTCTTCTGGAGCAGCATTGCATACCTCAACCGAACAGAATTGGCAAACTTAATCCACCTCGAAAGGTCATTCCCCAATAATACTTCACTACCTCCTAAAGACACCTGGGAAGGAGCATTAGAAAAATTATCTATTGCCCATTTCAAATCTGCAAGTGCTGCTTTAATGATATCTGCCTGAGCATCATATTTGGGTCTGAAATATTCAAAATTATCAAAAGCTTTTCCTGCATCAGTATACGGCATATCGCCATAAATGGAGGTATTGACCAACGTTTTATATGCAATGAGTGTCTTCATCATGGCTTTGATATTGGTCATATTTGCCGGATCATCACTTGCATCAATCAATTGCTCCAATTTTCTTGAATTAGCTAATGCATTATAATAATTATTCCAATAAGCCGCAGAAAAATTATCCATACGAAAGCCTGAAGCTGCATACATAGCAGCCAATTGACTGTTCTGGTATACCCACGAAGTGAGTATATTACCAGTTCCTCCGGGTTCAACGAGGCTTGCTGTGATTGCGTTGTATAATGCAGGGATGGTAGGTTCATACACATAATTTCCCCAAGACTTATTAATATCTCCAAAATCTTTTTTGCATGAAGTAAAAGACACGAAAACTATCAATGCACCAAGCATCCATAGCGTTACTGTCTTTTTTATAGTCAATGATTTCATTGTTGTAATTTTTTTGGGTTTAGAACTTGGCTTTAACTGAGAAGCCCCATGACCTGAAGCTCGGATAAGCAGACCACTGCAAGCCCTGTGCATTGCCTGTACCATTAATACCTTCAGGATTTAAATGATCGGGTAAGGAGGCATAGAGATATCCAATATTCCTTCCTATTAAGGATACTGATAAGCCCTGGAAGATTTTAGCTTTACCCAGAATGCTTTGAGGAATATCATAATTCAATGCAACTTCCCGGAGCTTAACCCATGTGTTTTCAAAAACTGACAAACTTCTCGGGCGATTCAAATGTGACCAGCCTGCATACATATTACCCCATTTGTATAAGTAGTGTACAACACGATCATTTTCTTTTTGATCGTCAACATTATAGCCATCCAATATTACTCCATGGTTGGCAGTTGAGCCATCAGGATATGTGTACGATAAGCCGCCGCCATTTCTTTCCAACAGTGTTTCTGGCAACAAACCGCTTCCTGCAGCAGTTGCATGGTCAACAGAATAAATATCACCTCCCACTTTGAAGTCAATCAAAGCAGATAAAGTAAACCTCTTATAGCGAAGAGCGTTACCCCATCCTCCTGTAAACTTAGGCGCAGCATTACCAATCACTACCTGTTCATTGGTGATCAAATACTCCGTTCCTACTATTGCTCCGGAAGAAAGATCTTTAATATTCTTGATCTGTTTGCGCCCCTGGCTGTCCCGTAAAAAGTCGGTACCATAAATAGCACCATATTTCTGTCCGGGAGAAACTTTCATTACAACCCCCAGGCTTCCAAAAACATCACCTAACCATTGTTCACGAACACCATCTGCTAATTGATCGACAAAATTGGTATTTTTTGCCAGGTTCAAAGTTGTAGACCAACTCAAGTCTTTACGACTAATAACATTAGCATTCAGCACAATTTCTATCCCTTTGTTTCTTAATTTGCCAGTATTAAATGTAACCTGAGTAGCACCAGAAGAGGCAGGCAGAGATGCGCTGAGTATCTGGTTAGTAGCTACTATATTGTAATAAGTAAAGTCCAGGTTAATTCTATCCTTTAAGAAACCCAGGTTTGTGCCTATCTCTATCGAATTAGTCGTCATGAATTTGAGATTATATGGCGGTATATTCGTTGGGAGTGAGTTGGTTGCCTGTGCACCAAAATTACCTACAGTATATACTGCATCCAATTGATAAGGCAGTGCTCCATTTGCACTTTTACCTAAGGCTAACCTCAATTTTCCAAATGATAACACATTTCTTATACTTCCTAAATCGAATGCATCGGTAAACACAAATGATGCATTGGCTGAAGGATAAAAATAAGAATTGGCATCTTTGGGAAGTGTAGAGGTAATATCATTACGACCGGTAACATCTAAAAACAGATAATTCTTGTAACTAAAATTTATTATACCTAAAAGAGAATTCGATTGCAAATCATAACGCGTTTCGCCAAACGATGTATTGTTTCTGTCAGTATAATTAACCAGAGAATATACATTAGGCACTGCAAAGGTGCTATAGTTACTACCTGTAACTCCAGTTGAGTTATTATAGTAATTGTTATACATACCGGAAATGCTTGCGTTAAATCCCTCTACAAACAAATTATCTTTATGGGCAGTAACCATGAAGTCTGTATTATAGATTTTATCCTTGGTTATTGTTTTTGAAAAAGAGCCTCCGCTTAAATGATCCGTACTGGTAGTAGTATTCTTCGATTCGAAACGGCTACCAACAAAGTCAACTGAACTCCTTACAAAAGCATTCAACCATGGTGTTATTTCTGCATTTATCTTAGCAGTACTAATCACTTCGTCTCTGTATAAACGCTGATTATGTTCATAAACAGCCCAAAACAGATCTTTGCTATATTCTGCATGTGGGTAAGAGCCAGGAAATACATTCTTAGAGCCATCTGCATTGCGGTAAAGATCCTTTTCCAGAGGTTTATACTCCCTGGACATTCCATAGATCATAAATTTAGACCAGGAATTATTAGTTCCAATTTCAGGTGTGTTAAGCCTGTAAACCTGGTTGTAAGATGCAGATACTTCCGCACTCAAAATTTTTGAAATTTTAATATTTGAACCCAGAGAAAAGTTTTTACTGTTTGAGCTTACATTGGGTACAGGTTGCGTACCATTAACCAGTGAGGCTGCCACCCGAATGCTTCCAAAATCTGTAGCACTAGAAAAGGCTATATTGTGCCGGGTTTCGTTACCTGTTTGAAACATGTACTTTCTATTATCGGGTTGCGGGTTGTAAGGACGCAACTCTCCGTCCCACCAACGGGCCATAGTACCGTCGAGTTTTGGCCCCCAAGAAGCGCTGGCACCAAACCAACTAAACTGATCCCAGGTATTACGCCCACCTGGTATAGGCCCATGTGTTGATTCGTATCCTGTGCCACCGGTTGCAAGATTATTCCCCACCCAGCTTGCCGGATACAAAGTGGGAACGTAGTATTCCCCGGAGGCAGTTTTGGGAAGCTGCTGATTAGCCGTCCATAAAGCGCCGCCAAAGCCTCCACCATACTCATTTTGTACATCCATGTAGCGAAATGCATTGGTGTACGTACTGGAAATGCTGTAATCCACGCCTAACCCTTTTGTAGGATTGCCTTTTTTGGTTACGATCAGAATCACACCATTGGCGCCTCTTGCACCATACAGCGCCGCTGCATTCGGGCCTTTGAGTATGGATACATTTTCCACATTGTCCATATTCATATAGCTCAGATAATTGCCCCAATCCTGGTAACCACCTAAACTGTTTTCTGTATTTGACTGGGCTAAAGAATTATTATCAAGGATGGCGCCATCCACTACAATCAAGGGTTGGTTATTTCCAAATAAATTGTTGTTGCCGCGGATCACAATACGTGATGACGCATTGGGTAATCCATTCGAAGTGGTAATGTTCAAACCGGCCACTTTCCCCATCAAACCCTGGGCCAGATCAACAGGAGCCGCCTTCACGATATCTTCCGCCTTAACCTGTTGTATGGCATATCCTATTGATTTCTTTTCCCGTTTAACACCTAACGCAGTTACTACCACCTCTTCAATATCTGTAGCTGAAGAGGTAATAACTGCATCGAGGGTATTGCCTTCGCCTGCTTTTAACTCTTTGGAAGTAAACCCTATTGAACTTATTATGAGTGTAGGGTTTTTGGTTGTTACATTGATTACGTATCTGCCGTTTTCATCCGTTATGGCAGATATATGCATTCCTTTTACTGTTACAGTTGCGGCAGGAACGGGACTGCCTTTGTCATCTTTTACAACACCGGAGATCGTCCTTTTCTCCTGCGCGCTAGCAATGGTGCTTATCCCCAATAAGAGGACAAACAGCATTCGAATAGTCATTTGTCTCATTTTAGTCGGTTTGTTTAACGTTTAGATATGTTTTGTTGTCTTGGTTTTATTTGTTGTCTGTCAAACTTAATTTATATTTTAAGTGAATAAATATTGTCTATTTGCTATGTTAAACTCTTATTTTCATTCAATTCCCTTCTCCAAAACCGGGAGCATTTTTATCATACCAAATTCTTTGGGTGCTTAATGTAGGGATGTCCTGCGCATTCGGTGTAAAGCCCTGCTCACTCAATGCTGCATTCCAGTTTGCCCTGTTCACTTCACCCGGATCGGTAGTCCACCAACGACGGGGTATTGTCTCATTAAATTCCTCACGGGCATAGTAAGCTGACGACTTCTTAGGATAGCCGGTACGGCGAACCAGTACAAAAGCTTCACTCGCATTTCTATAAAAATTCAGGTATTCCTGTATATAGATCCGTTCCAGGTCGTTTACGCCGTTAAACTTAACATCATCACCATCCAAGTAGGCTTGAATTGCAGCCGTGCCGTCCCCGGTATAGCCTGTTGCCGACTGTGCAGCTATGGCGATGCTGTTCATAGTTTTGATAGATGAGGTTACCCCTTTTATATACCAGTCTCCGGCAGTGCCTTTTGTATTAATGCCATCGCCATATCCCTTTTGTATAAACTCGGCTACCAGCAAACAAGATTCTGCATTCGTTACTATTACATCCGTATAGTTACCTGTGAGCCCATTCATTTTGGGAGAAAAAAATCTCCTGTTGATCGGCGAGATCAGAAAGTAGTTGGTGCCGTTTATGGGGAATGCATTGCTGATATATGCAGCAACGGTGGGGTTGGTTGTCCAGTCTGCCGGAGCGCCCTGGAACTGGATCAGCGGATCATTGATATCCATAAATGCGGGAGGAGTAACCCCGTTGTCTGTAAATATCTCTTTGCTCAATCCATTATTTTCAAAATAAATGGGCAACCGGGGATCATTTGCCTTTTTAAGAAAACTGATAATGGAAGTGCTGCCATAACGAACGCTTCTATAGTTGATGTCATTCCCGAAAGGCGAAAAGTTAGGATTGGTATAAGATAACTGGGCGTCATCATTGTCAATCGGTCCTGTGGCATCCTGCATTACCTGTTTGAATATCTCCTTTGTTTTTGCTGCATTCTGACTTTCCAGCCTTGCTGCGATCCTCAGCTTGAGCGTATTGGCAAGCTTTATCCACTTTGTCCAGTTGCCCTTATAAAAAATGTCAGCAGCGGTAATATCCGCCTGGTTCGGCAAACCCGTGTTTGACAGAATGCTGATGGAGTTGTCCAGTTCAGACAACCAGGTATTAAAGAGTGTTTCCTGTTTATCATATACCGGGCTGTAGTTGCCTTCATACCTGCCCTGTTCCGCCTCGGTGTAGGGAATTGACCCGTTCATGTCAGTCACCTTTATGCCGTGCAATACCTGGATGATATAAGTAATTGCTGCTATTTTCTGATAACTGTCCTTATCTGTCTTTGCTGCGATCTGCTTCCTTACTTCGTACAGGTTGGGCAGGATCTGGCTGTAGTAAACACCATAACGGGCGTTTACATTGTTAGTGATCTCGTAAGGACTTGCACTTACATGCTGGGTGTAGCGAAACAACTGCTCCATACCTTCCCATATCCATTCGCCGCCATTATAGGTAGCTAATTTTTCCTGTGAATAAGTGAGCAGATATTTAACATCGGGGGTGGTAACAATGGTTTTATCGGTATTGATATCCCCAAAGTTCTTTGTGCAGGAAACACCTGTTAATAACAAGGCGCCGGCAATGATATATCGTGATCTGAGTTGCATCTGAATTGAATTAAGTGTGATGAATGACATTAAAATGCGGCCCTTATTGTGAACACAAACGTTCTCATCATTGGTAAAAAGCCCTCTTCGCCGGAATACGCCGTATTATTAGAGTTATTTGACTCGGGATTAAAATTATAAGGCAGGGTATTGTGCAGGTACATGAGGTTACGCCCTACAGCAGATACTGACAATCCTCTCAGTTTAAGCTTCTCATATATTTTGGGCGATACGCTATAGGACAATGCGACCTGGCGCAAAGAGATCCACGAATTTTTCAATATCCAGTAATCAGCCACTCCGGTAGAGGAAGATCCATAGCGATAAAAAAACTGAGGGAGGTGAGAAGGTTCTACCAATCCCTTGCTATAGGCTTCCTGGTAGGTCATACCGCCTACATCCGCAGTCCCGCCACCGGGTTTATCTACTTTTTGCCCCGGAGCAAAAACACCCTGCGGAATAATACCATCGTCATAAGTGCCCCCGTCATTGGCATAGGCAGACGTCCATACAATACCACCGTTCTGTTTATCACGTCCCTGCAATGAATTAGGGAATACCCCGGTATGGGTACCATACCTGTAACTTAAGGCTACAAAATCGCCTCCGATTTTTGCATCAAGCAAAACATTCAGGCTAAAGTTTTTATAAGTAAAGGTATTATCCCAACCGCCCCTGAATTTTGCATTAATATCTCCCACATCCTGCCATTTATTACTGCGGGCCGGAAAAGCTGTCCTCGAATCATTTCTCCATGCAAGTATCGGCAAACCGTTCCTGGGGTCATCAACAGGTTTTCCGTTCCCGTCTACTGCCTGAAAAGCGGTAGAGTGAATTTGGGTCCTTAATGTTCCGTAAGATTTACCTACGACAGCCCAGGTGCTTATTTCCCCGATATTGGCTCCCAGGTTATATTCTGTTCTGCCGGGATACAAATCAACGATCTTATTCCGGTTAACAGCGTAATTCACAGCTGTGTTCCAGCTAAAATTTTTGCTTCGCACAGGAGTAGCGTCTACAGCAATTTCAATACCCCTGTTTTGAATATTTCCGGCATTAATAAATATAGTATTCACGCCCGACTCAACAGGCGTTGTTATATCCAATAACTGGTTTTTGGTATTATCCTGGTACACGCTTACGTCGAAGCCTACGCGGTTGTTAAGAAAGCGCATTTCGAGACCCAGCTCCTTGGAGATTTTGTTCTGTGGTTTGAGATTAGGCTGCAACACGGAACTGCTGCTGTAGGTAGAGATCGGAACATTCTGACCATTGGCCGTACTGTAGCCACTAAAAGCAAATCCCGGGTTGATCTTATACGGATTGGCATCTCCTCCCAATGCGGCTAAATTGCCTCTGAGTTTTCCGTAGGTAACCCATCCGGGTATTTTATCTTTAAAAGTTTCTGTAAATATCCACGACAAGCTAACTGCGGGATAAGTGTAAAAATTGTTGCCCGTTCCGCCAGAGTAAGTAAGGGCGCTGCTCCAGTCACCCCTCCAGGTGGCCTGCAGGAACAGCATGTTCTTGTAGGCAATATCTGCGCTTGCGTATAACGAGTTAAATGCCTTCTGGTATTTGATTCCGGCCGAAGTGGTTGGCTGAAGTACGGAGTTTGCAATAAAATAATTGCCGGGATAGCTTAATCCGCCGTTGGTAGAGCTTGTTTCAAAAGTGGTTTTATAGTGTTGCGCCTCACCTCCAATGTATCCGTTAATGGAAAGATCAGGGTTGATATCCTTATTCATCATCAGCATCCATTTCTGCATATTGCTTTCCTTGGTCTGGAAGCCAAGTGAATACGCTCCTCCGGTAAAGCCTACGCCCTGCCCTAATTCTTTTGTTTCATTGCGGGTATAAATATTATTGACATTGCCTTCCAGCACTAACCTTGCCCAGTCGGTCAGCTTCAAAGTGAAAGCCACCCTGCCTCTCAGCAATTGCTCTTTTTGAATATAACTGTTCTCGAAAAGCGAAAACCAGAACCTGGTTTCCGGGGCAAAATTAGTTTCACCCGGCGTAGCAGGATTGGGCACTCCTCCAAACTTGCTGGTATAGTTTGCCTTTTGCATCCAGTATCTGGTGTCGTAGTTTCGCGGCATCATCCAGGAATACAGCTTGCCAAAATTGTAAGAGGCAAATGCATCCAGCCCTCCAAGGCGGGGCGGATTGTGACCGGTAAAATCTGTATAGGCAGCGCTTACATCCACATCGAGGAAGCTGGTAAACTTATGCGTTATCCTCAGATCAAAAGCATTTTTTGTGAGCCGGTTGTTGCTCACCACACCTTCGGCCTGGTTACGGTTGTATGACAGGCGGAAGGTAGACTTTTCAGTTCCCCCGTCAACGGCAACATTCGTACTATTTCCCACACCCGTCTGGAACACATCAAGAAAGTTATTGGGCTGGGGTAAATATTTGGTCATCGTACCATCGTAGTTGATCACATCCTGACCCAGCATCCTGGGGCCCCAGTTTTCCAGTTCCCTGCCTATTCCCCTGTCAATATATGGCTTGCCTGTCACCGGGTCGGTAGGAAACACTTTGGTTGTCCATCTTTCAGTAGGTTTATAGTTAGGATCCCTGTTATCTGTAAAAAAGTCGCCTACAGTACCACCGCCGAATTCATTCTGAAAATCCGGGCCCGCATAAGGATCTGTCAGGCTTAAAGAATGACTTACAGACACCCCTATTCCTTTTTGTTGCTTCCCTTTTTTAGTCGTGATCAGTATTACCCCGTTTATGGCACGGGTACCATACAATGCAGCAGCGGCAGAACCTTTTAATACGGAAACGCTTTCAAAATCTTCCATATTCAGATTCTTCAGGTCATTTCCAAAATCACGGCCGTTACCACTAAACTGGTCATTATCCATTATTACTCCGTCTATCACAAAAATGGGTTGGTTATTGTTCCCCAGGGTGGAATTTCCGCGGATTACTATTTTGGAATTTGCCATCAAACCACCGGCTCCTCCCATATCAATCTGCACACCTGCTACCCTGCCCTGCAAGGCATTTATCGGGTTTACTTCATTGGTCTTTGCCAAAGCATCTCCTTTTACTTCTGTTACAGAAAAGCCCAAAGATCTTTTTTGCTTCGTTATGCCTAACGCCGTCACTACCACTGCTTCATTTTCCTTGATGCTGGATCTCAGCACCACAGCTATCTTCGTTTGATCCGAAATATTCACCTCCTTCGTTTCAAACCCGACATAGCTGAATACTAAAACATGCTGGGAAGAAGCAACAGCAACGCTGAAATGCCCATTGGCGTCCGTTGCTCCGAGATTACCGCCGCCTTTAACGGCGATGGTTACGCCGGCGAGACCGGAACCGCTTTCATCGGTTACCTCACCGGTAACAGTTTTCTTTTGCTGGGCAAAAGCATGATTAAAAAACAGCACTGCTAGTAGCAACAGTAGCTGAACGCGCATTTTTTTCATTACAGATTATTTTTGGTTGTAAATAAGGGATGCTGTTAAAAGATTTTTATTTAAAAACAAATTGTTACGCCGCTTCAAAAATTTTTTTCTTCATGGGGATACCTCTTTCAAATTTTTCCATTACCAGCGCCGCGCTGCCGATCAGCTCAGCATCCTGCCCGATATCGGAAATCATGATCTCGGTATTGGCTGCCAGCCGGGGAATACAGTGCTCATTCAGGGCCTGCTGTATAGGCGCCTGCAATATCTTTCCCGCAGCAGACCCTCTTCCGCTCAGCACCACTATACCAGGGTTTAACAGGTGGATAAGAATAGCAATACCGCGACCGATAATATATCCCGCTTCCGACAGCAGCTCCACAGCAAAACGATCACCTCTTCCCGCCGCCTGAAAAATAGCATTGGCAGCATCTTCAGGAGCTTCTTTTGCCAGCGAATCTTTATTCAGGACGGAAGCTCTGCCTGCAGACAGGCCGGTCAGCGCTTTATCTATTACGGCATATAGCGATGCTTCTGTTTCCAGGCAACCGCTTTTACCGCAGCTGCATAATTTACCATTCTGGAACAGCGGAATATGACTAAACTCCCCGGCAAAGCCGTCTTCACCCCTGAACAATGCATTATCCAATACCAGCCCCAGCCCTATGCCCCAGCCCACATTGATAACCATCACATTTTTACTGCGGGAGGCTATTCCAAATTTTAATTCGGCAAGCGCTATCATACTGGAGTCGTTATCAATAAATACAGGGATGCCCGTTTTGGAAGAGATATATTCACTTACGCTGCCCCCGCCTGTCAGAAAAGAATAGTTTATACCTTCTTTGGCATTGATAAAGCCCGGCATGCCGATTCCTATGCCTATTATTTTGCTCCTTTCTATACCTGAATCAGTAATTACCTGCTCTATTTTATGTGTCAGTTGCTGGAGCGCATCCGGGTCTTTGGCAAGGTTTAGCTCCATCAGGGTAGTGCTGCCAACGAGATTGCTGTTCATGTCCATTACTGCCAGCCGGGTAACATACTGATCCATCGCCACAGCTACGGTATACATAAAATCGGCACGCAGCGAATACATCTGGGGGCGCCTGCCACCGCTTGAAGGAGCATGACCAGTCTCTATAACATACCCTTCCTTTACAAGCTCATTTAATATCCTGGTAGTAAGAGACAGGCTTTTTTCAATTTTGCTGCTTATCTCTGCACAGGAGAGCATCTTAGAAAAATAAAGATTGTTGATAATCTTCTTTTTATATAAATAGCTTTTAGCAGTCATTTCAGGTAATAATGGAGGTTTTCTTTAATTTCAAGTTAAAATAACTAAACTTTTACAAAAAAAACAAAAAGATTTTAATAAAAATTTTTAAGTAATAGAAATATATTTAGATAATAGTATAAGTTTACCACAGATTAGCTTTTATATATTAGTTTGATAACAGTTTTTTATTATCATATTATAAACTCATACACTTTATAATGCGACAAATATGGTTAACCCTGGGTCTCCCCTTCTTTTTTATTTCAATAGCATATTCCCAGGCTGCAAACGAAAATGACACAAAAATGCAATGGTTTAAAGATGCCAAGCTGGGCATTTTTATTCATTGGGGCATTTATGCTGTAGACGGCGTGGATGAAAGCTGGTCATTTCATAATAAAAAAATGTCGTACGCTAATTATATGAAGCAACTTAACGGCTTTACTGCCAAAAATTACAATCCCGGCGCATGGGTACAGCTCATCAAAGAATCCGGTGCACGTTATACTGTGATCACTACCAAACACCACGACGGGATTGCCCTGTGGGATACCAGGGCTAATAATATGAGCGTTGCCAGGCTCACTCCTGCACGCCGGGATGTATTGACGCCGTTTTTTGAAGCTGCCCGGAAAGCCGGGTTAAAAGCCGGCGCATATTTTTCTATCCTCGACTGGAGCCACCAGGACTATCCCGGTTTTTTAAAGGACAGCAGCAGATACCAGATAAAAAATGATTCCCTGCGGTGGAAGCGTTACCAGGAGTTTTATCAAAAGCAAATACAGGAATTAAGTGAAAAATTCAATCCGGATCTGTTCTGGTTCGATGGTGACTGGGAGCACAGCGCGGAAGAATGGCAGGCGAAAAAAGTGAGAAATATGATACTGAAGCACAATCCCAATGCTATCATCAACGGCCGGCTCACCGGCTATGGGGATTATGAAACGCCGGAACAGAATTTTCCGATCACACGTCCGTCAATGCACCCCTGGGAATTGTGCATGACCTCCAACAACAACTGGGGTTACCATCCCGATGACAGCGCCTATAAAACGCCTTATGAGCTCATTACCATTTTTGCTGATGTAATCAGCAACGGGGGCAACCTGCTGTTTGATATCGGCCCCCGCGAAGACGGCTGGATACCTACGGAACAGGTATTCCTGCTGAAGGAACTGGGCAAATGGACCAATAAGCATGCTGCTGCTATTTTTAATACGGTTGCGGGCCTGCCCCCCGGCCATTATTACGGACCAAGCACTTTGTCAAAAGATTCTTCCACACTTTATCTTTTCGTTCCCACTCACAACCTGGGAAAGATCGTGATCAAAGGACTTTACAACAAGATCAGCAGTATCAGTGTAGTGGGAGCTGATCAGCAGTTGACATATAAAATTGTGGGCAAGATTTCATGGAGCCCTGTTCCCGGCCTGGTATATATTGATGATATCCCCGAAACAGCCATGGACGGATATATGACCGTGCTTGAAGTAAAGCTGGACGGGCCGGTAAAGCTATATAAGGGTAAAGGCGGGCTGCAGGAGTAAGAGCTGTGGGCTTCCAAAGCTTTATTCTTTTTTCTTCTTTGCGTTCGTTGCCTCTTGGCGAGCTTTGCGTGAACCTCTTTTCCTAATTCAGCGCGCTGGTCTCTTTTACGATTTTAATGCCTTTGGTATGCCTGATGAACTCCCATCCGCCTGATATATTGCGAAGATTATTATACCCCTGCTGTTTTAATATAGAAGCGGCAATAACGCTCCGGTAGCCTCTTACACAATGGATGTACAGATTATCCCTTTCTTCAAGCTGCACAAGATTCCCCGGATCGGACAGGTCGCTGAGGGGGATATTTACCGCATTTTCAACATGTCCTTCCGCATATTCTACCGGGCGGCGAACATCAAGCACAACGAGATGCTCATCAAAGGGAATATCCATTGCCATTTCAGCAGCATCCACATTAATGATCATGTCTATCTCTTCCCCGGCGGCCTTCCAGGCATCAAAGCCTCCTTCCAGGAACCCTTCAATATGGGTAAATCCTGCACCTCTCAACAGGTTAATGTTCTCAGCTTCTTTACCGGTTTCTGCTATCAGTATTATCCTTACTGAAGGCGGCAGCAGGTCTAAAGCCCATTCCACAAAATTCCCGTCCCGGCCGATAAAAAGGGAGCCCGGCACAAATCCATCGGTAAATGCAATGGCATTCCGGCTATCCAGTATGATAATGCTTTCATCTTCGCTTTTCATTCTTTTGAGATCTGCTACTGATAATGATTGGACTGACTGCTTCATTATTTATATTATTTTTTAATAAAATTGGACATTTTGATTAATTCCGTCTTTGGCGGAACCGGGCAAAAAGAGACGGCTTATCCGGTTACTGGCAGATATTGAACCCTGTAGGATTACTATCATTGGCCTGATTTAGCGCTAGAATACTTATAAATACAACAGCGGTTGACATTTACCAACCGCTGCTTAAAAATTGTTGTTGTGGCACTATCAGTTCAGTAATTGCTCTACATAACTGTAAATCTCCGCCAGCCTTTTGTGATTGACCGAGTAATAGATAAACTTGCCTTCCCTTGTGGTGGTTACCACCCCGGCTCTTCTCAATATTGCCAGGTGCTGTGAAGCCACCGACTGCTCGAGCCGCAATTGCACGTATAATTCAGTAACCGTCATTTTCTGCTTTTCATCCAGCAACTGTATCATCTGCTGGCGAAGCTTGTGATTAAGCGCTCTTAAAATGAGGGCTGCTTTTTTTACATTGAGGAAGTCAATCTTTACTTCGGAAACATTCTCCTGCCCCGAACCATTCAATACCATTGTGTAAGGACTTGCAAGGCCTGTCATAGGAATAATAACTTTAAAATTTATTCATTAAGATATCAAGGGCAAAGATATGCAGGAAAACACAAATAATTACCGGTAATTACCGGCTTTATATGTTAATGAAGATTAAAATAAAACCCGTGAATGCTATGCGCCGCGATCTCCAAAATGAAAATCCTTTAAATATGCAGGCTCAGTATAGGCAAGGTCTTTAAACTGTTTGTCTTTAAAGGAGTTAAACAGTAAAAAAGAAAGATGCCGTCCATCATAATCTGCTGTTTTAAAGCCTGCATTGCTATTGGGGAGCATGATCTGCTGCCATTTGACAGCGCCGCTGCCAAAGTAAATAACAGGAGTGCTCTTCATTGCTTCAGCAAAAGAGGAAGGCTCCAGTATCAATGCACGCGGCAAATCCAATACATTCATTTTTTCATCATACAGCGCGGTGAACACCTCATTTCTTCTTGCGTCAATCATAGGGCAATATGCGCCGCTGCCCGGAAAGCTGTCTATAGCCGCACAGGCAAGCGCCTGTAACGCAGATACTGATAATAAAGGCTTTTGAAGGGCATAGCATAATCCTTTGGCACTTGCCATGGCAACCCTCAGCCCGGTATAAGACCCGGGGCCGCCGGTGACGCCGACCGCATCTATTTCATTAAGCAATAATCCTGTCACTCTCAACACCTCCTGTATTGCCGGCTGCACAAATGCCGCATGGCTCATTGGGACATCATTTTTAACTTCATGCAATAATCTCCCGTCTTCAGACACCCCCACAAATGCTTTACGGAGCGCTGTATCAATATGTAAGATAAATGCCATGGCTGTACCTCTGTATAAATCCGGCAAAATTAGGTTGGTAAAACGAAGTAAACATGGCAATTTTGCTTTTATTATGGCTAAAAAGATCATCAACACTTCAAAAGCCCCTGCCCCTATAGGTCCCTATAACCAGGCGGTAATGACAGGAAACTTATTATTTGTGTCGGGACAGGTAGCCATCAACCCCGCTACAGGTAATATAGAAGCCTCCGGCATTGCAGAAGAAACTGCGATGGTCATGAAGAATATCGGGGCTATACTTTCCGAAGCGGGCATGAACTTCAGCAATATCATTAAAACAACTATTTTCCTTAGCGATATGGGTCTCTTTTCAGCCGTCAACGAAGTATACGCCCAATATTTCACTGCCGATTTCCCTGCCAGAGAAACTGTTGCGGTAAAAGGGCTTCCTAAAAATGTAAATGTTGAAATAAGTGTTGTTGCTTCAACATGATATAGCATATTCAGACCCGCCCTACAGCTATTAATACGAATATTTCGTGCATTTATGGCTACTTTTCTCCAAAATCGTTAACTTGAATTTTTTAACTCAAAAAAGCTAATGCTATGATCAGGTTACAGATTATCGGAAATTTAGGAAAAGACTGTACTACCAACACAGTGAACGGGAAGACAGTCATGAATTTCAACGTGGCGCATACGGAAAGATTCCGGGATGCCTCCGGCCAGCAAAAAGACAAGACCACCTGGGTGGAGTGTGCCTATTGGTCTGACAGGACTGGCGTTGCGCCTTACCTGAAGAAGGGAACGCAGGTATATGCAGAAGGAGTACCGGAAGTAAAGACTTACACCCGTAATGACGGGACGGCAGGGACATCGCTCACCCTGCGGGTATTCAGCATACAATTACTGGGAAGCGGGGGAAAAGGGGATAGCTCCACTGCCAATACCGGCGGCGGCTATACTTCAGATCAAAGTGCAGTTCCCGCTGCTCCCCCTGATATGGCAGAGGCGGCAGATGACCTGCCGTTTTAGTGATAAGTGGTAAGCAGTTTCACGTCCCACGTTTTGACAGCTCACTATTTGCTGCAGGCGCGAATAATAGCAAATATTATTCGCGCTTTTTTGTTTTCTTTGCACCGCAAAAAAATAAAACGAAGCAGTCATGAAAATCATGAAGTTTGGCGGCACCTCTGTAGGGAAGCCTGAAAGAATGCAGCAGGTGGCAAAGCTGATAACCGCAGGGGACGAGCCTACAATTGTTGTACTAAGCGCGCTCAGCGGCACCACCAATACCCTGGTAGCTATCGGAGAAGCCCTTGCCAAAGGTGATAAGCAGGAAGCCAAAAGCATTATTGACAGGCTGGAAACGCATTACCAGGCTTTCGTGGATGACCTGCTGAAGAAATCTTCTTCCAATGCAAGGGGTAAAGCCGTGATCGCCGAGCACTTTGATTTTCTGAATATCATTCTTAAAATATCCTTTAATGAAGCGCTTAACAAGGATATCCTTGCGCAGGGCGAACTGATGAGCACCAAGCTCTTCAGTGCTTATCTTGAGGAACATGGTATTGACCATGTGCTGCTGCCTGCCCTTGATTTCATGCAGATAGATGCTAACGACGAACCTTATTTTGACGCAATCCGTTTCAAGCTTAACCGTATCCTCCAACAGCATACCGATAAAAAATTGTTTGTGACCCAGGGATATATTTGCCGCAATGCCAAAGGAGAGGTAGATAACCTGAAACGCGGCGGCAGCGACTATACCGCTTCATTGATAGCAGCAGCCGTGAAGGGTTCTGTATGCGAGATCTGGACAGATATAGATGGCATGCACAACAACGACCCACGTATAGTGAAGAAAACAATACCCGTAGAAAAGCTCAGCTTTGACGAAGCCGCCGAGCTGGCATACTTCGGCGCCAAGATCCTCCACCCTACCTGCATCTGGCCTGCGCAGCAGGAAAAGGTGCCGGTGAAGCTGCTGAATACCATGCAGCCCGAAGCGCCCGGCACCACTATTATGCAGGATGCCGGTACAGTAGGGGTAAAAGCAGTGGCGGCCAAGGATGGCATTATAGCCATAAAGATCAAAAGCAGCCGCATGCTGCTGGCCTATGGCTTTCTGCGTAAAATATTTGAGGTGTTTGAAAAATACAAAACACCCATTGATATGGTTACCACTTCAGAAGTAGCGGTATCGCTTACTATTGACAACGACATACATCTACCTGCAATACTGAAAGAGCTTGAGCCTTTTGGTACGGTGAAAGTAGATAAAGACCAGGCTATCGTCTCTATTGTAGGCAATGAAATTGCAAAAACACCGGATGTATTAAAAAAAATATTTGAGTCGCTTGCACCCGTTCCCATAAGAATGGTAAGCTACGGAGGCAGCAGGCATAATATTTCGGTGCTGGTACCCGCTTCTTATAAAACAACGACCCTTCAGCAACTGAACAAAGGAATATTCGGGTTGGAATGATAAAACATTTTAGCTTATTTTTTGTATTTCCTTTGTGGTTTACATGGTTTCACCAAAGCAAAATAGAGCCACGAAAATGCTTTGTGAAAACTTAGTGCTTCTCTGTCTCCGTGTTTCAAAAGGAGTTTCATGCAGCGGGCGCAAAGGAGCAGCGATGCAAAGCAAAACATCGCTGCGTGAATCTGTTTGGAGATGATACAACTTTTAAAGAAAACGGCTATGCGCTTTTGCATAACCGTTGAAGTGCTGACGAACCAGACAATTATCAACTCATTTTATAATAGCTTCTTTTGGCTGCTATTATCTCCTGATCCCTGTCATGCTTCAGATCCCGGATCACTTTCCTTCTTTCAACCCTGGAAATGGTTTTATCACTGCGCGCCGCGCTTATCTTTTGCTGATAATCATTTTTTATATCTGCAATTTGCAGATCAAGCTTTGTCGGGCGGTTACCATAGCGGTAAGCATAGGGGGAACCATAATAAGGATAGCCATAATAAGGTGAACCCCAGAAAGGACTATAGGCATAAAAAGGAACTACGGCCCCTACCGAAATCACCGGTCTCGTCCTTATGACCCTGACACCGCCGCCATGAACCACTTTTTGAGCAAAACCACCTGATACCAACATCATAGCAAACATTACTACAATTAACTTTTTCATATACTCAGATTTTTGTTTTTAGTAATTAGACACAAATCTCACAGAAATGATTACTGTTTATTTACGAATAACAGACCTGTAACGTTTGTAAAAGAAATATTAAAGTGAGGTTAAAAGAGGTGAATGGATAATGGGGAAAGGCGGGTGTGAAAACGAACAGAAATCTATTAATAATCCGCAGCGATATTTTGGCAGAAAAGAATATTATTTTTTTATCTTGTACCCTGCTTTAACAATGAATATGTTAATGCCCTGAACTGCTCCTTTTATGAATGAAACCTGTCTTCTCAGCGTACAACATCTTTCAAAATCCTTCCCGGGTGTAAAGGCGCTTGACGATGTTCATTTAAATGTTGAAGCGGGGAAAGTGCATGCGGTAATGGGAGAGAACGGCGCAGGGAAATCCACCCTTATGAAGATACTTATTGGTATGATTGAGCCGGACAGCGGCAATATTTATTTTAAGGGGGAGCGGGTTGCTTTTCATTCCGTGCATGATGCCATCAAAGCCGGATTTTCCATGATACACCAGGAGCTGCTGCCATTCCCTGACCTGACCGTTGCAGAAAACATTTTAATGGGACGGGAGCCGATAATCTTTCCGGGATGGATAAACCGGAAAAAGCTGAATATAGCGGCGCAGCATTCGATCAACAGGCTGGGCATATCTATAAAGGTTAACCGGAAAATGAAAACGCTCAGTGTTGCAGAAACCCAAATGGTAGAGATCGCAAAGGCAATATCCAACAATGCAGAAGTGATCATCATGGATGAACCTACTTCTGCTATCTCCCAAAAAGAAGTAAATATATTGTTTGGTATAATAAAAGACCTTACCGCGAGAGGTATTGCTGTTATTTATATTTCTCATAAAATGGATGAGGTGCTGCAAATTGCCGATACGGTAACTGTAATGCGTGACGGAAAACAGATCGCTACCCAACCGGCTTCCGGACTAAATAAAGAAGCGCTGATCAATATAATAGTGGGAAGACCGCTGGATAATATTTTTGACAAAAAAACTGCTCAGCCCGGAGAGGTATTATTATCGCTAAAAGCGCTCTCCGGCGATCATTTTAGCGAGGTAAGCTTTGAAGTGCGTGCAGGCGAGATTCTGGGCATAGCAGGCTTGATGGGAGCGGGAAGGACAGAGATCATGCGCGCCATATTCGGGCTGGATAAGACATGCGCCGGCACTATCTGTATAAAAGGTAAGCCTGTAAAGATCAAATCGCCGGGGCAGGCTATGTCCCTTGGTATAGGCTTTATTAGTGAAGACAGGAAAGAAACAGGGCTGGTGCTGTCTTCAACTGTAAGAAATAATATCACCTTAGGTGCATTGAGCCTATGCAGCAATAACCGGTTTATTGATAAGAAAAAAGAAGCCAGGATAGCAGATGAACAGATCCGTAAGTTTAACATAAAAACACCCGGCCGCAATCAGGTAGTCAACTACCTGAGCGGAGGTAACCAGCAAAAGGTAGTGTTGGCTAAAGTGCTGTTGCGTGATCCTGAAGTGATCATATTTGATGAGCCTACCAGAGGAATTGATATTGGTGCGAAAGCAGAGATATATAAAATGATGACAGCGCTCGCAGCATCCGGTAAGGCGATTATCATGATCTCATCAGAGCTGCCTGAAGTATTGGGAATGAGTGACCGGATACTGGTAGTGCGCAAAGGGAAAATATCAAAGGAGCTGAAAGCGGAAGAAGCGACACAGGAATTGATCATGGAGTATGCGATGGAGTGAGGTATCAGCTATCAGTGTGCTGTAGCCGCAAGGCATGCCTTGCGGTTATAAGGTATTGGCTGAAAGCTGAAAGCTTTTCTATATAATAAAACGATCCTGAATGACTCTTGCAAAAAACTATTTATCTAAGTACGGTATACTGATCGCGCTGCTTGTTATATGCGTCATTCTATCTGTTGCTACTCCCTACTTTTTTACGGTTCAGAACCTGGTGATCGTGTTACGGCAGGTATCCGTTAACGGTATACTCGCTATCGGTGTAACCTTTGTGATCATCGCGGGAGGGATAGATCTTTCTCTTGGCTCTGTGGTAGCGCTTACCGGGGTGGCAGCGGCAAGCTTTGCCCATACCGGCGCTTACCCGCTCATTGTTCCGCTGCTGATCGGGCTGCTCACTGGAGCGCTGGTGGGTGTGATCAATGGATTGACGATCACGCTTGGAAGAGTAGCGCCTTTTATTGTTACGCTTGGTATGATGACCATGGCCAGGGGGCTGGCACTGGTGTGGAGCAACGGGCGCCCTGTTACCAATCTTTCTCCTGCATTTAATTTTATTGGCGGCGGAGATGTGCTTTATATCCCTGTGCCTATCCTGTTGTTTGTTCTGGTAATTTTTGTGGCCTATATATTACTTAACTATACCACAACCGGGAGGTATATATATGCAGTGGGAGGAAATGAGCAGGCTGCGAGGGCTTCCGGGATACGCGTAAATGCTGTAAAAATGTTTGCTTATATTATGTGCAGCGGGTTGGCGGCGCTCGCCGGTATCGTGCTGGCAGCCCGTATTACAACAGGGCAGCCCAATGCAGGCATAGCATACGAGCTGGATGCCATAGCTGCGGTAGTGATTGGGGGAACAAGCCTGCTTGGAGGCAGAGGCACTGTGACCGGAACCGTTATTGGCGTATTGATCATCGGTGTCATCAATAATGGGCTTGACCTGCTGAATGTGAGCTCTTACTACCAGCAGATCATTAAAGGCGTTATCATCATAGGAGCCGTGCTGATTGACAGGAAAAATGGGAAATAGTTGTTGGGGATGGAAATAACACTCTTTTTGTGAGAGGTGAAATGTGAATGGTGAATAGGCAATAGTGAAGACAAAAAATCAGGCTTTCCTTTTAGCATTAGTGCGCTTGTGATAAAAATATAACCGCAAAAGAAATACAAAGGTTTTCGAAAAGATCGCAAAGGAACCTTTACCCGTTTACAGCTCCTTTAAAAAATTTCATATCTTGATCCCTTTAAACAATAACGATGAATATGAAGCTTCACAAAATAGTTGCCCTGCTCAGCGCTTTGGTCCTGTTTGCCGCCTGTCATCAGCGAAGCGGCAATAATGGTGAAAAAACGCTTGTCATCGGCGCTTCTATGCTAAGCCTTCAATCGGAATTTGTGGTGAATGTAAAAGATGCCCTTGAAGACCGCGCTAAAGAAAAGCAGGTGGAGCTGATAGTGAATGATGCGCAACGCACTGCGGAAAAGCAGGTGCAGCAGGTGGAAACCTTTATATCCCAGAAAGTAGATGCCATCATCCTGAATCCCTGTGAGGTAGAAGCGAGCTCGCCTGCCATAGAAAAAGCAAAAGCAGCCGGTATACCTGTTATAAATGTAAACTCTGAAACCGCTGCAACTCCGGATGGTTTTGTTGGCTCAAGAGACGAGCAGGCAGGAGAAATAGCGATGGAGCAAATTGCAAAGCTGATAAGCGGCAAAGGGAACATTGTGATCATTGACGGGTACATGGGGCAGGCAGCACAGATCAAACGGGCTGTCGGCGCAAAGAATATATTGGCTAAGTACCCCGATATTAAAGTGCTTGCAGAGCAGACCGCCGAGTGGGACAGGGCTAAAGGCATGGCGCTCATGGAAAACTGGATACAGTCTTACGGCGATAAAATAAACGCCGTGTTTGCCCATAACGATGAAATGGGAATGGGGGCATTGCAGGCGCTTGAACAGGCAAAGCTTAAAAATAAGGTAGTGGTGGTAAGTATAGATGCTATTGCTGATGCGTTGCAGGCAGTGAAAGACGGCAGGCTTGATGCTACGGTGTTCCAGGATGCCAAAGGACAGGGGAGCGGCGCCATAGACATGGCAATACAACTGATAAAAAAACAACCGGTAGAACAGAAAGAAGTGTTTATCCCTTTTCAACTGGTGACGAAGGAAAATGTGGAGGGGTTCATCAAGAGGTAAGAGGTAAGGGGTAAGGGAGAGAGGTGAATGGGCAATGATGAATAGTTGATACGTGAAAAGTCAAACGCCTGAAGTGACAGGCTGAACCTGTAACCTGCAAAAAATCACTCTGATGAAAGATATCGAAAACGGGGAGGATGTTAAAAACCTGGTAGACCGGTTTTATGAGAAGGTGATTGTTGATCCTGAGATCGGCTTTATTTTCACGAAAGTTGTGGCGCTGTCGTGGGACGTTCATCTTCCTATTATGTATGCTTTCTGGGGAAGCATTCTGCTGGGCTCGGGCGCGTATTCCGGTAATCCTATGCAGAAACATATTGCATTGGATAAGCTGGTGCAACTGGAAGATCATCATTTTGAGAAATGGCTGCTCCTGTGGAGAACTACTGTTCACGAAAATTTTGAAGGAATAGTGGCAGAGGAAGCGATATCGCGGGCAACCAATATTGCCGCATTGATGAAGTATAAAGTGGTACAAAGCAGAAGCAGATGAATGTTATTTCGTAGCAGCCGAACAGCGTACAAGGCGTACAAGAGTGTGACACAAGCGATGCTATATAGCAGTACAAAAGCCGGGTACCCAAAAATACCCGCGATCAGTACATTCCTATTAATACAATAACTATGTCGAGATACAAGAACATTATGACGCTTGATGAGTTTACTATACAGCAGCTCCGGCTTTTCCCGCATGCTACGGGCGAGTTGTCTGGTTTACTGAGAGGCATCGGGCTCGCTGCCAAGCAGGTGAACGTGGAAGTGAACCGGGCCGGGCTGGCAGATATACTGGGAGCAGAAGGTACGATCAATGTGCAGGGAGAAGTGGTACAAAAGCTGGATGTGTATGCCAATAATGTTTTTATTGACGTATTGCGGTCAGGCATTAACTGTGCAGGTATCGTTTCTGAAGAAAATGAGGAGGCGGTGATATTTGACGACATGAGAAGCAATGCATCGAAATATATTTTGCTGATGGACCCGATTGACGGCTCGGGCAATATAGACGTAAATATTTCTATCGGGACTATCTTCAGCGTATACCGGAGAGTGTCGCCGACAGGCCGCCCCGCGACGCTTGAAGATTTTTTGCAGCAAGGCGTAAAACAGGTCGCAGCCGGTTATGTGATATACGGGTCTTCAACGATGCTGGTATATGCTACCCGCCGCGGCGTGAACGGGTTTACCCTTGACAACAGTATCGGGGAGTTTTATCTTAGTCATCCTGATATCAGGATACCGCCGCATGGGAAATTTTATTCTTTTGATAACTGCTATTATCACCAGGTAGCGCCGGGCATAAGGCGCTATGTAGATTATTGCATGTCGGTGGCAGACAACAAAGCCGGGCCATACTCCAACCGTTATTATGGCTGCATGGTAGCCGATGTGCACCGCAACCTGTTGAAAGGAGGCATTTTCTTTTATCCTGCGGTGACAGGAAAACCGGATGGTAAGCTGCGGCTTTGCTATGAATGCAACCCGATGGCGTTTATTACGGAAGTAGCGGGTGGAAAAGCAACCAATGGAAAAGAAAGGATACTGGATATACCGCCGAAACATGTTCACCAGAGAACTCCTTTATTTATCGGTTCTGCAGAAATGATAAACGAAGCCCACCGGTTTTTTGATGTAAATAAAACATAAATTGTATATTTAGCTGATTAACCCTAATTGATATCAGCAAGCGAAGACGATTTTTAAAAATTGCCGGGCTCACCGGGATCAGCCTGTCGGCCAAGGGCTTATTGCGAGGGTATCCGGCGGCGGGCACTTATTTAGCAAACCAATCTCCTGACCCTGCTATGAACACATTTTTACAAACAGCAGCGCCCACCCTCATAGGAGAGTATGGTGTATGGGCGGCTAACCTGCATACGCAGGAGCTGCCTGAATTTTCTTTCAGAAGAAAAAGCTGGAATAATATTGATACCTGGCGCAGTGCTGCAAAAGAGCGGTTACAAGCACGGCTTGCGATACCGCCTGCAGGCAATATACCGCCGCCACGGGTGCAAAAGAAATACAGCTATGACGGGCTTGACATTGAGGAGCTGAGCTGGCAATTACCTTATGGCAGGCCCACCCAGGCTATTGTATTGAAGCCTTCCGGGGCAAAGGGAAAGCTCCCGGGCATACTGGCTTTTCATGATCACGGAGGTAATAAATATCTTGGTATAAGGAAGATCACGAGAACGTCTGCTACCGTACCGTCTTTTGTAGAAGCGCACCAGCAACAATCCTATGAAGGGCTTGCCTGGGCCAATGAAATAGCAAAGCGCGGGTATGTGGTGCTGGTATCAGATGCCTTTCCTTTTGCCAGCAGGAGGGTAATGCTGCAGGACGTGCCGGAACATTTGCGTGAAGGGCTGACTGATGATGACCCTGAAAACCCTGAACATATCAGGGCGTATAATAAATGGGCGGGAGAACATGAGCATATCATGGCTAAATCTTTATTCAGCGCAGGCACCACCTGGCCGGGCGTATTTTTTTCAGAAGACCGTGTGGCGCTGGATATGCTTTGTGCCAGGCCTGATGTTGATAAAGACCATATCGGCTGTGGCGGGCTTTCCGGCGGAGGGATGAGAACGGTATTCATGGGAGGGATGGATGAAAGAATTAAATGTGCAGTATGTGTGGGTTTTATGACTACCTGGAGGGATTTTGTTTTGAACAAATCTTTTATGCATACCTGGATGACCTATGTACCTTTGCTGCCCGGGGAGCTTGATTTCCCCGAAATATTAGGGCTGAGGGTGCCGATGCCGACATTGGTACTGAATGACATTGACGATGACCTGTATACCCTCCCGGAAATGAAACGTGCCGATGCCATTTTAAAGGAAGTATATGAAAAGGCAGGAGCGGCTTCACACTACAGATGCTCTTATTATCCCGGACCTCACAAATTTGACAGGGCGATGCAGTCGGAAGCATTTGACTGGTTTGATCAATGGCTTAAAAAATAAAACAGCTATGCTTAGACAGAAGCTCAGCCACCTCCTTATCCGAAACGAATAAATAATTTTACAAATATCACTCCGCCTGCTGTTGTGCAGAATAGAGCAGGATGGTTATAATGCACAATTGAATTACATTACGGTGTGGAAATTAGAGCAGGTATGTGAATTTGATATGAAAGAAAAGCATTGCAGCCGTATGAATGTTTTCAGGAATGTATATTGCCCGGTAATTGCCCTTGTGATCGCCCTCGTTTTATTCCAGGCCTGCGGGGGGAATAAAGATGGTGCTGAAGCTATCGCTGCCATCCCTGACAGCGTGAGTTATAATTTTGATATCCGGCCTATTCTCTCCGACAAATGCCTGGCCTGCCATGGCCCCGATGCTAACAAAAGGAAGGCCGGGCTTAGAATGGATGACCCCGAAAGCGCTTTTGCCGCATTGAAGGAGAACCCCGGGGCTCATGCATTGGTGGCAGGAAAGCCCGAAATGTCCCAGGCTTTTTTGCACATCACAGCAAAGGATACCTCCCAGTTAATGCCTCCTCCTTCTTCTAATCTTAAGCTGACGCAACACGAAATTGATCTTATCAAAAAATGGATTGTACAGGGCGCCCGTTATGAAAAGCATTGGGCATTTGTGCCTCCTCAAAAAGCGCCATTGCCAAAAGTAAAGGATGACAAATGGCCGAGAAATGAAATAGATTACTTTATCCTGGCTAAACAGGAGGCAAAAGGGTTGGCTCCTAATGAACCGGCGGATAAAGAGCGGCTCCTGAAAAGATTATGTATAGATTTAACCGGTCTTCCTCCTACGCTTGCATTAATGGATGAATTCCTGGCGGATAACAGCCCTGATGCCTATGAAAAGGTAGTGGATCGCCTGATGGCAACCCCGCAATATGGTGAAAAAATGTCGCTGCAATGGCTTGACCTGGCGCGATATGCAGACTCTCACGGTTATCAGGATGACGGCTACCGCACTCAATGGCCCTGGCGCGACTGGGTGATACATGCGTTTAACGAAAATATGCACTACGACCAGTTTGTCACCTGGCAGCTCGCGGGTGACCTGCTGCCCAATGCTACCAAGGAGCAGATACTGGCTACCGGCTTTAACCGCAACCACAAGATAACAGAGGAAGGCGGAGTGATACAGGAAGAATACCGGGTAATGTATGTTACGGACCGTAATGATCTTTTTGGAAAAGGGTTGCTGGGCATTACACTGGAATGTGCGCATTGTCATGATCATAAATATGACCCCTTCTCACAAAAAGATTATTACCGGCTTTTTGCTTTTTTCAATAATGTGCGGGAAGTAGGCATAGAATCGGTGATTGGCGGGCCTGAAACCTATGCCAAAAAACCATTGATGGAGATCAGCAATGATGATGTAAAAAACATACTCACCTTCATTAATAAACCTGATACGAACCGGCTCATCGTTTCTGTAATGGGAGATCTGGACACCGTTCGTAAAACATATGTTTTAACACGGGGCGTTTATGATGCACATGGCGAAGAAGTGGAGCCGGGCACTCCTAAATCCATACTCCCTTTCAATCCTGCATACCCCAAGAACAGGCTTGGTCTTGCAGAATGGCTGTTCGATGAAAAAAATCCATTGACGGCACGGGTATATGTCAACCTGTTGTGGCAGGAATTTTTTGGAAGGGGAATCGTAAAAACCGCCGGGGATTTTGGCATGCAGGGCGAACTGCCTTCGCACCCGGGATTGCTCGACTGGCTTGCGGTTGATTTCAGGGAACATCACTGGGATATCAAGAGACTGGTAAAGCAGATGGTCACTTCAGCTACTTATCGCCAGTCTGCAGTCGTTCCCAAAGAGAAGCTGGAAGCTGATCCGGAAAATGTGTTGTTGTCCCGTGGACCACGGTATCGCATACCGGCAGAGTTTATAAGAGACCTGGTTTTGGCAAGCAGCGGGCTGCTTAATAAAACAATTGGCGGGCCAAGTGTAAAACCCTACCAGCCCGCCGGACTGTGGGAAGGCGCTACTTCCGGAAGGGGGCTGCTATCAGTATACAACCAGGACCATGGAGCATCATTATACCGCCGGGGAATGTATACTTTAATTAAAAGAACAGTGCCTCCGCCGGCTATGGCTATTTTTGACGCCAGCAGCCGTGACCTGTGTGAAGTAAAAAGATTGAGGACCAATACGCCTCTTCAGGCGCTCGTAATGATGAATGACCCCACTGTGCTGGAAGCTTCACGGGTACTTGCCGCGAAGCTTCTGGAAGAAAAAACAGATATTGCCAGGAAAGTTACAGAAGCTTTCAGGCTGATCGTATGCAGAAAACCGACAGAAAAAGAACTACAGATCCTTACTGATTATTACAATAAGCAAAATGGTAATATAGACAGCGAAGACATTAATAAAATGCTCTCGGTTGGCGAATACCCCGTACCAAAGGATGTAGACAGGAAAAATCTTGCTGCTCTTATGCGCGTGGTAACCACTATATACAATATGGAGGAAACAATTACCAAATCCTGATAAGAGGAAAAATAAAAATTGTTGTGATGGAAAAAGAAATTTTAGAGCATGGTCTTGGCTGGAACCGCCGGCGCTTTCTTTCCACAATGAGTTTGGGCATAGGAAGCATGGCATTGGGGTCTTTGCTGATGCCGGATCTTTTCCGGAGCGGCATCATGGATGATGAAGCCATGACGCCGGGGCTGCCGCATTTTGCGCCTAAAGCAAAAAGAGTGATCTACCTTTTTCAGAATGGCGCCCCATCCCAGCAGGAGCTGTTTGATTATAAGCCGAAGCTCCGCGAAATGACCGGGCAGGAAATCCCGCCTTCCGTAAGAGGCAATCAACGTCTGACGGGGATGACCGCCAACCAGGCTTCTTTCCCGCTGGTGGGTTCCTTTGTAGATTTCAAGCAATATGGGGAATCACGGACATGGATAAGCGATTTGCTGCCCTATACCGCTAAAATTGCAGATGAGCTTTGTATCATACGTTCTTTATATACAGAAGCCATCAATCACGATCCTGCGCTTACTTTTATTCAAACGGGGGCCCAGCAGGGCAATCGCCCGAGTATGGGCGCCTGGCTGAGCTATGGGCTGGGCAACGAAAATAAAAACCTCCCTGCATTCACAGTATTGCTTTCACGGGGTGTCGGCAACGGGCAGGGCGTGTATTCCAAATTATGGACGAATGGCTTTCTCGATTCCGTACACCAGGGCGTACAATTCAGCAAAGGAGAAGACCCGGTATTATACCTGCGCGATCCTGACGGGCTTAGCAGAAAGGATCGCAGGGATATGCTCGATAACCTGGCTGAGCTGAATGAATTATCTTATAAAACATTCGGAGATCCTGAAATCGTTACCAAGATAAAGCAGTATGAAATGGCTTACCGGATGCAAACTGCTGTTCCTGAAGTGATGGATCTTTCAAAAGAACCTGATGACATTGTAAAACTATATGGGCCGGATTGTCTTGTACCCGGCACATATGCAGCCAATTGCTTACTCGCCCGGAAATTGTCGGAAAATGGTGTGCGTTTTGTGCAGTTGTACCACCAGGGCTGGGATCAGCACGGGAATCTTCCGTATGAAATTGCCAGGCAGGCTAAAGATGTTGACCAGGCATCGGCAGCGCTTGTAATTGATCTTAAACAAAGAGGCCTGCTTGATGAAACACTTGTAATATGGGGCGGTGAATTTGGAAGAACAAGCTATACCCAGGGAACGCTCACCAAAGAAAATTACGGGCGCGATCACCATCCCCGTTGCTTTTCCATCTGGATGGCAGGAGGAGGTATCAAGCCAGGTATCGTATATGGAGAGACAGATGAGCTGGGCTATAATATTATCAGGGATCCAGTGCATGTGCACGACTTCCAGGCGACGATATTGAACCAGCTGGGGCTTGATCATGAAAAATTGATCTTCAAACATCTTGGAAGGAGATATCGCCTGACGGATGTTTCCGGTCACGTAGTAAAGGATATTATTGCTTAAACTTATTACTGCAGCATATTAATGAATACCAGATTGAAGGTCTTTGCGGAGCAAATTCTCGTTGTTCTGAATGTTTTTATTGTATTCCTGTTGTTGTTTGAAAACAAACTGATCCTGCCTTATTGGTTGCAGCCTGCCGGTAGAATGCACCCTTTATTGCTGCATTTTCCCATCGTATTGCTGATATTGGGTATAATGTCGGATATATACCGGTTTAAAAAGGAAAAGATCAGCGCTCCTTTTTATACGAAGCTTTCCGGTTTATTATTGCTTTCCGGCGCCATATTATCAGGCATTACTGTTATCATGGGATTATTTCTCTCAAGAGAAGAAGGGTATGACGGAGAAGCGGTAGCCTGGCATAAGTGGTTGGGGGCAGGAGTATTTTTTATTGCTTCCTTAGTGTACTGGATAAGAGATAAAAGCTGGTATTCGCAGAGACTGTCGTGGTCATCTGCTTTGCTTCTGATGCCTTTCCTGCTGGCGACGGGCCACTATGGCGCAGATATAACCCATGGCGATAATTTTTTACTTCAGCCTATTACCGCTCATTTCCAGCGGCCTGCCGTTTCTCTCGAGGAGGCGGTCGTATTTGACGATCTCATCCGGCCTGTCCTTGAAGCTAAATGCACGGGATGCCATAATCCACGTAAGCTTAAAGGAGAACTGTCGCTTATAGATTCTTTGTCTATTGTTAAAGGCGGGAAAACAGGTAAATTATTTGTGCCTGGAAACCCGGATATCAGCCTGATGCTGGAGCGGGTGCATCTGCCGCCTGAAGATGAAAAGCACATGCCCCCGGACGGCAAGCCACAGCTCACTGCTGCCGAAATTCATTTGCTAACATTGTGGATCCGGAATGATGTTCCTTTTTCAAAAAAAGTAATAACGTTCCCCGAAGGCGATTCCTTAAGAAGGATTGCCGCAACATTGCTGAAGCCTGCCGAAGAGGAAAAGTTTGATTTCCCTGCGGCAGATGAAACTGTTGTCAGCCGGCTTAACACAAACTATCGTACTATCAGCCCCGTAGCAAAGGAATCGCCGGCCCTTTCGGTGAATATATATAACCGTAGCGCATATTCGCCGGCACAATTGCAGGAGTTAGGCGAGATTGAACAGCAGGTGGTTTCACTAAACCTTAATAAAATGCCTGTAAAGGATGAGGACCTGAAAACGATAGCTAAGTTTAAAAATCTTCGCAGGCTTGATCTTAATTTTACAGATATTACCACAGCAGGATTAGATGCGCTGATCCCTCTGCAACAACTGAAAACACTGACCCTGTCCGGCACAAAGCTTAATTATGATGCATTGGCGAAAAAACTTGCTTCGTTCAAAGCGCTTAAAACAATTTCCGTATGGAATACTTCTCTTTCTGTAAAAGAAATGGATGCGTTGCAAAAGTCCTATGGCCAGATGAAATTTATAGAAGGATTTGTGGATGATGGAAAAAACCCGCTTAAGCTGAATCCGCCACAGGTTAAGAATGCGTCCATGATCTTTGCCAATGAGTTGCCCATACAATTGATGCATCCTGTAAAAGGCACGCAGATCCGGTTTACCACAGACGGATCAGAACCGGATACGCTCCATTCACCCGTGTTTGACGGGAAAACGACTATTACCAAAAACACTATCATTAAAGCCCGTGCCTGTAAGGATGGATGGTATGCCAGTGACCCGGTTACCTTCAATTTTTTTAAGAACACATTTATCCCGGATAGTGTCCGCCTGTTGTTCCCGCTCAACAGCGTGCACCAGGCGGAAGGAGCACATACTTTTTTCAATACCAAACTGGGCGTGATAGGCGCTAATAATCCTGCATGGGCCAACAACTGGGCGGGAGTAAGAAACAATGATATGGCATTGGTGGCTGTGTTTTATAAACCTGTTACGGTAAGTTCTGTTGGGCTGCACTATATGCTGGAAGCTGCAACAGGTATTTTGCCTCCCGAGGAAGTAGAAGTTTGGGGCGGGGAAAATGAAGACCGCCTGCAACGGCTCCTGGTAATGAAACCTCCTATGCCGGCAAAAGATGAACCAGCATCTTTAAAGATCGCGGAAGGCTCTTTTAAGCCTCATACCGTATCTGTGCTGAAGATCGTTGCAAAACCTCGCGGTGAAAAAGACAAAAAGAAATTGTTGCTGGTGGATGAGATGTTTTTGAATTAAAACTACAGGGATATTCGATCTGATAGCATTGGATTGAAGTCCCATGCAGCAATATTAGACCGAGCCTGCGGCTCTGGAATATATTTCGGCTTTTTTCATAGATTAGCATAAACAAAATTTGCTACTATGGCTAACACCTACCACCAGGTATACCTGCAATTTGTATTTGCAGTAAAATACCGTAATGCAGTGCTCCACAAAAGCTGGCGTTCCAGTTTCTTCGGAGTTATGGGTAACCTGATTGCAGATACGGGTTGTAAAAATCTCATTGTAAACGGAGTGGAAGATCATGTACATTGTTTCGTTGGACTAAAACCGGCGATATCCATGTCTGACCTGATGAAGGAAGTAAAAGCAAAATCTTCCAAGCACATCAATGACCATCTGCTTACCCCGGAAAGATTTGAATGGCAGAGGGGTTTCGGTGTGTTTTCTTACAGCCAGTCGGCTGTTGAGAATGTGTATCACTATATCCTGAACCAGGAAGCACATCATGCGAAGCAAAGTTTCGGGGATGAATACCTGGAACTCTTACAAAAATTCCATATGGAATATGATGAACAATACCTGTTTGAAGCATTGATTTAATGTTTTGATTGTGGGGATTAAAATCACACGTGAGAATATGCGATCGAGCCGCTGGCTCTGGGGAATACAAAGATCTGTACTGGGATTTAAATCCCAGTGAAATATATTTTATCGAGCCTACGGCTCTGAAACGCGGAATTACGAGAGCCATCGGCTCGGTGTAATATTGTTCCAACGGATTTCAATCCGTTGAA
>CAYWVB010000027.1:0-65471 GCA_964461595.1 uncultured Terrimonas sp. | reverse complement strand
CATCTTTTATTCAGCATTCAAAGAACTTATCCCGTCCTTCGATTCGTGACACACCTCGGCTGGGAAAGAAGTTAAAACTATACTATAAACTTATAATAATCAGAAGAGAGGTTTCCGTCTAATGCTTCACAATATTTTTCCTTAAATTCCGAAAAAGATTTTGCTATTAAAACAGCTTCCTCATATTCAGGCTCACTACCATAAAAAATTTCTCCTTTGTTCTGTTCTCCTATTCCAACAGCTACATATTGATAACCACTTTTTACCGTCATTAAAATTGGAAGATGCGTTTCCCAAAATTCGACAACATCATTTTTCATATCCTCATCTACACTTTCCAAACTTTGGTTTTCAAATTCATTCCACGGGAATGCAGATTCTGTTTCATTGTCATAATCTTTCAAAGAGAGAAACCATATATTATCCTCCTTATTCGCACAGACATTAAATGATTGGATAAAATTCTTAATATCATCAGGGGCTTTTATTAGCCTGCCATTAGCCAATTTATCTAAATGTATTTCTTTAGTATCGGCAGTAACTTTATCAACATTCCAATCTTTCTCTTTTAAGAAATCTATAAAAACTAAATTTTCCATTCTCTTTATTTAAAGTTGTTTTTTGATAACATTTATTACTCGCCTTTGAAGTCCTGTAACTGCTGAATGTTCTGGATTCTTCACGGTTCGTGTTTCATTCGTAATTGTGAGTTTTTGCCCTTCGGGACCACCTAATGCCAACCCCCACGGATGGTGACCGCCACTTTCTCCCGGTTTAGCTCTAATAGCGTCTACCGCTGTTTTATCTCTATAAAAGACTTTATCTTTTTCAGGATGAATACCCCACCATTCAGGATGTTTTTCATAACTTTCCGTAACTTCTTTTAATAAATCAGGATCATCTTTAAGCCATTCTTTAAGCGATTTTGCTTTACTACAATCCAACCCAAACACATCTATCCACGTATTAGGGTCGCTAACATAGGCGTACTCGTTGGGGTTGCTGCCTAATAGCCCAATTGGGTCTTTTGATAAGTAAACACATGCTTCGGGGTCGTAGTATCTAAACCTGTTATAATACAACCCCGTCTCCACATCCTCATACTGCCCCTGGTATCGAAATGGACAACTCCCCAACTCACCTTTTTCAACACGCACTTTTCCATAGCTATCCAGCTCCGCTTCCCAGAAAAGTTCACCATCTTCTTTATACATCTGACCGGGTGTACCCAGATGGTCAGTGACGATGCTATATGTTTTGCCGTTCTTTATTTTAGCAGTTGGGGCAAAACTGTAGGTATCAAAGAGCCAAGTGACTGCCCCTCCTTGCCTTCCCGAAGGGGAGGAGATACCACGCTCGGGGCCGGGGATGCGAGAGGTTGATAAGTCTCCATCTTCATTTACCTCAAGTGAACCGAGTATTTTTCCGGTCCTTGCATCTTCTTTCCACTCATGCAGAAGCACATTGCCATCCCAAACAAATTTAGTGATTGTATTTTTAAATTGTTTGCTCAATCTTCTGCCGAGGGCATCGTAACTAAAACTTACTTCCTCATTGTCTGGCCGTATAACTTTCATAAGCATACCGGCATCATTCCATTCATATTTCCAGACATCGCCGCCAACATGCTCTTTCTTAATTAAATTTCCTTCTTCATCATATCCGTAGCTCCAGCCATTAGCTTTTTTTAATTGTCCGCCTTTGCCGTACTCACGGTCTTTGCGGTCAATGGTTTTAAATAAATTGCCTACGGCATCCGGGTTGCGTAACTGCACTTCCCCGTCAGGATAAATGGTTTTGGCAAGATTGCTCCAGCCATCATGCTCAAAGCTGGTTATACCTTTTTCATCTTTTATCTGCTTTAGCCGGTCGTTAACCTCCCAGGTATATTGTTTTCGTTTTCTTGCATTAAAAATATTATTGGCTGTATGTCCAACGGTTTGTATAACAGGCCTGCCAATGCCATCTCTTTGCCAGTTACTGCTTACGCCGCCGGGCAATAAACGGTTTGTTTCAAGACCGAGTTTATCGTGCTCAAACTTTGCAAACCAGCCATTGGCTTCCATCTGCAACACATCGCCCATGTTGTTGTAAGCATGTGTAATGTTCGCCCCAAGACTGCTGGTTATTTTGGTACGGTTGCTGAAAATATCATATTCACTTTGCACCCATTCTCCGTTCACCGTTTCTTTTACAATATCGCCCGACACATTACGCTCAAACTGTACTTTAGCAGATTCATTTACTGCCTTTATCAGTTCGCCATCCGGACGGTAGGTGTATCTTTCCTGTTTGTTATCGCTGTATAATACACCGGTTACACGGCCGCAATCATCGTAATTGTATTCTGTAAATTTCCCACCGGGCCTGTTCACTTTGGTTACCCAGCCGGCTGGATTGCGTTCATATTGTCTTGTTATACCATCAAAGCCTATTTCTTCAGTTACATTTCCGGCAGGGTCTAATACAAAACGGTAAGGCAGGCCTTTTTCATTGATGATCCTTACAAGCTGTTCCTCCGTGTCGTATTTAAAAAAGATGGAAGCGCCGGCTTCGGTGCGACCGGTAAGCTTCCATAAGCCACGGTAGGTATATTCCACTTCCTTTTGCCTGTCGCGGTACCGGACAACATTATCAATGCCATCGTAATCCAGGTAAATAACATTGCTGTCAAAATCATTTACTTTTTCTATGCGGCCCTTCAGGTCAAAAAACCTGCGTTGCTTTACGCCATTGGGGTTGATGGTAGCAGTGCAATTGCCCAATTCATCATAACGGTATTCTGTTACAGCCTTATCATCGGTTTCAATGGAAATTAAATTCTGGTCTTTATCATACCCGAGTTGGGTAACGGCATCTGCAGCATTCGTTATCTTCACCAGCAGTCCGTCATCATATTCATATGTTGTTTGGGCGCCAAGCGGGTTTGTTTTCGCCACAAGATTGCCCTGCTCATCGTATTCCCATTTCCATTTGCCGCCTGCTGCATCCATAGCGGCAGAAGGAAGCAACGGGAACTTCGGATTAAAATATTCTGTCTTAGTGAAACCGCCGCCGGGGTCTGTAGTTGCTATGATATTACCCCAGTCGTCGTACGAATAGCTTTGCTGGTTGCCGAGAGGATCGGTTTCCCATTGCAGCTCATTATTTTCATTGTAATAATAAAGCCATTCTGCGCCGTTTGCATCAATTTTTTTAGAAAGAAGGCTTCCTTTGCAGTAATAAGTTGTGAGATAACCCAAACTATTTTCTACTATCGTTATGCCGGGATTATAAGTGAGCTTGTGGTCATAAACACCATTCTCCCCCCAGGTGTGAATACATTTGGCGCCTGTTGCACTACCATCGTACCTGAAATGCCATTCCTGACGATCCCGCCAGGTTTCTTTTATAAGAAGATGATTTGAATATTCATATTTCATTTTCCCACCGATGGCATCGGTGTGGCAAATCATATCGCCTTCCTGGTTATACTCATATTGCGCAATCGGAAAAATTTGCCCGACTGCCTGAGGATGAGGCGCCTTAATAGTCTTAATTCTTCCCGTAGCATCATTTTCTACCAGGAGTATACGCCCGGCGCTATCTATCATTTTTGAAAGAAACCCGTCGTTTGTATATTCAAATCGTATCGCATATCCATTTCTATTGGAAATACTCTGTATTAAATGACATTCGGATTGACTTGCAGCATTCTTATAGATCTTACCGGTAAACTTATACAGCCACCCCTTAGCATCCGCTATAAAATAGAAATTATTAGCTGCATCAAAATGAAGCTGCAATTTCTCAGCCCGATTATAGGTGCTTTTACCGGGGAGAGGCAGATCAAAAACCGCAATTCTCCCATCGTTCATCCTAAAACCGGCAGTGTTATTTTCTACATCTACAACAAAACCTATATCATAACTATGATGCCAACCATAACCAAGCGGTCCATCATAAGTGCTATCGCTATACCATACTCTTTCCCACGAAAATGGTATTACACCAGGTAATGAAAAATCCTCTTCATCTGTAAACAACCTTCCGCTAACTACATCTACAGGATGTCCTGTTACAAAACAAATAGCTCTATGGGCTGCCTGTGAGGCAGCACCTCCTTTACCTAATTTACCAACCAATCCATGCAATACATTTGCTGCTGCCTTTTTTGCAACTTTCATCAATTTTCCTAATCCCGCTTTAAAAAGTTTATCTAATAAAGCCAGTGGATTAATAGGCGTGGGTATAGAGTTTACTAAAACAGGTCTGCCGCCGGGTATAGGCATAACTGTGCCAGTAGGAGCAAACAATTCTGCCTTGGGCGCCCCCGGCTCCGGTGGGGAGGGCTGCTTCATTTTCCCTTTTCCCCTCAATGCTTTAAAGAGATCCACAACACCTACATCCCAGCAATCATAGTTGAGATGAAAGCTGCCCATCATAGGGTCGCCGTCAGCTAATACAAATAAGCTTCCCAGGAAAGCTTTACCATTATTTTTCTCCACCGCAGCCTGGAATGCTGGATGAAAGCCCGCTCCCATAGGAATATGCGGGACACTTTTTACGGGAGTGCCGGTGATGGCACGGGGAATGGCATCGCCAAATTTTACGGAAGCGCCCAGGTTTGCCAACCCCATAGCGATGCTGGCAATAGCTTCTTTGTTCTCTGCTACAGATGCCATCACACTTTTATCGTCCTCCGCAGGAGGCGGCAAGGCATCCAGCGCTGTTTTCTTAAAAGTATTCACCATCACGCTCACCCAGTCCTTTGCATTGAACAGCATCCCTACATAAGGATGCGGCATTGGCACGGGCGCGGGAGAAGGCGGTATGGTAACCATGTGCACATCAATGCCCATCATCGGATCCATTTGCCTGGCTGCCGGCAGGATCGCCTGCCCTTTGAAGGGACCCAATGCCTTCATCACAGGCATCATCAGCGATGCCGAAAGCTGCCCGGATAACTGTGTTACTGCATCAAAAGCGCCTTTCACCGCCATTGCAGCGTCCACAATATTGGCATCCCCCGACAGGAAACCGCTCATCGCCTGCTTTGCTTTACTTAGCGCTTCGCCAGTTCCATGCACATTGGTTTCCACATCGCCCGCTACACCGTCATGAGAAGGCTTCCATTCGCCTCCTTCCTTTGTTTCCTGTTTGATCTGGTGTGAGGAGGATCCGTTTTGTGAAGCGTCGCCATTCCCGGATTGCGGGGATGCAGCGGCCGCCTGGTTGCCAGGAGCGGCGGTATTCCCCGGCTGCCCGTTTCCCTGGCCACCGGAACTATTCGCAGGATCATTTATATTTCCATATATCTGGTTACTCATGACAATGAGGCCCCCTGTTCAGTTTTTTGTATACAGCACATTTTATTTTTTAAAGAAAACAGCATAGCTCCAGTATGCACCGGCAACTACCAGCAATATCCCTCCCATAAATCCTATGATCCTTGCTGTTCCTCTTCCAAGATAGCGGCTGACCTGCCCTATTGTCCAGCGGTTGTGATAGCTGGGGTCAGGCTTAAAAAGCCAGTCCCAGTTTTTAACAGCGCCTATAATAAGCAGTATCCCGAAAATGAGGATGATCAATGAAACCATTTTACCCACCATGCTTCCATTATTACTCATCCAGTTGTTTATTTTATCCATACCTGTATATTTTAGAATAATCGTATGCTGACCGTCAGGATGTATTTCAATCTTTCGCAAGCGAAAATGTGCAACGGATTCAAATCCGTTGAAACAATATGCTACCGAACCGATGGCTCTGGAACGCGAAACTACAAGAGCCGTAGGCTCGATCGCATATTCCCCCGTGGGATTTCAATCCCATGCTAAAATTGAAATGCGCCCACCCGTCAGGCTTCCATTTCCTCTTTCTCCATTGCCTCAAGGGTGGCTGCATCGGGAGGCTGCTTCCAGTTTTTTACCACCGCCAGCCAGTCTTCTCCGTACTTCTGCTTTGCAAGCAGCTCTATTTCTTCTAATGAGATAAAGGAACTATGATTGGTTTCCAGTAAACGGTCCAATATGCCTGCGTAGCTGGATGAGGCTGCCATTTCAACGCTGAGCCTTGCCCCTGTCCTCGCTCCGGCAGCGAGGATCTTTGCGGCTTCCATATCCGAAAAGTCAAGCGCGCTTTCGCCGGCCATTCTTGCCGCTTCTACAGCCATGATCAGGTTTCCCAGCCTGGTATAGGTATCAAAAGCAAGTGAAAAGTCTGCATAAGCTTCCATTTTTTTCTTTTGCATAAATAACACCGTACCCCTGAACATAATAGTCTGGGCTACCAATCCCGCGGTAATATTATTTTCAAAAAATGTTTCGGACTCACGGGCGGCTTCCAACGCTTTGTTGGCATACGCCAATGTCGCTGCTTCTTTTTTATACCTGATCTTATCATTGGCCAACGCAGTATACACCACTATTATCTGTATGACCCAAAAGGGATCTTTACTCACATTTTCGGAGGCTATCTGCAGGCACTCCCCGGCATGCTTTTCCGCTTTATTTTCGTCGCCGGCAACCATCGCATTCATCATTTTCATAAACGACTGCCTGTATGGTGTAGCAGGATCTTTTGGATCGCCCATTGCCGCTATCTGCTCCATGGCTTTCGGCATATTCAAATCCAGGTCAATCATTTCCAGTGCAAAGCCGCCAGGCGACTCCATAAAATCATCCATAGCGGGCATATCAACCCTGTCGTACATAAGGAATTTTACCGAAGCGTCAATACCTGCTTCAACTGCTTTATTTAACCAGGCAATGAAATTACTTTTGTTACCGGGAGTTTTAAATATGGCAACGGCATAAACATCCTGTGGAAGCTGCATAGCTTTTGCAAGCCTGTTAAAATTCTGAACGAACATTGCAGCAGGATTCCTGTCCTTTTGTAAGCTGCGGTCCGGTGTCCAGGGAACCGGGACAAACTCTATCCTTTCATCTTTTTCACTGTTGTTCCAGATATTCATTATCTCCTCCAGCTCGTCCAAAAGAAAGGAGCTGAACTGTTTTATATCGCTGCAGGACGAATCAAAATGAAAGGCAATATCTGTAACCGGGCTATCCACCCCGATCATATAACCATAAAAGGTGTCCACCATATCATCTTCATCGGGCTGACAACGTATATTGATGATCCGTGCTTCCGTATTCTTTTTTGCATCTTCCCATTTTTCGCACATCAGGAGAATGCGTTGTTGTATGGGGTTTGACTGCATAACGCTAATTTAGTTTTACTATGGCGCCCTCAATAGAAGTCGGGCCGGATGATTTCACGGCAGCGGTTGCATCTCCGTTCAAAGTAGTGGATGCACCGGTTATAGTCGCTTCCGACTGGCCGGTTACCGTTGCCTTCGTTCCTCCCATCTTGGCATCTCCGTTGCTCTCTGCAGAAAAAGAAGCCTGTTTGGTGCCCATAGTTACTTTTTCCTCTGCAGTGATGGTAATATTTTTAGCGGTTAGCCCTATCGAGCCGTCATTTTTCAGGGTAATATTAGTGCCCCCGCAGGAGATACTGATGGATAATGTGGAGGAGATGCTGATATTCCCGCTGCCGTCAATCATCATTTTATTCCCGCCCTTATCCTCCACCAGCACACTCCCGTCTTTATCGTTCAGCACCATCTTATTCCCGCTCCTGCTCTGGAATGTCTTTACATCATTGCCGCCGTTGGCAAAGCTGTTTTTTGCCTTGCCGTGATATACGCTGCCTATCACATAAGGCTTGGCAGGGCTGTCGCCTTCAAAGCCTACGATCACTTCCTCTCCTTTTTCAGGAATAAAAAACATGCCTTTTCCATCGCCGGCGTGAGGTGTGGTCACCCGCATCCAGGGGGTTTTTTCGCTGCCGTTCATCCAGTGAAACTTTGCGCGAATGCGCCCTAATCCATCGGGATCATTGTTGTCGGTCACCAGGGCGCTTTGCGTTTCGCAGTGAGGCTCTTGCGCAATTTTTACCGGCGGCATTTTTATGGAAGAAGGAATAGCTGTAAAGTCATTGGAGTAGCTTCCCTGCCCGTCACAATAATGGGCAACCGAAGTAACCACATATTCGCCGTAACTTTCATCCCCGCTGTCAAATATATTTTTTCCCTGTACTTCCAGGGTGCTGCCTAATTGCACACCGGGATGCCCGCTGCCGCCGTTAAAGCGGATCATGTTGCTGCTTTGTATGGTAGCTCTTGTATTTACAAAATCGTCTAATTGCTTTTTGGTGGTGAGAAAATCATTGTGCCAGAGCTTGGGCTTAGTACCGTAAAACTGTTCGCTTTTCTGAAAAGCAAATTTTCCCAGTTCATTCAGTCCCGCCTTGCCAGGGATGCCGGAAGGGGAGCCGTTATACACTTCATGGTTCATATAATCATAAGCCATAGCCTGGAAAGCAGGCGGCTTCACCTGCATCATAATATTGAACTGGTGAAGATCGCTGCCATAGAGCAGCTTAAGCGATTTTCCCTGCGGTGGACCTAAAAACAGGCTTGATCCGTCGTAAAAAAACCATTCGCCATAGCCGGCGCTGATACGGCTTAAAAACTCCCAGGCTGTTTCTTTATATTGCACCACATAGGGAAGGGTCTCCCCATATGCAGGATTTATTTTCGGGTTCAATAAATTCTTTGGGAAATGCTTCAGTACATCCTGGGCTACTTTTTTCACCGTGCTTTCTTCCCAGGATTTGCAGTGAGGACCATTATCCAGTAAAATGGTAGGGCTGTACCCGCTGATCACTATATCCCCGGCATGTGCGCTGTGACGGCTCACTTCAAGCTGCGTTACCACGCCCGAAAATTGCAACGCGCCTTTATTCCCTACGGATTCGATTTTGACGGTGATAGTGCCGCCTATTAAATTTTTGGAGGAATGAAATACTTCACCCGATGTGCCGTCCAAAGCCTCGGCAGGGCACACCAGGCGAAAGCTGTGATGCTCAAAAATGCTCTGGGAAAGCCAGAACGAGCTGAACTGCTTTATCTGCGTGCCTTCAATATCTATTTCTGTTCCTACAAATTGTGACATGTTAAGCTGTGAGCTTTCAGCTATCAGCTTTCAGCCATCAGCTTTGGGCTGCGGGCTTTGAGCAATGAGAGCTGGGTAGTAAAATATTTTTGCTGTCGGCTATCAGCTGTCAGCAATGGGCTTTCAGGTGTCAGGTATCAGGTATCAGCTTTCAGCTTTCAGGTTCTAAAGATCATTAGCTAATGGTTCTATGACTGCTGATAGCTGACCGCTGATACCTGATAGCTGACCGCTGATAGCTATCAGCCCTTTACACCGGCCAATTGTTCTTGTATTCCGAGTCATTCAATTTTATTTCAAGCGCGCTGATTACAAGCTCGATCTGCATGGGGTGGTCGCCGGTATGACTATATGTTTCATTATAGTCTACACAATGGGCGTCGGTAAATTCCAGCACTTTCAGCCTGCTGCTGGTGTCACGCCTGTAAAATGTCACTTTCCCGTTTTTGGTTTGCGTGGGGTTGACCATCCAGTCAAACAGTTGGGTATCTCCCGTGCTTTCTACCGTGAGGTTTATCGTGCCTCCTTTGGGCCGGGAAACAGGCTTGCCGGTGGCATCTATATTCTGAGAAAACCGGAACCCACAATGGAGAATACTCATCTCTTCTCCGTCAAGTTCGAGCCGGGCGAGGAATGACATATACAATATGGTTTAAGCAGGTATCTTAAATAAATAGAATGAACCAACATCCGGGAATGTACCACCGTTCTTTCAGAGGCGAAACGGGAAACCTAAAACGACAAATGTGAGATGTGAGAAGAGAAACAAGAAACATGAAGCGTTTGCTCACTTCTATCTTCTCACCTCTCACTTATCGCCTCCCACAAAATGGTACAGTTATATCTGCCTGACTTCTGCTAACTACAATGCAGTGTTGCTGCCTGGCATCAGCCTTAAGCCTCAGGCCATTCATTCTGGTGCTTGCCATTGCCTTCTTCCAGCTCTTTGGCGCTGATGGTAAAGGTTTCTGTAGCAGGATTGTCGCCGGTGCTCCCGAACTGCTCGAAATAGTTTACCAGGTATCCTTCCTTAAATTTGATCTCCTTTAGTGTGGCATCACTGTCGCGCTTGATGAATACGATAGAGCCTTCCTTTCTTTCAAACGGGTTTACCATCCATTCAAAGAAAGTAGTGTCGCCGGTAGATTCAATGGTTATATTGATTTTTCCTCCCCGGGTAACTGATGAAGGACGCCCGGTAGGATCCGTCTCCTGCATCAGCGAATAATCGCATGCAAGTACTGGCAACTCTTTGCCTGCCACTTTCAGTTTTGCTTTAAAAGACATAGTGATTGTTTTATTGATTTGAAATTTGAAATTGGATATTTGAGATGCGCTGATACCTGATAGCTGATAGATTTCTTCTACTTATCCTGCGCATATTCCGAAGACCAGTCATTGCCGTCATCGCCTTTCTGCCCTTCTAATTTTATTAAAAATGTTTTAGCCGGGAAATAAGGCTTCATGTGGATGTCAAGATATATCTTATCTTTTTGCACAGGATCCTGCTCAAATCTTCTTATAGTGAAATGTTCTATCAGCTTGCTCGGGCCCGTAATGCTATCAAGGAATTTTACGATCTGCCCGTTAAGCTCCTTCCTTGTATTGGCCGTAAAATTTTCAAAGGCGCGCCTGTTCAGGAAATCCATCATCACTTTGGCCACATAATCAAACACGCGCACAACGGAATAGGTTTGCAGCCCGATATTATCTCCATTGAACAGTGTTTTTGCAGAGAAAGCCATCACTTTGCCATATTCTTTTACCATCGGCACCAGTCCCAGCTTTTCCAGGCTGGCGATCTCACTTTTCTTCAGGTCAAATCTTACTCCTTCCACTTCATTGATGCCGCCGTGTTTTTTACCTGCCGTTACCTGCGACATGAGGGTATTGTATATTTTCCCTGCCAGCGCTGCAGCCGGCGGCACAAAAAGATCTTCCTCCTCCCCTACTTCATCAAACTTGCCACGGCCTACCAACCAGTTGCACGACATGATCGCATTGGACCGGTATGCATCCCCGCCTGTAAGGTTAGCTGCTTCAAACATCTCCATCACATCATCCGGCGCTTCCAGGTTTTCAAAATCGGTTACCAGCATCACTTTATTTTCATAAGCGGTCTTGGCCCATTTCTCAATCACCATATTAGACCCCAGGTACCCGGGCAATATCAGCAGGCTGTAGTTGTTGCGAAGATCGAGGCGGTCATAATTATCTACCAGCTCTGTTCTTACCGCATCAATGAAGCGCGTATTATCCAGATCTTTCAATTGGTCGGGATCAGCATTCATGATGGAAACATTTTTTACCTTCATACTCTCCGTATTCTTGTAAAAAAGTGCTACGGAGCGGTATGAGCGTTCCAGCTCTTTTGTATTTTCTACTGCAGACTTTAAATTTTTACGGAGCACCTGGCCGGCATGATCCGACCGCTGCTGGCAGATGGCTATCATTTCGGTGATGTCATCAGAGCTGCTTAATATTTCACTCCACCATTGCAATGATTTTTTCAATGCTTCTCGTTCCGCCTTTTTTGAGCTCTCTTTCAGGAATATATTTTTCCTTGCCTTACGTTCGGGATTGATATTCTGCACACCTTCAATAGCCGCTTCAAGCATATCAAAACCGCCGAATTTTGCCAGTCCCTGTAAACTGGTATCCAGCAGCTCGGCCGGGTTTTCAATAGACTTTACTGCTTCCTGGATCTTTGTTTGCAGTTCTTCTGTTTTTAGTTGTACCTGCTCCATTATAAAAAATTTGATTGGTTGATCAAGATGTTGAAAGAGATGCCTCCCTCGAATAGGTGGGACTGGCTATCAGTGGTCGTTTTCTTTCGACTGCTCCAGCTCTTTGATCAGCGCATGCAGCGAATTGATCAGGTTTGCCTTTGTTTCAGGATTACCGATAGCCTGCTTCAGCAGCTTATTTGTTTTGAGCTGCTTGATGATCTTCTGGAACTGTTCTTTTTTCATGGTAAGCTCCCCAAGAAAATCACTCTGGGCGGTAATGCCTTTTACACCAAAATCGCCCAGGTTGCTGAAGCGGAGGGTCTCTTTTTTAGTAGCGCCGTCCTCGGTCTCAAAGTCCATCTCTATGTTGGGCTTAAAGTGCCCGAACACCTGTTCAACAGTGGTCAGTCCTTCCACTACTTCTGGTTTAATGGGAGCGTCTGCAGTGAGTTTTTCCGCCATAAGTACCCTGTTCTGGGGGATATCGGCAAAGGCTTCAAAGGCTTCGGTTTCCTGGACCATGCCGCCTATACCATATTTTTCAACCGCCATATAATTGAGTTTAAATTGTTTATTTTTCTATTATCCATTCCAGTTCATTATTGTTACCCGTAGCCAGTAAAATTTTATTGCCCGGCTGGATTTCGCCGCTGATGATCTTTCTCGACAGGGGTCTCCTTAACTGTGAGCGGATAACACCGCCAAGCGGGCGGGCGCCGTATTTTGGAGTGAACCCCATTTGAGCAAGCAGTATAGCTGCCGGCTCCGATATCGTAAGCGTAATACCCTGCTTTTCAAGCGCAGCATACAGCGATTTCAACTGCACCTTAAGGATATTCTGCACCATGGTTTCATTCATAGGCGCAAACGGCACGATCTCGGTCAGCCTTCCTAAAAATTCAGGACGGAAATGCTGCGACATGATCTCCATCAGCTTTGACGAAGAAGGCAACTCCCCGCTGTTGAACGCATCTACCACATACTGGCTGCCTATATTGGAAGTAAAAATGATAACGGCATTTGAAAAATCGCCTTCTTTTCCGAGCTTGTCGTGCAGCTTTCCTTCATCCATGATCTGCAGGAAAATATCAAATACCGAAGCATGCGCTTTTTCAATCTCATCAAACAGTACTACGGAGTATGGTTTCTGCCTGATCTTATTCACCAGCAGACCGCCTTCCTCATAGCCCACATATCCGGGAGGGGCGCCGTATAACAATGAAGCGGCATGCTCTTCTTTAAACTCCGACATATCGAAACGTATCATGAATGACTCATCCTGGAACAGGAAAGAAGCCAGCGTTTTGGTGAGCTCTGTTTTACCCGTACCTGTGGGTCCGAGGAAGAAAAAAGAGCCTATGGGCTGCCCCGGCTTGCTCAGCCCCGACCGTGATTCCAGTATCGCTTCGGCAATACTTTTTATAGCATGATCCTGCCCTATCACGCGCTGACGCAGCGTATCTTCCATATTCATCAGCCGCTCTTTCTCCTGTGTCTGAACTTTGCCGATAGGGATGCCTGTCTTATAAGAAACTATGGCGGCAACATCGCTTTTTTCAAGGGAAACATGTTTGCTGACCGCAGCCAACTGCAGGGTGTTGAGCGCATCAAAAATATAGCTTTTGACATCCGCAGCTTCGGTAAATGCCGCGGGATCATCTTCCCGCTGAAAATAGGCCCAGAGGATAGGGCTGAGCCTGCTGCGCATCTGTATATGCAGCCACTGCCATTCTTCCGCGCTATGGATATTGCCCTGCTCATCATCCTTATCCCATTCCTCAAAATTTTTACGAAAATCATCCAGGTCTTTCCCCCCCGTATCATTGATCATTCTCAGCGCAGCCATTGAACGGTCGGCAAGATCTATTGCCGCATCGGGCAGGCGCCGGTCTTTGATATATCTCTTGGCCAGCCGTATGGTTTCTTTGATAGTATCATCTGATACCTGCAAACCGTGATGCTTTTCAAAATTAGGGATCACCTTTTTCATCATGTGAAAGCAGGCCATAGCATCCGGCTCTTCTACCAGCAATTGTTCAAAACGCCGGTTGAGCGCTTCATCCTTTTCGATATACTTACGGTATTCATCCATGGTAGTGGCGCCGATAAGCGTGATCTCGCCCCTTGCCAGCTCCGGCTTCAGCATATTTACCGCACCTCCTGCAGATCCGTGCTTATCAATAAGCGAATGGATCTCATCTATGAACAATATTGCTTTGTCAAACATTTTGATCTCCGTCAGGATGCTTTTCAGGCGATCTTCAATCTCTCCTTTATAGGAAGCACCGGCGATCAGCGAGCCATTGTCCAATTCAAAAATGTGCGCATTGTGCAGGTGCTGCGGTACTTTCTGTTCCATCACGGCTATAGCAAATGCATCTACCAGGCTGGATTTGCCCACACCAGGCTCTCCCACTATCAGCACATTGGGTTTGGAGCGCCGGCAAAGGATCTCCGACATCATCCTTATTTCTTTGTCGCGTCCGATTACGGCATCAATCTTTCCTTCCCTGGCCTGCAGTGTTTTATCAATGCAATATTTCAGCAGCGCCTGTTTAGGAGCATTTTCCTTTTTACCATTTGCGGAGACCGCGCTTTTTCCTATGGCTGTTTGTATCTCTGTTTCATCTGCCACGGCATTGATCAGCTCTTCCCTGCGCAACGGGTAAGTTTTCAACTGCTCAAAGCTGAAGCCCACGCCGGGTGTACTCAGCGCTGCCAGCAGGTGGAGCGGCTCTATTTTATCTTTAAGGAATTTCAGCCTGATCGTATCTGCCTCATTCATCACTTCTTCTATCATCTGGTTGCCTGCCACAGGATCATTTAAAGAAGGTGTTTTTTTCTCTGCTTCTATGCGCACTTCCGCCCATTCCTCCATGTAATAGATATCCTTGTCGAGCGACTTCAGCAGGGAATGCAGTCCTGCATCCTTATGCAACAGGGCTTTCAGGAGATGCGCCGGGCCAAACTCCGCGTTCATATTTTCTTTAGCGATAGCCTGGGCAATTTTAATTACCCTTTTGGCTTCGTCGGTAAGTATAAAATCCTGGGTCGCTATTGCCATATATCCGGATTGAAAGATTAATTAAAAGGGCCATATACTTTTCTTGGCTTCTATAGTTACCACCATAGACTCAATACAATTGGTCTGGGCATTTACATTTCTCCACACAGATATCTTTTTGATCTTTTTCTTTTTCAGCTCCTTCAATTCTTCACAAAACTTTGAGAAAGGAATTACGGTACCATTATAAGCCACTTTGATGGTCTTGTCGCTGCACAAATACGGATCAAATACATCAGGCCCCTTATCTCCCCCGGCTATGGACTTTATCATTGCAGCGAGCTGCTCGGTGGAAACATCAGGTGCTTTTTGTACAACGGGTTCACTGTCCGCCGGTTTTTTATCTTCAGTTTGCCGGCTTATCGGGTCTACTACAGGATCGGGCTTAATAACAGGAGAAACAGGAGCCGGCCTTACCGGCAGCGCAGGTTTAGGAGTAACCAGTTTTTTGTTCCGTTCCTCTGCCTCGTCTCTTACATACACCAGTTTTTCCCGGGTAAGATCATACCTGCCGTTCACACGGAGGTATACTTTTTTGTAACCGGGTGTGTTATAAGTATAGGTTGCTGTCTGGTTGGTATCGTTTACCGAATTGGTCTCGCCAAAGCTCCATTCCCAACTGGTGGAAGTAGTAGAGCCGTCTGTGAAGGTTGCGGGCTTACCGGTATACAGCGTGTCGGCAGAAATGATAACAGGCAACATACCTGTATTAATGACTATCGGGGCCTCTTTTACAACAATAGTCCGGGTTTGCTCACAGCTCCCGTTCACCAGCACAGATATCTCATACTGCCCGGCGTTCTTGAATATATGCGTGGTAGTATTTTCCTTTTCTTCTTTTGAAGCGCCATCCCCGAAATTCCAGGAATACATCCTGCCGCCGGGCATATCAGCCCGGAAACGGACAATATTTCCCGCCATCAGTGAGTCGGAATAGGCGATGCTCACCGGTTGACAGGTTTCTCTGCCTGCATACTGAAATCCGAGTACGATCAGCGCCAGCAGGCATATTCCCCCCATTGTGATAAAAACATTTTCATCAATGCGGAAAAAAGAAGGTTTTTTGGTCATAGCATGATTTTTTGCGGTCAATACGGGGTGAATGGACAGTGGTGAAGTTTCAGGTCTCAGGTTCGCCTCTCACCTTTCATATCTCACTTCTTACCTTTCACCAGGTAACATTATCTGCCCCAGTCTGTTTAATCTCCGGAACCTTTTATTGTTTATATAAGCTTTTGTTTTTAATTGTTACCCCCATTACTATGATTAACCGGAACAATATGTACATGATTTCAATTCGCGCTGCCATATATTGTTGCATACCCTTACTGCTGTCCTGCGGAAGCAGCCGGAAAGCGGCAGCGCCGGAAGGAGGCGTCATCTTCGTTGAATCCACCCCTGTAAAGGAGACAAAAGATGAATACAGCATGCTTAAAGCAAAATATGCCGGCTATCTTGGCGTGCAGCCGGAACGTATCATTAACATTCCCCTCTATAAGTTTATCGACAACTGGATGAATACCCCCTACCTGTGGGGCGGCGGGGATAAAAAAGGCATAGACTGTTCAGCGCTGATGCAGCTCCTCCTTGATAGTGTATATGCTATTAAGATACCCCGCACTTCGGTACAGCAATTTTATACCCAATGGATAGATAAGTTCCGGTCTACCAAACATTTATCAGAAGGTGATCTTGTTTTTTTTAAAACAATAGGCGAGAATGTTGTCTCCCATGTGGGGCTCTATCTCGATAATGGGAAATTTATCAATTCGTCCTCTTCCAAGGGAGTGAGCATAGCCAGCATTAATGACCCTTACTGGAGATCGAGGCTGGTAGGCGCGGGAAGGATCAACATCAGCCTTTTGCCGGGCAGAAGGCAATGAGCCGGTGATATGTCAACAATAATATGTCGTATTTCTTTGTGAAAAGTGAGATTTTCGCTTCTGACTTCTGCCATTTTACAATTAACATAGCTTGACAGTTAGATATACATTAGTGGCTATGGCCGCTGCAACGAAGCTGCCCTTGCCGACCGCACCATATCCATGATGCTTTGGGAAATAAATGCTACCAGTTTTTCCCCGGAAACAGGCTGACCTAATACCGTTTGAAGGTCATTCCTTTTTGAAAAAGTGAAATTATCCGCTTCACACCCGTTAGCGCAGGGATTATAATGATATTTATAAACGCCTGCTATCTCATTGTTTTTTACAATGATCAGCCGGTATGCTGCTGCAGCGCCATATCGCCGGTAGCCGATCTCCTGCGCCTGCTTTTTCTGGTGCTTTTTATACGCCAGGGTAAGCGTATTAGTGATATATACCACAGCAGGATCTATGTTGATGATCTCCAGTATAAGGTCTGTACCGGTAATGTCCTTGAGCTTTGAATAATCGGCAGGTCCGGCGCTATTGGCGATCTTATTAAAAAGCGTCCTGTCCCTGACGGTAAAACCTTCTTTGAGCAATGCATTTTCTATAGTGCTGTAGATCTGCCCGAAAGCGCTTTCCCGTATATTTTCATTTTTATCCGGACTGTCTATTGCCCTCACCATTACAGATGGGGCGCCGGGCCCGTTAAGTAAACCGGCCAGGCTCGCGGCTGTAAATGCTTCAGGAGCCTTTGCCTGGTAGTTAACAATTTTTAGCGGAGCAGCGCAACGGCAAAAAATTAATATACAGCAAAAGAAGGTAACAAATTTCATGTTCACAAGTTGTATCATCTGGTAACCTGCATCCTAAGATAATGGCATGAAGAGAAAATTAATAGTGTTTTGAAATATATTTTTTGTTTCACGATCATTTATAACATCTGAAAAGCCGGATCAATGTTGAATAGAACAATTCAGAAACTCATCTGCAGATGGCAGCTTTGCTTTTGTCCCCTATTCCCCGGCGGCTTTGCCAAAACACCGCCAGCGCCACATTCCTTCAGCCTGTTTTTTATTTTCAGATTTTGCTGTTTTTTATTGCTGTACAACCTGCCGGCACTTCCGGCAGCGTCGCAGGATGTGATATACTTTACCAAAGGTTTCACCCAATGTAAAGTAACAGGCATTACTGCCGCGGGCGTTTCCTATATCCCTTCATCCGGGAAGAAAAGCAGCATGCAGGTGAAAAATGATGCTGCCGTTTTGCTTTTTAATCACAATGGGAATTTTCTTATCCCCTCAAAGCTGGATTTCAGCAATGGTACTACTGCAGCAATAATAGAGCATTTCCTTTCTGCAGGAAATACCATGCAAAGAAAAGTGGATGAGATCTATACTATATCTGAATCCAGGGTTGACGGGGATATTTCGAAAGAAGATAACAAATTTGTTTACCTGTCCGGAGAGCAGGCATCCAAAATTGACAAGCGCAGGATAGTAGCAATCATCTACAAGAACGGGCTACATGCACTTCTCAATACAGTGCCACCCCAAAAAGCAGCAGGCATCCTGTGGGCTAACCGGCCAGAGGATGGCCGGAAGGCTGCATTTGAAAAAACCGCGAAAGCAGATGTGCCCGACAGCGTTCCTGAAATCCGCCCGGCGCCACCCGCAAAAGATACTGCTGCTACTGATGCCGCAGGCAAAGCATCCCCCAATGGCGCTGCATCGTTGTTTGAAGAATTGTCCGGGAATGTATCGCAGGAGGAGTTTTCAGAGCAGGCAGTGAAAAAGACAAAGCAGCTCAACAGCTATCTCAAGATACTTTGTACAAAAACATACGGCTACGAAGAACATAATAAGGCGCTCGACCAGGCAATACGGCTATTCATTAACGAAGATGCAACGGTACAGGTTTCGTCGGTAACTAACGACGAAATAAAATCTTATAAAATAAGGCAGTACCTGTTGCGCCTGAAGTCGCTCAACTACGACCGTGTAGAAGTGGAATGGACTAATGTACAGTACATAGACAAGCTAAAGAAAGGTGTGGATGGCAATTACTATGGTACGGTCACCCTTGAGCAGGTATTCCGGGGATTCCGGGATGGAAAAGTGGTATATGAAGACGTGACCAAAAAATCCGCAACAGTGGTGCTGAAAGCCTACGAAAAAAGCAGGGACGGCACTACCGCAAAAATGTGGGATGTGATGCTCTCCGATATCGGGGTGGTATATACAAAAGCCCAGGCGCCAACCTCTTAACACTCCAAATTATGTTTTGCATGAAAGATCGGCTTATTAACATATATATGGTGCTGCTGCAGGGAATATGCTTACATCCCTGCCTGGCGCAGGTATATACCAATGACGCCGGCGCAAGGGAAAAGCATTTTATTTATGAAGTAAAGCAGATTGATGAGTTCTTCGAGCGTTTTAATGACGATAAAAATTCCTTTATCAGGAAGACATATCAGTCATATAATATTCCCTATACTATAAAAAGGGCAGACCTTGTAAGAACCCTGTTCAACTATGAAACCCACAACTGGGATACGGCAGTCATTGACAGCTTTATAGCATTTGTTACCGGTAAAAAGAATCCCTTATTGCTAAACTTTTACGGAAGCGGGTGGTATGCCGAAGCGCTCTGCCGCTTTCAGTATCATAATGCTGAAATAGATGTGCCGGTGGTATTGCGGATAGACGCAGGGAAAGACAATCGTTCCAGGTGGATGATAGCAGGTATCAGGAGCAATAGCTTTCAGCCAGTACAGGTACAACAGCCTGTCACAACTGCCGACAATACCAAATTCATACATCCAGCCAGTCATGGCAATAATTTTATTGCACTCGCAAGAGCTTTTGAAGACAGGGAACATCTCGGCTATTATTTTGATAAGACATTTTTAGCGGGGAGCAATGCCGGCGGCTTCTACAATGCTTTATCGCTGGGACAGCTTAAATTTTTATTCGTAAAAAAAGTGACGTATCATTTCCTGCAGATCAGGGACTGGATATTCACAGTGCAGTCATTTCCAAGAGCGGCAATGAACTCCGGGTGGCTTATTAACAGTTTGGAAAAAGCAACAGATGCAGAAAAGCAACAGTATACCAAATCATTGCTCGGGCAATAATATACAACTGTGAACAACCGTAACTAATATAAACGCAAACAGCAATGAAAGCAAAATTTACCTCTCTTGCATGTATTATCCTGATATATTCTGTGCAAATTTCGGCACAAGACTCCATTTCTATTAAAGATGCCCAGGAGATCCGGTATAAATCAGAGTCGCTGGTAAAACGCGAGCTGCAGGATCTGCTCAACAATATATCCCAGCCGGGGTTTGACAGTAAAGAAACAGAAGAGATCATCCATAACAGCTATGCAGGCACCAGCAATAAAATTTTTGATTCCGAAAAAGCAAGAATAGAAAGCGACCTGAACCCCACTATACATGGTTCGGCTGCGGCAAGTGATATTGATGTTGCCAAATACCTGCGTGACTTTGATCTGCTATACACAAAAAGCGAAAATTTTTCTGTTGCATTCAGCGATATAAAAACTTCACAGGTAAAGAAGTCGGATTATATGTATGTGAAAGTATATTTTTCTTCTTTCTTCAATAATAAATACAAAGGTGTGGAGGGGCAAACCGCATACACATTAAACAACAGGGTAGCGGAAGTGAAGATCGTGAAAGCGCAGGACAGGTGGCTGCCTTATATCACCAGCATAGATTTTTACCAACCGTCAGATACCTTAAGTGATATTGCAAATGATATGATAGTAATAAAAGAAGGCGGTCAAAATACAAATGCCGGCATTGACAGCGCCACTGCAGCCAGCATTGACGCGCAGATTGAAGCCCGGAAAAAGCAGCAGCTCATAGACGAGGAGATGGCGGAAGCAAAAAAATTCAGCAACCTCCTGAACGAAGGAGATAAAGCGCTTGGTCAAAATAGTTATACAGATGCAGTCAATTATTACAACCAGGCAAGGGAGCTGCGACCTTATGACCCTTTGCCCAGGAGCAAGATCAGCAAGGCGCTGAAAGAAAAAGAAAATATGAACATCACCAAAGACAAGCTTTTTGATGAATACAAAGACAGGGCGAGGCTGGCGATACGTAAAAGAGAATACGAAGAAGCCATCCGGTTGTACCGCGCTGCGCTTGATAATAAGCCTACGGAAAAGAAGAATCTTCAGTCTGAGATTGATGAGCTGACGAACAAAGTGAACTTCCTGACGGAAATGAACCTGAATTACAAGGCAGGCAATTACAAAGAAGCGATCAGGCAATACAGCGCTGCTATTAAGAAAAAGAAAGATTCAGATTATTTTTTAGGCAGGGCCAAATGCTATGAAAAGACGGGAGAATACGGCGATGCGCTGAATGACTATACCGTGTCATACCAATTGGACAATGAAAACCTGGCGGCTATTGAGGGAAGAGGCGACCTGCATAAATTCCTGGGCGATGCGGTAATTAAATCAAAAAAAGAAGATGAAAAGAAGGATCATTATATCAAGGCATTAACAGATTATGCAGCTTATCTCACCATCAGCAAGGAAAATGAGCGCATATTTGAACGATCTGCAGCGGTGCAGATGCTGCTCTACAACAATATAGATGAAGCGGTAAAGTTGCTTGATGCCGGGATAGCCGAGCATCCTAAATCCGAAACATTGTACATGAAAAAGGGATTGCTGCTGATGCAGAAAGAAGATTACAGAAAAGCGCATATCAATTTCAGTAATGCTATCCAGATTGACAGTAATGACGCCTTCGCTTATTACAACCGCGGAGTATGCCAGCTTCATTTCAATGCCGTAGCTGCAGCCGCACAGGATTTTGAGGTAGCGCGGAAAAAAGGGCTCGACTCAGCCAACAGGAATAATATTGCATCCTTCGCTGATAAGTTCTTTCAAAAAGCGGGTAATGATCTGAATGCAAAAGGTGTTGATTCAGCCATTCTTATGATTGACAATGCCATTGCTATTGAGCCATCCAATAGTGTATATCATTTTACGAGAGGGGAATATTATGCAGGCAAAAAACAATACAAGGAAGCCATAGTCAGCTATGATAAGGCAATTGCCCGGGATAATGGTTACACTGATGCTTATTACAAAAGAGGCGTTGCTTACTCTAGCCTGGGGGATAACAAAGCTGCGCTTGAAAACCTGAACAGCGCAGCCAAAGCAGGATATCCTGATCTCTATCTTGTACAGAAAGTAAGCGGTGATGCAGCGCTGGCAATGGATAACAATAAGCTGGCTGTTGAAAATTTTGAAAAAGCCATTAAAACCGCGGGCAGCCTCAAAAAAGATGCGCCTGACAATATTGTTGCGCAAATATATAACGGGCTGAGCAAGGCATACTACAACCAGAACATATACGACAAAGCTATTGATGCTGCCAAAGATGCGATAAAGAAAAACGCATTCTTTGCAGAAGCTTATTTTAACAGGGGAATGGCATATAGCAAATCTGGAAAACTGAAAGATGCCATTAATGACCTTGAAAAGGCAGTTTCTTTGGATACAAAACGAAATGACTGGAAATATCAGTTAGCCAGGCGCCGGCAGGCGAATGGTGAGCAGGCACTTGCTGCAAATATATATACGCAGGTCATTGCTGCCGATACTTCCGGGCTTTTGCAGGATGCGGTTTATTATCGGGCAGAGGCCTATTATCAATCCGGTAACTTTAGCAATGCACTCCCAGATTATATAAAAAGCAAGACATTAGGACTGGATACCGCTTTTTCAAATCTTAGCTGTCAATTAGGGAATACTTATTTAAACCTCAGCCGCTATGATTCAGCCTTCATCTGTTACAGGGAAATATTGAATAAAGATGCAGCCAATGCATGGGCATTGTACGGTATGGGTACCTGCAACTTCCTCAAGGGGAATAAGGGAGAAGCGCTGCAATGGTTTGAAAAATCATTCCAGACAAAGCTGATCAATTCGTCGGATATTAAAAAGGACAAGCTGATAGCCAATCTCCGGAATGAGAAAGACTTTAAAGCCCTGATGAAAAAATATTATTAAAGCGCTGTCAGTCATCAGCTTTCAGCTATCCATTGATGAAATCAACTCATACTATATGAAGCTTAGCAATATATATTACCTGCACGAGATTGGCGGCAAGAAGAACCAGGAGGATTATATATGGCCTCCGGCAGGTGCAGCCACCGGCAGCGACAAAATATTTATTGTATCGGATGGTGTGGGAGGCGCTGAAAACGGGGAACTGGCCAGCCGGTTGATCTCCGAATGTATGGGCGCCGCCCTGCAGCAGATACCTGCCGCTCATTTAAATAGCGAAGTGATCAATAACCTGTTGAAGACGGCACAGCATAAGCTGGTGGATTATGCCCGTGAACGAAGCCTGAATGAGGATATGGCAACAACTTTTTCTTTACTGGTTTTGAACGGTAGCAGGGCTTTTATTTCCTGGTGCGGCGACAGCAGGGTATACCATATACGGAACGGTAATATCCTGTATAAGACCTCAGATCACTCTCTCGTAAATACGCTTGTAAAAAGTGGTGAAATAACAGAAGCAGAAGCTGCAGCGCACCCTCAAAAAAATATCATCCTCAAAGCTATACGGGCAGATTATTCTCCTATTGAAGCGGAAGCAATATGGGTAAACAATATTGAAGACGGGGATTATTTCCTGCTATGTACTGACGGCCTGCTGGAAAATATTTCTGACAATGACCTTACGTCGCTGATCCAAAAAACCGATCCTGAGGAAGAAGCTATGATCTATGCTTTCCAGCAATACTGCTTCAACAAAACCAGGGATAATTACTCCATGTACCTGCTGCAAACCGGGCCGGGAAATTTAGCAGGCGCTCCTGCTAAACGTAAACTGCTCATCGGTAGTCTGCTGGTGCTTTTTGTGATGCTTGCTGCAGGAGGATATTATTATTATCGTAATTATGTTCCTGCTTTACGGAGCGGAAATGATCTTCCCCCCGCTCATGAAGAAGCAATTGTTTCCTCTGCCGCACCTGCTGCTGCAGATACTGAAAGCAAAGCTGCACTTCCCGTTTATGAGATCATAGAAGAGCCAAACAAAAAAGACAGCAGCGATGAAAAGCTTCCCTCCTTTACGGTAACAAAAGCAGCTGCAGACACTGTAAGCAAAAAGTTGCCGGAGGGAGCAACGATCCAAAAAGACAAAAAGCAAGCTGATACCGTCAAAAGCAGTGCACGCAAAGCTGAAAAGGACACCACCATTCTGAATAAAAAAATATTACCCTAAGTATTACGCTTAGCATTATCAATATCAAAATATTTATGACATGCTGCTTCTTAACCGTTATGAATATGATCCTGCAACTGACCTTTTAGGGAAGGGAAATTTTTCGCGGGTATACAGGGCACGGGATGAAAATACCGGCCGCCCCGTAGCTATAAAGTTATATAAAACAGGCCTAATGTACAGACCTGTGATGACAGAAACCATAAAAAAGGACCTGATGTCGCTTGACCACCCAGGCGTAAATAAATATATATCCATAGAAGAACTGGAAAAGGAAGATGCTTTTGGTGAAACCGAAAAGATACAGGTATGCGTGATGGAAAATGCAGAAGCAGGTAATATCAGCAGCTACTATGCCTCCTGCAGGGATGATGAAAAACTAAAAAAAATATTGTCAGACGTCATCAAGGGGTTAAGCTACCTGCACCATCAGCATATTATCCACCGGCATATCAGGCCTTCTAATATTCTTATTTATACCAACGGGGGTATCCCTACGGGAAAAATAAGTGACTACTCTGCCATTAAAGAAGGGGAGAGCGATACAGATATTGCCGCTTCGTTTACCGGCACTGTCCCATACCTGGCGCCTGAAGAACTGGATGCCCGGCAATACGGCATTGATGGAAAACCATCTTATAATATAGATATCTGGCTGCTTGGGCTGACTGTATACGAAACCATCAAAGGAGAGCCGCTGTTTGGCAACAATATACGGGACGCTTCCGAGCTGGTAATGAAAAATATCCTTGCAGATGTATTGCCTGAAAATATCCGGTCGCTGCCGGAACCATTCAGAGCCCTGGTAACCACCTGCCTGGTGAAAGATGCAAAAGAAAGGATACAGGATGCCGCAAAGCTGCTTGATATATTAAATACTGCTCCAAAAGATCAGGGACCCGCCGGTGATGATACCGGGATGCTGTCACTTGCAGCAGAGCAGGAACAACAGGAAGGAGATACCATGATCATTGACGGCGCGCCCCCCGTACAGGGCGATAATAGCGATAAAAACAATATAGATGATACCGGGCAGTTGACCCTTCCTCCATCACAACAGGAAAATGCAGATGATACCTCCGTATTATCCGGGACTTTGCTTTCTGTATCTACGGATGATACAGGTGTGATAAAAAACACCCCGCCGGGAAATGACGATACAGCAATTATTGCAGCACTCGCACAGGAGACACAGCATATCCCGCCGGTGCAAAACGAAACACCAAAAGAAGGCAGCGTAGTGCTGTTCAACCGCTATGAATATTTACCTGTGGCTGACCTTATCGGCAGAGGTGGCTTTTCACGCGTGTATAAGGCTTACGACAGAAAGCTCAGCCGCTGGGTGGCACTGAAAATCTATAAAACAAATGATCTCTCTGACCGCTATAGCCCTTTTGCCGAAATAAAACGTGTGATCAATCTTGACAACGGGAATATCTGCAGGTATCTTGATATCGAAGAGATGGAGAACCTTAATCCGTTTGGAGAAATGGAAAAGATACAGGTATGCGTGATGGAGCTGATGGACAGCGGTAATATTGCGGAATACTATAAAGCGCACCCAGACTCGCGGATACTAAAAAAGCTGCTGGCAGATGTTCTGCACGGGCTATCGTACCTCCATAAAAAGGGGATCATTCACCGGGATATAAAACCCGCGAATATCCTGATCAAAGAAAGTATTGAAGGACCGGTTGCCAAGATCACTGATTTCGGCATCAGCAAGGTCTCGGATACTGTTGGCAACAACAGCACATCTGCGCTCATTGTATCCATACCATTCATGGCGCCGGAGCAGTTCAATACCAAAAAGTATGGCATTAACAACAGGATATCATTTAACCTCGACCTGTGGTCGCTTGGTGTAACCATATATGAAATATTTACAGGAGATGTGCTGTTTAAAGACAACGATACTGATAATTCAGAACAGATCATGGCCAATATCATGGCGCCGGAGTTGCCGCAAAAGATCAACCGCTTACCGGACCCGTTCAAAGCAATTGTTGCCCATTGCCTGGTAAAAGACGCAAGGCAGCGGGCCCAAAAGGCAGAAGAGCTGATAGCATTGCTTGAAGACAATAAGGATATTCCTTTCATCCCCGCATCGGAAGAAACTGCCGGAAGTATAAGTAGCGGGAATATCTCCCCGCACTACAGCATACTCCCCGAACCAGTACAGGAGCTTAATGGTGCAGCTCATGAAATCAGCACGACACAGCCAAAGAAGTCATTTCATTTTGAATATGATGAGGAAGAAAAAATAAAAAAAGAAAATAAGCTGCTTCCCTACCGTAAAAAAATATTGATAGCCGGCGGAGGGCTGGTACTGTTATTACTGTATTTCTTTTTTATAAAAGATTTTATGAACAGGAATGCCGTGACGGTAAGCCCGGGGAAAGCGGACACTGCCACTGATAAAAATAACAAAGCACAGGCAGATACCTTAGCAAATATCCCCGGCAAATTACCCCCTCCGGCAGGCAGCAATGATAGTGTCAATACAAATGAAAAAACTACAGGCAAAGAAGACCGGGCCTCAAAAGAAATTAATACATCTTTAAAACCTAATACAAGGCAAAGAACAACTCAGCAGGCAGGGCACAATGAAACCAGGGTAGTAGACAAACTGTCTGTTGAGATTGTTACTGATCAATCCTGTAAATTGCTCCTGAACGGAGCGGATTATGCAGACCTTAATGCCGGGTATATCTTAAAAGCTTATATGAAGCCGGGCACATATACGTTAGAAGCGCACAGTACCGAGGGCAATAAAAAATTCGGAAAGATCATTAGCGTAAAAGACGTGGATATGGGCAAATCATTAAGAATAAATATTACTTTTTAAGATAGAAAATAGTGGCTATCTTTTCTTACAAATTTAATTCTCTGAAATTTCACTACCGGCAACTGCACTATTTTCATATATACATGCTCTTATGAACCCTGACCAATATTCATTTTCCTGCAACAGCCGGTACTGAGCGTTTGCAAAATACGGCCTCATATCAACGACTTTCTTTGCTTTGACCCCGCAAGTGATCCGGAAGAAGATATACATTACCTGTAACAGCACCCTTTGCCATAACCTCGGGCGATCAGTGTCAATAAAAAAATCAACGAACATCCACCTGCCGCCCGGGCGAAGCGCATGATGCAACAGTTGGAATATATGCTCAGCCTCAGCAGGTACAAAGTTATCAAACAGGTAAGGCGTAAGCACGATATCAAACAAGCCGGTGAAAGTACACTCCTCTATGGGCAAACAAATAAAAGTGACTGTATTTTCACCGGTTTTTCTCTGCCCGGAGAGCTCCACCATTTTTGCTGAAGCTTCGACATATACAATATCAAGCCCGGCAGGATGATCTGCGGTTATCCTCTCCAGTATCCATCCGGTGCCGCCTCCAACAATAAGTATCCTGCTCTTCGGAGGTATCCATTTCAACAGGCCGGCTTGCGACCACTGCAGCGCTTTTCCGAAAACCAGTCTGGCCAATGTGTCATATATACCGGCAATGCTGTCGTAGTTGTTTGCCATGCGTAATTATTTCGATACAATTGTACTTATAATACCACAAAGCGCTTTTATAAGCAACAATCCATCTATGATAATGAGATAATAGAGTATCTCCCTGGGTTGATGCAACGAATATGCTACCACCAGCAGGCAAATAAAAGGTATCAGGTTAATAAGCACAGGGAGATATCCAAAATGATTATATACTGCAAAAATTATAAATGCCACAAACCCTATAAGCAGTAAAGGTACCAGTATGAAAGAAATGGTCCTGTTCAGCCCAAAGCGAACCGCAAATGTCTTCAGTTCCCTGTTAGCATCATCCGCATAATCTTTAATGTCGAACATGATCGCATTTACCGTACAGAACATCCAGTTTTTTACAAAAAGCCATATCATCAGCCCTGTCTTATTTACTACAAGCCCATTCTCCATCATGTGCACCGCCACCGGCAGCAATGATACACATCCCGCCCATACATAGCCGATCACAAAAGGCTTCAGCCACCCGGTATTCCGGAGGTTAATTGATAAAAAAGAGGGAGGCAGCAGCCCATAATAAAATATTCCCGCCACAGGAACAGAAAACAACAACAGCCAGTAATAAAAAGGCAGATCCGCCAGACCCGGCAATGCCGCTTTCACCTGCCATATACCAAGTAACACGCAGACAACGACAATGATCCACTGGCTTTTTTTTATAAAAGAATGATGACGCCTGTACCACTCTGTTCTCGGGTTAGGCGATGAAGCAATATTTGCCGGAACGGTATATGCCCATGTGTAATACAGCACTGTGGCAAAAAAAAGGAACAGGTAATAGTATATTGCATTTAAGGGTAAGCCCAGTTGGCATACCGTTTCAACAGACAATGCCACCGCCAGCAGTCCAACGAAATAATTGGCAAAAAAAACAAACTGGATTATGCTTTTATACACCCTCAAAAATTAGCTAAAAGAAGTAAAAGTAAGCCAACATACTCAATAAGGAGCTTATCAGGCTTCATTCCATATTTTCCAGCTGGCTTCGGCCTGGTTGACAAGCATATCCAACCCGTTCTGTATATCGGCGCCACGCTGTTCTCCCCTACTGAGAAAAACTGTCTTTTCCGGGTTATAAACAAGATCAAATAAGAAATGATGCGGACCTATTCCTTCATACGGAATATCAGGGTATTTATCCGGGTGGGGATACATGCCTACAGGTGATGCATTAACTATCAATGTATGCTCCTGAATAAGCTTTTCATCAAGATCGTCATAAGCAATGGCTTTCTCACCGGGCGTCCGGCTTACGAATGTATAAGGAATGCCGGTCTTCTCCAGCACATAGGCAACAGCCCTGGCAGCGCCGCCGGTTCCCAGGATAAGCGCTTTTCTATGACAGGGTTTGAGCTTCGTGTGCAGCGATTGCTCAAAGCCGATCGTATCAGTATTGTAACCTGAAAGTTTACCATCTCTTATCCTGATCGAATTGCACGCATTAATGGTCGCTACATCAGGAGCTACTTCGTGCAGGTAAGAAATAACTTTTTCTTTATAAGGAATGGTGACGCTCAGACCGAGTAAGCCGGGATTATCCTGCAAAATCTTTTCAAGCAGGGTGATATCTTCTATAGGATAATTTTCATAGCTGCAATCCAGCTTTTCCCTTTCAAATTTTTCAGTGAAGTATTTTTTGGAAAAAGAATGTCCCAGGGGATAGCCGATCAACCCGTATAATTTCATTCTACTTCATCTTTATTTAAGAACAAATGGAAAGTATCTCCTCTCAGCCCCACACGCATGGCTTCCAGCGCTATCATTTCGGTGGGAGCGATATTTCCGAGATTAACGTTACACCCCAACAATTCAATAAAGTATAATTGCTGGGCTTTTTGAGGGGCTTCCCATATAATTTTTTCTTCCGGGATCCTCGTCAGGATCTCTTGCACCAACCCTTCCCTTACCTCTCCGGTGCCTCGGTAAATGCCCACATTACCCGCTTCCCGCGCCTCGGCAATAACATATTCCGACCCGGCATTTAATTCAGCTTTCATCAGCTCTATCCACCGGTACGGCGGGATGATATGCTCTGCATCCTTGCTACCCACCTCGCTGAGCACAACGCCATGCTTGGTAAGCTTTTCAATATAGCCGCATTTTTCGGCATGGGGAATGGTAATGGAACCATCGCTTACCTCCATATACCGGATGTTATACTCGCGGCACATATTGATATAATCCTGGAACTGGTTCCTGATAACATACGCCTCAAATAAGGTGCCTCCAAAATAAACCGGTATATCGTGTGACTGATACATTTCAATTTTCTCGCGAAGCTGGGGTGTGATGAAGGCTGTACCAAAGCCCAGTTTAACAATATCAACATAAGGGTGGGATATACTTAAAAAATTCTTTACTTCTCCGATGCTTAGTCCCTTATCCATTACCATAGTGACACCCCAGTGACGCGGTTTCTTATTCCGCTGGGGAATCTGACTTAGATTAAAATTCATTGAGCAGTATGATATTTAAAAGAATCAGCAAAAATAAGGAAGATTCTCAGATAGAACGTTTACGCTTGTAATAAGCAATAACATCCACTACCTGCTGATTTTGGAGAATGGTGGGATTCAGCTCAATAAATTTCTTTAATAGTTTTGGAGATTGCTCCATGGCATCATGGAGCAGGAGTAGCGCATCCTTGCTTTTGCCCATGGCAAAAAGCACAGCGCTTTTATAAAATAAGAACAGGGGCTTATCACCGGCTATACGCCGGGCATTAATGATCTGCTCAAGCGCTTCCTCAAAAAAGGCCTCTTTGTACAGGCATCTTATAAGCGCTTCCCAACCTCCGATACCTTTGGGGCGGACCTTTACCACATTGGAAAAATGAATTATGGCATCTCTTATATTTCCCAGCTCCAGCAGGCATTCCCCCATAGCAAGATTATATTCAGGCTGCATTTTATGGATACGCATGGCAGATTCAAGGTATTGCACAGCCTTATTGAGCGTCATCTCATTGATATAGGTACAGGCAATTTTATAGTAGAGCTTACTGTCATCGCTGTTAAGATGAGATGCCTTTTTATAATAAAACCTTGCCTGGGCGTAATTCTTAAGCCTGTCATAACAATGGCCTATAGCTTCGTAAATCACATCTTCGGGTCTTGCCAGTTCAATTACCTTCTCAAGCGATTCAATAGCATCCCTGTATTTGCGCAGCCTTATATAGGCATCAGCCATATTCCTGTAAGCATAATCAAATTTCTCATTAATCACCAGGGCATACCTGTAAGCATCAATCGCTTTTTCAAAAAGCTTTAGCCCCTGGAACGCCGCCCCTAAATTGAACCAGGCTAATTCATTGTAAGGGTATTCATCAATAATTTGCTGATGCAGCTTAATGCTCTCCTCACTGCGGCCGGTGAAATCGGTCCAGAAACATATTTTATACAGCGCTTCTTCATTGTTAGGCTCATTTTCAAGGATATGCTTCAGGCAGTCAAAAACCTTATCAAATTCTTCATAATCATCATATACATCCGCCAGCTCAAAAAGCAGGTTAATGCGCTCCTCTCCTTCAAACATATGAATAGCTTCTTCCAGCAGCTCTACCGCTTTGCCTTGCTGATCCAATGCGAGGTATATATCCGTTTTAAGAATATAGATATCAATATCTGCATTATCCAGTATCTCAGCTTTTTCGAGTATTTCCAGGGCTTCTGTATACCGCCTGGTAGCTATAAACAAATCAGCTTTTTTCACCATCAGTGAGGCAGAATAGGGAAATTGGGAAATACCTAATTCTACTGCCTCCAGGGCACTGGGGATATCATCCTTATCATCAAAATGGTCTATAATACGCTCAAAAGCATCTTCTTCGAGGAAAATGTGGCGCAAACCGGACCGGAGATTATCAAATTGCTTCAATAAATCCCTCATCTCGTGTTTGTCATTGGGAAAAGGTTTATCGTGCATACTCATGTAAGTTTATGAAAGTTAGCCTTTTATTTATGAAAACCCAACTTTTGTAACCTTTTTCACGTATTAATCGTTAAATAACCGATAAAATTTGTGATGAATGGAGTGTGATTACTTAAAATAAATCATTATTTTTGTTAAAACAATGAATAAAAATAGAAACATAACGATTTCTTTGATAAAGAACGGCCTGCTTGTTCTGGCAGTTTTTGCGACAGTGCAATATGTTTTTGCAGTGAGCGGAATACGGTTAAATAGCAGTTCCGGTGATGATAAAGCGAAATCTGCAGAAACCACTTCTGGTTTTTCTAATCTCAAATCCTCTGTAACTTTTTCTTTGAAAGACAGCTACAGGATCCCTACAAAAAATAATTGTAAGCTCGGCATCCTTGATGCCCCGGCAATGAAAAGCCAGAATGCCAATACTTCTTTAGTTTCTTTCAAAAAAGGAAATATCACTTATATTCTTCCTTATAAGACCCAACCGGGGGTAAAGCTTCCTTCTTTCTTAAAATTATCGCCTACGCCTGTCCCGGCAAGATAATTAGGCTGGCAATTTCTTTTTCTTACTGATAATACAGCTCTGCACAAAGCACACTTTAAGAAGAATTTTTTGTGCCTCCTCTGTATCTTTGCGGTTCAAAATCATACACATTCATAATCCAAGCACCTGTTTCAGTTTTACATAGCCGGTCTTACTTACGGGCACACGCTGTCCTTTATTCAAAATAGCGAGATAGCTTTCCTTTTCGTGAGGCTCGAGACGGGTAATGAACTGCACATTGACTATATACGATCGGTGTGTGCGAACGAATTGCTTACTGTCCAGTATTTTTTCAAAATATTGCATGGTCTTATTTTTCAGATGCCAGGTATCAGCAATATGTATCTTTACATAATCATCGGCAGCTTCAAAATACAGGATATCATGCAGCGGTATGATCCTGATCCTGCCGTTGTCTTTTACAACAATACGATTGTTAGGGAGCGCAGCTTCGGCAACAGTCTGAATAAGCGAAATGTCCTCGGTCGCCGGCCGGTTGCCGGCAGATTTTTCCAGCCATTTCCGCATAGCTCTGTCAAATCTTTCTTTGCTGAACGGCTTCAGCAGGTAGTCAACGGCATGTGTTTCAAAGGCACGGATAGCATATTCATCAAACGCGGTAGTGAAGATAACGGCAGGCGGCTTTTCAATCAGCTCAAGCATTTCAAACCCGTTGATCTTAGGCATCTGGATATCCAGGAAAATTAAGTCAGGCTGATGCTGCATAATAGCTTTTACCCCCTCAAACCCGTCATTGCATTCCCCGGCAATATTCACCTGCGGATAGTCGAGAAGGTATTCCCTTACAATTGTTCTGGCCAATGGCTCATCGTCAATAATTATTGCCTTTATCATCATTGAGGGATTTTTACCTGGGTAATAAAGATGTTTTCCCTGATATCGGTAGTAAGCAAATCGTTGCGTGCAAACAGGAGAAATAATCTTTTCTGTACAGAATTAAGCCCGAAGCCCGTTCCTTTCACAGGCTTGGATACCTCAGGGTCAAAAGGATTCCGCACCCGTATTATCAGCATATTGTCCTGCATCTCCGACTCTACGGAAATCGTAATATTTTCTGTTGTATCATACAATCCGAATTTTATAGCGTTTTCCACTATCGGCTGCAGCAAAAGCGCAGGCAGCTTCAGCGGAAGTGCTCTTTCATCCTGCTGCAACACCGTGGATAGCCTGTGCCCAAACCTTACTTTTTCTATATCCAGGTAAAGCCGGAGGTATTCAAGCTCTTCTTCAAGACTTACCCACTTATATTCTTCTTTCTTTAGCGTGCTTCTAAGGTAATCAGACAGTTGTTGTATCATCTTCCTGGCTTCGGCAGGCCGGGCAACTACCAGTGCGCTGATAGAATTGAGGCTGTTGAACAGGAAATGAGGCTGCAATTGCTGTCTTAACTTATACAGTTCCGCATCCCTTGCAATACTGTCCGATTCATTTTTCCTGCGTTCCTGCTCCTTCTGCTCTTCCTGTGCATATAATAAAACATTGATCAGTATAATGCAGCCTAATATGAGGATGGCAATGGCAATTCTTACCGGTATAGACTGGGTAAATGCATTAAGGATCCCGTCTGGTACTATATACGATAATATAAATCTTGTAAGCGTTATCCATATCCCCGCTGCCCCAAAGCACATCAATGAGAAGTAAGTCAACTGCTCCCTGCGGGGCAGGTAATAATGCATGCTGATAATGATCACAAAACTTATAAGCGCAAGAAGAGCATTACTTACACAACTGTCTGTCCACGCTTCTTCCGCAGTATATTTCCATTCCTGCAATACCCACACATGTATTACAGACCAGAGCAGCCAGAAAGCTATAAAATAAAGTTTGTTCCTTCCTTTGTATAAGATAGAATTAGGCAAAACTGCTTTTTTTTAGAATGCCTGCAATAAATGCTGCCCCCTGTTCTCCCGGAGGCCGGCGGCCCTTTTATGAACAATTTCAGTATAAAGCTCGCCATTTTCTTTCTCTTCGATTTTACTGTATATCTCTGCGCCATCTGTCAACCCGGCTATCCTGAAAAGCTCAGCCACATTGATGAATTTCCATTGTACCAGCTTTTCAGCAACATTATAAAAACATTCTTCTTCCCGACGGCCGATCGCATAAGCCTTTTTTAAAGCTTCTTCTTCATTATCTGCAACGATAAGCCTCAACTGTTCATCAAATTGGGGAGTGTGGTCTCCCTCTCCGCATATAATACGATATACGATTTTAGCCATAAACCAGTTCATAAGAAATATTGTTTGGATAGATTAATAACCTTTGATCTCTATACCGCCAAAGACCGAAGTACCTTCAACGATTAATACCTTCCCCGGATCCTGATTTAGATTTGATACGGCGCGCTTATCTTCAAAACCGCCAAATATAGAGGTAACACTGGATTTGATCGTCCAGTGCGGGGGAACGATGAGCTTTGTCCCGCCAAATACCTGTGTAATGTCCATCTTTACTCTCCCGTTAATGTCCGCCTGCGAACAATTGATCTCTGTGCCCCCGAAAAAATTGGTGATATCCCCTCCTTTGAAATCTTTTGAAAAAATCACTTTTTTAGAATTGCCGAGGATAGCTGTGCTGTCAATAAAATCATCGTGACCGGCTGCAGATGCTGCCGGCTCCTTCCACTCCTCTGTTGCCTGCCCACCATGCCAGTATTTATTTCCCGAATGCCCGCCTTCCCAGTGCCGGTGCCCACACAGCCATCTTTTCCTGGAACCGGAGCCAAATATCATTACCAGTCCCAGCGCTATGATGACCAACGGCCAAATGAATGGCTGAAGGTTAACTCCCGGTACGACCTTATCGGCAAGAAAAATACAGCCCAGCCCGATCAATATTATCCATCCCGGCCCCCGGAACCCATGCTTTAATCCTACAAATATGCCTACCACAACCAATATCATCGGCCAGGTAGTAACCCACGACGGAAAATCAAGAAAGGTTTGTTTGAGTATAGCGCCCACTCCTATCACCAGCAGGAACAATCCCGCCAGCACTGATCCTGTTTTATGTTCTCCCCTTCTGTTTTTCATTGTTTTTGATTTTAATACAAAGCTATGCCGTATTGCGGCAGGAGGCAATACCATACAGGCGATCCTATGGCTTTTTTACGGTAAAAGCAGGGAAATATCCGGTAAAACCGGGGAGAGGAATATAGCCGCGGATGCACCAGATGGATGTCAGTTGAAAAAAGCCTCATTCGTGCATTAATGTGTCAAGCTAAGTATCTTACAAAACGAAACCTGGAACCATGTATTCTTTTTATATTGGCTTAGCTTAAACACCATGGAAAATCCGGAGGGCTTGAATATGAATAGCCCCAAAGTAATGGCTTCATTATTTTCTTTCCTTCAATTTGCACTTGCCATTCCCATTAATCCAACACCACTTCACTGATAAACGCCCATGCCGGCTTGCCCTTGCTATCATGCCAGGCAGGCAGCGCAGCTATCGGCCGGACCATTATCTTAAGGCATTGCACTTCTGCGGGAGGGAATTGCACCTGCTCCTGTAACAACCTGGAAGGAGATCCTTTTTCAGGAACAGCAGGACTGGATGAGCCCAGTAACCTGAGATGGCTGCTGTCCGATCCGCCCCAGATATCTATTTTAGCGGGGGGGAATATATGCCCGCCAAGGTTCTGCATCATATTCAGCAATACACCCTTTATCGGAATTGTTTTTTTAAAAAGCAGGTAATAGTCCGCATCATTACCGTGATACCCAAACCAATCGCCATTAGAGATGTTAGTAAAATCGCCCAGCCGTCCATCTATGAGCGCCGTCGCCTGCGAAGGCATATATTTGGGATCGGGCTTTGACACAAGCACAACAGAATCGGGCACTACGCCACGCTTAATAAAAGATGCCTGTGCATCGCCGCTTCCATACCAGCCTTTCTTAAAAGCCCTTGCCTTTATGGTAGTGTTCTTATCAATATGAACAGGGGTTGTATACACCGGGCTGTTCACACTATCAGGTTCCGTTTCATCAAGGGTATAGCGTATTTCCACTCCTTTAAAAGGATGTGTTATTTCAACAGATACATCATTATCAAATATTCCCGCAGGCGTTTTTATAAACGGCGCACTCAGCGCAACAATATCATCACCTTTATCCACAAATCCTGTTTGAATATCCACGGAAGGAAACTTGGCCCTGAGGCGGAGCAACTGGGCGCTGTCTATTTTGGTGTCCCATACAAATAAAGAAGTAATGGCTGTGGAAGGAAGCAATTTTTCAATAGACTCAGGGTTGACAGCAGTACCAGACAAGGTCAGTTCCTGCAGGTGTTTAAGCGCACCTAAACCTGATATGCCAGCGGGCGTTATATCAGTATAATTGAGATTTAATTTCCGGAGGTTCACCAGTTGCCCGATCACTTTCATATCAGCATCCTTCACCGGCATACGTGCAAGGCTAAGCTGGGTGACCTGCTGTTTTACATCAAGTAATTCTTCCAGCGATTTTGAGGAATACGCGTTTTTGCCAAAGAAGTTAACAGATAATGCCGGTGAATTTTTCCCGAGGGGGACTACGATACGGTAATTATTGTTGAGCGCAGCGATCTTCTTTTCATCCGCAGCGGCGAAATCATATACCGGCTCTGTCGTACCCGGCATTTCTTCCGGTTGCAGATAATTTGTAGCCAGCACACGAAAAGTATCTTTTTCAGGAAGGCTGAATAACTGTACATCCATAGCAGCGCCGGATTGTATCCACGCATACAGCAGCTCCGCTTCTGCCGGGGTCAGTTGAGGCTTCGAGGAAGGCGGCATGTGCTTTTTATCTTCCTGCGGAAGGTGAATGCGATGAATGATCAGGCTTGTATCCGGTTGCCCGGGAATAAACAGGGGACCGGCCTTACCTCCTGCCATCACGCCCTCTATATCCGATAACAACAGTCCTCCTTTTGTACTTGCCTTTCCATGACAGCTTACACATTTCTTTTCCAGGATAGGCTGGATAATATCGGCAAATATGACAGCCTTATCCGGCGGCACAGCATGCATCTCATTTTTCTTCAAAGGGCCAAGCACATAGTCCTCACCATGCGTGAGGTCGGCTCCCCAATGACCGGTAATAATAATAGCAGCAGTAGCTATAACAGTAAAAGCTCTTGTAAACAGCGTCTTGCCGGCAAGCAATGGAAAATAAGCATAAAATAAAAATCCAAAAACGGCGATGATCACTCCTCCCCATTTATGCTGTTCCAAAAGGCTGCCTGTTCTGCCATCTTCCAGCGACAGCAACATGCCCATGATTGCAGTAAGGGCAGCCGAAAGCGCCGCTGTAAGCCGCAGCAGCGAAAGCCATTCGTTGCTGATATTTTTACCCCCGGGCACCCATATTGTAAAAAAAGACAGCAGGAGCAGCACTATGGGGAAATGCAGGAACATAGGATGCATCCTGCCTGCTACCGCCAGCCACGCAGGAATGCTGAGCACACCTTGAAATACAACCAGGAAAAGCAGGAACACCATTGTGCCGAATAATACGCCCGATCCGATCTTTAATATCCTTTGCATTATACTCTCCTGAATTTATAGGGATAAACCTTTCCTGAAGCCCATTGTGCAACATACAAATCACCTTCATCATCCATACATACATCATGCGGATGCACAAATATTTTTTCCGCCTGCGCCATCTGCTGCAGCTTACCATCCTTATATACAGGCTCCGTGCCGCCAATATTGGAAACCACTTTATTTTGCTTATCAAGTATGGTAACAAAGCCGGTCTTTTCCGCCTGCAGGTTGGGAGAGCGCAGTACCGCCGCATACAAATGATCGCCATGGATCACCGGGCGGCAAACGCAGGCGCCCGGAAGCTCAATCACTTCTATCAGCTTCCCGTCCATTGAAAAACGCTTGAAGCAATTCCTGGTGCGGTCTGTAACCAGCAGCGTCATATCGCCCTGCCTCCTGTCTATAGTAATGCCGTGTGCGTTGTCCAGGTTAGCTGTGGTATCACCTTTCCCGCCAAAATAGTTTTTAATATTCCCCTTTTCATCGTACTGTATCACATATTGTGAGCCATACCCGTCGGCAATATAAAAATCACCGTTGTCGAGCACCGTTGTTTCTGTAGGCACAAAGGCTTCCTTCTTTTCATATACGCCTGTTTCCAAAGGAACATCTATGGTAAGTAAGATTCTCCCGTCGAGTGTTGTTTTAAAAACCTGGTGACGGTTGGTATCTGTGATGAAAAGATATTCTTCTCCTCCTGCACGGTGCAGTGTTAGACCATGTGCACCCGGGAATTCATGCCCCCAGCTTTCCAGCAACTTACCCGATTTATTATAGATCAGGATATTATTCTTTGTTTCGTTGGTTAGTAAAATAATCCTGCCACGCTTGTCCTGCACCATTTCGTGGCAATCATTTACGGGGAATTTTTCAGGGTTGAGCTGCCCCCATTTGGCATCCATCCGGTAGCGCATACCGTTGTGTCCGTATACCGGACCCTTGTTATGGGCAAACATGTCTTTGGCAATGGCAAAACCGGCAGTGGCAAGCCCGGTTTTCCTTAAGAATTGTCTTCTCTGCATAAATCTGAATGATTTTTAATTCTTGTTATTAACAGCATTTCTTATGTAATAATATCCCTTACTACATGCCCGGATACATCAGTAAGCCTGTAGCGTCTACCCTGGAAACGGTAGGTAAGCCGTTCGTGATCAAAACCCAACCGGTTAAGTATAGTAGCGTGAAAATCATTAATATGCACGGGATCCTTTACAATATTGTACCCAAACTCATCTGTTTCCCCGTATACCATACCCGGCTTGATGCCGCCACCAGCCATCCAGATAGAGAAGCATCTGGGGTGATGATCCCTGCCGTAATTTTCAACGCTCATTTTACCCTGACAATAATTGGTACGGCCAAATTCTCCGCCCCAGATCACGAGAGTTTCATCAAGCAGTCCTCTCTGCTTCAGGTCTGTAATAAGTGCAGCCGACGGCTGGTCCACATCCTTAGCCTGTCCTCTCATCTCATTGGGCAGGTTGCCATGCTGATCCCATCCCTGGTGATACAACTGCACAAACCTCACACCGTTCTCGGAAAGCTTACGCGCCAATAAACAGTTGGCGGCGTATGTACCCGGCACAAGACATTCGGGCCCATACAGCTTTATGATATCATCCGATTCCTTTGATACGTCCATAATTTCCGGCACTGCCGTTTGCATACGGTAAGCCATCTCGTATTGCTGTATCCTGGTCGCAATTTCAGGGTCGCCATATTCTTTCAGCTCCATTTCATTCAGCGCCGCTACCTTATCAAGCATCTTTCTTCTCGAAGTCCTGTCCATGCCGTCAGGATCCTGTAAATACAGTATAGGATTCTCACCACTGCTGAACTGCACTCCCTGGTGGATGGAATCTAAAAATCCGTTTGACCAGAGTTTGGAATATACGCCCTGCCCGTTGCCCTTGCCACGGGAAAGCAATACACAAAACGCAGGCAGGTTCTTGTTTTCAGTGCCCAGCCCGTAGCTCACCCACGACCCCATGCTTGGACGGTTGCCCTGCTGTGCGCCGGTCTGGAAAAAGGTAAGCGCCGGATCGTGGTTGATGGCTTCCGTATGCATGGAACGAATAATGCAAAGATCATCCACTATATTGGCCATGTGCGGGAAAACTTCGCTTACCCACGCACCCGACTGCCCGTACTGGTTGAACTTATAGTACGACCCGACAAGCGGGAAAGATTTTTGCGCGGAAGTCATCCCGGTGAGCCTTTGACCGTTGCGCACAGATTCCGGCAGGTCCTGCCCCATCATTTTTATCAATGTGGGCTTATAATCAAAAGTCTCCAGTTGCGACGGGGCGCCATTCTGGAAGAGATAGATCACCCGTTTTGCTTTGGGAGCAAAATGGGGTATGCCGGGAATAAACCCTGCCTCTTCCTCTGCAGCCCCGGCTCCGTCAAACAGACCCGGTATCAGCAACGAGCCAAGAGCAGCGCTGCCTAACCCTATGCTCAGCCGCGATAAGAATTTTCTGCGGTTAATATTCAACCCGTACTCCAATATTTCTTTTTCCATTGCACTTATGTTTTTGTGATGGCTTCATCCATATTATAAATTACCTGTATCATCTGCATGGTAGCTGCAAGATCAGGCGAAGGCGCTGTCTTTGCTTTGTACTCTCCTACCTTGGCTATTTTTTTCACATCCTCAGGATGGCTGCTGAAATAGCCCTTTTGTTCTTTGAGGTATTGCACCAGCAGGTTGGCTTCATTTTTGTTGGGACGCCTGTTGATGATGCGCATGAACGCTTCTGTAACTGCCGCTTCCGGGGTTTTCTTTTCCTGTATCAACAGATCGGCCATAGCCCTGCTCGATTCCAGCACGGTCGGATCGTTCATCATGATCAGCGCCTGCAGGGGTGTATTCGTTCTCGGGCGTTTCACTTCACACTGGTCGCGGTTGCTCGCATCAAAGATCATCATTGAAGGCGGGGGAACGGTGCGCTTAATAAAAGTGTACATGCCGCGCCGGTACAGCAGATCGCCATGATCCTGCCGGTATGTAGCCAAAAGCCCCCGGCCTGATGTGGCCAGTTCCCATAATCCCGGCGGCTGGTAAGGCTTAACACTGGGACCTCCGATAGTCTTGTTGAGCAGCCCGCTGCTGGCTAATACAAGGTCTCTAACCATTTCTGCATTTATACGTACCCGCGGGGCATGGGAGAGATAAATATTTTCAGGGTCTATCTTCTTTTTTTCCGGGGTGATTACCGACGACTGGCGGTAAGTAGCCGACATACATATCTGCTTTATCAGCCTTTTTACATTCCAGCCGTTCTCGCGAAAATCCACTGCAAGCCAGTCGAGCAGCCTGGGATTAACCGGCAGGTCTCCCTGCATACCGAAATCTCCCGGAGACTTTACTATACCTCTCCCAAAGATCTCCTGCCATACCCTGTTCACAAAAACACGGGCGGTAAGCGGGTTGCGTGGGTCAAATAACCATTCTGCAAGCCCCAGCCTGTTTTTAGGAAGCGTATCTGCAAAAGACATTATGGAAACGGGAGTGCCCGGGAATACCTGTTCGGCGTGCTGATCATACACACCGCGGGAGAGCACATAGGTTTTACGTGCTGTGTCCAGGTCTTTCATCACCGATACCTGCAAGCCCTGAGTATCGGATTTGTTCATAAAGCTCAGAACTCCCTTCAGATCTTCCTGGGTAATATCCATCCTGGGATTTTTGGCAAATGTTTCGTGGCCGCCTACAGTAGATTCAAGACCTACTTCCTTTATACTGTTGAAAAAAGCAGAGAGCCTGTAAAAATCCTTTTGTGATATGGGGTCATATTTGTGGTCGTGGCATCGTGCACACTGGATAGTCATACCAAGCAATGCAGTACCCAGCGTATTGGTTCTGTCCACCACGTATTCTACCCGGTATTCCTCATCAATCACGCCGCCTTCTTCAGTGATCTTGTGATTGCGGTTAAAGCCGGTTGCCAGGATCTGCTCTTTAGTAGCATTGGGAATAAGGTCGCCAGCCAGTTGCCAGGTAATGAATTTATCATAAGGCAGGTTTTCGTTGAATGCATGGATCACCCAGTCGCGCCACGGCCATTGGGAGCGGTAATTATCGTCCTGGTAGCCATGCGAATCTGCATAACGCGCCGCATCCAGCCAGGGTATAGCCATCCGCTCGCCAAAAGAAGGTTTTTGAAGAAGGGTATCAATCATGCGCTCGTAGGCATCGGGAGCACTATTGCTGAGAAAGCTGTCTATCATTTCCGGTGTCGGCGGCAGCCCGGTAATATCAAAGCATATCCGGCGCAGCAATTTAGCTTTATCAGCCTCCTCATTAGGCTCAAGTCCCTTTTCTTCCATTTTGTGCAGCACGAAATAATCTATCTCGTTTTTCGGCCATTCCTTCTGCTTCACTTTGGGGAGAGGCGCTTTCACCGGGGCAACGAAAGCCCAGTGCTTTTCATATTTGGCGCCCTGCTCAATCCATTTGCGGATCAGTTCAATTTCTTCCGGGTTAAGCGCGGGCAGGTTGCTGGAAGCCGGAGGCATTCTATAGGAAGTATCAGCAGAGCTTACCCGCAGGAACAACTCCGACAATTCAGGCTTGCCGGGCACTAGCGCATGGGCTTTAGGATGCTCTTTCAACGCTTTGTACGCTTCTTCGGCTATATCTAATCGCAGGCTTGCTTCCCGCTTATTGGCATCGGGACCGTGACAGGCATAACACTTATCGGATAGAATAGGGCGTATCTGGAAATTGTAGCTGACCTCCTGGTCTGCAGCGCTGCGTGATGAACTATTAGTAACATGGCGGAAAGTAATAACCGCTATTGCAACAAACACAATCATTAACCCAATAATGTAAATCTTTTTCATATGGAAACAATAGCATGGCTTTTATAAAACCAGTGAAGGAGGTTGAAATTGCGGACTAAGTTAAAAAAAACTTGTGAGCCTGCGTGTTAATATGGCAACTAAATTCGCTTTATGCAGCAGGCAGGAGAACATATAAGAAAATTAGCTCAAGCCATACATCCTCTTGTTCAGGCGGAATGACGGAAAAAATATGGGCTCCTGTGAGCACAGAAGAAAGGTGAAAGACATATTTGGCAGGGTAAGAAGAATACCCCGGAAAAGTAAACAATTTCCGGTTGAGTTAAAAAATAATCTCATTGCATATCCTTGTGCACTACAGTAATAGCCGGCGCCGCAGCTACAGCCATGTGCATTTTTTTCTCCAGGAAATCCTCTATGGCGCGTTGCACGCTCAGCAGGTCTTTTGATCTTATATAGCTGCCTATTACATGATTGCCTGCATTGGGGATAGCCTGTTTCATTTTCAGGTTTGGAGGCGTGCCTAATGCATCATACATTTTCAGCATTGCCGGCACGCTTACCACGCTGTCCTGGTGGATGTCATCTTTATAATAATATAACAGCAGCAGCGGTTGTTTCACTGCTTTGAAGGTTTCTTTGGTCATAGTGGTCTCAAGATATTCTTCCAGTTGGGTGGTAGCTTCAACAGGGTATTTCCAATACCAGTATTGACGGTATACAGGCCTGGTGTCTGCAGATATCATATAATCACCTCCCGTTACCGCTTTTGCAATTTGCAATCCCCATGGATTGTTCAACAGCCATGCCTTGTCATTAAAAATAGCAATATTGGGACTGAGCAATACAAGTGCAGCCACATCATCCGGAAATGCAGCCGCAAGCTGCAGCGCATTAGTGCCTCCTGTAGAGGTGCCCATCAAAATAACTTTGTTGCCTAATTGCTTTCCTATAGCGAGTGCCTGCTCTGCGCTTTCCCAGTATTCGCCGGGCGTGAGCCGGATCATGGGATCGGCGGTATCAATACCGTGCTCCGCCAGGCGCGAAAGATAAAGATTGCAGCCAAACTCTTTTGCAATATTGGTGTGAATGGGTCGTCCTTCTTCCTGTGATGCTGAAAAACCGTGCAGGTAAACTATTGAATAGGGTGTTTTTTCTTTGACACTATCGTTGTACCAAACAATCCTTGCTTCATTATCCGGCTTTAATTTATGCATTGCTTCGTTGTGCCGGATATAAGCCTGCAGTTCGTTTGTCCCCGCAGGTACCTGTGGCAGATCTTTTTCATATACCGGAGTTGCGGGATGCGGCCCGAGCGCATATATTACAATAAGCATTCCTATAAGAATGACAAGCATTTTTATTCCTTTCCTTTTGCGCATATAGAAAAATTTAAGCGTTAAACAAGCTGTGCATTATTCCTCCGCATAGGGCTACAAAGTAACGTATTAACTCCATGTTAAAATTATTTTTAATTAAAAGTTAATACTTGCATAAGGTTAATTTTTTATTGCCGCATCCTTTTGCTTTGGCATCATTTTTACCTCTATTCCTTACACGGTGTTTCCATAAAGGAAATGCACTTTATTCTTTAACAATAAACAGGAGACAGTAAAAATCATGAAAGATCTTACCTTATTCAGAAAATGCGTTTTAGGTGTATTTGTATTGTTTTTAGTGGCAGCTTCTTTTTCATCATGCCTGAAAAACGATGATAACACCCAGACACCGGTGGCGGGGCTGATGGCGTTCAATCTTGCACCGGATGCTTCGGCAATTGGATTTTCGCTCTCGGGCAACAATCTTACCAGCACCCCGCTTGCCTATACTAATTATACCGGGGGATATGTAGGCATATATACGGGTTCACGGTCTATTACAGCTTTTGATGCTTCAACCGGCGATGCCCTTGCAAGCTCAGACTATACTTTTGACCGGGATAAATATTATTCGCTCTTTTTGGTAGGCGATACTGCATATCAAAACGTTGTGGTTAAAGATAATATTGATACCCTGCCTGGTACAGCAGGTGTAGCGTATGTGAGGTATATCAATGCTATTACCGGTAATCTTACCCCTGCAGTAAAAATATCACAAAATGGAAATAATGTGGTAAATGATAATGCTGCTTTCGGATCAGTATCTGATTTTACTGCCCTGGCACCAGGGCAAATTACCATCAATGTCAGCAGTGGCGATACGCTTGAGGCGGACAGATCAATTACTATAGAGGAAAGAAAAGTATATACGGCGCTTTTAATAGGTAAGCCTGGCGTTTCTGATACAGCGCAAAGCGTCAAGATCAAATATATTGAAAACGGGACTTTATCGCCTGACAGCACCGCAAACGGGTTTAGCAGGATAAATGGCAGGACTGCTGCAATAAATTAGAATGAAATATAGAGATACAAGCATGCCTTGTATCTCTATATTTCATATTTAACACCATGATTTTACAAGGCAGGATTACCGGTAATCCTGCCTTTATTTTGTCCGGCAGCTGTCAATAAGCATAAAATCATCCGGGTTTCTACAATTTAAATGCTATCTTTATAACAACTTGAATTGGCGCATCCTGAATTGAACGTCTATACATTACATCTTGCCACGTTGTATCTGTTTATGCCTTCTTTGCTTTATGCTCTTATTGCAGGTTGATTTATCACATTTTTAATTTTCTAGTATGAACATGTACGTTTCAAATTTAAGTTTTCATACCACCGATGAGGGCTTAAGAGATTTATTTTCACCTTTTGGAGAAGTATCGTCTTCAAAGATCATTATTGACAGGCAGAGTGGCCGCTCCCGCGGGTTTGGTTTTGTTGAAATGCCGGATGACGGGAGTGCTGAGAAGGCTATGCAGGAACTGAATGGCAGAGATATTGACGGAAGGGCTTTGTCTGTTACAGAGGCACGACCCAAAGATCAGCGCTCTGGTGGCAATTCGTTTTCGCGGAACAAGAGAAGCTGGTAAACTGACGATAAATAATGCATTGCCCGGGTAAAAGTTCCCGGGCATTTTTTTTAATCTGTATTTCTTTTATATCTTTTGCGCTCAAAACTCAAGTCATGCAGCGTAGCATTATTCTTATTCTATTTGTACTTGCTTCTGTTAGTGGTATAGCCCAGGTGCAAAAGCCTTCCATTATTCCCGAACCTGTTTCTATAGAGCAAAAAGAAGGACAGTTTCTCTTGAAAAATACTACTGCAATAGAAATCCCTTCGGACGATAACGGGTCAGCGGCTGCCGTGGCCGATTACCTGGCCGGCTTCCTGAACAGGTCTACGGGCTTCCACCTTAGCACTACCCATACTCCAACAGATGGCAGCATTAAGCTTATGCTCAATACGTCCCGTGATGAAACCATTGGCAATGAAGGATATGAACTTGCCGTTACTTCCGGTGGCGTGACTATTTCCGCAAATAAACCTGCGGGATTATTCTATGGTGTTCAGACTTTTGTACAACTGCTGCCAAAAGAAATTGAAAGTAAAAAAGTAAATGAAAGCATACAGTGGATAGCTCCTGCTGTTGTTATAAAAGATTATCCGCGCTTTGGCTGGAGAGGGCTGATGTTTGATGTATCACGACATTTTTTTACCAAGGATGAGGTGAAAGCCTTCATAGATGATATGGCGCGCTACAAATTCAATTTGCTGCACCTGCATCTTACCGACGACCAGGGATGGAGGATTGAAATAAAGAGCCTGCCCAGGCTTACAGAAGTAGGGGCGTGGAATGTAAAGAAAACAGGTACATTCAACTACTTTTCCAATCCCCTGCCGGATGAGCCGAGAGATTATGGCGGCTTTTATACCCAGGACGACATCAGGGAGATCGTGGAGTATGCGAAAGATCATTTTGTAAATATTCTTCCTGAAGTTGATGTGCCGGGACACAGCCTGGCGGCAATAGCATCTTACCCCGAATTATCGTGTACGCCTGGGGCAGATAAATACAGAGTCAATTCCGGGGAGAAGTTTATGGTATGGCCGCCCAAAGGGCATTTCTACGGGCTGGTAGACAATACGCTTTGCCCTGCCAATCCGAAGGTATATGAATTTTTAGATAAAGTATTTACGGAAGTGGCAGCGCTTTTCCCGTTTGAGTATATTCACATGGGAGGAGATGAAACGGCAAGGAATTTTTGGGAAAAGAGCCCTCAGATAAAAGCTTTGATGCAACGTGAGAAGTTGAAGAACCTTGATGAAGTGCAGAGCTATTTTGTAAAGAAAGTCGAAAAGATCGTTGAATCAAAAGGAAAAAAGCTGATTGGCTGGGATGAGATATTGCAGGGAGGGTTAGCCCCTAATGCTGCCGTGATGAGCTGGCGCGGTGTGGATGGAGGGATCGCTGCAGCCAAATTGCAACATGAGGTAGTGATGAGCCCTACCACCTTCGCCTATCTTGACTTTATGCAGGGCGATGCGGCGATTGAGCCGCCGGTATATGCTACATTGCGGTTAAGTAAAGCCTACCAGTTTGATCCGGTGCCCGAAGGAGTGGATCCAAAATACATCAAAGGAGGGCAGGCCAACTTATGGACCGAGCAGGTGTATAATACACGGCATCTGCAGTATATGTTGTGGCCGAGAGCATTTGCTATAGCGGAATCCGTATGGTCGCCAAAAGAAAAGAAAAACTGGGAGGATTTTGTACCGCGTGTAGAGCAGCAATTCAGGCGGTTTGATGTGGCGGAAAAGAAATATGCTCCTGCTATGTATGACCCTGTAATAAAAGCAACAAAAGGTCCGAACGGGCTGCCGGTGACAGAGCTTTCTACGGAGATTGCAGGGCTTGATATTTTTTACAGCTTTGATAATTCCTTCCCGGATAAATTTTACCCGAAATATACGGAGCCTGTTGAAGTGCCTAAAGATGCGGTCACTATGCGAGTGATCACTTACAGAAATGGCGAACCCGTTGGAAGGATGATCTCAATAGCTGTTGCTGAGTTGAAGAAAAGAGCAGGAATAAAATAGATCATTTTTCCGGCGGAGGTACGGTGCTTTTCTTTTTTTCCGGCTGTGCCTGGAGGGAATGTTCAGATTCCACTTCTACTTCTTTTATCCATACTGCATAGTCGTCAGGATAAATATGTGAGCCGGTATGAATAGCATATACCCGTGTAAAAACGGCGCCAAAATACAGGATGATCGCGGAATAATATACCCACAGCAGGATCACTATCACAGAGCCTGCTGCCCCATAGGCAGAGGTCATACGGTTATGCCCGAGATAATAGCTGATAAGAAATTTTCCCAGCATAAATAGTAAGGCAGTAGTAAAGGCGCCTATTCTTACATTATGCCATTTTATTTTGGCATCAGGGAGCACTTTAAATATCAGTCCGAATAAAAAGGAAGTAATGATAAAGCTGAGGACGACATTTGCAATATAAAGCGCAACGATCTGCGCTTCTGGAAATGCCATAGTAAGGCGGCTGATAAAAGCATCGAGTATACCGTTGACGATAAGGGATACCAGTAAAAGAAAGCCCAGCGTAACAATAATGGAAAAGGACAGCAGCCTGTTGACCAGGAGCTTCAGCCAGCCTTTCCTGGGCTTGGCTTTCAACCGCCAGATAAGATTGATGGAGTCCTGTATCTCGCCAAATACGCCTGTTGCCCCGATCACCAAAGTGATGAACCCTACGATGGTGGCAATTTTATTGTCTGAAGAAAGTGTGGCATTCCGGATAGTTTCCTGGATCTGCAATGCCGCATCTTTTCCTACAAAATCCGCTATCTGGCCATATACCGTTCCTTCCACTGCGGCCTTACCATAAAAAATATCGCTTATCCACAGAATAATTATGATAAGTCCCGGTAAGGAAAAAAGGGTGTAATAAGAAAGGGCTGCGCTTAATTTCATCACTCTTTCGCTAAAAAAATCGGCGAAGGACTGCTTAATGATCTTCCAGGTGGTTGCGAGTGCTATCATTGTTCAAAGTAATAAAAAAATTATGCCGGAATATTAATTAATCCTGTTGAAATAATTTTCCTGTATCTTGATTGCTCAAGCTATATGAATATGTCCGTTCCATTTACACAGATAATTATTTTCTTACTATTAGGAATAGCCCTGATCATTTTGCTGACAACCAGGTATAAGATACATGCTTTCTTCGCCCTGTTTGCCGCCTGTTTTGTAGTGGGGCTGGGCGTACGGTTACCCGTAGGCGAGATCATGGTGGCGATGAAAAACGGGTTCGGTCATATCATGGCGTCGCTGGGGTTTATCATTGTATTAGGTACGGCGCTTGGCGTATTGCTGGAGCATACAGGGTGTACGGCCGTTATGGCTGAGTTCATACTCAGGAAGACCGGGCATCACCGTGCCTCGCTTGCAATGAATATTACAGGCTTCATAGTTGGGATGCCTATTTTTTGTGATTCGGGCTTTATTGTATTGAGCGGCCTGAACCGGAGCCTGGCGCGGAGAACGGGTATTAACATGGCAGTGATGGCTACTTCACTGGCGAGCGGCCTCTATGCCATACATTGTCTTATCCCTCCTCATCCCGGCGCTGCCGCAGCAGCAGGCATATTGCATGTGGATTTCGGAACATTGATCCTTGCAGGCATTGGCGTAGCCATTCCTGCCAGCGCGGCAGGGTATATATGGGCAAGATATGCAGGGCGGAAGCTGCAGGCATCAGACAGCTCAATGGAAGAAGAAGTGATTGATAATAAGAACAGGCCCGGTGTTGTACAATCTTTCCTGCCGGTAATGGTGCCCATTGTGCTGATCGCCATAGGCGCTTTCACGAAAGTGGAACACAATGACGGGATCATAATGCAAATATTAGGTACGGCCGGCGACCCTGTGATAGCGCTTACCGCAGGGGTAATACTGGCTTTAACCACCATGCGTGGCGCTGCAAAAGATACCCTTGGCAAACTACTGCAAGAAGGCGCTGAAAAAGCGGGCGGCATACTGGTGATCATTGGCGCCGGCGGGGCCTTTGGAGCCGTATTGTCGGCAACCAGGCTGGGTGATCATCTCAGCACTGCCGTTTCGCTGAAAAGCATGGGGATCATTTTCCCGTTTTTGGTGACCGCTTTATTAAAGACAGCCCAGGGCTCTTCTACCGTCGCTATTATTACTGCTGCTTCCATTATTCAGCCTTTGTTACCTGCTCTCGGGCTGGATAGCGCCACAGGCCAGTTGCTGTGCATACTTTCAATGGGTGCAGGCTCCATGACAATATCCCATGCCAATGATGCCTACTTTTGGGTGATCAGTAAGTTTGCAGGGCTTGAAATGAGGACAATGCTGAGGGTATATTCGCTGGCTACTTTATGTATGGGGCTGACAGCATTTGCCGTGGTATATATATTGTCGTTATTTATGCTGTAATAGGGAAAAGATAAAAAGAATAATATCCTCTTTCCAGTATATATTATCTTACGGCATCTCCCTTACATTTGTTGTACCTCCTTTTTCGGTAATATGTAAAAACGGATAGTTATCATGAAGTATACATTGTCGTTTTTGTCGGCGGTTATAGTATTGCTTGCATCCTGCTCGCAGCAGCAAAAGGAAGTGTCTAAAAGTGAAAGCTCCGGTATTGCCATGCAATGGGAGCTGCTGTCCAATTTTACCGATTCCGGCTATGCCGCCCGTATACGGCTGATCAACAGGGATGACCGGGCGCTCACGGATAAAAACTGGAAAATATTTTTCTCTATAGCGCCAAGCCCTGTATTGCCTACGGCAAAGCCGCAGCCGGCTACGCTGGAGCATATCAACGGCGACTGGTTCAGGCTGATACCCAATGCAGGTTTTTCGCTGGCTAAAGGTGATTCTGTTGATATAGAATATAAGGCGGCAGGCTACGTGATTAAAAATACTGACCAGCCTCTGGGCATATATATTGTCTTTTATGACGATGAAGGAAACGAGGAACGCATAGAGGAGATCAATGACTATACGCTCATTCCTTTTACCCGCAAAGAGCAATTGCTGCGCGGTAAAGCAGATAAGGAATTGCCTGCTTCTCCGGCAAAGACCTATGCAGAAAACGCATCTTTATCATTGCTGCCTGCCGACCAGCTTTTACCGATCATTCCTAGCCCGGCTCATTTCGAGAAGCAAAAAGGAGAATATGCGCTTCCCGCTGCTGCCGTTATCAGTTTCCCGGCGTCATTTAATGACGAAGCACAGATGCTGGCAGAGCGGCTGAAAGATATTTCCGGGCAATCGTTTACTTTAAAAGCAGATGGAAAAGCTGAAAACGGCATCATGATCTCAATAGACCCCAATGCCGTAAAAGAAAAACAACCGGAGGGCTATCGCCTGGTGATCAGCGGAAAAGGCATCAGCATCACCGGCTATGATGCAGCAGGCGCATTTTACGGCATGCAAAGTTTGCTTTCATTGATCCCCGCAGGAGCTTATATGGGAAAAGGAGATATTCATCTTCCTTATGTTACAATAGATGATGCCCCCCGGTTTGGCTTTCGCAGTGTACACGTAGACGTTAGCAGGAACTTCCAGACCAGAGAAACTATTTTCAGGATACTTGACGTGTTAGCCAGATATAAGATCAATCACATGCTGCTCTATACCTCCGAAGATGAAGGGTGGCGCGTGGAAATTCCCGGATTGCCCGAGTTGACAGAAGTGGGCGCCCACCGGCAACATGTAAGCGGTAAGGAAGCCGTGGCCCTGCACCCCGGCTATGGCTCGGGGCCTTTTGCCAATGAAAAGGGCAAATACGGCAGCGGGTATTATACAAGAAATGATTTTATAGAAATACTGAAGTACGCGAAGAAAAGACATATCAGTATCATACCTGAGCTCAATTTTCCCGGGCATGCAAGAGCAGCCATTAAATCCATGGAAGCGCGGTATCAAAGGCTGATGAAAGAAGGAAAAGAGCAGGAAGCCAATGAATACCGCCTGGTGGATCCGGAGGATAAATCGGTATATATGTCGGCCCAGATGTATTCTGATAACGTGGTGGATATAACCCGCGAATCCGCCTATCATTTTTACTTTAAGGTGGTGGATGAGTTTGAGAAAATGTATAAAGAAGCCGGATTGCCGATGCCCGTATTTCATGCCGGTGGAGATGAGGTCGCCGATGGTGCCTGGTCAAAATCTCCCAATGCACTCGCGCTGATGGCCAGGCATCCTGCAATTAAAGATCCCAAGAACCTGCAGGCGTATTTCTTCGGCAGGCTGGTGGATACAATGGAAAAAAGAAATATTGAAGTGCATGGCTGGGAAGAGGTGGCGTTGAAAAAAGACAGCGCCGGCAAAATGGTCCCGAATCCTGAATTTGCCGGCAGGCATGTTGTTCCCTATATCTGGAACAATATGTTTGACTACCCTGACCTGGCGTATAAGCTCGCCAATGAAGGATACAATATTGTGCTCTGCAATGTTTCCAACTTTTATTTTGACCTGGCCTATAACAATGATCCTGCAGAGCCGGGGCTGTATTGGGCCGGCTTTATTGACACTAAAAATGCATGGGCTTTTGCTCCTTTTCAAATGTTCAATACCACGCTTAAAAGTGATATGGGCGCGGCCCTCAACTGGGATAAGCCCGGCAGCGCCTGGGAACAGTTGAAGCCTGAAGCAAGAAAAAATATCCGCGGGCTGGAAGCGCAGTTGTGGAGCGAAACGATCAAGGGACGGGATATGATCGAATATTATATGCTGCCCAAATTAATAGGGTTTGCCGAAAGTGCCTGGTCGCCGGAGAGGAAATGGGAGACCGAAGCCAATCATGATCTGAGGGTAAAAAGCATGGACGCCGGCTGGAACCGCTTTGCCAATACTATTGCGCAAAAGGAATTCCCTGCCCTGGCAAAAATGAATGGAGGCTACGCTTATCGTATTCCTCCGGCAGGCGCTGTGGTTGAAAATGGTATGATAAAAGCTAATGTAGCCTTGCCGGGTGTCAGTATTCATTATTCCACTGATGGTTCCGAACCTACTATGGATTCACCGGTATATGAAGCGCCTGTTCCCGCTACTGCTACCATCAGGTTCAAAACTTTTGATGCGTCAGGCAAAGCCGGGCGCACTATTACTGTGCAGGGAAGCAGGCAAAGGTTGAATTAATTGATGAGAAGATCAATATTACGTCAAACGTGAGACGTGGGAGAACATCCCTTGCGTTGCACGTTTCATCTCTCACGTTTTACCCCTCACGATAATATACAGGTATAATTTGACTGCCTATTTCAGCTCCATATCTAAATATTGCACCAGCGCAGGATATTCGGGCGTAAGCGTAAAATATACTTCAACAGTAGCCTTTTCACATACTATATCAAATACGCCGCGCAACTGGTTTTCAGGAATGACTTCTTCGATGCGTTGTATTTTGCCGGCTTTTGCAAATAATGCCACCGATTTTTCTTTCCTGCCTGCCAGGGAATGATCTGCAAAAAAATTAACGGCAAAGATCCCGCTTTGCTCCGCAGCTTTCCAGTCGGGCAGTAGCGCTGCTATTTCCGACTGCCGCCGGCGCAGCACAGGAGATACCGGGAGTGGTCGTTTGAGCAGCTTCGCTCCTTTTACCAGCGTATCCAGCACGGCATAGTTGGCAGCAGTCATACTGGCATAGGTCAGGTTGCCCAAAGCCACTACGCCTATCCCGTAATCGGGCATTATCCACCACTGGCTTCCGAAGCCGGGCAGCCCGCCGGTATGCCCCACATATCTTCTGTCATTGCAGTCTGCACCTATCCTTAACCCATAGCCATAGCTGCTTACCAGCGGGCAGGAGCCGGAGCCCTGATACCGGAAGGAAGGATCAAGATTATTGAAAGACCAGGGCTGCTGCATTTCGCGGATAGAGCTTCGTCTAACCGGTCCCGTTTCCTTTCCGTTGCGTGGCGGCCATGCGGCAAGATGCAGCATCATGTATTTACTAAAGTCTTCAACAGAAGTGATGATCCCGCCCATTGCGCCGTATACCCCGTCGTGGAGCAATCCTTCTTCTTTCCATTGACCATTCTCATAGCGGTAGCCGTGTGCCAGCTTCTCCGGGCTCACCTTAGCATATTCCCATACAGTATGGTACATGCCCAGCGGCAGAAGAATATTATCGGTAATGTATTGCTCATACGGTTTGCCCGAAACTTTGGTGATGATACGGCCCAGCATGGCCCAACCCATGTTGCTGTATTCATATTGAATGCCGGGGACATTGGAAAAAGATATTCCTTTTTGCAGCATGACCGAAAATTGCTGCGCTGTAATAGCAAGCTGGCGGTCTCCCCAGGGGTTATCTTCAGGAAATCCTGCTGTATGCGTAAGCAGGTTGCGGATAGTGATCTGCGGTGCATCAGAAGTGAGCAGCGGCACTTTTTTTAATTCCGGTATATATAGCGCTGCCGGATCATCGAGGCGGAGCCTGCCTTCGTCGCGCAGCCTGAGAATAGCCATCCCGGTAAAGCTTTTGGTCATGGAAGCTATGCGGAACAGGGAGGAGGGATTTGCCGGAATGTCTTTCGTTATATCGGTTTTGCCATAGCTGCCTGCATATACCAACTGATCATCCACTACTATCCCGAAAGCTATGGCGGGGAAATGCCTTTGTTGCGCATAGTCGCGGTATATGCGGTCTATCACGGGTATCATGGCTTTTACCCGGGTAATTCTCGAAGTGTCCGTAAATGTCGGGGTGATGTAAGTGGACAGGTTGGCGCGGGGCACAGGTGGTTGTGCGTGTATTGCCAACGCAATATGTAAAAAAGGAAGCAGGCAGATCTTTTTCATGATCAAAAATATAAAGAGTGAAGCTGTAAACCATTAAGAAGTTAAGGCTTAATGTACCCATACCTGAAGAAAACGCCAGGTACAAAAAACAAAACACTCCGGCCCTGTCTCGGCGAGCCGCCTGCAGGGCGTTTTACGTGAAGAGATACATTACAGCGGCGAAGCAGTCTGGTCAATCTGAACTGCGCCCGTAGAAGCAGGAGGTATTTCAATTTTTGGCAAGCGGAAATGTGCAACGGATTGAAATCCGTTGGAACAATATGCTACCGGGCCTACGGCTCTTGTAGTGCGGTGTTCCAGAGCCATTGGCTCGATCACATATTCCCGCGTGGGATTTCAATTCCATGCGAAAATCTGAAATGCGCCCGTGGAAGCATTACGCTGAAAACCTTATAGGTTTTGCTTTACCTTTGTGCCGATTTTTTTTGATATGAAGATATTAATGGTATGCCTGGGCAATATTTGCAGGAGCCCGCTGGCTGAAGGAATAATGCGGAGCAAAATCGAAGACAACGGGCTGCACTGGAAAGTAGACAGCGCCGGCACGAACGGGTATCATGTGGGTGAAGCGCCGCACAGACTGTCGCAAAAAGTAGCTGCCATGCACGGTATTGATATCAGTAAACAACGGGCAAGGAACTTCAGCGCAGAAGATCTTGAAAAGTTTGACCTGGTATATGCAATGGCGGAAGATGTGATAGAAGAGATGCGGTGGATAGCCGGCAATGCCTTCCGTCCCGGAAAAATAAAGCTGCTGATGGATGAAGTATATCCCGGAAGGCAAATGGATGTTCCTGACCCGTGGTATGGCCCCGAGGCTGACTATCACCGGGTGTTTGATATGATTGACAAAGCCTGTGATAAGATCATTGAGAAATATACTGCAATAAAAAATACATCAATTCATTCGGATAATGAGTAAACCTTCGCTTCCGCAGGGCACGCGGGATTTCGGGCCGGACATTGTGCGCAAGAGAGCCTATATCATTGGTTCCATTAAAAAGGTCTTTGAGCTTTATGGCTTTGAGCCCCTGGAAACGCCTGCTATGGAAAACCTGGACACCCTGATGGGAAAGTATGGAGAAGAAGGGGATAAGCTCATCTTCAAAATTTTAAATAACGGGTTGGGCGATCCTAAAAACATTGATAAGGCAAAAACGGCTTTTGAAAATATTTTAGCGGGGAAAAATGATAAGAATCTTACTGAGCGTGCATTAAAATACGATCTCACCATTCCTTTTGCACGCTATGTAGCCATGAATCACGGGCAGCTCACTTTCCCGTTCAAGCGCTACCAGGTGCAACCCGTATGGCGCGCAGACCGCCCGCAGAAAGGGCGGTATCGTGAGTTTTACCAGTGCGATGCCGACGTGGTAGGCAGCACATCCCTGATCAATGAGGTGGAGCTTGCCGGTATATATGATAAGGTATTTGCACAACTGGATATCCCGGTTGAGATAAAGCTCAATAACAGGAAGATACTGGCAGCGCTTGCCGAATGCTGTGGCGGCTCGGAGAAGATGACAGACATTACTGTGGCTATTGATAAGCTGGATAAGATAGGTATTGAAAAAGTGCAGGAAGAATTGCGACAACGCGGGCTGGATGAGCAACAGGTAGATATCATTACGCAATACCTGCAGATAGAAGGCACAAATGTCCAAAAGCTTGATCGCATTAAAGCACTGTTTGCCGGTTCGGCAACCGGCGCTAAAGGAATTGAAGAACTTGAATATATACTTGGCTATCCTTCTTCACTTTCAGGCAGGAATGAACTGGTAGTAGATCTCACGCTGGCAAGAGGGCTTAATTATTATACCGGCGCCATTTTCGAGGTTAAAGCAAAGCATGTGAATATGGGAAGCATAGGCGGCGGCGGCAGGTATGATGATCTTACCGGATTGTTTGGAGTGCCCGGTATTCCCGGTGTAGGGATATCGTTTGGGGTAGACCGTATATATGATGTGCTGGAAGAGCTGCGATTGTTCCCTGAGCAGGTGCAGGGCGGCACCAGGGTATTGTTTTTCAACCTTGGAGATGCGGAAAGTAAAAAAGCATTTGAACTGATGCAGCAGTTGCGGGCAAAAGGGGTGAGCTGTGAGCTGTATCATGAGCAGGCGAAATTTGATAAACAATTTAAATATGCCGACCGCAAGCATATTGCTTATGCGGCAATGATCGGCAGCCGTGAGCTGGAAAACGGGGCATGCAATGTCAAAAACCTGGCTACCGGCGAACAAATAATATTGTCTTTTAATGAGTTGCTTGCTTATTCCTTTTAAACCGGTATAAATAGCCCTTTAGTAAGTTTGTGCATACTGTAAATGCATTTCTCCTTTGATCATTTACTATCCGTAATTTGCATTTCCTGTAATGCAGCTACAAGATTCAAAAGGATATGAGGTAGTCGCCGGCTGGCTGGCGGATAAGGGTTTCAAAGCATTTACCTTCCAGGAAGAGACCTGGCAGCATATTATTGATGGCAGGAGCGGTCTGGTGAATGCCCCTACAGGTTTTGGAAAAACTTTTTCCGTATTTCTCGGCGCTGTCATTGACTTTATTAATCACCATCCTTCAGATTATAAAACGTTTGCACCCCGGCAGTTGCAGCTTATATGGATCACGCCTTTGCGTGCGCTGGCAAAAGATATCGGCCGCGCCATGGAGGAAGTGATCGCTGAGCTTGGCATGCAGTGGCGGATAGGTATACGTAATGGCGATACGCCGGTGGCGGAGCGGCAGCAACAAAAGAAGCGTCCGCCGGAAGTGCTTATCATTACTCCTGAAAGCTTTCACCTGCTGCTGGCGCAGAAAGGATATGGAGATTTTTTCTCCACCCTCAAAATAATTGCCGTTGACGAGTGGCACGAATTGCTGGGCAGTAAAAGAGGGGTGCAGGTTGAGCTGGCGATCAGCAGGGTATCCGGGTTAAGATCTTATGCTTCAGGAGACGCGCTTTCTATATGGGGTATCTCCGCCACTATCGGCAATCTTGAGGAGGCGAAAGAGGTACTGATGTCATGTCTCCCCCAGGCAGCACCAACTATAATTATAAAAGCGGAACTGAAGAAAAATATAGTCATAGAATCTGTATTGCCTGATGAAATAGAAAAATATCCCTGGGCAGGACACCTGGGGATCAGGCTGGTGCAGAAAGTAGTTCCGATCATCCACCAGAGCCGCACTACGCTCATCTTTATCAACACCCGCGGCATGAGTGAGACCTGGTACCAGGGATTGCTGACAGCAGCTCCTGATCTTGCCGGCGCGATAGCACTTCATCATGGCAGCATTGAGCCGGAGCTGAGAAACTGGGTGGAAGAAGCTTTGCACGAAGGTATTTTGAAAGCTGTAGTATGTACGGCGAGCCTTGATCTCGGGGTTGATTTTCGCCCTGTGGAAACGGTGATACAGGTGGGTTCTCCCAAAGGCGTCGCACGGTTTTTACAACGTGCAGGTCGCAGCGGCCGCCAGCCCGGAGCGGTAAGCAAAATATATTTCCTGCCCACGCATTCCCTGGAGCTTACAGAAGCCTCGGCATTGAAGACGGCTATGGAAGAAAATATCATTGAGAGCCGGGATCCCATGTTGCTGTGCTATGATGTGCTCATTCAATACCTCTGCACGCTCGCTGTGTCGGATGGTTTTGATGCAGATACCATATATAAAGAGGTAAAGTCAACCTATTGCTACAGGGATATGTCGCACGACGAATGGCTGCAGGTATTGCGGTTCATTACCGAAGGTGGTGAGGCCTTGCGGCAATACGACGAATATAAAAAGGTAGAAATAGTGAACGGGGCATATAAGATCACCAGCCGCCGTATAGCTATGCGGCACAGGATGCATATCGGCACCATAGTGAGCGAAGCGATGCTGAAAGTGAGATTCCTGCACGGAGGGTTTATTGGTGTTATCGAAGAATGGTTTGTATCGAGGCTTGATCCCGGCGCCGTATTTACGCTTGCCGGCAGGAATGTAGAGCTGGTCACTATTAAGGATATGACGGTGCTCGTAAAGAAAACCAATTCCAAAAAATCTATCGTTCCCAGTTGGCAGGGAGGAAGAATGCCGCTTTCGGCTAACCTTGGTCGTAAGCTGAGAGAAACGCTGGACAAGGCCGGGGATAGTGCTTTACGGAGGGAAAGCCCTAATGATATAGAGCTTGCTGTTTTACAACCGCTGTTCAATCTGCAATCCCTGCTATCGCATGTGCCAAAGCATAACCAGTTGTTGATAGAGCATATTGAAACAAAGGATGGCTATCATCTTTTTGTATATCCTTTTGAAGGCAGGCTGGTGCATGAAGCCATGGCGGCTATACTGGCATGGCGTATCAGCAGGATAACACCCATTACTTTCTCCTTCGCAATGAACGATTATGGATTTGAATTGCTGAGCGATCAGCCCATACCGGTGGATGATACCAATGTATACGAGCTTTTTTCCCCCGAAAACCTGCTCAATGATATCCAGCGGAGCGTGAATGCAACGGAAATGGCTATGCGAAAATTCCGGGATATTGCAGTGATCGGGGGATTGATATTCCAGGGATTCCCCGGTGAGCAGAAGAAAGCGCGTCACCTCCAATCTTCTGCGGGGCTGCTTTTTAAAGTATTCAATGAATATGATCCCGGTAATCTTCTGATACGCCAGGCATATAGTGAAGTGCTGGATCAGCAGATGGAAGAAGTGCGGCTGCGCAACATGCTGGAGCGCATCCAGCAATCGGAGATCGTCATCCGGTTTCCCGGGCAACTGACACCTTTTTGTTTTCCCATAAAAGTAGATAGTATGAGGGAAAGCCTTACTTCGGAAAAGCTGGAAGACCGGGTACGGAAAATGCAGCAGCAGCTGGAATAAGGCGTTTATTGCTTTAAGGAACAGAAAAATTCAGTCATAGGGAACTCAATATTCATATAGCAGGCCTTAAGGGAGATCAATTTTTTTTGTTTTGCCGGCTTTGAGTTGTTGAATGGATTCCGGAAGTCTTTACTATTAGCATTAGGCTATAAAAGGCCGGCTGTCTGCCTGATTGCATTAAAAATTGTCATAGCGATTGAATAATCAACGGGTGCATTCAATTTTTCGCATTTGTCTTTTTGGTCAGTTCCGTAAAATTGCCGAAAATATTCCACCGGTTATACCCGTGGCTATTCAAATTACCCCCCCCCATCCGGGGTATTTGAGTGCTCAGTTTTCTTAAGGATACGGCTATGGTGACACAGTCCGGAAAGCTGTGTATGAAGCCAAAAATTGAAATGCGCCCCTAAATCAACCTTCTACAAAAAATATTTCAATACTTTTGCCATCCTTATTACAATTTATTCACTTTTAAAACCTGCACATGAAATTTATCGCCGGCATTTTGGTATCCCTGCTGGGATTGTTTGCCATCAGTTCATGCAACAGCGGATCTTCTTCCGCATCTACCGAAGACAGCACCGCCAGTACATCAGTTGACAGTCCTGCTGTCAATACAGGAAGCACCGCTGGCTTTAAGTTAGGCGTTCAGATGTGGACATTCAGGATGTTCCCTTTTACAGAAGCCCTCGACAAAGTGGATAGCGCCGGGATAAAATATATTGAAGCGTTTTTCGGGCAGAAACTTGGCGGTGGCTTACCCGGCAACTTCGGACCTGAAATGTCTGCCGATACCCGTACCAGGCTCAAAGATCTTTTACAGAAAAAAGGCATCAGCATTGTGGCAATGGGTGTTATTTCTCCCGCCAACAAGGAGGAATGGGTGAAAGCTTTTGACCTGGCAAAAGATTTTGGGTTAAGCTATATTACTGCAGAGCCTAAAAAAGACCAGTGGGATCTGGCAGACAGCCTTGCCGGCGCTTATGGCATCAGGATCGCTATTCACGACCACCCCAAACCTAATGCGTATGCCACACCGGACTCTGTGCTTGCCGCTATCAAAGGACATAATAATATAGGATCCTGCGCTGATATCGGGCATTGGGCACGTAATGGCATCAATCCTGTAGACGCGCTTAAGCAACTGGAAGGTCATGTGTTTGGCGCTCACCTGAAAGATGTCGTGAAATTTGATGATCCAAAGGCCGCAGATACCGTTGTCAGCAAAGGGGTGATAGATATCCCTGCAGTGCTGGCTGAGCTGAAGCGGCAGAATTTTAATGGTATGCTGTCCATAGAGCACGAGTCTAACTGGTACCATAATCTCCCGGATGTCATTTTTACCAGAGAATATTATGACAGTGAACTTGCCAAATTAAAATAGGCAATTCTCAGATAAAGTTGATCCGGGGCTGATACGAGAGACCCCGGATTTTTTTTGAGACCAGGGTATGAACGTAAAACGGGAGAGGCTTTCACCATTCACCATTCTATTCACCATTTATGTTGCGAACGGAAGCAGGCAAGACGATCAAACTGGCACTGCCCATCATCATTGGTGAGCTTGCCCAGATGGCGCTGCACATCATTGATACGGCGATGATCGGCGGCATTAATTACAAGCAGCTGGCTGCATCCGCACTGGTGATCAATGCCATGAACATTCCTTTTGTGATCGGGATCGGCATGACCATCAGCGTTTCGCAGATGGTATCCATGGCGCATGGAAAAAGAGACGGGCAACTGGTCTCTCATTATTTGTTCAATGGCTTCGTTTTGTGCGTATGCACGGCGCTGATCATTGCCGGGCTGCTTTTGGCAGGCAAAAATATTTTGCTGCATCTCGGGCAGGATGATGAAGTAGCTCACCTGGCGCTGCCGTTCATGCAGCTCATGTCGCTCTCTATCGTTCCCATGCTGCTTTTTATGGCGCTTAAGCAGTTTGCCGACGGGCTTGAATATACACGGACTGCCATGGCGCTTTCGCTGGCAGGTATGCCGCTGAATATTGTATTGAACTGGCTGCTGATCTATGGTCATTGGGGGTTTCCCAGGCTGGAGCTGATTGGTGCAGGCTGGGCTACGCTTATTACCAGGACAATGATGTTCGTTGCACTGCTTTTTGTAGTGCTGAAGCACCGGGTATTCCGGCGCTATATGGCGGTGAGCCGCAATCAGTGGAAGCTGAAATGGAAAACGATCGGGGAATTACTGCATATAGGCGTTCCCAGCAGCCTGCAAATAGGTATGGAAGCCGGCGCTTTTGCCATTTCAGGTATTATCATCGGCACGATAAGCGCAGTGGCACAGGCAGCGCACCAGATTGCATTGAGCTGCGCTTCTTTTACTTTTATGGTCTCTATGGGCCTCGCACAGGCAGGTTCAATAAGAGTAAGCAATGCTTTTGGCAGAAAAGACAGGCTGATGATCTCTGTTATCGGCAAGAGCACGCTGATCACCGCTTTTTTCTACGGAACATTTTGTGCGCTGATGTTTACCATTTTCAGGAATCAGTTGCCCCACCTGTTTAACAAAAATACCCAGGTGCTTGAGCTGGCGGGTCTGCTGCTGCTATATGCCGCTATCTTCCAGATATCCGACAGCACGCAGGCGATTGGCGCCGGTTTGCTCCGCGGCATCAAAGATGTAAAAATGCCTACCCTTTTTGTAGGGATCGCCTATTGGATAGCAGGATTACCCCTGGGATATATGTTTGCTTTTGTATTTAATATGGGTGCTGCCGGTATGTGGCTGGGCTTTATCATAGGACTTACGGTAGCATCTTTGTTCCTGATCGGGAGGTTCCTGAAGATGACGCGTTTGTAGTGGGAAATTTTTCACGCAAAGGAAGGCGTAACCCAGGACGCATTTTGTTCCAACGGGTTTCAATCTGTTGAATGATGCACGCACAACTATTTCCTGAACAGCTTCCAGTTTGCCAGTAAGATACCGGCGAATACGAGCAGCATGCCTCCCACATGCACCCAGGTAAGCGATTCCTGCAGGATGAGCGTCGCTTCAATGCTGCTGAATATAGGAAGCAGGTTGCCGAATATTGCAGTACGTCCTGCGCCGAGACGCCGGATGGCTTCATTCCACAGCAGATAGGCAATTACTGATGACCCTATACCGAGGAATAAAATGATGTATACAAAATCAGCGCTCCATTTTACCGGGAAGGCATACATAATGTCCCATATATAAAAAGGGAGAAGCAATACGGTACCAAGGGAGAAAATAACGGAGAGAAAGCTTATGCCCGAAACAGCCTCCGGTTTTTTGCGGGTGAAAACATTGTATATGGCAAAACAGGCGGCTGCAAGCAATACCCATTTATCGCCTGTGCCGAAATGAAAATTTGCCAGGCTCTCCCATTTACCGCCGCTTAATAAAAATAATACGCCCGATATGCAAACCAATACTCCGACTGATTTCAGCCACCCGACAGGCTCTTTCAGGAAAACCCGTGCAAGTATAATAGCAATGATGGGGGATGATGTGGTGCCGATCAGTGCGAGGTTAATAGCAGTAGTATAATGCCCTCCTATATAAATAAAAGTATTGAACAGGGTAATGCCCCATAATGCAGTCCAGAAAAGATATTTCCTGTGCTGAAGCAATACCTGCCGCTCCTCGTATATTTTTCTGAAAGAAAAAGGCAGCATGGCAAGCGCCGCGCACAGCCACCTGAAAAAAGATAAGCTGAAAGGTGGAACGGTATGTACTACCGCCCTGGCAATTATAAAATTACCCGACCAGATGATGGTGGCTAACAATGCCAGACCTGCGCCTGCCAACTGGCTCTTTCCGGATGTGCTCATAATTGGGATGCGCAAATATAACGCGGGCAAACTAGTGTTGCGTCAATTAGTGATACCACTTACCGCTTACCGCTTTTTTCTCCCTTTACTTTTTCTAACAGAAGACTCCCGCTCAATAATAGAGCTTTCAATAACCAGCTTCAGAGAATGCGAAGATTTGCCATCTGTTCTGTGGTTCAACACATGATTGAAATATACGTTTGCCGTTTCTCTACCCATTTTTTTACTTTGCTGGCTGACCGAAGAAAGTGTAGGCGACGTCATTTCCGTAAAAGCTTCATTGGAAAAACCAATAATGCCTATCTCTTCCGGCACTTTTTTACCACAATCTTCAGCGGCTTTTAAAACCCCCAGTGCAGCATAATCGGAAACCGTAAAAAATGCATCAGGAGTTGCTTTAAGCCTTAACAGTTCCGTAGCTGCAGCCCGGGCAGGTTCTTTTTTCAGCACATTATCAACAATAAAATTGTAGGGAATAGTGAGGCCTGCTTTCCTGATAGCATCCAGGTAACCCTGTTTTCTCTCTTTATAAAGTGGAAGATAATCCGGTCCTCCAAAAAAGGCAATCCTCTTATACCCCTGGCTGATCAAATGTTGCACAGCTTTGAAAGATGCTTCCTGATTGTCATTCACCAGAATATGGCTGCCGAAAGTATGATCCACACGGTCAAACTGCACCAGTTGAATATGATGATTAGTGACCTCTTTGAGATGATCAGTAGTTTTTGTTTCCTGTGAAAGAGAGATCAGTACGCAGTCTACATTTTGCTGGATAAGTGTTTCAACAGCCTGCAGCTCTCTTTCAAATGATTCGTCTGACTGGCAGATAATGAGCCGGTGGTCATTTTCAAAACAGGCCTGTTCAATACCCGCAATAATATCGGCAAAAAAAGCCACATTGATCTTAGGAACGATCACACCGATTGTCCTGGAGGTTCCCCGTCTGAGATTAGCAGCATTGGAATTATGCTTGTAATTAAGTTCCCGCGCTTTGGCCCTTACCAGCGTTTTCATATTCTCGCTAATGGTGGGAAGATCATTCAGCGCTTTGGAGACAGAAGACGGAGCAATACCCACAGCATTTGCAATATCGCGGATCGTAATTCTTTTTTTCTTTTCTTTTCCTCCCGGCATATTATCACCAATGAATTTATATGTAAAATTATAGCAAGAATAGCTTTTCTCATTGATCCTGTTACAGAATCAATGAGTCATTTCAATTTTCAGACCATAAGCAAGATTTGCGGCTCCCGGAGCTTATGCCTCCATTTGATATCCTGAAAATCTTGATAGGCGCTGCCCGGCGCCCGGTTATAGGCACTGACGGAACATCTTCTATATAACCGCATGTACGCTTATAATGACCATCATTAGCCGGAAGGCGGTGAGAATATGTATCTGAATATTGCCACCCGGACATCATTGTATTCATATCCCATGTAAGCAGCCATCGCGATGTCAATCTGCAGCCATCAATAATAAATTCCCGCCTTTTAATACTGGATATTAACATGTATTTTCAAAGTAAAATAGAAAAGCGAATATGAAAGTAAGGGTTTGCGTCATAGGAAATGGAAACTTTGCAGGCAGGGTGCACTTCCCCTCTCTTCTCTCTTTTAACGAAGTGGAAATTGTGGGTATTATTGCCTTCAATAAAGAACGGCTCACAAGCACAGCACAGCATTTTGGCATTCCCGAAAAATGCATTTTTCCTGTTTCGTCTGTTACCGGCTACCAGTCTGTCCTTCTGCAGTTGAAGCCGGATGCAGTCTATGCTATAGGGGCGCCTGAGCAAATGTTTGATGTATGGGTCTGGTGCCTTGAACACCGGTTCAACCTCTATATTGAAAAGCCTATGGGCTTAACACTGCACCAGGCAGAAATACTTGCCGGACTGGCTACCGCAAATCATTGCATCACCCAGGTTTCCCTGCAGCGCAGGAATATGCCATTGCTGCACAAAATGAAAGAAGAATGCAATAAAAAAGGCGCGATTACGCATGCACTGGTGGAGTTTAACAAGTGTGAGATCATCCCGGTGAAGACTGCCCGGGACAGGATGCACGATGATTTTATTCATTGTATAGATACAGCCAGGTGGCTAATGGAGGGTGAAGTGATAAGCACCGAATCCTACTGCCGGCGCATAGGTGCTGATGATATAAACTGGATAAGCGCACACCTGTATTTTGATAATGGCAATACCTGTCATACCATAGGCAACTGGAGTTCCGGCAGAAGGATCTTCAGGGTAGTAATGCATGCTCCCGGAATTTGTGCGGAGACCGAGCCTGAAGTTCAGGGCCAGGTGTATGCCGATGGCGATACTAAAGGCGTCTGCTATAGCGCTACTGATATAGCCGGAAGCGATGAGCTATTCATATATGGGGGGTTCAGGGAAAAAAATCGGGAATTCATACAATCCATACTGACCGGGAAAGAGATAACTTCTTCTCCTTTCAGGGATGCCCTGAAAACAATGAAAATCTGCGAAACAATATTAGCGCAGGCAATCCTAAGATAACTGTTCTGTATAAACGAGGCAGAGTACGGTTGTTCATTTAGGAAAACGATTTTCATGCTGATAAATACATCATTTCTTAATAAAAGCACCCTATACAGTCGCAGATACTTTTAAAATAGTTAACCCTCAAAAAGTCAATTTCGAAATTTTGGGGCATAAAAATCCGATAA
>CAYWVB010000026.1:0-75583 GCA_964461595.1 uncultured Terrimonas sp. | reverse complement strand
CCATATTGCCAAACCGAATGTTATATGCAGCCTTCTCCATAATCATCTTCGCTTCGGTCATTTGCAAAGCTCAATCAGGGATCGTCTGCCTGGCGTGGCTGTGCATGTACCAAAGCTTAATAGTAGTACTGGCCTCTGCAAAACGACCGCTTCGATAAACCTTCGCTAAGCTTAATCAGGGATCGTCTGCCTGGCGTGGCTGTGCATGTACCAAAGCTTAATAGTAGTACTGGCCTCTGCAAAACGACCGCTTCGATAAACCTTCGCTAAGCTTAATCAGGGATCGTCTGCCTGGCGTGCCTGTGCATGCACCGAAGCTTAATAGTAGTACTGGCCTCTGCAAAACGACCGCTTCGATAAACCTTCGATAAGCTTAATCAGGGATCGTCTGCCTGGCGTGGCTGTGCATGTACCAAAGTTCAATAGTAGTACTGGCCTCTGCAAAACGACCGCTTCGATAAACCCTCGTAATCAGCTTGGCCAATCTTTAAATGTCCTGAAAGAATTAAAGGAATTCAGATTATTTGTTTAAACACTTGTTGTCAGTCGGTTGCATATAACGAGCAGGTATTGCCGATGGTGGGGAATTTTATATTTGTCCGCCGGAACTGCTGCTTGGCTTTTTGATAAAGTTAAATATTAAGAACTAAAGCTGGGCTTTATTCGTCGAGCCCGGAACCGCAGTACAGCAGAATTACCGTTGCTGATTGTTCCAATGTCAAGCCCCACTATTGGCAATACTAATGTTAGCGGCAGTATATTTATTAATTTTAGTATATCAATACATGGAGAGGTTTCTCCTTGCTATTAATTAAGAGAGGCTTAAAATTTGGTTGTCTGTAAGTAGCTATCATATCTTCTTGGCTGAATAGTCCACTGCAAACAAGTTGAAGTTTAACATATGAATTTTTTCGTTCTACTTTTACTGGAGAGTTGGTATAAGGAATTTTGTCGACCAAACTATTGGTGCGACTATCATAAATTAAAAAGTACATTTGGTATTTTTCCAACCCTAATCCACCCCAATTTTGTTCAATTGCAAAATTATTTTCGTCATTGTAAGTATAGCTACTTTCATTACTTGAGACGGGCTTCAATACCCCAAACTGTCCTCTAAGCTCAAATGTCTTGTAGCCTGATAAAGTAACTGAATCAATTAGTGTAGAGGCGAAAAATTCCAACGAGTCAATTTGTTTATCAAAAAACATTGGTTGATTCTTGGGGTTGCCAGCTTTCCATTTTAAATCCAATTTTGGAACTATTATATCGTTCAAAGTTGCTTTACATAAATTAATATTTTCACTGCAATCTTCAACAAGCCGTTGTAGTTGTCGTTGTTGTCTCACTGTTTCTGATTCTAAATTTTGAAGTTTAGGCAATTCTGGGTTTTCAAATTCATCTGGATATTTTTGAGCATACTTAATATTCCCCAATACTGTTGTTAATGAATCATTTTTGAAGGAACAATCTTCAATAAAATGCTTCTGTCTGATAAATGTGTCAAACATATCCTTGTTGGGGATTTCAGCTAAAATAGAGTTACTTGAAAAAGAATATCCAGTTATAGATGGGCACTTTTTAGGGCTGACCATATCAGGAAAATCACGCATGTAATCAATTAATGAATCTTTATTTAATGCAGGAAGACGTCCACATACACCTGTTCCTGCGAAGGTTACTGACAAACTATTTGACCACTCAATATGTTCTAAAGTATTCTTTATTTCTGCGTTTAAACTTGCCCGACCAAATAATTGCTTTACTTGAGCACTTAATTTTAGTGATAGTTCGTTTTTCTCTTTTGAGTCTGTTGATTTATATTCAAATAGTACGTATAAGCTTCCACCAGTTTCAATTGATGAAACAAATTGGTTGCCGAAGCTTCGAATAAAATTGTCTGGATTATTGATAAGTTTTAAAGCCTTTTCAGTCAGTTTATAATTTTGAGGCTTTATACCAACCGAAGGATTTTGTACTTGTAAGTTCATTAAAAGAAAAGTGGAAAAAGAATTGAATGAATGGTCATTAAGCATTTTCATTTCTGAACTTCCCTTAAATGCTCCCATTTGCAATGATGCGGCAATATCTACAGACAAGCTTTGGCGAAGCTCTTCATAGCTATTTATGAGTTTAACATTCAAATACACTGTTTGTCCAAAACCCTCAGCAGTGTTATATAATATAGGAACTAGTGGAGTGTCAACAATAATTCCATCCATTTTCTTTCCGACTATCGAGTTAAATCCTTGTCCCGCATATAAGCCATCTGGAGATAGTTTATTGTCTATGAGGTTTAATTTTCTTGAAAAGCCAGCGTCGTCTTCGTAGTATTGAACTTTTGTTTTTGTTTCATTTTTTTTTGCAAAGTCACAGGAGAGTAAACTCAAAAGTGATAAGTAAAGAAGGTATCTCATATTTTAATGTATGTTATATTATATTGCCGCTAACATTTGTATTTACGCTAATATACGCTATTGATTTTCTCCCTACAATATTTTCAATCCATTAAAAGCTAATCAGTTAGCTAAAAAAGCGCGGTTCGCTGCAGAGTAGCGTCAATGCGGCTTATGTTAATAATAAGTCATCTAAGGGGCTTACTATCTTTAATAGATCTTTATTGCTGGTATGAAGGTAAATCATTGTTGTTTTAATACTGTTATGCCCTAACAGCTTTTGTATCATCGAAATATCTGTTCCTCTTTCTACTAAATGGGTGGCAAAGCTATGGCGGAGACTATGTATCCCACCGGGCTTAACAACCCCCGCCTTCTTCTTGGCAGCCTGTAGCACTTCCTGCAAACTGCGGTTGCTGTAGCGCGTCATCTTAATATTGCCTTCAAATAAATATCCCCTCTTTGGAGGACTGAATTCTTTGGCATACTCCCGCAACATTATCAGTAAAACCGGGCTTAACGGCGCCATACGGTCTTTTCTCCCCTTACCGGAACGTATGGTTATCGTCATTTTTTTGCTGTCTATTTCATGAGTCTTAAGCGCTGTTATTTCACTCACCCTTAATCCTGCGCCATAAGCAAGCATTAGCATTACTTTGTGCTTTTTATTGGTGACACTGTTGATAATGCCGGCTATTTCATCCTGATTTAAATGCCTGGGCAAAGCCTCAGGCTTCTTTGGTCTCGGTATCTCCCAAAAAAACTTTTCCTTCTTCAGTACCTGCTCATAATAAAACTTCAACGCATTTATTCTGCTGTGCAAAGTGTTTTCGCTTAGCTTCAACTGCTCAAAACAATATTGCAGGTAAGCTTTGATACGGCTGACAGGGAATCTGTCTGCAGCTTCAGTTTTGAGCGCCTGCAAAAACTGGCTCATCTCGTTCAGGTATGTTTTGATGGTGGATGGGCTATAGGCTTTTAATACCAGCATCTGACGCATCGCCTGCAATACGTGACCATTAACGGGGCGAATACCGGCAACGGCTTTTAAGCTGCCTGCTGTTTTGAACTGCAATAATGGTGCGCTGCCTCCGGGCAGAGCCGCCGCAATATTTTCTTTTTTACTGTTGCATTGCTTTAACGCGCTGTTGTCAACACTCGCAACCGGCTTAACGTTTTTGACCAGTTCATCATAATATTCCCTTTCAAAAGGAATATACCAGCATTTACCGGACTGGCTCCATTTAATATTCCTCGTTTTTCTTACTGCCCTTTGCAAAACCGGCACATAAGGGAAATGTACGGCTATGCATTTTTTGCCGCGATGCTCAAATACCGTTAAGGTAATTTTTCTGTTGGTGTCTTGCATGGTTTGCTGATATGCGTTACTATAGTACAAGTGTGCGACGCAAGGGACGATGATCAGGGCTCAAAAGCCGGCTACAAAAAAACTATTTCCCCTCTCATTTTATGCCGGCTGCCTGCGGCTTCGCCTCCCTCACTACCATATACACAGCAGCGCAGCCAGATATGATTTATGAGCCGGGGTATTGATCAAAAGATATACCGGATTGGAGCAATTAAAAATAAGCATTTTTTACAAAAAAAACGTGCGGACTTTGCAGCCCGCACGTTTGAAACAATACCAGATATTATACGTCTATTTTTTCTTCTTCGCTTTTTTCACAGCCTTGGCCGGCGCAGCAGCCGGCTGATTCAGGTCTCTCACCCGGATATTGCGGAAATATAAGGTATCTCCGTGACCGAGAAAACCGATATGACCGGTTTTGTTGAACAAGCCGGGGTGTTCCCTGTGGTCAGGGGTGCCGTTCTTCGTGGCTTCGGCTATATCGCCGTCTACTATCACCGTGCCGTTGAGCGTCACTTTGATATGGTTGCCTTTGGCTTCTATCTCTTCCTGGTTCCACTCTCCTACCGGTTTGAGGTAACCCCGTTTGGCGGGAATGATGCCATATACCGAACCGTGATACTGGTAAGGCTTCAGGTCTTTGTAAATATCGGCGTCATTGTCCAGCACCTGTATCTCCATGCCCTGGTAGGCAGCATCGCCGGTGAGCGGCGCTCTTATGCCTACCCCGTTGTTGGCGCCGGGGGTCAGCTTAAATTCAAAACGGAATACAAAATCGCTGTATTCATCGTTGGTGTACAGGTTGCCGTTACCTCCGCGTTTGGGATACACGGCGATAGTGCCGTCTTCAATTGTATAAGCAGTTTTATTGCCGGTCCACTCGTGCAGGCTGGTACCGTCAAACAATACCTTGTATCCTTCTTTCTTTTCATCATCTGTAAGCGTGTAAGGCGCCGGGCGGGGGATCTCTCTTATATAAATATCCCTGTACGCTACATAAGTGCCATGCGCCTGCAGCTCTATCTGCTCTTCGGGGAAGATGGGCAGGCTCCTGTCCCAGTAGTTTTCGAGCGGCACGCCATTCACCACCAGCTTGCCGTTGAGGTATACGGTTACCAGGTCGCCCACCATGGTGATATGGAAAGTGTTCCAGTCGCCAATGGCGTTATCGGCAAGCACCAGTGGTTTGCTTTCATTTTTCTGGTTGTTGTACAACCCGCCTGAGCCTACCTGGGCGCCTACGTCTACCCGTGAAGTATCCCATATCTGCACCTGCGGGGTGCCTCTCAGGTATATGCCGGCATCGCCCTGCGGCGTGATCTTCCAGTCTACATACATTTCAAAATCGCCGTATTTTTTATCGGTGCATAGATTGTTGCCATGCCCGTTGAATACCAGCAGCCCGTCTTTCACGCTCCAGCCGGCACGCATTTCATCATCAGCTTTTGCCTGCGCTGCCGCCAGCGTTTTTTCATCCATCTTCGCTCTTTCAACAGGATTGGCTACAAGCCCTTTCCAACCGGTAAGGTCTTTGCCGTTGAACAACGGTACAAACCCTTTGCCTTCGGGCATGGCAGCCAGGTGCTTACGGATAGCTTCTGTCTCGTAAGTAGCCTCCGAGCCTTTGAGCACGGTGATGGTCTTTTCGAGCAGGGTGCGAACATTGTCGCCATAAATATTTTTATCGCCCAGGGCAATGTTCATTACGGCGGAACCGGCCTGCGACTTCAGATCAGGATTATCCAAAAACTGCCCTGCATATAGTAACGCCGGGAAGGTCTTGCATTTTTCTACCTGCGACAGGATGGCCTTTTTCTGGTCAGTGGTTTGCGCAAAGTCCATGGCATCGCGGAGCATGATCAGCTTTTCATCACCGGTATTATCAGATGCACTGATTTGCTTTACAAAAGCATCTACCGCATCTTTGGCGTAGGCGCCACTGCCCGGCTGGTTGAGTATTTTGTACAACTGGTAAGTAGCAAGACCGCCTTTCCAGTCAGCCAACGAGGCAATGACGGCTTTTTTCGCTGCATCGTCGCCATTGGCAAAAGCATCTCCCACTGTTTGCAGGTTGTCTTTGCCGCCAATGCCCGACAGCACATTATAGAACTGGGATCTCCGGGCTGCGGGCACTTTATTCACCAGGTCGAGCGCTGCTTTGTTGCGGTCGGCTTCATTGGGGATGCCATTGAATGCCGCTACCATCGCATCCTGCAGGTCGGACACATCTTTTTTATCTTTTGCCGCCAGCAGGAGCGGGTACAGTTGCCCGATCTGCTGAGGGGTCACAATCTGCTTCACTGCAGCGCGTGCGGCAGCGCTAATACCTGCATCGCCGCTATTCATCAGGGGTAATATATCTGATACCCGGCTGTCGTCGCCGCGTGCGCCAAGCACATCAATGACAGCAGCTTTGCCGGCAGATGAAGCGCCGCCAAGCGCATCGCCTACAGCAGACATCACATTTTTACCTTTCATAGACAGCAGCGCCGATTTTACCGCCGTTGCTTCCCGGGTATCCGCTGTTTTGAGCAAACCCAGCAAAGCAGGCAGGGCATCCTGCTGGCCGATCTTCCCGGCGGCAGCAATAGCAGCAAGCCTTATGGATGCATCTTTGCTGCCGACAGCCTTAAGCACGGCAGGCAACGCTGCTTTTACATCATTGTTGCCAAACATCTTGATCATTTCAGCCTGGGCGGCAGCAGATGATCTGCCGAATGTCTTTAACCAGGCAGCAGTATTAGCTTCATTGAGATAAGGCTGGGCAAATTTGAGCGCAGCTTCGCGATACTCCGCGTTCTTATCCTTCATGGCGCCGGTAAGCAGGCTGATATTTCCTGCACCGTTAATATCGGTAAGTATTTTCAGCGCGGCGGTACGGGTATGCACCTGGTTATCTGATCCTGCTTTTTTCAGCAGCTCGCTGGCGGCTTTGGACGCCTCTGCAGTTTGCCCGTTGGCTGCGAGCTGGTTCAGATATTTGAGGTAAGAAGATGTAGCATTGGTAACGTCATAGGTATACCCGCTTTTGGCAGCAGCATCGCTAAAGATCTTCAGAGAAGAAGGATCAGCGATCTCAGCCAGCGCGTGCAAAGCTGTTTTTGCCAGCTTAGGCTCAGCGGCATTCGCAAAGGCGCTGATCGCCGGTACGGCAGGCTGGTATTTGGTATAGCCCAACGCCTCGATGATGGAAAGCTGCGCATTGCCTGAGGCGCTGCCCAGGGCAGCCAGCAATGCTTTGTCAGAAGCGTCGCTGTGAATGGCGGCCAGCGCCCTGGAAGAAGCATCTGATAAACGATCGTCTTTCAGAAAAGGAGTAAGCGCAGCTATGGCGTCGTCATTGCCAACATGTTCCAGTTGGGTGATGATAAACAGCTTTGCTTCAGCGTTGCTGAGCTGGGGCAATGCCGCGCTATACGCTTTGACAGCCAGTGCGCGCCAGGCTTCCTTACCGGTTTCGGTAGCAGCGTATGTAAAGCCGTTGACAGCAAAATGGAGCTTTGTGTCATCGCCGCCGGCGTCAAGCTTTTTAACCAGCTCTACAATACCCTGTTCGCCGAGATTGGCAAAGGCAGCGGCATTGGCTTTGAGCTGCGTGGCATCGTCTGCAGGCGTTTTGGCCAGCAGGTCGGCGATCTTGGTGGTCACCGTTCTGTTAACGTCGTTTTGCGCCACAGCGGAGCCCGTCACCACACATACAAATAACAGGGAGAAAATAAGTTGTCGCATGTATATTCTTGTTGTGATTGATTTGTAATTGAAACTTTGAAAAAACAGCATTAAAAGTTTTCGCTGCGGTTGACCATTAAATAAACCAGGGTTCGCGCATCGGGGGATTAAGCAACCGGTTGGCGCCATCATCATTGATGAACTCCTGCTTAACAGGATCAAACTTCAATGACCTGCCAAGCTCCAGGGCTATCTTGCCAAGGTTTACTATAGTGCAGGAGCGATGACCATTCTGCTCGTTGAGCGCAAATTTTTTCCTGTTCTTTACAGCATCTATAAAGTCAGTGACCTGCGGTTCAGGATCAGGGAATGCTGCAAGCTTTTTCTCAAAATCAGGTATATCACACTTAAAGCCTTTGAATAATTTTCCTTTAGGGCCTTCAATATATGCGGCGCCTTCTTCAGTGCCTGCGCCATCAAGAATGATCTGGCAGCCATCTTCGTAGGTAAAGCTGATCTTGCGCCAGGTGCCCACCGCATCGTCATGCTGCTGCGGGGCGTCTACCTCAACGGATACAGGGCTGGTATCATCTTTCCCAAGAAAATACTGAATGGGATCTATATAATGTTGTCCCATATCGCCAAGTCCGCCTCCGTCGTAATCCCAGTAGCCGCGGAATGTGGTATGCACACGGTGGGGATTGTAAGGCTTGTAAGGTGCCGGCCCCAGCCACATATTATAATCCAGCTCTGCAGGTATCGGCTGCGGCTCCAGGTGTGTTTTGCCCACCCAGTAAAACTTCCAGTCGAAGCCGGTGTGACGGCTCACTGTAACCTTTAAAGGCCATCCCAGCATACCGCTCTCCACCAGCTTTTTGATGGGCTTCACCGTAGTGTTCATGCCATAAAAATTATCCGAAAACCTGAACCATGTATTGAGACGGAATATACGTCCGTGCTGCTGCACTGCTTCTATTACTCTTTTGCCCTCTCCTATCGTTCTGGTCATAGGCTTTTCGCACCAGATATCTTTGCCGGCACGCGCCGCATCGGCAGCAATGATGCCATGCCAGTGCGGGGGAGTGGCAATATGCACGATATCTACTTCGGGAAGCGTGATCACCTCCCTGTAATCTCTGAATGTCTTAACACCTTTACCCCCGCCCATAGCGTCGAGGGCAAGCTGTATATGGCTGCTGTCTACATCGCATACGGCCACCACTTTAGTGCCGCCATAAGGAATATGACCGCGACCCATGCCGCCTACACCGATGATCGCTTTTGTAAGGGTATCGCTGGGTGCAAGGTATCCCTGCCCACCCAATACATGACGTGGCACTATCGTAAATGCCGCCAGGGCGCCTACCGAATTTTTAATAAACAGGCGCCTTGAATTGTTTTGCTTTGATTTCATTGTGCTGATGAGAAGTTTAAGATATGTGCACTAAAGTACCGATAAAATCAATAACAGGGATAATTTAATAATTGAGCGCAGCATGCTGTGTAAAACTTCGTGGCTCCATGCTCCCGTGGTTCAATGGTTTCATGCAAAGAGGACTAAGGAAGCAAAGAAAAATGCTTATAATTCCTCTTCTTCAGATCCTTCTTCGCTGCTTTCCTCACTGGTATCTTCACCATCTCCGTCACCTTCTTCTCCAAAGCCTTCAACACCTTTTGTGAGATCATATTTTTCTTCCACATCCACAAAGCGGTCGCCCAGTACACTTTTGGTGCCATACTGGCTGGGGGCGATCCCTTCACTCCGGATGAGCGCCGGATAAGTAAGCTTGGGGTTTTCATCTTTTGACACCCCAATAAGCTCTATAAGAAATGTCCAGTTCCTGGAAAAATCATACACATACACAAATTTCTCGTTCGGGTTTTTGATCTCCGAGCCGATAGTAGTTTCAGCCATGATCAATGGGAGAACCTGGTATGGCTTATTATATTTCTCAAACGTTATTTCGCGCCCGCGAAGCCATTTGTCATTGCTCCTGAAAAAAGTAGCCTGGTGCTTATTATCAAACTCAAAACTCTTCAGCAGCGTGAAATGAAGATCCTGGAAAGTCTGCGTATGCTTGATTGCAATATCCCTGTAAATGCTGTCATCTTCCTCAAAATACACCCTGAATTTTAAAATGGCCATGTTTATCTTTTGGATTTGAAGCGGTTTAAAAATTTTCAAATTTAATATAAATAAACCAGTTACGCTCTATTTAACGGGTTCCAGCCCAAGTGTTTTGGCCGTCTTAAGCATGAAATCAAAAGCCGCATCATAATTATTTTCTATTTCCCCGTCTAAAATAGCATCTTTAATGGCAGATTTCAAATCACCAACTTTTTTACAGGGCCCTATGCCGAAAATATCCATGATCATTTCACCGGTAACAGGCGGCTGCCAGTTCCTTATCCTGTCGCTTTCTTCCACATCGTGAAGCCTTTTGCGCACCATATCAAAATTGTCAAGATAACGCTTCACTTTTTGCTTATTCTTTGAGGTAATATCAGCTTCACAAAGCATCATGAGCGCCTCTATATCATCGCCTGCATCAAACAGCAGCCGCCTGATGGCAGAATCCGTTATATTCTCCTTTGTAAGGCTGATAGGGCGGAGATGCAGCTCCACCATTTTTCGCACAAACCTCATCTTATTATCCAATGGTAGCCGCATTGTTGCAAAAAGCTTTGGAATCATTCTTCCTCCTACCACCTCATGCCCATGAAAGGTCCATCCATGTCTTTCTTCAAATTTTTTGGTGGCAGGCTTTGCAATATCATGCAAAACAGCAGCCCACCTGAGCCAGAGATCGTTTGTCTTTAATGCAATATTGTCTACTACCTGCAGGGTATGATAAAAATTATCCTTATGCCCCATCCCGTCTTTATATTCAGCTCCTGCCAGTTCTACCATCTGCGGGAATATGATATGCAACAGCCCTGATTTATACAGGAGGTCAAAGCCGACGGAAGGCCGCGGACTCATCAGTATCTTATTCAATTCATCGGTTATCCTTTCCTGTGAGATGATGGTGATCCTGCCATTATTATTTTTTATTCCCCGCCAGGTATCTTCCGCTATATCAAATTGCAGTTGCGTGGCAAAACGTATTGCCCTCATCATCCTGAGAGGGTCATCGCTGAAAGTCTGATCAGGATCGAGCGGCGTGCGAATGACCTTATTACGAATATCTTCTATACCGTTGAAGGGATCGAGCAAAGCGCCAAAGTCATTTTCGTTCAAGCTTATTGCCAGCGCATTTATGGTAAAGTCCCGCCGGCGCTGATCATCTTCCAGCGTTCCCGGCGTCACCCGGGGATTACGGGAATGATACTGGTAGCTTTCTTTTCTTGCCCCCACAAATTCAATATCCATATCTTCCACGCGGATATGCGCCGTACCATAATTTTTAAACCATGACACATGAGGTACAGGATTGAAAAGGCCAGCCGTGGCCTGCGCCAGGGCAATCCCGTCTCCCACACACACAATATCCGCATCACTGGTAGGTCTTCTGATAATTTTGTCCCTGACAAATCCCCCGATCACAAAACAGGCAACGCCGGTCTCGGCAGCGGCATGAGCTATTTTTTTTAAAATAAATCTTTCCTTCTCAGAACAATCAATGTACATACCCGCAAAAATAAGATGGAGATGCTATACAAAGACCACTGTTCCATCAGCCTACAGCCCCTCTTTCACCCTAAAAGCGGATATTACCGTCAATCTTCATTTTCGTGAGTCTTTTCGCTACGCAGGTCCCGAAGCAAATGCTTAATATCAATGCCTCCCCGGTAGGCTACGATCAGCATAACCATGATATACCACGATATGACAAAAAAACAAAGTATACTCCAGAACAGATACCTCATGAGATAGCAGGTTTAATATTGTTTTTGATCAGCGATCCCGCCACCATAGCGAGTCCTGCTGCAAGATAAGTGGCTACGCCCGTTTTATAAGGTCCTATTTGCTGCGTCAGCGATTGCGTAAACTCAATTTGCTGCATCACCAGGAAACAGACAGGAATAAAAGCGCCCGCAATAATAGCAGCAAATGCTCCCCAATCATTTGCCTTATTCCAGTAACAGGCTGAGATCAGTATAACGCTCATACTGGAAAGATAGATAGTCCCTGTAACCTGCAGATAGACCCATAGATCGCCTTTTAACGGGTACCATAAGCCGTAAAGTAAAAGAAATATGCCGATGCATGCGATCAGTAGGCGATTCCAGAAAAGCCCCCTTTTCTCTGACCATCTTCCCTTATGAACAGGCTTCATAATATCATTGTATATAACAGACGACCATGCCAGCATATAGGAGGAATTAGTAGACATATCCGCTGCCAGCATGGAAGCCACCAGGATACCGATCAGACCAACCGGGATAACCATAGACAAAAAATGAGGCATTGCAAAAATACTTCTACCCTGAAAATCAGGTCCAAAGTAATACAGTGCTCCCATACCAAGGATGGCGGGCAAAACAAACCTGGCCAGGAAAAAAGGACTTGTATTCATGTAAATACGCCTGCCGGTGCGGGAGTTTTTAGATGACAGTACCCGCGAGATCATCGTTTGCCAGGTAAGCACAGCGGCAAAAGCGAGAAATACATCCAGCAGGATCCTGTCTATTCCGTATTGGGGATTCACAAAAGGATTGAAAGCGCCCGGCCCGATATGTTGCTGAGCGGCTTCCAGGATGGAAGTCCATCCGAACTTGAAGATGATCATTAAAATAACAATGATCAGCCCGGCGCTCATCACGATAAACTGGATATAGTCTGTGATGAGGATAGACAGCATCCCGCCAAGAATGGTATACAGTGCAATGCCAGCCAGGATGACCGTCATTACTACTTCCAGATAAGAAGGATCAAAACCGCAAACGATGGAGAGAAAGTCGCCGGCCTGGCGGAGAAATACGCCCATATTCAGCAGCCCGCCCAAAACAATGACCAAACCACATGCCCAGCGAACCCGCTTACCAAATTTTTTTTCGAAGAACTCCGGCAGCGTGATGACTTTTTGTTCCCTCAGCGGTTTGATGCAAAAGCCGGTATAGCCAACCACAAACATAGCAAGGGCTAAAGCAATGCCGGGGGTAACGCCGGCCAGTCCATATTTAAAGCCCAGCTCTGCATTTCCCATGCAGGTGGCAATGCCAAATTCCGAAGCTGCAAGGGAGGCAATGCCCAGATACAGGTTCACATTGCGGCCAGCCACCAGGAAATCGTCTACCTTATGCACATAGCGCCTGATCAGGAGCCCGCAGGTAATAGTTCCGGCGAGATATAATAAAACGATCGGCCCGTCAATAAACCAGTTAAAATTTGACATAGAAAAATTATTTTAGCCTAATCTATCCTGAAAAGATCTGTTACAATCTGCTGTAATGCCGCAATGACGGCTTCGGTGATCTGCCGGCCTTTTTCTTCCGAGGCGGCAGTGGGGTCGCCAAAAACACCCGTAACCGTCATGGCTTTCATATTGCGGAAATAATAGGCGCCGGCTCCTCTCAGCATATCTCCTTCCGCCCAGGTAAAGGTGGATTTATTACTCTTTGGATAAATTTTTTCTTTAACCACCAGGTCGGGGGCAATAAGGAGCATCAGGGAGGTTTCAAATTCTCCCGCATGCCCTACACCCCCCGGCCCCGTCTCCGTGATCTCATACAGCCGCTTCATGGCGATCCGCCACCACGTGGCCATTACAAAATGCGCCTGCGGGTATTCATGCCCTAATTGTTCCAGTAATACCTGCCCGGCCGCCTGGTTACCGCCATGACTGTTGAGCAGGATAATCTTTTGAAAACCATGCCGAATGACCGAACGGATGATATCCCCTACCTGGTTACGGAAGCTGTCGTGCGAAAGAGACAGGGTGCCCGCAAAGCCCATGTGATGGTCTGAACAGCCCACCGCCACAGCCGGAAGCACCAGCAGCTGATCCGGTAGCGCCTCATTGAGCTTTTTGGAAAAAAACTCACCTATCAAACGGTCCGTTGCCAGCGGTAAATGCGGCCCGTGCTGTTCCGTAGCGGAAACAACCAACAGTACAGGTATGCTCCTGTTGAGGCCATGCAGTTGTTCGGATGTTAATTGGTCCCAGATCATGATTTTACAGCCCACATTTCAATTTCAAGTAATAAATTCATCAGCAGACCGGCTTTGAGCGCCGTTCTTACGGGAAGTTTACCGGTAAAATACGGCCGGTAGATCTCATTGAACCGGGGCCAGTCTTCCAGGTTTTTTAAATACACATTTACCTTAAATACATTATCAAACCCGCATCCCGCATTCTTTAATTGTTTGAGACAATTGTCCATTGTATAAGCGGTCTGCTCTTCAATGGTACTACCCACCACGTTGCCGTTGGCATCAATGGCTGCCTGCCCCGACAGCACCACCAGCTTTCCCGGATCAATTTCCAGGACGGGGGAATAAGGCCCTGCCGTTTGATGCTGGGAAGCGTTTTGGGGTAAGCTTATCAGGCTCTCCGGCTGGCTTATCTCTCCGGCGAAATGGGGCATATAGCCGGTAAAACCGGTGATCTTCCATACCCGGTTTATCTTGCGGCAATAATACAGCGTCTGCCAGTTCATGGGCTGCATGTTTCCATCTGCTTTTACAATGCTGCCGAAAAATTTCTTATGTACTATGGCAACGTTTTCTTTTATCTCTATATCGCGCAGTACGGTCACCCGGAACATGGCTGCTTCAATATCTTCTCCCCAGGTGAATGTTTTAAACATGCCGGCCTGCCGCAGCCATTCTTCGCGGTAAGCCTTTAAGGTTGGAAAACTCAGCCTCCACGCATCAGGGTTCCCGATTCGGCCGGCATCTATGCCGATGAAGCCGTCTTCTACAAAATCATCCGCCACCATAGACCAGTCTTCCTGCAAAAATGCCATGATATCGCGGTGTACCAGCATATCCCATATAGCACGGCGATCGCTGTCCTGTTCAGAAAAAGGGTTTGTATTCAATGGAATTCTTTTTGATTGACCTGATAATGTTTTAATGCATATTCGTCCGGCTCTACTCCCAGTCCCGGGCCTTCAGGCAGCTTCACGTAGGGCGGCTCAAACTGCAGGGGAGCTTTGAGCAGATCATGCTCCCTGATCATCTTTCCAAAAATATCACCCGGCCAGGTACAGGAAGCCGCAGCAGCGGAACTGTGTACATACATGGCTTCGAGGATGCCCAGGTCTATTTCCGAGCCATGCCAGCAGGGCATCCCGGCAGATGAAGCAATATGATCCAACCGTTGGAAATCAGCCAGCCCACAGTTAAAGTTGAAGCCATCTACCGCCCCTGATTGGATGGCCTGGATTGCATCCTTTATCCGCTGTCCGTGCAGCACATAAGGCAGCGACACATGCAGCACGATCGGAACCGGGCTAAAATTACGCAGCGCAGCGTATTCATTGAGCTGCCATCGCGGAACCGGTTCTTCCACGCATAAAAGATTGCCCACCTTATGTAAAGCCTCTATCCTTTTGCGCGCTTCAAAAGCATGATCCCATCTTTCATTGGGGTCAAGGATCACCTTCATGGAAGGAGCAGCATCTGCAATCACTTCGCACCATTTTACCACATCATCTTCCAGGTCGCATTTGAATTTGAGGCAGTCGTATCCCTGCGCTGCAAAACGGCTAACCATTTCACCGATCTCTTCCACAAGCCTGTGGCCCGACCAGGCGCCGACCTTTACCTTTTCCCTGAGTGGTCCGCCTAAAAGATCTGCCACCCGCATGTTGTGGGCTTTGGCATAAGCGTCCCATACCGCACATTCAAAACCGTCGTATTCCCTGCAAAAGTTAAAGGGAAGCTTTTGGAGGGTTAATGTATTGAGGTCACTGCCCAGCAACACGCCGATCATATCTTCCACGATCCGCCAGTCATGATTGCGGTACAGCTCACCCCACCCGACAATACCGTTGCTCAGCTCCATACGGATAATCAGCTTGGGAAGCTGGTCAAACTGCACGCTCCATCCTCCTTTGGCGCCTACCGGCAACTTATGCAGCGGGCGGTGCAGAGACGCGCTGTTGATAGCGCCCGGGCGGGCGGGAACAATGACTTCATAACAGGTAATCCTGGAAATTTTCATTCGCTGAATAAGCTTGTTTTTTGATCTTATACTCTTTTCGTCTGGGGCTGCTATGCGGGCATAGCGCCTGTTAACTTAATGGTACTTCCGTTATCAACATATATCGTTTGACCGGTTACCGACTTACTTAGGTCAGACAATAAAAAAGCGGCTACATGACCACAATCCACCGGGTCAACCGCACGGGGAATGGACTGTTCGTTTTCAATATAATGTTTGACCCATCCGTATGGATCATCTGTCCAGGTACTGATCAAGGCATAGTTTTGTTCTGCATGCACATATCCGGGCGCGATGGCATTCACCCTGATATCGTACTTTCCGAGTTCAACCGCCATCCCGCGTGTTAATCCTTCTACTGCCGCCTTGGCCCCGGCATAGATCGCATACCTTTCCATGGTAGAACAGGCGTGTACGGAGGATACATTTACAATATTGCCCTTTACCTTATTGCTTAACAGTTGGCGTACAAAATACCCGGACATCATCCAGACGGCTTTTATGTCAACCCGGTACAGGTTGTCGAATTCTTCTTCGCTTGCCTCATGCGCCGGCTTACTCAGCCCTATACCTGCATTGTTGACCAACCCGTGGATCGTGCCTGTTTCCCTGCCCAGGCGGTCAAACAGCGCTTTAACCTCGTCCGGCTTACTGATGTCCGCCGGCGCGGGAACTGCACCGGGGTACCGCTTCATAATCGCATCAAGTTTTTCTTCCGTGGGCTCATTTATTATTAACCGGGCGCCCAACAGGGAGAGCGCCTCGCATATACCGCTTGCCACCCCGTTGCCCCCACCTCCCGTAATTAAAATATTCGCTCCTTTCAAATCCATATCTAAACAATTTACAGTATTACATTACTCCATACTTGGAAAACGCATCACATGCGCTCATCCCCTCTTCTATCTTCTGCTTAACCGTTTTTTCCGCTCTTGCTTTTTCAAAAGCTTTCATCAGCACTTCCCGCTCAACCTTTCGGGGGATAATGCACACTCCGTCACGGTCACCCAATACAATATCACCGGGTTCCACCAACACCTGCCCGCAATGAATGGGAATTCTGTAATTTACCACCTTCCCCCGGGGTTCCTGGTCCTGAGCATATCCCCCATAGGAAAAACAGGGAAAATCCAATGCCAGAATACCGGACGTGTCTCTTGAATAACCATCCACCACTGCGCCTGCAGCGCCCAATAGCTTAGCCCGGGTAGCCATCAGCTCACCCCATAAGGCATAGGCAGGAGACGCGCCCGAACAAATATATACTTCATTCTTTTTTAAATCGTCGAGCGCTTCGAGCATCAAACCGAAAGGCTTTTTTAATACATTGCTGTCACTGATCTGATCTATATCGGCTTCTAAAACCGTCATTGCCCTTCCCACCATTACCATTTTATCATCTAAAGGACGAAGCGCCGGTGGTAAAAACTGGTGCAGATAGCCCAGCTTGTCCAAAATATCTCCAACAACCGCGGTAAACAGCTCACTGCGGATCAGGGCAAACAGCTCATCATCATTTTTCCATTCTTCCATAAGACTATACCATTTATTTATATATTCTAAAATGTTATTGTTCTCCCCTGTTGGCTTTCACATCAAAATAATCAAGCCAGTATCTAAGCTTCAGCTCCCGCTGATGAAAATCAGCATAATCTGTTACCGACTTATCAGACCAGGCCCGTTCCGCCAGGGCAAGCACCCTGGGAAAAAGTTGGTAATCTATCCGGCTTTCAGTACGGTCAATATGCGACCAGAAGCAAGCCTGTATGCCTAAATAACGATCCGTTTCTTCTTCTGTTAAATTTTCGGGTACAGGATCAAAAGCATACACCTTCTTTGTAGGCGTAGTGGCATAACTATAATCAAAATACAAGTTGGATGTGGGACATAATATGACATCATAGCCCGCTTTTATTTCGTCCAGTCCCCTGTTTTGACCTCTCCATACCATAATGATCCATTTCTTATCCACCCCCTGGGGGAAAATCTCATCCCATCCTATTGGTCTCCTGGCATTTGCCGTTACATCGCTGCCCACCCTGTTCATCATATATCCCTGAAGATGTTCCTGATCTTTAATCCCCGGACTGTCCATCATCTGCCTGCAATTGCGGCAATCATCCCAGGTACCCTCGGGCACTTCATCTCCACCCAGATGTATGTACTGTGCAGGGAAAACATGCGCTACCTCATCAATGACATTTTTAAAAAACCGGTAGGTATTTTTATTGCCTGCACAAAATACAGACTTCGTAATACCCGGTCCCGAAAAATAAGGAAAGATGGGCGATACTTCTCCCGAACAGGAAAAAGCAGGATAAGCGTACAATGCGGCATGGTTATGCCCGGGGAATTCGATCTCGGGGATTATGGTAATATGTCTTTTCCGCGCATATTCCACCAGCTCTTTCATCTGCACCTGCGTATAAAATCCCTGAAACTCTTTTGGCTCATTATATCTTTTATCAAAATAGGCTCCCTTGCCCGTTAGTAAGGGATATTTCTTTATCTCCAATCTCCATCCCTGATCATCCGTTAAATGCAAATGAAGCCTGTTCATTTTATAGAACGACATGCGGTCAATGGTTTTCTTTAAATACGCCACCGGCAGGAAGGTCCGTGAGCAGTCAAGCATCAGTCCCCGCCACCGAAACCGGGGCTGGTCTTTTACATGGATACCCGGGATGACTATATCACCGGCACTCCCGCGCATTATAGATTGCAACAGGCTCATACATCCGTAATAGGCCCCGGAAGAGCCGGACGCCAGTATCTGAACCTGCTGGCCGGAAACATCCAGGATATACCCTTCTTCAGCAACCTCATCTGCAGGAACATACTTAAGCAATACCCCGGTTTTCGAAGAAGACAGTCCCCCGGTTTGTTTGACCAGGGCCGTAATACCAAAAACCTTTTTTAAATAATCAGCCAATATTTGAGCCTCTGAAAGGAATGCAGGAGCAGATGCTATAGCTATGCCTTCATTGATGGAGAAAGAAACCCCTTCCTTTAATACAATGGATTCCGCAGGCCTGGGAATAATCGCAGGCTCCTGCGCTAATGCAACGCTAATTACCAACACCCCAAAAACTAAGAACATAAAATGTTTCTTCTTGTATATAATACAATGCCAAATGTGCTTCATCATGATCGTTTTATTTACCGGTATTCATTTTGTTTGCTTATAGGTATTGGCTTTACGGCAACTTATATGATGTGCTTAAGCTTTTTAAAAGCTGCTGACCTACCCCGTTCCCGTATCTCATCCAAGCTTACCTGTTTGCCTCCGGATGATTTGCTTTTATCCGCAGCTTCCATAAAAGCGCAGATCTCTTTAGTAACTTCTTCCTCTACAGGAGGCTGTCCATTATCGAAAAAAAGCGTTACGACCTTCAGCATAGACTCATCCCCGTCAAAGGGCCCCAAAAACGCATCTCCCTTTTCTCCATAGGCTATTCCTCCATAAGAATGTGTACCGGTTCGGGTTCCGCGAAAAGTTCCTATCCGCCCGTCTTTCCATACACCCACCACCACATCTGTACCTGCGGTATGCGTGCGGCTCAATTTTTCGCAACCCGCGCCCATAACAGCATAAAGGATCTCTATTCCATGGATTCCGTACCAGAAAAAATCCGGGTGGGTTTTTTCTATCACAGCAGGGCTATAAGCTTCCGCACCAACAATCTTCCCTATTTTTCCTTTTACCACTTCCTGTACGCTTGCCATATAACGCAATGAAGAACAGGAAAAAACGGGCGTTTTATAGTGCCTGGCGGCTTCAAATATTGCAATGGTATCAGCTAAGGAGGCAGACACCGGCTTATCAATAAAAAGCGGTTTCCCGGCTTTCAACACAGGCAAGGCCTGCTCAAGATGCTTATTGCCGTCAATACAGGTTAAAATAACCGCATCTACCTGCTCAAGCAATGCAGGTATGGAATCAACGATTTTCACGCCGTATTGCTTTACCTCTTCCGTAATTTTGGGGATCCGCTCTTTCCATTCGATGATGTTCTCTGTGCCTTGTGGATAAGCAGCTGTTATTTTGTAGCCGTTAAAATTGTCCGGTGATCCATTGATAGACCTGGTAAACGCTGTGCAATGTCCGGTATCCAAGCCAATCAATCCTATCCTTTTACCTTTTGCTGTGCCCTGCCCGGCTGTATGTGCTGCAACTTTACCGGCAATACCCATACCCACACCTGTCAGCACCATGTTCCTTATAAACCGTCTTCTATGAGTCATATCTTTTTTAATATTATTTCCTGCTTATTTAAAACAATTGTCCGGCAAAGTGACCGCTTTTATTTTACCCGGTCCGGTTTATTTATTCAAATACTGGCGTGGGAATTTCCAGGGTGAACGGTATTCCGGGATCGCCAGCCCTGCCGCTTCTTTGTCTCCTACGATCGCCTCTGTTTTCGGGTCGAACTGTATAGATCGCCCTAATTTCATAGACAGAACGCTCAACGCTATGGGAACATCCACCTTAATATGATATTCCGGGTTACAGGAAGGCTGTTTCCGGGATTTGATGCATTCTATCCATTCCAGCTCATGTCCCGGGGAAGAAGGGATGGATTGGGGCGGCGCTGTCATTCCTTCCATCCTGTCTCCTTCCGGCAAGATCTGCGAGGTACTGTAATCTGTGAGCAGGGTACCATTTGTTCCGTGAAAATAAATACCCAGCCTTCTCTGGCTTTTCTGCTCGCGGAGGAAGTCAAAACCATAGCTGTTTGTTGACGACTGCATCCAGGTCATGGTAAGATTCGGATAACGCCAGATCACCTCATGGTTATCATAAGCATCGCTGTCATCTTTGATAATATACCTTCCGCCTATGGCGCTGATTTCAGTAGGGTAATCCAGATCAAGCGCCCAAACAGGCAGGTCTGTAATGTGGGGCGCCATTCCGGGCGTCCACCCTCCGCTGTAATCCATCCAGAAGCAATGATAAAAAGCGTTTTTGACCAGATTAGGGTTGAAAGGCTTCTTTTGGGCGGGTCCTACCCACATATCCCAATCCAGACCTTTAGGTATAGCAGCGTTATTGTTACCGCTTCCAATACCATCTGGCGCTTCATTCATTACGAAAAAGGTCCGTACCGTTCCGATCTTGCCCAGATTGCCGGAGCGAACCAGCTCCACCATACGGCGATAGTGATCACTTGAATGGATCTGGGTACCCACCTGGCAGATAGATTTATGCTTTCTTATGGCATTTCGTACCGCAATGCTTTCTCCGAGGTGCATGCTCATCGGCTTCTGTAAATAAATATCCAGCCCGGCCTCTGCAGCCTCAATCGCCTGAAGGGCATGCCAGTGGGCAGGTGTGCCAATGATCACCGCATCCAATCCCTTATGACGGAGCAATTCACGATAATCGGTATATCCTGTACAGGTATTTTTAAATTTTGCCACGACCGGGTCAAGGCGGTCTTTCCAAACATCGCACGCAGCCGTAACCACCACATCCGGATGGGCAACACAGGCGCGCAGGTTGGCTGTTCCCAGGTCTCCGCATCCGATAATGCCCAGGTTAATTTTATCGCCCGGGGCAGCGCCCTTTTGTGTATCCATAATATTAAAATTCTTTGTCAGCGGCGCACCAATAGCTGTAATGGCCATAGATTTTACAAATTTTCTCCTGGAAACGGAAGATATTATTCTGCTTTCTTTCATATTATTATCAGTTTAATTGTACTTGTCAGGTGGTCTTACCTTGTCATTACTCTACACTTGATTTGAAATGATATAAAGGTGTTAAGGCGTAATTATATGCATCCCATCGCTTTGCAGCAAGCGTTTTATCCTGCGCGGCATTTGAATGCACTATCAGCCTGTATCTTAGAATTACCGGTTCTCCTTTTTTCAAAGCATACCGCGTACCCGGTGAGGGAAAGGTGGGTTGAACCCATGAAAGGTTGGCATAATGCGCCCACGCTCCCGGATATTCGGGGTTATCTTTATGCTGCAGGATCATTAACCCCGACCCGGACTGGTTTCCCTGGAAGATCCCGCTCAGATCGGACCAGGCACGTATGCTGTTTTGGGCTGTGTCTGTATAAAATGATATCTCCTGTTGCTGCGGAGTTTGCATGCGAACACAAAAACCTCCATAACTGTTGGCAAGCCGCGTTGCTAAAGTAATGCTGTCTTTTAAAGCCGTTAGCCGAATGTTGAAATCAATAATTCGCGTAGAGCCGGTTTGCCGGTAAGCCCGAATTACAACGTACTCGTTAACTATGGGAATGGAATCCTCCCATTTCCACAGGTTCTCTGCCGTTACCTGGGCAAATACAGGACCGCTTATCACTTCCACATTTTCCGTTGGCCTGGCAAAGATCCGCTGCAAGGCATAGAGGTCTCCTCTTTCGGTTCCCATCTCCACCTCGGGCCACGCCCAGAATATGCCGCGGTGATGAAATTCGCCGTCCGCAGGCCAGTCCTTCGTCAGCATTTCACCTTCAAGGCCGTATAAAGGATGCACATAGTCGTTGCGGGGTATCGCATATACAAGATTAGTATAAGCAGAATCCTTTGGAAGACGGGGGTTCTCTTTCAGGAATTCAGACAGGTAAACTCCCCCTAACCCGGAAATAGAAGGCTTTTGCGTTTCCGATCCCGGCAAACGGATCACATCTTTCTCATAAACGGTATGATAGTTATATTGTAGCACTTTCTTCCCGTCTTCTTCAAAAAGTATCTGGCCCTTCGGATCAACGCCTGCTTTTACCATGCTGCCGAACGCGTCCGCCTGCTCACGCAAGCCAAATTCATAAGAGCTGCTGTTTCCCTTTGGCAGTATCATTACTATTTTAGGATGTTCCGGATCACTGCTGTCTAACTGACCGGGTATGATGGAATCGGTATCGCCCAACCGGTAAACCAAACCCAGCTTTCCCGCCCTGGCAGCCTGTAACTGACCGGCATTAAGATTAATTTCTACCGAAGCAGGCGACCGGGTTTCGCCGAACACCTGATGCTCATCCACCACAGTGATGGCGCTTTGCTTTGCAGAACAGGCAAAAAGCGTAACAATTACAAAGAAAACCATACTGTTCTTAATCATCATTAGCGTATTTTATTTTGAAGCTGCTAAATAAATGGATACAAAAAACAGGAATACACCGATCACCAACCCGGGTTTTGCACAAGCTGCTTATTCAAGGTTAATTCCTGTGTTGAAATCGGACTTAAATAATCTCTGTCAGGCTTGAAACCATAACCTGCCGGCAATTGCAATTTAAGCGGATCAAAATAACCATCGGTTAATGTAAAATCAGATGCATTTAAATCAGGGTAGTCTGTATTGTTAAATTTAGCACCCAACGGACGCTTGCCTACAATATTTTTTTCGGCTGCTGCCCACCTGGCCAGGTCGTTCCACCTGAATCCTTCCAAAATCAGCTCCACACGGCGTTCGCGCCTTACTTCATTGAGTACCGGGCTAAGCTCAGGAAATTGCCATTGAGGATCCTGCTCTATGGCCGCTATAGTTAAAGGGGGCATAGACACCCGGCTGCGAAGCTTGTTGATGCTTATATCCACATCCTGCTGATTGATCGTGCCCAATTCAGCTTTGGCTTCTGCATAGTTCAGCAACGCTTCTGCATACCTGAACACAATCCAGCCGGTATAACCCACAGGTAATGTTTCGAGAGAGGCATGGTGGACAGGATCAAAATTCAGGAACTTATTCATCTGGTAACCTGTAGGGCACCGGGTATGTGCAGGGTCTGCCACCGTGGCCCTTTGAAAATAGGTTGTATCCGCGCCTACAACCTGCAGTGGGAACCCGGGAGTAAAGATCGTTTGCGTAAACCTCGGATCCCGGTTGGCTGCGGTTTTCTCCAGTGTGCCATCTCCTTTATACAAGGGATTCCCGGCGCCATTACTTAAATAAATAGGTCTTCCGTCTTTACAGAGGTACGCATCTACAAACGACTTGGTTAAGCCTATCCCACCTGATTTTCCCGTGGCGATCTGAAACTGAAATGAATTCCCCATATTTAAGCTGAGGTCAAACTTTTCCCATAATAGCACTTCGGGATTGGCGGAATAATCCACCCTGCTGAAGAGGTTAAAATAATCCCATTCAGGATCTCCGGTGGAATAAATAGTGTGCACTCCTGATTCTATCAGTGCTTTAGCAGACTGAGCTGCCAGCTCAAGGTATTTTTGCGGCTGGGGATTGTCCACTTTAAATTTATCCGCAACATGGTATTTCTCCCAGGTACCTTCATATAAACAAACTCTTGACTTGAACAATAAAGCAATTTCCTTACTTAGCCTTGTAGCACCTTCCTGCCTGCCGGTGGGCAGAAGCTCAATCGCCTTATCCAGGTCTGCAATAATGGAATCAACTACCTGGTTTCTGGGAGTACGGGGCATATACAACTCTTCCGAATTAGTATTTAAAGGCGTACCGATATAAGGCACGTCTCCATATTCCTTTACCAGGTTAAAATAGAAGAATGCCCGGAAAAATTGCGCTTCTCCCACATAACTTTTATAGCTGCTGAAAGGATCCTGCACCTTATTATAATTTGCCATAAAAACATTCAGTGCACGGATATTGGTATAGCTCCATCCCCCGGTAGCAGGTACCACTCTCGCCCCCTGCAACCTGGGATTGGCGATCACCAACCCAACATCATCACTCTGGGCATCAGCAGCAAAGTCTCCGTTCAACTGATCACCCATCGGCTGATTGAATGCTGCAGGATAAAACTGATTGACATACAATTTAAGGTCATTGCTTGTTTTCCAGAAATCCACCGTTGTGATCCGGTCAAGCGGATACTTGTTCAAAAAATCTTTTTTGCATCCTACTGCCGCTGAAAGTAATATCAGCAAGCTGTATTTCAATATATTTATTTTCATAGCTTCAATTATTTAAAAGTTACATTAATACCTACCGAAAATATCCTGCGCAAAAAGTGCCCTTTGGCAACGCCCCATCCGGAATTAAAAAGCGCTTCCGGATCTATGAGCTTCGTTAAAGGAGTAAGGGTAAGCAGGTTTTCTCCGGATACATATATCCTTGCATTCTCAACAGCCACTTTGCGGGTCAGGTTGGAAGGAACAGTGTAGCCGATCGTTAAACTTTTTAGCCGGAAATAAGAAGCCTTCTGCATATAGCGTGTTTGTATCTGCTTATTTTTATAATCTTCAGTTGAGAGATATGGTTTCGGATAATAGGCCTGGGTATTTGGTCCAAGTATATTGGTTTCACTTTCCGGGCGCCAATAGTCAAGCGTGGTATTATTCCCTTGGTAGAATGCATTCATACCCCACCATTGCTGCCCGTTGAACCCGTAAAATGCATTGTCGTTTGCAGTAGCGAAGGCATACTCTCTTTTAAGAACCCCCTGCCAGAACATGCTGAAATCAATATTTTTCCATCTCAATTCACCATATAACCCCACCGGGTACCGGGAACTGTTGTTTCCAATGATCGTGTAATCACCTGGATCGTCTGCCGTCCAGCTTCCGCGCGTGATCTTTTTATCTCCAGTAAGGTCTTTGTACTGTATGTCGCCCGCTTTCCAGGTAGGATAAAATAAGGTCTGGTCAGGGCCTTTGCCTGCATCCTCGTCCGACTGGTAAATTCCTACGGTTTTAAGTCCCCATATTTCACCGAGCGTTTGTCCGGCATACCATGTTGATAAAGATTTTGTCGGATTATTATATTTTAACACGGTAGAAACATTATCTGATAGGGTTGCCCTTACACTGTATGCCAAATTTGCACTGATATTATCGCGCCATGTGAGATCCAGGTCAAAGCCTCTTGTTCTGATCGTAGCATTATTGGTTTGAGGAACAGAAGTGCCAAGCGTAAGCGGCAGCGCTTCAGCCGGGCCAAACATATCGGACGTTATCCGGGTATAAAGATCAAAAGTTGCACTTAGCCTGCCGTCCAGGAAACCTGCATCGAAGCCAATATTTTTTGTTGTAATAGTCTCCCATGTCAGGTCAGCGCTGGTCAGCCCGGGCGCCTGCACAAAGTCGGGTCTCACCGTACCTATGATCCAGTTCAGGTTGGTGCCCATCCCAAGCGTAGGCAGGTAAAGATAATTCGGTACCTGCTGATTTCCGAGCGAGCCCCAGGAACCACGGATCTTAAAGGTATTGACGTATGGTTTCAAAGCCTTCCAGAACGATTCCTGCGACAGGCTGTAGCCTACAGAAACAGAAGGGAAAAATCCCCAGCGGGAATCGCTGGCAAACCTGGAGCTACCGTCATACCTTCCGTTCAATTCCAACAGGTATTTTTCTTTGAAGTTGTAGCGGAATCTGCCAAAGAAGCTTTCTGTGGCCCAGTGGGACTTATTATCGCTCAGGTTAATTTTGCCGGTTGAGGTACTGATAGACGGTACACTGGATGTTAACATGTCATTCTTACTTCCAGTGATACCATTGAGAAGATCTGACTGGCTTTCAAACCCTGCCATTACATAAAAATTGTGCTTATTCAGCGCAACATTATAGGATGAAGTAATATTGAACAGGGTATTGTTGTCGGTAACAAAATTAGATGTATATGAACTGGTGGGATATGCGTGCACATATTTCTCTCCCCTGGGGTCAGTACCATATATGGTCTTTTTATTATCATCGTATCTGGAGTTGCTGTTTGTATAATTATATGAAATAGCTGTTTCCCAGTTTTTTACCGGTTCAAGTATAGCGCCTAAAGACAGAATGTATTGTGAACCGTACACATCCGCTTTCCCGCCGTCAACAAGCGAGGGTATATCCGATATATCCGAAAATTCGCCGTTGGGAAGTATGCGGGGCCTAAAGGAATTGATCCGGTAAAAATCATGATAAAAAACATTCCTGTCGTACCCTTCCTTGGTATTAAAATAACGGTTCCTTTCATTAATGTACTTGCTGTTGAATTTAACGGTCATCCAATTTGTTGCCCTGGAAGTAATGTTGGCCGTCACATTGTATCTTTTATAAAACTGTCCGCCATATCTCAGTTCATCCGGCTGATCCCATAATCCTGCCGACATGTAATAGGAAGTTTTGTCTCCGCCTCCGCTGATATCAATATTATGCTTCTGCCGGGTTGTTATATCCTTATAGAATATATACATCCAGTCGTTATTGCCATTCCCTGCTATGCTCCATATCCCATTACCCATCCAGTCGCTGCTATCTGGCTTCAGCCATGTTTCTTCTTTGATTTCGCCTGCCATATATTTTTTAATACGCTCATAATTCTCAGGCGTAAAATTGGCTCCTAACCCTGCATTGATGCTGGCCTGGTCAAAAGCCGTTATATACTTCAATGAATTTTCCATATGCGGGCGGCCGATAGGAGTCGAAAAAGAAATATTGTTCGAATACCCAATCTGAATCTTCTTGTTCCTGGAACCGCTGCGGGTAGTGATCAGGATAACGCCGAAAGCTCCTTTGGATCCATAGATCGCTGCTGCAGCCGCGTCTTTCAACACTGTTATGGATTGAATGTCGTTGGCGTTAACCGCGTTTATATCCATCGGAACACCATCTACCAGTACATAAGGAGCGTAATCACCCGTGAGCGTTCCAATCCCTCTTATGTTGATGCTGGGCTTGCCTCCCGGCTCACTCGCAGTTGTGGAACCCGGCGTGATATTCAGGTTTGGCGACACGCCTTGCAGCATCTCGGTAACATTTGCATTTCCTCTTGATGCAATTTGCTTTGTGTCAATAATATCAACTGCTGCCGTAAGGTTTTCCTTCTTTTGTGTTCCGTAGCCCACTACCACTACCTGGCTTAATTCTGATGAGGAAACACTTAAAACTACATTAACATTGCCCCTTCCGTTTACAGGAACTTCCTGCGTGACATAACCAACATAAGAAAAAACAAGCGTATCAGACCCCGAAGCATCTAATTCATAATGACCTTTGGAATCGGTAGCCGTTCCGGATGCAGTACGTTTTACCTGTACCGTAACACCAGTGAGCACATCACCTGAAGTGCCCGTAACTGTTCCCGCAACACGAAACTGGAGATGTTCATCCGCTAATGGTAAATTTAAAAAGTGCATTTTATCTCCGGCCACTGACGCATGCGCCATCAACGAAAGAGCCATGATAAATCCAAAATACCTGTAAAATATGTGAACGCGCATTCTCATAACATTAAAGTTGAGTTGGTTAAAAAATATTGATCGCAGGCAATTGCGCCGGCATTGTTATCATACAGGGGTAACTAAAAAAAATACTCATTCCTATGTATAATGAATACAAGGATACAGACTAAAGCAAGTTCGAATACAATATATTCTAACAATAACTTCATATATTTTAACATTATTGTATCTTTATTTCCCAATTTATGCTAAATAAATTCCAATGAAACCATTACTTATAGATGTAGGGATCAATGAAAACCAGTTGATCCATTTTAAAAAAATTGACACTCCTTACTTAGATAGCCCATTTCACTTTCATCCCAACTGTGAGCTGGTATATATCGAAGAGGGCTATGGGAAAAAAGTGGTAGGCGACAGTGTAACTACTTTCAATGAAGAGACTTTGATATTGATGGGACCTGATACACCCCATATACTGACAAACGATGATGTCTATTACAAGGGGAACAGGAACCTGAGATCGAAGGCCATTGTGATCTATTTTTCTCCCGCTTTACTCAGGCTTTTTTTGGCGGCTAAAGACCTGCAGCCATTCAATACCTTGATCAGTAAATCTTTTCGGGGGCTTGAGATCACAGGAAAAACAAGAAATATCATCAGGGAGAAAATGTCGGGTATTATGGAAAAAGAGGGGCTTTCGCGGTTAATCATTTTCCTGGAGATATTAGATATCCTGGCAAGCTCCGCGGAGGTCAAATATCTTTCCAGTAAAAATTTTGTCAATACTTTTAATGCAAGAGATACCGACAGGATAAATACAGTGTATAAGTTTTTAATGCAAAACTTTAAGCAGGATATCCACCTGGACGAAATAGCTGCCATAGCTCATTTGGCGCCCACAGCATTCTGCAGGTTTTTCAGGCAGCATACAGGTAAAACCTTCTCAAGCTTTTTGAACGAATTGCGTGTACGGCACGCCGGTGAGCTTCTGCATAACCACGAAAAAAGTATTACACAGATATCTTACGAGTGCGGTTATCATAATCCGGCTAATTTCAATAAATTTTTCAGGGAAATTACAGGAATGACGCCTTCCGCTTACCGAAAAAAGTATAGTGCATGAAGATGGGAAAATTCCCGGTTGGTATACTACAAATTTTCTCTCAGGGAGTTGCCGGGCATCAGATAGCTATAAAGAAAATGCTCATTTATTTTTTATATATTTCTGTCCTGAAAGTATTGTTTTAATCGCCGAGGCCAGTTCGGCGGGAGCCGAATCTTTGTTGAGGTATCCTGAAGCGCCTGCTGAAAGAACGTTGTCGGCATACTGGTCTTCGGGATAAATGCTAAGCAAAAGCACAGGCAGGGCTGGGCTCTTATCTTTGATCACCTGCAACGCTTCCAGCCCACCTTTGCCCGGCATGGAAATATCCGAAACAATGATATCCCATTCCTCCGCAAAGGCAAGATCTAAGAGTCCGTCGGTATCTTCGGCTTCTTTAACATATAACTGGTCAAATTCATCAAAAAGTATTTGTTTTATCCCCTTCCGGATAAATTCATGATCGTCGGCGATTAATATCCTTAGCATGTGACAGGCTTAACTCATTACTCAACAAGAAAGATAGACAAGAATGGGGGTTATGAATGTAGAATAGATGTTTTAAAACTTGTAGACAGTTTACTACATAATTTAAACTTCTCCGGTGTCCTGCAGGTAAAGAGACCTGTGCACAGTTTCGCTATCCGAAATGTGATTATGAATTGCGGGAAAGAGAAAACAACAAACCCCCGGGCGTTATATCAGGTTATTATTCAGCGCGTACCTCGTGAGATCGGCATTTGATTTAAGATTCATTTTTTCGAGTATCCTTGCCCGGTATGTGCTTACCGTAGTAACGCTCAGGGAAAGCTGCTCAGCTATATCAGATACCGCTTTTCCCCCTGCCAGCAGCTTAAACACGTCAAATTCCCTGTCTGATAATTTTTCATGGGGCAGTTGATTAGTGTCACTTTCAAGCGCCTGGGCCAGTTTTTCGGCAACAGAGGGAGTGATAAATTTTTTGCCGAGCAATACGGTGCGTATAGCTTTAATAATATCTTCGTGGATATTGTCTTTTCCCAGGTAGCCTGAAGCTCCTGCTTTCAATACCCGCAATGCATACTGATCTTCATCGTGCATACTCATTATCAGCACCGGCAAAGAAGGATACATCTGCTTTATCTGCCTTAGAGCGTCGAGTCCGCTCCTGCCAGGCATGCTCAGATCGCATACAACGATATCCCAGTCTTTATCCGACACTTTAGATATCAGCTCTTCGGCGTCTCCTACTTCAGCAATTTCGGCCGAGGCAAATTCATCCCTGATCAATTGCGCTAATCCCTTCCTTACAATAGCATGATCATCTGCTATAAGAATCCTTATCATCGGTAGTCGTTTTAGTAGTTAAGCTTTCTGCGCTGGCTTCAATTGGGATTGTTACCCTTACTGAAGTGCCTTTCCCGGGATAGCTTTCAATAATGTACTCCCCGCCCATGCCAAGGCTTCTTTCTTTCATACCTAATATGCCCAACGTTCTCTTTTGCGAAGAAGCAGAAATATCAAATCCTTTTCCATCATCTTTAATATGCAAGATAATCATCTTGTCTGCTACAGACAGGCATACGTCTACTTTTTTCGCCTCTGCATGCCTTACTACATTAGTAAGGGATTCCTGAAATATCCGGTACATGCCCGTCTTTACTTCCGGGGGGAGATTGCCTATTTCTTCAGGAGCACTAATGCTGATATGTATACCTGTGCCCGACTGAAGCTGCCCCGCATGCCATTGCAACGCCGCAACCAGTCCCAGGTCGTCGAGCAAAGTAGGGCGCAGCTCCGAACAGATCCTCCTGACAGACCGCATAGTGCCGTCTATTGTTTCCAGCAAACCTTCTAATTTCACTTCCTGCTTCCCGGGCTGCTTTAATTTCCTGATGGCCCAGGCCACTTCCATTTTAAGCACAGTTAACTGCTGGCCGAGCTCATCATGTATTTCCCTCGCAATACTTTTTCTCTCCTCCTCGCGGATCTCCTGCAGGTGCCCTGTAAGCATCCGTATTTCTTCAAGATATTGCTTAAGCTTGTTATCGGCTTCCACTTTCTGCGTTATATCATGTGCCAGTATCAGCTTGGTTTGCCTGCCTTCAAAGATCATTCCGTACGTAAACAGCTCCACATATATCAGGCTTCCGTCTCCTTTTTTATGCTTACATTCCCCGCCGTAATGATATCCTAACGATTCTTCCGTCAAAAGGCTGCTGTACGTCTCACCATCTGCAGCCAGGAGATCATATATTGTTTTTTCTACAAAAAGCGCTTTCGGATAGCCATATTGCTCAATTGCTGCATCGTTTACATCAGTGATTCCCATCCGTGGCAAAGTAACCATCATCATGGGCAACGGGTTATTTGCAAACAGCAGCTTGTACTTTTTTTCTGACAGCACAAGCTGCTCAATGACATCGTTCAGTTCGGAACGGCGTTCTTCCACCTGCTTGCCCAATTCTTCATTGAACATCTTTAACTGTTCCTCTACCTGCTTCCGCGATGTGATATCCCTGGCTATGGTAACCGTTCCCGTCATTTTGCCATTACTATTCCTGATCAGCGAGCTGGATAATAATATGGTGATGATATCGCCATTCTTTTTTTCTATACTTGCTTCCCCGGACCATGTACCGGTTTTTATAAGCTCCTTCACTACTGATGTGCGGGGGCTTCCTTTATAGGAGGGACTCATCCGCGAAGCGAAAGTCTTTCCTTTCATCTCCTGTTCCGTCCATCCAAAAATAACTTCTGCCTGCTTATTCCAGCTTACGATATTAAAATCTTTATCAGTAGATACTATGGCATCCCTTATATTATTCATAAGGGTAGCGTTGTATTGCATTATATCATAAGTCTCTTTATCGGCAATAACTTCAACCCGCAGCTTTTGAATAAGTACCATCACCAGGATAACAAGCAAAGAGATGCCAACATACAGCACTGCCCGCAGATTAGACATAGCGCTTATATTTGCAGTTCTCCTGCCTTTTAAGAGCTTTTGTTCCTGGTCCTCAACGTTTACTATGAGCCGCCTGATCATGCTGCCTACCTTTTTTACTTCTTCAGTTGACAGTAAGCTGGCTCCTGCCGATCGTCTGCCTGCCCGGACCAGCACAACCAGGCTATCGGAAATTGCTGCGCCCTGCCGGACATATTGACCCAGCGAGTCAAGGCGCTTCTGCTGATCGTCATTATCAACCGTATAGGCTTTCAGCCTGGAAAACTCACTGTTGACAGATTGCACTGATTTCTCCAGTAGCCCCAGGTAGCCCTTATCGCCTGTCAGCGCGTACTCCCGGGTGAGTGTCTCCCTTTCGGTTAATGCCGCCAGCAGCTTTTCTGCCTGGAACAATACCTCCTGGGTGTGGGATACACGTTGAAAAGTAATGCTCATCTTTTCGGACTGATCAGCAGAAATATAGAGCGCTATACCTGCAGTAATAGCTGTTAGGAAAAGTGTGATCAATAATATTTTTCCGGTAGATAATCTCATTGCAGGGCAAAGCGAACGATTTTAGCCGTACCTGTTGTCATCAGGAAAGCCGAAATGGCTATAAATTAATATGCTATGTCAGTTAAAATTAACGAAAATTACTGTTAACCTGATGTTTACGATAACAAATCTCCGCCCACATTTCTGCGTAATAAAGCATAAGTATAAACCTCTATCAATAATGGCAAAAATTATTATCAACAGCCCTGTTAGCAGACTGTTAAACGTTCCTTATCGTTTAAACCGGTAAAGCGGAAGGCAGTCTCTTTATAAATAATTAGGTAGGATAAAGAGTAAGGACAACACTATTGCCTATTCTACATTCAACAATGCAAAATGGAAAACAAACATTAAACATTATGAAAAATAAATCTCGTATAATAGTGAGCATTGCAACTGCAGGGCTGTCATTGCTGCTCCTGAATAGCTGCACCAAAGATCTTATTAAGCATTTATCGGATGATGACAGCAGGATATATATCACCAATTATGACAGCACGGCCCATTTTGGCGCTTTCAGCACCTACAGCATTTCCGATTCAGTAGCTGTAATCAGTAATGGTCAGTTAAAAGATAAGACCCTCTCTGAGGCTGACGCTTCCCTGATCAATGCTGTAAAAGACAATATGCAGCAAAGAGGCTATCAACTGGTAGGCAAGGATAATAATCCGGATATCGGCATTAATGTTAATAAGATAATCAGCACCCAGACAGGCATTATCAGCTATCCTTCTTACTGGGGATATTACAACAGCTACTGGGATCCTTATTACTGGGGATACGGCGGGTATGATTACTACTTTCCCTATGCTTCTTATGCAGTATACCAGGTGAGTGAAGGCGCGTTGTCCATTGATATGGTTGACCTGAAAGACGCAGGCGCCGACAAGCAGATTAAAGGTATATGGAACGGGTTGATCAGGGGTGAAGCCATTTTTGACAGTGCCAACGCTGCCGCCCAGGTAAAAGCATTGTTTGACCAGTCCCCTTATATTAATTCGGCTAACTAAAAAATATTTTAAAATGAAACGGTATATAGTATTTGCAACAATGCTGTCTTTAGGCTTTAGCACCACAGCGCTTGCACAGCAGGGAAAAACAATCATGAACATCAACTATTCAGTGAATACACCTGCCGGCAGCTTTAAATCGGATGTAGTAGGCAAAACTTCATTAAGGGGCTGGAACGCGAGCATACTGTATGGTCTGAGCAACAGCTTTTCTCTTGGTGTGCAGGCCGGCTTTAATGATTTCAATGAAACATATCCTCGAAAAGTATATGATACAAAGAATGGCGCCATCTCAGCAGTTTTAACTAATACGGTGCAGACCATACCCATACAGGTGAAAGCGAAATATAATTTTCTGCCAGGCGCTATAGTGCAGCCTTATATAGCTGCAGGTGCAGGAGGAAATATTGCCACCTTCAACCAGTATCTCGGTGAGTTCTCTAACAGCGGTAAAACAAAATTCAGCTTCGCGGCCACCCCGGAAGCAGGAATAAATATTCCCTTTGGAAAAATGAGCGCTTCGGGAATCACTATCGGGGCCAACTACAACTATATGCCCTTTTCGTACCAGGGCATAAAAAATCTGAACAACTGGGGCGTTTTTGCAGGAATAAAATTCCCGCTTAAATAGCAGCTTTCATTCTGCAGGAAAATATTGGCAATGTGCACAGAGCGCCCCCCAGGCTATTGCCGGGGGGCTTTTTTATATGTCAGTTCAACTGGGGATCGGTAGGGAAATTGGTCATTATGACATATTCTCCGCCTAAAAGCCGGAGGGCATCCTTCCATACGTCTTCAGCTTTACTATGAAATACAAGCCTCCGGGTAGCTTTCGCAGTCATCCAGCTTTTATTTTTCATTTCCTCATTCAGTTGCTGGTAATCCCAGCCGGAATAGCCTACATAAAACCTTATAACGTCTTCATCAAGCTCACCCTTCATCAACAGGCTTTTCATGATCTCAAAATCGCCGCCCCAGTATATCCCGTCAGATATCTCATGACTACCGGGAAGCTTCTCGGGGCAGGTATGTAAAAAATGCAGGGTGTCCGCCTGCACAGGTCCCCCGGCATATACCGGTATTTTCCTGCCCTCAAGCTCAGGGATCAGCTCATCAAGCGTATACTTAAAATGCTTATTCAGCACAAAACCAAAGCTTCCCTCTTCCTGATAGTCACATAACAAGACTACGGTTCTCATGAAATTAGGATCCTTCAGGAAAGGTTCCGCTATCAACAATACTCCCGACGAAAGTTCAACCATATATTCTAAGATAGGATAGAATTTATTTTTCAGCAATTAATATTGCCGAATTTTGTATAATTGTTGCACCCAAACCTCATCCTCCTCTATAAACTTGTGTAAAACTTAGTTAAATACCCTGTATGCAGGTATACTGCAGATATTATGCAAGTAATTTTACAGGCCGATGAAGAAAGTCTACATTCTGATTATCATACTGATCTCCATCTCTCTTATAGGTATTATCGCCGTGCAGGTGATGTCTATAAAGAACGCGCTTATTCTTCAGAACGAACAGATAGAGCAAAATATCCAGTTTGCATTGAATGATGTGGGACAGGAGATCGCCGAACAAAAGGGCAAGATCCCCGCTACCGGTTTTCCTAAGTTATCACCGGAATGGCCGTCCGATCAGTTTCTCTTCAGCCTTCGCCCCCCTACTGTCGCTCAGCGCTATACGCCCAACCAGATACTTGACAAATTAAGGGCTTCTTTTCATAAACATAATCTTAACAAAACAAACTTCGAATTTGCCATTCTCAACAGAAACAGCCTGAGCAATACTTATGAGATGCAGACGGTAAATTTCAGCAAGCTCCTGGCAGACACCGCACAGAACCGTGCATTCATGTATCCCCTGTCTGCCCCTACAGGCAGCATAGCTGAGGGGCTTGTTGCCGATGAAGAGCTTTGGGTAATTGTACCTAATCTTAATACTTTTTTATGGCGGTCGCTGGGCTGGATGATCGCAGGCTCCGTATTATTCACGCTCATCATTTGCACCGCTTTTTTTATCACAGTGCGCACGATGCTGCTGCAGAAAAAGCTGAGCGAGATCAAAAGCGATTTCATCAATAATATGACCCATGAATTTAAAACGCCCCTTGCTACAATATCGCTTGCCGTAGATGCACTGAAAAACGAAAAAGTAATCGGGAGCAGGGAAAAGATGGATTATTTCAGCAGCATCATAAAGGATGAAAACAAACGGATGAATAAGCAGGTGGAGACCATACTACAGGCTGCCCTGCTCGACAAGCAGGACTTCCAGCTCAATATGAAGCCCCTGCATGTGCATGAAACGATACGGAATATGATGGGTAATTTTCGCCTGCAGCTTGAAGACAAACAGGGAAAAGCTGAACTGAAGCTTAAAGCAGAAAATGATATTATACTGGCAGATGAAGTGCATTTTACAAACCTGCTGAGTAACCTTGTAGACAATGCCATTAAGTATTCAAAAGATACGGGACTTCAGATCGCTATATGTACACAAAACGCCGGCAATTTCCTTCGCATCCGAATAGAAGACAACGGCATCGGTATGAACAAGGAGACGGTGAACAGGATATTTGAAAAATTTTACAGGGCGCATACCGGCAATCTTCACAATGTAAAAGGGTTTGGCCTGGGGCTTAGCTATGTAAAGGCGATGGTAGATGCCCACAAAGGGAAGATAAAAGTAGAGAGCATTTCCGGCCGCGGATCAGTATTTACGCTTGATTTCCCGCTGAGCTGAATAAAAGGCACCCGTCTCCATAGCTCAGGAAGCGGAAGGAATGATCAAGCGCATATTGATATATTTTCTTCCAGTCATCCCCCACTAAAGCAGCTACCAGCAACAAAAGCGTGGATTGCGGCTGGTGAAAATTGGTAATAAGCCCGCTGATGATCCTGCCTGTATATCCCGGAGCGATGAGGATTTGAGTTTGCGTAATAAGCTTTTGCAGTTTTTTATCATCCATCCAGGCCAGTAAGCGCTGCAACGCTTCGTCTGCGCTTAATGCGTATTGATGCAACTCATCATATACTTCCCACTGGCTGATGACCAGCTCATCTTCGGTTATGCCAGATCGTTGGTTTATTTTAACGCCCATCCAATACAGGCTTTCTACTGTCCGGAGAGATGTGGTGCCTACACAAAATATACGACCAATATTTTGTCGCAGCTTTTCAATGGTGCTCCTCTTTACCTCTATATACTCTGTGTGCATCGTATGACCACTCATCCTTTCAGCCTTAACAGGTTTGAAGGTACCTGCCCCCACATGCAGGGTCACAAAATCGCTGTCAATATTTTTTTGTGTGAGCGACTGAAATATTTCGTCTGTAAAATGCAAACCCGCAGTGGGCGCAGCAACAGAACCATCATGTGCTGCATATATTGTCTGGTATCTCTCCGCATCATTCTGCTTTACCTCCCGCTTCATGTAGGGAGGCAATGGAATTTCTCCTGATAAATGCAATACTTCAGCAAACGATAAAGCCGAAGGCTCCCATGTCAGTTCCACTACGAAGTTTTCTGCATCCCTGTCTTCAATAGCCGCTTTCAGCAGTAGCAGGCCATCACCTGTCTCCACCTGCTTTTCAAGCACCATTCCATGCTTCCATTTTGAAGCCCCCCCTATCAGGCAGTTCCACCACACTTTACCGCGTTGCAGCATAGCGGTAGTGATATCGCCATATTGAGTAGGCGGTGAAAGGCAGAATATCTCAATGACGCCGCCGGAAGGTTTTTTGAACTTCAGCCTCGCTTCTATAACCTTCGTATCATTAAAAATGAGCAGCGACTGACAGGGGATATGCTCACTGATATTTTTGTATATATCCTCCGAGATATTGCCTGACCTGTAGATCAGCAGCTTTGAGTCATCTCTCCTGCTGAGCGGATGCTGTGCAATCCTGCTTTCAGGCAGGTCGTAAGTAAAATCCTGTATTGTGAGGTAGCGCGGATGCATAATTAATACAGCCAACTGCTGTAAATGCTGCAAAATAAGCACATAAAGCTGTATTATCTTATTGTATGGTCACTTTTGAGAAAATATTCATTTTTGCAAGCAGCCGGAACAATATTTTCAGTATTTCCGGGCCCGCGAACCCGGTATCCATTTCATAGATGATCCTCTTGCCCTCAACTTCCGTTCGCCAGTTGTGCACTACATCTTTTTCGTTCTTTTCAGCCTTTATATTGAAATCGCTAATGCATGTATCAATTTTTAGAACTGCTTCCTCAGCCTTGCCCACAGCGTCGTCTTTAAGCGTCATGGTAATAACACAATCAATGTTCAGACGTTCTATCGTTACTTCAAAAGGAAGGTTTTTAAGATTAAAAGAGAGCTCTACTTTAGGATATAATTGTTTGTGATACAGCAGGGCATCAAAGCTGTCGTCAAAAAAGAATTCTATATCCTCACACGGAATATTGTCATCCGCAATGTCGTATATTTTGCCTGATCCTGATTTCCAAAGAATGAACATTTCGTTCCAGTTATGATTCACATACAGTAAGATAGATAGTTTGGAAATTTTGTCTTTTTGGTAATGAAACCGCTCATTTCCTAAAGAAAACGTAATGCTAATATGCCTGTTGATTTTTATACCGGTTCTTGCCTCAAACTGACCGGACAATTGCGCATCGGCACATTTTATAAAAGCAGTTGATGCGCGCAGGTTGTTATGCCAAAGCAGGGAATCAACAGTCGTTTCAGGAAAAGTGAACAGGCTCCATTTGGGTTTTATGAGATGGCTCATTTTGGCAACATCAAGCCCTTCTAATTCAAATACAATGTCACAGCAGTCAATGTCAGTATCTGCAATGTCATAAACTCTCCCGGATTGAGAATGCCATTTTATATTTACCTGTAAATGCCCATATACAAATGAAAATTTTGATTGCAATAAAGATATTTCCGCCTTAGTATATATCAATCTTTCCTCGCTATCCCAATGTACTCTTGTATGTTTTGAGCTACCAGGTAGGGTTTCTTCTAAAATATTTAGAATCCTATAATTTGCACAATTAATAAATGCTACAGATATTTCTCTATCGAAATAAAGTTTAAATAAAGTAACCCAATCATAACTAAAAACTTGCATAAGTGAATAAAATTTTAATTTGGATTTTAGATAATTGAAATTTTAATATCCTATTGAGCTATGTATAATAGCGATACGATTTCGGTATAAGGGTATCAACCTCATTACTTTCATAATAAAGCCTCTATTACAATCCCAACCTTTCATCATTCTGTACTACAATCCGATCTCGTCTGAGTCGAGAAGGGCTATGCTTTGCAGTAAGGCATTAAAGCTTATAAGTTAAGACTGCTATAAAAGAATTTTATAGCGCACCTAACTATTGTATGCTATAACAGGCGGGCAATTCTCACCAATTTGTATGCCATTAAAAAGCTTGCCCAATCATCCGCAACACCAGCGCCAAGGGTTATTATATCTTCTGCAATTGTGCCTACAACTATTGTAACTGCAGCACCTATAGCCGCTGCTTTTATATATTTTACAATTTCGGGATATTCCTGCAGGTATACCAGTATTTTTTCTTCCAGGTTTTCCATGTCCTTCTTAAGTTCCTTTAAAAGACTTGCTATTTTATCCAAAACCTCTTGGGGTATTAATATTTGCTGGGGAATAGTATTTTTTTGCCCTATATTATAGACAATTACCCCAGGCTCTCCTCTAAAAATGTTCAATTGCTTGGTTATATCAAGAGGATAGGGTAAGGTTCTTGATGTATATAGCATACCCTGTGTCCAGTTTTTTGAGCTTCCTTCCAATGAGGGAGAACAATGTACATTAGCATTGTCAACATATCTTTTGACCTCTTCCATACCATACTTTCGCCCATCCGGATTGTCGGGTTTAATTTCAAATATTTCGTAAGTATTTTTGTTTACAAGGTCCGCATAACCGGGTCCGCCGTTTGCGCCGCTCTGGGGAATAAAATATTCCCTGAAGCTATTAGGATTACTCATCAAATAGTCGTACTGTATCAGCCAATGCTCAATGGTGCCGCTAAATCTTTTATTTCCCATCCTGTTGGTACCATGACATGGCGTTGGCGTACCCAGCAGTGCATCCGCCATTTCATCTTCTTCTTTGACCTGGTTGATGATCCTTTGATCTTGATCTGTAAGATTATAGGTAAACTTCAACTTTGGCTCATAAGGCTGCATGGTAGCACTGCAGCTTATTTCCTTATATGTATTACCCGGAAGCTGCAGCGCCATTACTTTCCCGTCTTTACACCCGTCATACCAGTTTACCGTCCTAAGGGTGCTTGCACTGCCGCCACTACCGAGCGGCTGGATGGAAGATACACCAGATGGGAAAGGAATACTGCCTCCTCCTGAAGGGAAGGGTATCACCGGGTCAGGAAAATAAATAAAATGAATGTAGCATATTTCTTCCGTCCAATAGTAGTTATTGCTTTCGCCGGGAGCCGTACCGGTAAGATTGCCTTTATCTCCCTCATGGGTAACCGTATAGCATTGGGTAACTGGTATTAAACGGTTCGAAGCAGGTACATTTACTTTCGCAGGTCTTACGGTTATCGTCTCCCCATTGTCTTCCATTCTCTTTGACGTTTTGCTGTTGAAAAGCCTGCTATCTTTTATCGTGAAAACGCTGTCACCGAATATTTGCTGATCAAACGATAAACTTTGGAGCACTACTGCATTGGCTGTCACTTTTGTCACGATATTATCAAACCCATAGGCTTCGTAAAAACGGGTTCTCACCAGGTCAATGACATCAATATTCTCCTTACCTGCTTTGCATACAAGAAACCCGCTCACCTGCTTATGGTTTTTGATCACCAGCGGTACCAGCACAAGCGTATCAGTGCTGTTGCCTGTTGGAGAGAGTCTGCTGCTAATGACAGATTTATCCCATACGGGTATACCTTCCTCCTCCTGGATGCGCGGTAGAAAGTGTGCAGAAAGGTTTTGCTGATAGATCTTGTTCGCAATCCTGTGTAATACTGCCGGGCTGGAAGGAGGCAATTGCAGGAACTCATAATCTTCTATGTGAGATAAAGGCTGTAAGTCATCATTCTTCTTTTGGCAGGAGAGCGTATACAGCAAAAAAAATGACAGCAATAACGCTGCCTGTAAGGTGCTTTTCTTCATGTTGGTGTTTTTGATGGTTTAAAATTGCGGCAATATGCAGGGCATTAACCGCTTAGCAACAGTAAAATAGTGACTTTTCAGATTTTTTCAAAAAAATACTGATTCATGAAGCACGAACCAGGATGGCAGGTTAGTATATTCTTTACTACGATTTCCCGTTACTTATTTGACTTGTTTGCCCGCTTTGACAGCATCAGCCACCCTATACCCGCCAACATACTTATAATACCCCATATAAACCAGCCGCGGGAACTTTGTAAATTCCCGGTTGCAAAATTATATGCGCCAACAGCGATTAAAATTGGCGCTATCATCAGTGTAGACCAGATCCTTACTTTCAATAAATTTTTCATGATCCATAATTTTGAAACAGGTAATTCATGAGCCCGGTTATAAAATTACCAATTTTGTAAGACATTCAAACCCGGATTATATAAAGCAACAGGCCCGGATCATCACCAAACGAGTAGTGCTAATAAAGTGTTGTACTTTTCCACAACGCTATAGGATTATACTTATATAAAACTATAATTACAGTTTCATTAACATCCGGATAACTATTTTCCCGAAAATTTATTATCATGAAAAAATTACTACTCTCTGTTATTGTTTTATTTTCTGTCTGCACTCTTTTTGCCCAGATAAACAAAGGTCAATATATGGTCGGGGGCAGCTTTTCTTTCAAGTACGACAATGGTAGTTTTGGCGACAATCTCCATGTACAGACCTTTAACGGAGTACCTAAGGTTGGTTATTTCGTTTCGGATAAGTTTGCAGGCGGACTGAATATATCGCTGACCTCTTATAAGAACAGTAGTAATGGCGTAACTGTAACCAAAAGCCTTGGCTATAGTGTCTCACCATTTGTTCGCTATTATGTGCTTCCGGCATCAGGCAGGTTCAATGTATTTGCCGAAGGTTCCTATGGTTGGGGGCGGGCAACATCTCACCAGATGTTGTATGGCAACAACAAATACAATACTCAGTCTTATTCTTTTTCAGCAGGACCGGTATTTTTTGTAACGCCCAATGTTGCAATAGAGTTCAATGTCGGGTACTACAATAATTCAGTGAGAGATGAAAAACCGGCAACAGGAAAGGTGATAACTAAAGGAATTCAAACCGGGCTCGGGCTTCAGATACATTTGGGAAAAGCCAGAAGGTAATGTAGCTTATCAATCCCAATGAAATATATGTTATCAAGCCTACGGCTCTGGAATATGGAACAGCAAGAGCCGTAGGCTCGGTGGCATTTTGTTCCAACGGATTTCAATCGTTGCACATTTCCGCTTGCGAAAAATTGAAATACATCCCACCTAAAGCTAAATTAAAAGACATGTAAAAACCAGGTTGGTGACCGGGCTATACCGGCAACATTACAAACCCCGGGTTGCAAAGGCCTACAACAATATTGAGGAACATGAAAAAAATATAAATAAAGGAATCTCTATTTCTTAAAACCCTAAAAGCCGGAATAAAATAAGTAATGACCAAATTCCAATACCGATATAATTGGTCGGGCAGACGCACCTGCAAAACATAGGACATACACGTAGGGTTTCAACGGGAGAATGGATTATTTGTAAGCTTGGATTACCGTGAAAGTTACAAAATTATCCGCCTCTTGAACGTCATGGCGAAGCGCAGGTGTATTGTCCCGGCGTCAAGAGCCACTTAATGCGCTGAAGCCATCCTCCATCTATCCCTTAGCTACTGCGAGGACTGCTTCTCCCGCCGTAACATGCTTTTAATTCAAGTCTTTACGCTGGCGGGATCGCAGCGACGGTCAAGAGTGTTTTGTTTTGTAACTGATGTTTCTGTAATGGGAGGGATATATAATTTGCTGGCACCACTTGTGCCTCCCGGGTTTTCTTCAAATCCACCACGCCGGTTGCTATTGCCCAGCAGTATTACCGAACCCTGAAGTGAGTGACACAACAGGCGCTCATAGTAGTACTACAGCCTGTACAAAAAAAAACTGCCGGCGCAGATTCTCTTAATTTTCTTCTTCCCTATGTATTGCGTGAAAATTCCATCTTTTCCACAGCTATTCACACTAATTCACATTAAACGCAGGTATCTACCAGCATCTTGCGCGCTTAAATCCTCCTAACTCCCTATGGGAAAAGGGATTTTGAAAAATATTTTGCTGTGGATAAAATAATTAATTTAAAACTTGCGTTTAAGGTGGGAAAATGTGTTATTTTGTGGGAATAAATGGGAAATTGATATAACGCACTGTAAATGATACGGTTTTTAGGGGAATATGAAGCTACTCTGGACGCAAAAGGTCGGTTTCTCTTTCCAACAGGATTTAGAAGGCAAATCCCGGAAGGAGAAACCGGTAGCTTCTTTATTAACAGGGGCTTTGAGCGTTGTCTGACCCTGTACCCGATGAAAAACTGGGAGCCGATATTTGAGGAGATAAGCAACAAGAATGATTTTGATGCAAAAGTACGCGAATTCAGGCGCTACTTTTTGAACGGGATCACGGTAGATATGGACAGCGCCGGAAGGCTGCTGCTGCCGAAAAACCTGATGGAATATGCCGGGCTGCAAAAAGATATTGTATTGCTTTCGGCTATTGACAAAATTGAGATCTGGGATAAAGATAAGTACCAACAGCTCTTTGACACTTTTTCACCCGAAGCATTCAGCGCTCTGGCGCAGGAAGTAATGGCTGCTAAAAAAGAAGGGTAGCCCTGGCAACTGCACACTGAACGGTGGAGGTTAAAGGCAATGGTAATTTTTTCACTTACCTGCCGGCGAGGCGGGCCATAAGTTCAGCACGGTGTCGCAACAATACCACATACCTGTTTTGCTCAGCGAAACGATTGACGCCCTGCAGGTAAAAGCAGGGGGAACGTATGTTGATTGCACTTTTGGCGGTGGTGGCCATAGCAGGGCTGTACTCAGCAGGCTGGGTGCTGATGGCAGGCTGCTGGTGTTTGACCAGGATGCAGATGCCAGACAGAATGTTCCTGATGACCCGCGCATTACTTTCCTCCAATACAACTTCCGCCATGTACAGCGCATATTGCGATTGCACAGGATAGAGATGATAGACGGTATATTAGCCGACCTTGGCGTGTCGAGCCACCAGTTTGATGAAGCCGGCCGCGGGTTCTCCACCCGGTTTAATGATGCATTGCTTGATATGCGGATGGACCAGCGGCAGGAGCTCACCGCCGCAGGTATTGTTGAAACCTATTCCGAGCAGGCGCTTCACAAGCTGTTTGAGCAATATGGTGAAGTTACCAATGCAAAAACACTGGCGAAAACCATCGTGCAGCAGCGGCAGCTTACACCCGTCAAAACAGTAAATGAGCTCAGGGCAGCAGCAGCTTCCGTGGTGAAAGGTAATCCCAACAAATATTTTGCCCAGGTATTCCAGGCGTTGCGCATGGCTGTAAATGATGAAGCAGGCGCATTGCAGGAGCTGCTCCGGCAACTTCCCTCCCTCCTGAAGAAAGGCGGCCGCGCTGCCATCATCACTTTCCATAGTATTGAAGACAGGTTGGTAAAAAACTTTTTCCGCAGCGGAGGGTTTGACGAGATAGCCCCGGATGCTCTTTTTGGCACACGCCCTGAGAGCCCGTTTGTGCTGATCACCAAAAAACCAATAATACCTTCTGCGGCCGAAATACGGCAAAACCCCAGGAGCCGGAGTGCCAAGCTGAGGGTGGCGGAAAGGAAATAGGAATGGTGAATAGCAGCAAATTCACCATTCACCATTGCCCATTCACCTTTATATAATTTGAAGAATAATAAACATAATGGACCCAGCGAATGAAACAGAAGAAAGCAGTCAGCCCCGGGCGCCGGTGAACAAAACGGCAGCAGGCTGGAAAAAATGGATCAACCACCAGTGGATCGTGAAGCATATTTATTACTTCCTTTTCCTGGCGGTTTTGGCTGTTATATATATATACAACGGACACTATGCTGAAAATACCATTAAAGATATTAACCGTAGCGCCAGGGAGCTTAAAGAGCTGCAATATGAATATAAAACAGCTAAGGGCGAGTTGATGATGCGCGGCAAGCAGAGTGAAATAGCCAAAGCGGCAGAGCCCCTTGGACTGAAAGAATTGAAAAAACCACCGGTAAAGATCGTTGTCAATGATAAATAACTATTAAAAAGCAGTTGGAAATAAAGAAAGACATATTGTGGAGAGTTTACCTGTGCTTCCTGGGTGTTGTAGCGCTCAGCCTTTTCGTAGTGGGAAAGGCCTTCTACATACAGCAGGTACAGGGCGCCTACTGGAAAAGCCTGAGCGACAGTCTTCATCTTGAATACCGTGCGCTCGATGCCGACAGAGGTACTATTTACAGCGAAGACGGCAGCATGCTAAGCACCTCTATCCCCTTCTTCGATATACATATAGATTTCCTGGCAGACGGGCTGCGCGAAAAAGACGGGAAAAGATTTAAAGAAAATATAGACTCCCTGAGCATAGGCCTGAATACATTGTTTAAAGACCAGCCGGCTGCAGCATATAAGAAGCAGCTTGAAGCAGGATACCGCAAAAGAGACAGGTATTTCCTGCTGAAAAAGAAGATCAGTTTTGAGCAATACCAGGCGCTCCGCAAGCTCCCGCTGGTAAGACAGGGAAGAAACAAAAGCGGCTTTATCATAGAAGATATGGAAAAGCGGCTTACCCCGTTTGAGCTGTTGGCAAACCGCACTATCGGCTTATCAAGATCTTATGTTGATGGCAACAAACAGGTGGTGACCCAGAATGTAGGGCTGGAAAAAACTTACGACAGCCTGTTGAAGGGTATTTCGGGCAAACGATTGGTAAGAAGAATTTCCGGCGGAGCTTTTGTGCCCGTGGAAGGGTCGGAAATAGAACCGGAGAATGGAAAGGATATTGTTACAACCCTTGATGTAAACATACAGGATATCGCCCAAACGGCCCTCATGCGCATGATGATTGACAATGAGGCGCTGGAAGGCTGCGCCATTGTGATGGAGGTGGCTACCGGCAAGATTAAAGCCATAGCCAACCTGGGAAAAATGCCTGACGGCTCCTATTTTGAAAATGACAACTATGCCCTCAAGACTTCTGAGCCCGGCTCTACCATCAAGCTGGTCACCCTGATGTCGGTGCTGGAAGACAGATATGCTACCATATCGGATGTGGTAAATATTGATGATGGCACCTGGATACTGAAAGGAAGGCGCATACAGGATGCAGAAAGATCTCCCAAATCGGTAATGACTATCAAAGAATGTTTTGAGCATAGCAGTAATGTAGCCATGGCTAAGCTCGCATACAATTATTACAACAGCAACCCTGCTAAGTTCTATCAGCATTACGAAACCTTGGGGCTTACTTCCCGCACCGGTATAGATCTCAACGAGGAGTTCAGGCCTACCGTTAAAAGCCCCAAACGCAAAGACTGGCACCTGCAAACCCTGCCTTCTATGGGATTTGGCTATGAAGTGATGCTGAGCCCGCTGCAACTGCTTACTGTATACAATGCCGTAGCCAACAACGGGAAGCTGATGAAGCCCTACCTGGTAAACAGTATTGAAAAAGACGGGAACATACTTCGTGATGTTGAACCGCAGGTAAAAAATGAAAAGATATGCTCGCCGGCAACGCTGAAGCAGTTACAGGAATGCCTGCGTGCAGTTTGCACCGATGGTACGGCAAAAACGGTTTTTAAGGACGCTGCATATACGGTAGCCGGTAAGACCGGGACAGCCAAGGTAAATGACGGCAATTTCAAATACAATGACGGTGTGTACCAGTCCTCATTTGTCGGGTATTTCCCGGCAGACAAACCCGTGTACACCTGTATGGTGGTCATCAAAAACAAGCCTCACGCGGTAAGGCATTTCGGCGGCGCTGTGGCAGCGCCGGTATTCAGGGAGATCGCCGATAAGCTATATGCCGGGCGCAGAGATGACCAGCCGGAATATATAGCGGGCGGGGCAGCAGACAGCAACAGCTACAGATGGAGCGGCTATGCGGAAGATGTAAAAAACATTATGAAAAAAATGGAGGTCAGTTTCCGGGATTCCAGCAATAAGGATCAATGGGGCTATATGTATAATGATAATTACACACCGGCGCTTAAAGCGCTGGCAGTGTCAGATGATATCATTCCTGACCTGAAAGGTATGGGGCTTAAAGATGCGCTGTACCTGCTGGAGAATATGAAGCTGAAAGTACAGGTAAAAGGAAGTGGCAGAATAGTGAATCAGTCGCCCGCATCCGGAGCGCCATTCAGCAAAGGGCAAACCGTAACACTGGAATTAAATTAAAGCAATATAGCGCTTAACAAAGCAGATGGCTGTTTTACAGGACATATTATATAAGGTACATATCCGCTCCGTGCAGGGAAACCTCGGTGTGCAGGTAACCGACCTGCAGATAGATTCCCGCAAGGTCACTGCAGGATCGTGCTTTATTGCTATTAAAGGAACGGCGCAGGATGGCCACAATTATATAGAGGCGGCTGTGATGAAGGGGGCAACTTCAATAGTAGCGGAGCAATTGCCTCCTGCATTATCCGGAGAAGTCTCTTATATACTGGTAGAGAACAGCGCTGTTGCTGCCGGTTATATGTCGGATAATTTTTACGGGTCGCCCTCTTCAAAAATGAAGGTGGTGGGAGTAACAGGCACCAATGGCAAAACAACTATTGCCACGCTGCTGTTCAAATTATTTTCCGGGCTGGGTTATAAATGCGGGCTTTTTTCTACCGTGCAAAACCAGATCGCTGATGTCGTGCTTTCCGCCACGCATACTACTCCCGATGCCGTCAGCATTAATGCATTGATGCGGCAAATGCTGGACAAAGGATGCTCACATATATTTATGGAATGCAGCAGCCATGCCATACAGCAGCATCGCATCACGGGGCTGCACTTTACAGGAGGGATATTCAGCAATATTACCCACGACCACCTGGACTATCATAAAACATTTGATGAATATGTCAGGGTAAAAAAATCTTTTTTTGACAACCTCCCCTCCGACGCTTTTGCTATCAGCAATGCCGACGACAAAAGAGGCCTGGTGATGCTGCAGAATACCCATGCTAAAAAACATCTCTACAGCCTGCGGTCACTGGCTGAATTTAAGGGAAAGATCCTTGAAAACAACCTTACCGGACTGCTGATGAATATAAACGAGCAGGAAGTGCATTTCCGGCTGATAGGAGAATTTAATGCCTACAACCTGCTGGCGGTATATGGGGCAGCTATATGTCTCGGCGAAGAAAAGCAGAGGATCTTACAGGTGCTCAGCAATCTTACCGGCGCAGAAGGAAGGTTTGACTATATCGTATCTCCCGGTGAAAGAATTATCGGTATTGTGGATTATGCCCATACACCTGATGCCCTGCTGAATGTGCTGAGCACGCTGAAGAAGCTGAGACAGGGACATGAAAAGGTCATTACTGTGGTGGGCTGCGGCGGCGACAGGGATAAGACAAAACGCCCTGTCATGGCCGAAGTGGCATGCGAGCATAGTGATAAGGTGGTCTTCACTTCGGACAACCCGAGGGGCGAAGCGCCGGAAGATATACTGAAAGATATGGAAGCAGGATTGCAGCCATCGTTGCGGCGAAAATATATTTCCATCCCTGACCGGAGAGAGGCCATAAAAACGGCGATCAGCCTTGCAACTAAAGATGACATCCTGCTGATAGCGGGCAAGGGACATGAAAAATACCAGGAAATAAAAGGAGTAAAATATCCATTTGACGACAAACAGGTGCTCACAGAACTGTTTGCATTACTTGGTAAATAAAGAACAATAAATAATAAAAAGCAGGCATGCTCTATCTACTATTTGAATGGTTTAAACATGAAGGCATAAAATTCCCGGGGAGCGGGCTGATGCAGTTCATCACCTTCAGGCTGCTGATGGCGGTATTGCTGTCGCTTTTTATATCTACGGTATATGGCAAAAGGCTGATCAGCCTCCTGAGAAAAAAGCAGATCGGCGAAAGCGTGCGCGACCTGGGCCTTGCAGGAGAACAGCAAAAGAAAGGCACTCCTACCATGGGCGGCATCATTATACTGCTCGCTATCCTGATACCGACACTGCTGTTTGCCGACCTGAGCAAACTGTATATACGGCTGATGCTGCTTTGTACGGTTTGGCTGGGATTTATAGGATTTATGGATGACTACCTCAAGCTGAAAGCCAGGAAAGTCGCTCTGGCAAAAGGCGAAAAATATAAAAAGAAAGACAGTGACGGGCTGGCGGGCTTTTCAAAAATAATAGGCCAGGTTGGATTGGGCATTATCATCGGCGCTACACTCTATTTCAACCAGAAGGTAGTGGTATGGCGGGAGTATTACGACCCTCAATCTTCCGGCGAGGTTTCGCCTATCCTGAAAAGAGGAGAAAAAAAAGTAGGCGATACCATTGTTGTAATGGAAGGGAAAGAGCACCGGTATGCAATAGTTAAAACGCCTATTACTACCATACCTTTTGTGAAAAGCCATGAGTTTAACTACAGCCGGCTGATCAGTTGGATAGGCGAAGGAGCCGAAAAATATACCTGGGTCATTTACATCATTGCGGTAACGCTGATCATTACCGCTGTATCGAATGGCGCAAACCTTACAGACGGGCTTGACGGGCTGGCAGCGGGAGTAAGCGCATTGATAGGAGCATGCCTGGGAATATTCGTATACGTCAGCGGAAGCACACGATTTGCAGAATATCTCAATATCATGTATATCCCCAACCTCGGTGAACTGTCTGTGTTCGTAGGGGCATTCGTAGGCGGCTGCATCGGCTTCCTGTGGTATAATGCCTATCCCGCGCAGGTATTCATGGGCGATACCGGGAGTCTTGCATTGGGCGGCATTATTGCATCGCTGGCAATCATAGTACGGAAAGAGCTGCTGATCCCGATATTCTGTGGTGTTTTTCTTGTAGAAAATTTAAGCGTGGTATTGCAGGTGAGCTATTTCAAATATACAAAGCGAAAATACGGGGAAGGGCGAAGAATATTCCTGATGAGCCCGCTGCACCATCATTACCAGAAGCTGGGATACCATGAGAGCAAGATAGCAGTGCGGTTCTGGATAGTAACTATTCTTTGTGTATTGTTTGCGATAGCAACATTTAAGATGCGCTAAACATAAAAATAATAAAGGAACGACTGAAAGGAAGATGTCAAAAAAAATTGTGATACTGGGTGGCGGCGAAAGCGGTGCGGGAGCGGCTATCCTTGCAAGCAAGCAGGGATACCAGGTCTTTCTGTCTGACGGAGGGCTGCTGAAAGAACAATATAGGAACGAACTGCTGCAAAACAATATTGCATTTGAGGAAGGGAAACACAGTGAAGAAAAAATTTTAGCGGCGGACGAGATCATGAAAAGCCCGGGCATACCGGAGAAAAATGAGCTCGTAAAAAAAATAAGAGCGAAAGGCATCCCGGTGATCAGTGAAATAGAGCTGGCTTACAGGTACAAAGGCGAAAGCCGTATCATAGCCATCACAGGCAGCAACGGTAAAAGCACCACTACCTCTTTGATATATCATATCTGCAGGACAGGAGGTATGGACTGTGCGCTGGTGGGCAATATCGGCTATTCTTTTGCAAAGCAGGTAGCAGAAGATCCCAAGCCGCTGTATGTGGCAGAGATCAGCAGCTTTCAACTGGACGACATCAAAGATTTCAGACCTGACGTTGCCGTGCTGCTCAACATCACTGAAGATCACCTTGACAGATACGAGTACAAATTTGAAAACTATATCCGCTCCAAATTCAATATCACCAAAAACCAAAGGCCGGAAGATACATTTATCTACTGCGCCGACGATCCTGTGATCACACAGTTCATGAAAGAAAACCCATTACATTCCAACTTATTACCATTTTCTATGTACCAGGAACTACCTAAAGGAGCTTATATTAAAGACAGGACGATGATACTTGCCCTTGACAGCGACAGGCTGGAAACCAGTGTGTATGATTTCGCATTAAAAGGGAAGCATAACCAATACAACAGCATGGCCGCAGGGCTGGCAGGCGCCACCGTTGGCATCCGGAAAGAAAAAATACGGGAAGCGGTTGAAAATTTTGAAGGGCTTCAGCACCGCATGGAACATGTGCTTACCGTACGTGGCGTTGACTTCATCAACGACAGCAAAGCAACCAACGTCAACAGCACCTGGTATGCGCTGGAGAGCATGACACAACCGGTGATCCTTATTCTTGGAGGAGTAGATAAAGGCAATGATTATACCGCACTCCTTGACCTGGTAAAAGAAAAGGTAAAAGCAATAGTATGCCTTGGAACAGACAACAGGAAAATTCACGAAGCATTCGGAAAGCACGTGGAAGTGATGGTGAACACCGCCGGCGCAAAGGAAGCTGTATACACGGCATTTCGCCTGGCAAATAAAGGAGATGTGGTATTGCTGAGCCCCGCCTGTGCCAGCTTCGACCTGTTCAGGAATTATGAAGACAGGGGAAGACAGTTCATTGAGGCGGTAAAGGAGCTGTGAGGTATCAGCTATCGGCGTAAGGCACAATCTCAAATTTAAAATCTCAAATCTCAAATTCCTCCATGCAGGGATTATTAAACAGAACAAAAGGCGACAGGGTGATATGGGCTGCTGTAGTGCTGCTCACCCTGGTAAGCATGCTGGTAATATATAGCAGTACCGGCACGCTGGCATATCGCCTTTCCCGCAGCGCTGAATCCTACCTGTTCAAGCAGTTTGCATTTACTGCCGTCGGACTGTTCATTATATATTTTGCCCACAGGGTAAATTATACCCTGTATTCAAGAATAGCATTGATTTTATTTATGCTCTCTATACCCCTACTCATATATACCCTCTTTTTCGGAGCTGAGATCAATGAAGGCACCCGCTGGATAAAGCTGCCTATTATCAACCTTACCTTCCAGACTTCCGACCTTGCCAAGCTCGCATTGTTCATGTATCTGTCACGGCAGCTCAGCCGCTCGCAGGATGATATCAAGGATTTCAAAAAAGGTTTTCTGCCGTTGATCGTCCCGGTACTCATCATTTGCGGGCTCATCGCACCGGCCAACTTATCCACTGCCCTGCTGATAGGCGCCACAAGCCTGATCCTTATGTTCATCGGGCGGGTAAGCGTAAAGCATATAGCCATGGTCATCGGTGTAGCGCTCATCCCGATATTGATCCTGGTAGCTATTGCTCTTGGATTTTATAACAAGGAAGAGCATCAGCCTAAAGAACTGCCTTCTATATTACGTATCGGCAGGATACCCACATGGATCAAACGCATACAGGACTTTGCCTATGCAGATAAAGAAGAAACCGCTTACCAGGTGCAGCAGGCAAAAATTGCTATCGCAAAAGGCGGGTGGCTGGGGCTGGGGCCCGGCAACAGTGAACAACGCAACTTCCTGCCCCACCCTTACAGCGATTTTATATACGCCATTATTATTGAAGAATATGGAATTGTTGGCGGTATAGTGATATTATTTATTTACCTGCTGTTCCTGTTCCGGAGCATCAGGATATTCAAAAAATGCCCTTTTGCCTTTGGGGCATTTTTATCGCTGGCACTGAGCTTTACGCTGGTCATACAGGCGCTGGTGAATATGGCTGTGAACGTAAACCTCTTCCCGGTAACGGGTGTGCCTTTACCACTGGTAAGCATGGGAGGAAGCAGTTTCCTGTTCACCTGCATGTCTATAGGTATCATATTAAGTGTTGCCAGGAATGCGGAAAAAATGGAGGGCAAAACTTTGGCGGCAGTTAACGAATAAAAAGAGAAGGCATTGGCAAAAAAGATCATCATAGCAGGCGGAGGCACGGGAGGACATATCTTTCCTGCTATTGCTATTGCCAATGCTATAAAAAAAACAGACAACGAAACACAAATATTATTTGTGGGGGCAAAGGGGAAAATGGAAATGGAGAAAGTGCCCCAGGCAGGATATGACATAAAAGGACTGGATATAGCAGGATTGAACAGAAGCTCTTTGATAAAAAATATTGGCCTGCCTTTGAAGCTTATCAAAAGTTTTTTCCAGGTACGAAAGATCATTAATGATTTCAAGCCGGATGCAGTGGTAGGCGTGGGAGGCTATTCAAGTTTCCCCGCATTGCGTTATGCCCAGCAAAAAAGTATCGCCACCTTCATCCATGAGGCTAATTCCTTTGCAGGTAAAGCAAATATGCAGTTGGGCAAAAGAGCTAAGAAAATCTTTACAGGCACGAAAGGGATGGAAAAGTTTTTCCCCGAAGAAAAGATCATGGTAACGGGCAATCCTGTACGAAAAGCCATTGTGCAGAGCCGGGTGAGTAAAGCAGACGGGCTGAAATTTTTCGGGTTGCAACCCGGCAAAAAAACCATACTCGTTACCGGGGGAAGCCTCGGAGCAAAAACGATCAACGAGGCCATAGCGGCTCATATCAGTGAATTTGAAAAAAATGATGTGCAACTGATCTGGCAAACCGGGAAATTGTTTACGGAACAGGCGAAAGCTTTATCCAAAGGGAAACCCAACATATGGACCAATGATTTTATCATGCAGATGGAATATGCTTTTGCGGCAGCGGATGTGGTGGTATCAAGAGCCGGGGCAATGTCTGTGGCAGAGCTGTGCGTGGTGAATCAGGCAGTCATTTTTGTGCCTTACCCCTTTGCGGCAGAAGACCACCAGACCGTAAATGCGCAGCAACTGGTGCAGCAGGATGCCGCAATACTGGTAAAAGACAGTGAAGCAAAAGAACAACTGGCAGATACTGCCATAAGCCTGGCAAAAGATGAGCAAAGACAACAAACGCTCAGAACAAATATCGCAAGGCTGGCAATAACCAATGCCGACGAAATAGTGGCGAACGAAATTTTGAAAAATATATAATGACCTGAACAGGAAGTACCTGGAAAATGAAACCGATAAGCAACATACATAAAATATACTTTATAGGCATTGGCGGCATCGGGATGAGCGCGCTGGCAAGGTATTTTAAGTCGAAAGGAAAGGAAGTAAGCGGCTATGACAAAACTGAAACCGTATTGACCCGGCAACTGGCGGAAGAAGGTATACCCATAACCTATACCGATGATGTGGAACTTGTACCAAAGGATGTGGATATTGTGGTATATACGCCTGCCATACCAAAGGAGCATGCAGGATTGATGTACTACCGGCAAAACGGGTACGAGCTGTTGAAGCGGAGCGATGTGCTGGGTATCATTACGGAAAGTTCTTTTAATATATGCGTGGCAGGTACGCACGGAAAGACCACCACCACTACCATGATAGCGCATATCCTCCGTCATTCGGGGTATGGGTGCAATGCATTCCTTGGGGGTATTGCCGCCAACTACAACAGCAATTTCTGGAGCAGTGAAAGAAATGTATGCGTGGTAGAGGCGGATGAATATGACAGGAGCTTTCTGAAGCTGAGCCCTGATATAGCCATCATCACAGCGATGGATGCCGACCATCTTGATATTTATGGCACGGCAGCGGAAATGGAAAAAGCATTTGTGGATTTTGCAGGCAGGATCAAAAAAGGCGGTACGCTGATCAGTAAGCTCGGGCTGGAAAATAAGGGAACATTGTATGCGGATCATCACTTCACCTATGCGCTGGACAATACCGTGGCTGATATAACCGCCGTAAATATTATTGCAGGCAATGGAGGATATGTGTTTGATGTGAAAAAAGGCAGTGCGGCTATAGAAAAAGTCAACCTGAATATGGGCGGACTGCACAACGTGGAGAATGCCGCCGCCGCTATAGCTGTGGCAATGCTGTTGGGCATTGAAGCGGCTAAGATCAAGGCGGCCGTTGCAGCTTTCAGGGGAGTGAAAAGAAGGTTTGAGTATATCGTGGCGCCTTCGGCAGAAAATGATGTAGTATATGTAGACGATTATGCGCATCATCCTGCCGAGCTGGAAACGTTGATCAAAAGCGCGTCATCCATGTTCCGCAACAGAAAGTGCACGGTGATCTTTCAGCCGCACCTGTTCAGCCGCACCAGGGACTTTGCCGCTGAGTTCGCGCAAAGCCTTGGACTGGCTGATGAAGTGATACTGCTCCCGGTATATCCTGCAAGGGAGCTGCCTATAGAGGGAGTGACGAGTGCAACAATAGCGGGCAGGATGAACCCTGCGCACGTAAGCATAATGGAGAAAAATGATTTAATGCGCTGGATAGAGCAGGAATATAAAAACAGGAAGAACGGGTTATTGATCACCGCCGGCGCCGGAGATATAGACAAGCTGGTGCCGGGAATAAAAGATATTGTAACAGGAAAATAAAACATGCGGGTAAGCAGGAAAAAAATAGGACGGTTTATTGCGGCTACACTGTGGATCAGCGCAGGGATAACCCTCATTGTTTTCCTGGTAGCAGCTATGCGAAGACGTGATGATAAGCTTTGTTCCGGGCTGAACATAGAGATCACAGACACAAAGAACAATCTCTTTGCAGATAAAAATGATATAGGCGGAATGATCAGTTACATGGTTCCCGGCGTCAAAGGAAGGCCTATCAGCGACTTCAACCTGCAGCAAATGGAAAAGACGCTGGAAGGGAATATATGGATAAAAGATGCAGAGCTGTTTTTTGATAACAACGAGATATTACAGGTAAAGGTGAAAGAGCGGGAGCCGGCGGCAAGGATCTTCACCCAGTCGGGAAAAAGCTATTATATAGATAAAGCATTTGTAAGGCTGCCGTTGAGCACAAAATTCTCTGCAAGAGTGCCTGTTTTTACCAACTGTCCTTTGGATAAAACAAAGTGGAATGCGGAAGACAGTACAGTGCTTGCACAGGTGTCCGCTATCAGCTCTTTTTTAATGAATGATGATTTCTGGATGGCACAGATCGAACAGGTGGATTACACAGCGCAAAAGCAGTTTGTCATGTATCCCAACATCGGCGATCATGCTATAATACTGGGCGACGGCAATGACCTTGAGCGTAAATTCAGGAAACTGTTCATTTTTTATAAAGAAGTGCTGGCGAAAAGCGGGTGGGATAAGTATTCAACCATTAATGTGCAGTTCAGGGGGCAGGTAGTAGCTGTGCCGGGAAATCAGCAAAAGATACCAGTCAATTAAAAAAATATTTAACCAACAGTTATACAACGCAATAAACAACAGACCATGAATAACGAACAACCCATTATTGTAGGACTTGATATAGGAACAACAAAGATCGCCGCCATAGCCGGAAGAAAAAACGAATATGGCAAGCTGGAGATATTAGGATTTGGCCGCGCTAACAGCAATGGTGTGCAACACGGCATGGTGCTGAATATAGACCAGACGATCAAAGCCATACAGGCAGCGCTGGAAAGCTGCTTTGCTTCTAATCCCGATCTTGAAATCAATGAAGTATATGTGGGTATAGCCGGACACCATATAAAAAGCTTACAAACGAGAGGCGATATCGTAAGGCAGCATACCGAAGAAGAAATATCCCAGGTGGAAATTGATCAACTGGTAGAAAACCAGTATAAAACCTATATACCTGCAGGCGACCAGATCATTGATGTCATCCCCCAGGAATTTACGGTTGATAATTTTCAGAATATTGCCAATCCCATTGGGTACAGCGGCGTGAAAGTCGGCGCCAATTTTCATATCATCACCGGCGACAGGAATGCTATACGCAATATCAACAGGAGTGTTGAAAAATCAAACCTGAAAGTAAAAGACCTGGTGCTGCAGCCCCTTGCTTCGGCAGCGTCGGTAATGTGCGAGCAGGACCTGGAAGCTGGTGTGGTTATTGTTGATATTGGTGGCGGCACTACGGATATAGCCATCTTTTATGAAGGGGTATTAAAGCATACTGCCGTGATACCGTTTGGCGGGGAAAACATTACCAATGATATCAAAACAGGATTAGGCGTGCTGAAAACACAGGCGGAGCAGATGAAAGTACAGTTTGGCAGCGCGCTTACCGATGAAGCCCGCAGCAATGCTTTTATCACCATACCGGGGCTTCGCGGCATGACTCCCAAAGAAATCAGCGTACAAAACCTGGCCAAGATCATACAGGCCAGAATGAGCGAAATACTTGACTTTGTGACCTATCACCTCAACCAGGTAGGCATTGAGAAGAAGTTGCTGAATGGCGGCATCATACTCACCGGCGGCGGATCACAGCTCAAGCACCTGATCCAGCTCACGGAATATATCACCGGGCTTGATGCACGCATCGGTTATCCCAACGAGCACCTGGCCTCCGGGCACATGGAAGAGCTTACCAAGCCCATGTACGCCACTTGCATAGGATTGATACTAAAAGGATACAACGTTTATGAAAATGAAATAGAAAAGCAGAGATACAAGACAGCGCCTGTAAAGGAAATAACAGCAGATCAAAAAATTGTAACAAAGACAAAGCATAAAGAAAAAGGCATTGACACGGTAAAGACAAAAAAGCGGTCAAAAAGCCTCAAGGATTTCATGGATTCCATCAAAGGCGGATTGATAGAGCTTTTCAAGGAGGAAGAAGACGAGCAATTCAAATAAGCACAACAAACATCATTTAACCATAAAACAGACTTACTACTTACAACCATTAATTCACACTCATTCCTGGCAGCTGGCAAAGCGCTGCGGGGATCAAATTAACCTGATATTATGATACATTTTGATTTGCCCAAAGAAAAGTCCTCCATCATTAAGGTAATAGGCGTAGGCGGAGGCGGAAGCAATGCGGTTAATTATATGTTTAACCAGGATATTGAAGGAGTAAACTTCATTATCTGCAATACAGATGCACAGGCACTTTCGCTAAGTAAAGTTCCCAACAAGGTACAGTTAGGTCCCATGCTTACACAGGGGCTGGGAGCCGGCGCCAATCCCGATATCGGCAGGCAGGCCACAGAGGAGAGCCTGGAAGAGATCAGGCGCATACTGGAGGTTAACACCAAGATGGCATTCATTACCGCCGGCATGGGCGGTGGTACCGGCACGGGCGGTGCGCCTATTCTTGCAAAGATCTGCAAGGATCTCGGTATCCTTACGGTAGGTATTGTTACCACTCCTTTCGCCTACGAGGGTAAAAAACGTTTTGCACAGGCTCAGGAAGGTATCGAAAAATTAAAAGACTATGTAGATACTTTGCTGGTGATCAGCAACGACAAAATGCGGCACCAGTACGGCAACCTCACCATGAGGGCCGCCTTCTCCAAAGCAGACAACGTATTGGCCACTGCCGCTAAATGTATCACGGATGTGATCAATTCTACCGGGCAGATCAACGTGGATTTTGCCGATGTATGCACAGTCATGCGCAATGGCGGCGTTGCCATACTCGGAAGTGCGGCGGCAGAAGGAGAAAACCGTTCCCAGAAAGCAATACAGGACGCCATCAACTCTCCGTTGCTGAACGATAATGATATCCGTGGCGCCAAATGGATACTTATCAATATCAATTCCGCTGAAGGCGAGCATGAGTTTACCATGGATGAAGTGGACGTTATCCAGAACCACCTGCTGAGCCAGGCAGGGGAGCACACCAATGTGATCATGGGACTGGGATATGATAATACGCTTGGAGAAAAGATAGGCATCACGCTTATAGCCACAGGCTTTGATCACAAAGATCCCTTTGCACAAACAGAAGTAAAAAGAGAAGCTGTAAAAGAAGAAAAGATCATTCTTACGCTCGACGGCCAGCAGGTAAATAAAAAGGAAGCACCCCTGCCAGTAGTGGAAGAAAAAGATCCGATGGCGCCGAGCATTGTGGAAATAGTTGAAAATAAGAACATTCTGGAGGTAGTACCTGCAGCACCGGAAAAAGAAGAGAAAGAAATATTGCATTTAGAAATAACTTCTTTACCTTCATCCTCTCCTGAATCCGTTGAAAAAAGCACTTCTTCAGTTGCTGCCCCAACCTTTGAAACAAGCCCCGACCGATTTAACAATAACACAATCAATAAAGAAGCTAGCACCACCCCGACGTCAGGTGGTTATTTGTCCAAGCCATCCAACATCTATGCAGAGGAACCCGAGCAAACTTCAAATTCTGTAGAAGAACCATCACCTGTGCAGCATCATCCATCGTCCGACGGGAAGATGAATGAAATGCATATCGTGATCAAAGATCCCAGTGCGGCGGACGGGCCGTTGGTACAAACAACTCAGGGCGAAAGCCGTTCTGTCGAGGAACCTGCAACGCAGGACGAGGCAGAAGAACAAAAAAGGCGTGCAGCCGAGCGTTTGAACAAGTTGCGCAACTTGTCTTACAGCTCCAACCCTGCCGATCCTACTAATGAGTTTGAAACAGTACCGGCTTATGTCCGCCGCAATTTTCATTTAAAGGATGCCCTCGCATCAGTAGAGAAATTCTACAGCAATTACACCGTAAAAAAAGATGAAAACGACCAGACCCAGATCAGTACCATCAATACTTTTCTGGATGGTAAAAGACCAGACTGAATATGAGATTGGAACACGCGGGGGCAAGTGAATATGACTTGTCCCCGCTGCCCGCTCCCAACTGATTATTGTTCCATAAAAATTGCAGGAAAAAACGGTTTCATTCTCCTTTCAGTTTAATTTTAACATATCACAAACTTTTGCTGCCATTGCTTTTAACGATAGCATATATCGCCGGTGGTATTGTTATATTGCTTATTATACTTTACTTCTTCCAGGAAAAATTCATATTTAAGCCGGAAAAATTACCTGCCGGTTTTAAGTTTGAATATGATGCACCCTTCGAAGAGTTATTCTTTGACGTAGCGCCGGGAGTAAGCATCAACGGGCTGCACTTTTATGTCGAAAATCCATTAGGGCTCATCCTGTACTTTCATGGTAACACCAGGAGCATAAAAGGATGGGCAAAATTTGCAAAAGATTTTTACAGGTACCGCTACGATGTAGTGCTGGTGGATTACCGGGGATTTGGTAAAAGCACAGGTAAGAGAAGCGAAAAGAATATTATGTCTGACCTGCAATTCATATACCAGGCGCTGGCCGACAAATACCGCGAGTCCCATATTATTGTATATGGGCGAAGCATAGGCAGCGGGTTTGCTGCCAAAATCGCCGCCGACAACCGCCCTCGCTACCTTATACTGGATGCGCCCTATTACAATTTCAGAAAAGTGGTGGAACGCTTCCTGCCTTTTCTGCCTGTCAGATACGTGTTGCGCTACCACCTGCGCACCGACAAATGGATCAGGAAGGTGAATTGCCATACCTATATTATACACGGCACAAAGGACATGCTGATCCCCATTAAGCACAGCGAAAAGCTCCGGCAGCTGAGCCCAAATAAAATTACACTCATAAGGATACCCGGTGGGGGACATAATAATTTACCTTCGTTCCACGAATACCATAATTTCATCAGAGATATTTTAAAATATGATTAACACAGGACCCCGTCCACAGACACGGAGAAAAAAATGGCTTCTCTGGCTGAATATTTTACTGGCCATTTACCTGCTGGGCGGCGTGGCGGTCTATTTCTTCCAGGATCATATTCTTTTTCATCCTGAAAAGACAGACCAAAAGAAGCGCTATAACTTTGCTGCTCCCTTTAAAGAAGTGAACGTTGCGCTTGACGGCACGTATAATATGAATGTCATTCAGTTTACAGTGCCGGACAGCCTGCCCAAAGGCGTAGTGCTTTATTTTCATGGCAATAAGAAAAACATTTCATGGTACGCGGCCAATGCGCCGCTGTTCACTAAAAACGGCTATGAAGTATGGATGCCGGATTATCCCGGCTACGGAAAAAGCACAGGCGCTTTAACGGAATCAAAGCTGTATGATTATGCCCTGCAGTTGTATATAATGGCAAGATCAAAATACGGGGCTGACAGCATTGTGCTGTATGGTAAATCATTGGGCACAGGGATTGCGTCATGGCTTGCTTCTAAAAAAAGCTGCCGGCAGGTGATCCTGGAATCTCCTTATTACAGCATGACCTCCCTTGCCGCCCATTATTTTCCGGTATACCCTGTGGGGAAACTGCTCAAATACAAGCTCCCCTCTTACGAATATCTTAGTATAGTAAACGCCCCGGTAACTATTTTTCACGGCACTGCCGACAATGTAATTCCCTACTCCAATGCAGCACAATTAAAAACGGTATTAAAAGCTTCAGACAAATTCATCACTATTGCCGGCGGCGGGCACAATGATCTTCCGCAATCGCCGGTTTTTGTTCAGTCGCTGGATAGTCTTTTACACCGTTAAGGTTCTGTCATGATCAAACTATTGGTATTATATTCGAGGCTTTATTCTTCCGGATCTTCTCCGGCAGGGAATCCATGATTGCCTGCTTCAGCGCATCTATCAAACGTTTCTTGATATAGCCGCGGTGCACTGCAATGCTTACTTCTCTCATAGGCGCCGGCTTTTTAAAATGCCGTATCAGTTCCAACTGCCGGCCGGGCATATCCCATGTTGCCAGTTCGGGAAGTATTGTGATGCCATCATTCAGGTCAACCATTCTCCGCAGTGTTTCAATACTCCCGGTTTCATAATCGAAATAGCTGCCTGCCCTGCTCATCTTTCTCAGCTCGCACAGGTTTTCTATCTGCGATCTGAAACAGTGCCCCTCTTCAAGCAGCCAAAGCTTGTTAGGGTCAATATCCCTGGCCAGCACATAGTCTTTCTTATACAATGCATTGTTCTTCGATACATAGACCATCAGTTCCTCGTAAAATAATACATGCTCTGTGATGCTTTTTTGCTGCAGCGGTGTTACCAGTATGCCTGCATCAATAGAACCATCTCTCAATGCATGCACAACCATATCGGTGGTCATTTCGCTTATCACCAGCTTTACCCGGTCGTATTTTGTGGAGAAATTTTGTATGAACAATGGCAGGAGATAAGGAGCAAGCGTAGGGATAATGCCAAGCTTCAGCTCGCCGGTAAGTATGCCTTTTTTATCCTGCACCAGCTCCTGCAGCGCATCCCGCTGCATAAGGATAGACTTTGCCTGTGCAATGATTTCTTTGCCTGTTTCAGTAGGCACCACCGGTTGTTTGCTCCGGTCAAAGATGATCACGCCGAGCTCTTCTTCCAGCTTTTGTATCTGCATGCTGAGAGTAGGCTGTGTAACAAAGCAATGTTCAGCGGCTGTGGTAAACTGCCGGGTGGCGTCCAGCGCAATCACATATTCCAGTTGGGTAAAGGTCATATTATACTACAATAAATAAAAGCTATACAAATATAAAATTATATATACTCCCTCTATGCCGAAAAGATTTATTTCACCCAAAGAAAGAGAGCAAATAAGCAAAGCTTGATTTTTAAGATTTTCTTCAGGGCTTTGCATGAGAACATAAAAAAACCCAGCATTAGAAAATGCCGGGCATCTTGTGTAGATTTTTTCTATACCCTTTATCTATTTAGAACCTAAAGGTAAGGAATTACTTGTTAAAGATTATTAAAAGAACGGTATCCTGAAAACTTTATCCATAGGTATTATCTTCAAAAAAGCACGTAGGTTTGTGCCGCTAAATATTTTACTATGAACGAAAAACTGACGGAGCGCATTCGCCTGGAACTGGAGGAAATACGCCAAAACGGGCTTTATAAAACAGAAAGGATCATAGAAAGTCCCCAGGGTGCTGATATAGAAGTCAAAATTCCCGGTAAAGACGGGACAAAGCACGTGATCAACCTGTGTGCAAACAATTATCTTGGGCTATCTTCTCACCCTGAAGTAATAAAGGCTGCCAAAAAATATGTTGATCTCCGGGGATATGGATTAAGCAGTGTGCGGTTTATCTGCGGCACCCAGGATATTCATAAAGAGCTTGAGCAAAAAATATCCGCCTTTCTCGGAACAGAAGACACTATTTTATATGCCGCGGCTTTTGATGCCAATGGCGGTGTTTTTGAGCCGCTTTTTGACGAAAGGGACGCCATCATTTCGGATGCGCTCAACCATGCCTCCATCATTGATGGCATAAGGCTTTGTAAAGCACAGCGTTACCGCTACAGCCATAATGATATGGGCGACCTGGAAGCAAAGCTGAAAGAAGCGCAGGGAGCGCGCAGCAGGATCATTGTTACCGACGGGTCATTCAGCATGGATGGCACTATTGCCAGGCTGGATACCATCTGCGAACTCGCAGACAAATATGATGCTGCTGTGATGATTGACGAATGCCATTCCAGTGGCTTCCTGGGCAAAACAGGGCGCGGCACACATGAATACCGGGGGGTGATGGGCAAAATTGATATTATTACCGGCACTCTGGGCAAAGCGCTCGGCGGCGCATCCGGCGGATTTACCAGCGGGCGGAAAGAGGTGATAGATATGCTGCGGCAACGCTCCAGACCTTATCTTTTCTCCAATACTGTTGCTCCAAGCATTGTGGGCGCCTCTATTGCAGTACTCGACATGCTTAGCCAGACCACGGCGCTGAGAGATAAGCTGGAATGGAATACCCGCTATTTCAGGGAAAAGATGACCGAAGCCGGATTCGACATTAAGCCGGGCGACCATCCCATTGTGCCCATTATGCTGTATGATGCAGTGCTGGCGCAGGACATGGCGGCTCAATTGCTGGAAGAAGGCATTTATGTAATAGGCTTTTTCTACCCTGTTGTTGCTAAGGGGCAGGCCAGGATAAGGGTGCAATTGAGCGCAGCGCACGAAAAACATCACCTGGATAAAGCGATCGCTGCCTTTACCAAAGTGGGCAAAACCCTGGGCGTATTGAAAACAACCGCCTGATCTTTTAAATAACAAATTATTATTAATACAATATTACCTTAGATTATACCTGATGAAACAAAAACAACTGGCGGTCTTGTTAATGTTGCTCTGCGGACTGGGAATATATTCCTGCTCCATGAACAACGTAGAGGAAGACCTTTCCCTGAAAAAGTATTTCGATGAAAACAAGGCAGACGGTTGCTTTGCATTATTTGACAATGGCAGAGGGGAATTTAAGATCTATAATCTCAAACGGGACACTGCCCGCTTTCTGCCGGCTTCTACCTTTAAAATAGTCAATGCGCTGATTGCTTTACAAACAGGGGCGGTCACTAATGAAAATACGATCATCAAATGGGACAGCATTCAAAGAAGCGATCCCAGGTGGAACCGGGATCTCAGCCTCGCAGACGCCTTTAAATACTCTTCCGTGCCTCATTTCCAGGAAATAGCGCGGCGCATTGGCAGGGATAGCATGCAAAAGTGGATTGACAGCGTTAAATACGGGAATATGAAAATTGGCCCGGCTATTGATTCCTTCTGGCTGGATAATTCCCTGCTCATATCGCCCGATGAGCAACTGGGGCTGGTGAAAAAGCTTTATTTTGACAAACTGCCTTTCAGGAAGGGAGTCCAGGGAACCGTCAGAGACATGATGCTACAGGAAGATAACGCCAACTATAAACTAAGCTATAAAACCGGGTGGGGATTTAATACTGCAGGACGCAGCATCGGCTGGATCGTTGGGTGGATAGAAGAGAACAGGCATCCTTATTTTTTTGTATTGAATATTGATGCCGATGTTGCGACTATCAGATCAAATATCCTGAAAGGGATTCTGAAGCAACTGGGATTTTTTGAGGGAAAAATGTAAACAAATATACTTTTGGTCAGGTTCGAACATACCGAATATTTATTGCTGCTTTTGCTGGTGGTAATGCCCGTGCTGCTGTTCAGGTATGCGCTGCTGTGGAAAAAGAAAACGGCAAAAAAAATTGGCGACGAAAAGCTGGTAGCACAGCTTACCGGGAGCTTTTCATTACGCAGGTATCTCATCAAATTTTGCGTGGTGGCAGGAGCGCTGGTTATCCTGGTTTTCGCGGCAGCCAACCTGCAATCAGCAACACAGGTGGAAAACAGCAGCCGGAAAGGTATAGATATTATGATAGCGCTTGACGTAAGCAAAAGCATGCTGGCGGAGGATGTAAAACCGAGCCGCCTTGATGAGGCGAAACAACTGATCAATAAATTGATGGAACGCCTGCAGAACGACCGGGTGGGACTGGTGATATTTGCAGGAAGAGCCTATCTGCAAATGCCGCTCACGTCGGACCATATTGCGGCAAAGCTTTACGTAAACAATGCAAGCCCCGATGCGGTGCCTACGCAGGGCACGGTAATAAGCGAAGCGCTTCGGCTTTGCAATACAGCTTTCAATGCCAAAGACAAAAAATATAAAGCCATCCTTCTGATCACGGATGGCGAAGATCATGATGAAGGAGCATTAAAAACAGCCAAAACCCTGGCAGATAACGGGGTAGTGATCAACACCATTGGCGTGGGCACTACCACCGGCTCACCTATTCTTAACCCTATCACGTCGGAAAGCAAGCGCGACCTGCAGGGGAATGTCATTATCTCCAGATTGAATGAGCAGGAATTGATGGACATTGCCAATGCTGCGGGAGGGGTGTATCAGCAACTGAATGATGCGGATACTGTCGCGGATAAGATCATCGGGGAAATAAATGCAATGGATCAGAAAACGATAAGGGACAACAGCCTCCTGAACTTCAGAAGCTTCTTTCAATGGTTCCTTGTTGTAGCGCTGGCCGCACTTGCAGGAGAATTGTTCATTTCCGAAAAAAGAAAAATAGCACTCTCATGAAGCGCGTTAAAAATACCATGAGACGGGCAGCAGCTTTGAGCATATTCCTGCTATGTGCAGGAACAGCACATATATATGCGCAGAAAAGCAATAAGCTGATCAGCAAAGGCAATGAATATTACCGGCAGCAGGAATACGACAAAGCCAGCACCGCTTATGAAGAGGCGATGACAAAAGAACCGGGAAACGCTACCGCCTCTTTCAATATGGGCAATGCGCTGTTCAGGGAAAAAAAATTTGAAGAAGCTGCCAGGACCTTTGAGGAAGCTACGCAAAAAACGAAAGACAAAACATTACAAGCGCAGCTCTATTACAATAAAGGCGTTGCGCTGACACAGCAGAAGCAGCTTGAGCAAAGCATTGAAGCTTATAAGCAGTCGCTGCGGCTCAACCCTGCCGATTCGCTTGCAAGAGACAACCTGCAACGCGCCCTGAATGAAAAAAAACAACAGGAGCAACAGGAACAGCAACAGCAAAATAAGCAGGATAAAAAAAGCCAGCCGCCACCGCCTAAGCAGAATAAATTGAACAGGCAGCAGGTGCAGCAGTTGCTGAAAGCGCTGGAAGAGCAGGAAAAGAAATTGCAGGAAAAGATGATGAAAAAGCCTCCGGTCGCCGGACAGCCCGATAAAGACTGGTAAGCTGGTGTTATGTCAAACCTGTAGCGGCAGACGATCAATGTAAGATCCTCACATTGATCGTCTGACTTCTCACAAAGAAATACGAAAAATTACTGTTGGCATAGCGCTTATGAAGATTTCATATACTTTGCCAGGTTGACGAGCAATACCCCGCTTAATATAACAGCAAGCCCCGCTATCTGTTTTCCATTGATCGTTTCGCCGGCAAAAAGCACGCCAAGCAAAACGGCAATAACCGGGTTTACATAAGCATGTGTGCTTACCTGGGTAGCCGGCTTCACCCTGAGCAGCCAGACAAAAGCGCTATAGCCTACAAGAGAGCCCATTGTAACAAGGTAAACGATGGCGCTCCAGCCCGATACAGGAATATCCTGCCAGTGAAAATCATTCCAGTCCCTGCGCAGCATGCCCGTTATTGCATAGGCAATGCCCGCAGCCAGCATCTGCCAGCCGGCATTGAGCGACCCCGAAAAACCGGTGGATTTATACTTGCCATACAAAGAACCTGCCGCCCATGATACTGACCCGATAGTGAGCACCCCCAGCGATACTACCACCCATTTATTGTCTGCCGGCCCTGCGGTAAAAGACCGGGCGAGGTTATCGCCAAACAATAAAAGTATGCCCGTAAAGCCGAGCAGCAGGCCGGCAATGGTTTTTTTACTTGAAAAGTTCTCTTTCCATTTACTATAGTCCAGCAGCACAAACCACATGGGAGAAGAAGCAACGAAAACAGCTACCAGCGAGCTTGCCAGGAACTGCTCAGACCAGGCAACAGCGCCATTGCCAATATACAATAGCAACAAGCCCGTGAAAAAAGCGGGTAGCATATTTCTCAGCACCCACAACCGCTCTCCGTTAAAAAAACACCAGCAAAGCATAATAATACCGGCAAAAGTGAACCTGAAGGTACCCATTACCGTTACCGGCATGGTTTGTATCGCCATCCTGATAAAAAAAAATGTTGACCCCCAAACAATATAGATCACTGCAAAAGCAGCAATTATTTTTGTCGCAGAAACTGAAGAAGAACCCCCGCCTTCCATACTGTTGAAATCTTTTAATAACGTCATTTACAAATAACCTGCCCAAAAGCCGATATACAGGAGCGCAAACCTATATTAAATTGGTCTTAATTCAAGGTTATTTTTGATGTCAGGGTCAAATGTATAATATCCACTAAACCCTGCTCCTGCAGACCAGTTACCAAGCTGGCGGAGTATAATCATGTTATGCTACATCTAAACCCTTTCGCATAATGAGTCATTTTTTCATCTGAATCATTCGCTTTTTTTGTTGTTTTTATGATAATTACCCAGATAAACTATTCCATCTACTTTAATTTTATTAATTGTATTGGGGTCAACTTTCAGGGGGTTTTGATCCAAAATCGTGAAGGTTGCCTGTTTTCCCTCTTTTATAGAGCCAATCTTATCTTCATACGAAAAAGTACCGGCTGCATTTATGGTAATCGCTTTCAATGCATCATACACAGAACAGGCTAAATCTGGCCTTAATGGTTTGCCGTTATCTGAAATCCGGGTTGCTGCTACCCAGGCTAAAGTCAGCGGTTCTGCAGGCGCCATTGCAAAATCAGAATGTACAGAAGTGGGAATATTTCTTTCCGTAAGCCATTTCATCGGGGCAATTGCATGAGCTCGTTCCGGGCCTAAACCTACTTCCGCATATTTATTCCCCATCGCAAAAAGATAATAGGAATTGACCGAGGCTTCTGCGCCTACTTTTGCCATTCTTTCGGCCTGGTCTTCGCTGAAAACACCTAAATGATGAAACGTGGTTCTATGATTTTTTCTCGGGTTTCGTTTTTGTGCATCTTCTAATATTTTTAAAAAAGATTCTAATCCTGCATCGCCGGTTACATGAATGTGAATCCGGTAACCGTGGTCCCAATAAAAATCAAACAACGGTTTTTGATATGCTGGCGGGATAATCCACTCGCCTTTGCAAGTCGGGCAATTTACATAAGGGCTTTTAAGCTCCATTGCGAGGGAATAAATGGCGCCGTCTGAAAATAATTTGTATTGATCTGTGAGAAAGGTTATGTTTTGGGAATTGTATTTTGACAGGGTTTTTATGTATTTGTCAAATTCTTCATTGCTTTTTTTCAAAGAATATTGCTCAGGGAATCCCGGAATTAAATACATCATATACCGATTGGTTTTATCAGCTTCTGCTTTTAATGCCGGATATTCTCCCTCGAAAGTACTGTTCGGAAAACTGGGTTCCATCATCGCGGTGATTCCGTTTTGCAGCATCATATCGCTTAATCGTTGTAACCCTATTTTTATCCTGGCTTCATCATTGAAAACAGATTTTAGCGGCCCTGCCCTCATCGATTGGTAGGCTCGTTCCCAAAAATGGTTATTTGCCTTATCCACCTGTTCCATCGCATCTTTCGCGATGTCCTTACTAACATTTATATTAAATTTTTTCATCGCGGCGGAATTCAGATAAATTTCATGGCAAGAACGCTGATAAACTATGGTCGGAATATTCCCTGTGGCTTCATCTATTTCCTTTAGCGTAATTTGGCCGTGCCATGCTTTGTGATAACCCCAAACCATCACGTAATCGTTCCTGTTCATGCTATTGTTAACCACATTGTGCAATGCTTTCAGGTAATTATCATGACCAACAACAGCAGGATACGTCTGTTGAGGCATTTTCCATTCGTGAGGGGCAATAATTTCGTTGGAGAGAATAATTCCACCCAAAGAAACCGGATGTGCATGAGGTTCTATAAAACCCGGCATCAATGTTTTGCCCTGTAAATCCATTTTCCCGGCAGCAGGAAATTGCTTTTGGGCATCGGAAAGTTTTCCTACAAATACAATTTTCCCTTCTTGTGTTACCACAGATTCTGCATAAGCAGGTTCGTTGCCTTCCATGGTAATAATGTCTCCGCCAAAATACAATACTGATGGTGATTCCTGACGCTGTGCTTTTAACGAAAAACTCATTGAGAGTAAAAATGCAAAAAAGAAAAAAACGATTTTTTTAAGGTTAGGTTTCATAACATTTTATTTTAATTTGGATTTACTTTTATAAGATTTTCATCCAAAATGGTGGAAGTTGCCTGTTTGCTTTTTTTAAATTTAAGGAAATATGACAAAAAACAAGACGTCAGTTTAGTTCCGAGGAGAAGTTTGCTGATAGAATTCCGCCGGCCGGAGATGATAGCAGCACAAAAGCTGATGTTTATTCTTCCAGTCCCGCCTGCACAAAACCTAATGTAGCTCCATGTGCTATTCTCTCCACGAAGCAGCATCCTACGAATTTCGCGCAACTCTTTATCAAAAGCCCATCACCGCGTTCGCGAAGTCGCGAATTGTTCGCATTGCGGTCATGTTTTGAACTTATCCGTTAAGATGCTCCAACAGTTTTGTTGCACATAATTTTCCAAATTCATTTGCAGCTTTCGGGCTTGCACCTGTTATTAATTTTCTGTCAGCATAGCATGTTTTGTCTGCTTTTGAATTGATGATACTCACTCCTAAATTTTTTAACTGCTCTCCGAAAAACCAGGTCAACTGTCCGGGCATGTAGCCGATTAAAGGAGTCTGCCTGTCAACTGTATCTGGGAAAGCAGCGATTTTATAACCACTATAAATAAATTGTTTGCTGTCGCCTGAAGGTTTTGCAGCAAGCAACGCTGCTGGTCCGTGACAGATGGCCAGGGTAAAAATACCTTTATTAAAGGCCCACTTAATTAAGTCTCCGACATTCTTGTCTTGCGGCAATCCAAGCAATGCACCGTGCCCGCCGGGAATATAAACAGCAATGTAATCACAATTGTTGTTGAAGTTGCTTTTTACAAGGCCGGCTATGCTACCCGGATTATCAAACTGATTTTTATATTCTTCATAAATTGCCATCACATTTTTGTCCTTTACCGGCATTGCCCACATTTCAATCTTTACGGGCTTACCCGTCGGAGTGAAAATGTCAAATTCAAAACCCGCATTTATTAAATGTAACATTGGCACAAGCATCTCAACCGGATGATTGCCAGTAGAAAAAACCTTGCCATTTGTCATTGCCAGATGGGATTGCTCTGTGCAAACGACTAAAATTCTAAATTGCTTGTTCTTATTGGGACTGAGAAAATTTATTGGCGTGTAGTCTGTCGTATCAGAAGTCGCCAACTTTAACGAAAGATTTGACGGACTGAATGCTCCGTCATCGGTTGGCTTTGGCTTAAGTCCAAACAGGATTTTTATCATCTGTCAAAGTTTAATAAAAGTTCATTAGCTCAAAGTTAGCACTGTTCCAAAGCCATTGCATATGATGCTGAATAACTGACGATATTTCAGTATTCATTTAACATACATAAGGAAATAAATGCTGATTAAAGAACTAAAGTAAAATTTTATTCAAAAGCTCAATAGAATTCGGTCACGCTGGAACAAAAGCTGATTAGCGATTCGTTGCTGATGATTTATTCGTCAAGCCGCCACATACGCCAATGCAATGTTAGCGGCTGTGGTTTTTAGTTATCTTCTGTGTCCTGCTCTTTCACTTTTCGTATTTGTTCAATGCACTTGTGCTTTTGATTTTGTGCGTTGTGCCGGGTGCTGTAGCCATATTCTTTTTGTATTTGCTCAATCGCTTTCTCTTTGAAAAACATATCGCGTATCAGTCCTTTACAATGCGCCGTTATTTTGTGAAGATAACCTTGCAGTTTTTCCACATAGCTTTTTTCCTGTTCAATAGTTTGATTGATGTCTTCAAAGAAACGGGTATCATAAATATCGGAATATTCCAATTTCGTGTAAGTAGTTCTAAGCCTTTTCAGCCAAAGGTTTTTGGCGATTGCCATAACGTAAGTTTTCATGGAAGCCGTAAGTACAAAATTGTCCTGCCGGAGTTTTTCCAGCAGGACAATCATGGTGTCCTGAAACACATCTTCGGCATCATCTATCTGTCCGTTATTGTTTGTAACAAAACGCCTGACCAAACCGAAGTAGGTTTTATAAAGCTCTCCGAATGACTTATTGTTCTCGCCTTTTAAATCGTTTATGATTTCGTTACTCATTTCATGTTGACTTGTTTAACAACTTTGTTTTCACAAAAAACATTCCCTGATGTTTTAGCAACTGCAATCCCGAAAATGAGATGTCCCATCAACCCACCAATCATCATCAATATCATTGAGCCGTCTGGTTTGGGCATTGTTATCATTGCACCCATTAAGAACATCATAGCCTGCGCAAAGATGAAAATAATAACTCCAAAAACTGCACCTTTCAAAAAGATATTTTCAATTTTCACTTTCGGTGCAAACAGGTAAGTATATGCAAGCGCAAACACTATCCCTGTCATAAAGTGCATCACCCAGCCCATGAAAACAGGCAAGCCCAGCATCCCGGAAAGCATTTGAGGCGGTGACATCCTGGGCATTCCCATTAATGGCGCCATCATGGTTACCATAGACATTATGGCGGCGCCAATAATGCCGGCTAAAATTGATTTTTGAAATTTATAGCTCATACTTTTATCATTTTAGGTTATTCATCCGCTTTTGATAAGGCTTCTTTATACGTCATCATAATTTCCTCATCCGGCCTGGAAATACTTACATCTGATATGAGCCTTTTACTTTTTGTGTTAATAAAGTAAAGCATACCCGTTCCAGTATTCTTTTTGGCGAATGAAGTAATGCCCGCCTTTTCGAGCATGGGTTTTGACGCGGCTTTCGTGCTGTTGTTCGAAAGGTCGTTCATCACAAACATCACATTTTTGTCCTGCATAAGCATAGGCATCAGGTCTTTTTCTACTCTCGCACCATTTGCCTGGCAAACGGGACACCACGAAGCCTTATTGAGCAAGGCAATCACTTTAGGATTTTGATTTTGAGCGTTGGCCGTGAACGCGCCGATTACAGTTATTAAAACTGCAAAACCGATTTTTTTAATTGTTGAAATCATTTTGATACATTTTTATGGTTAAACATATCTCTTAATACCAATGACTTCAAAAAATCACCCAATGACAAAAAAATTTCTGATTACTTGCGTCAGGCAGGTAGTTGCCTGGCGGCGGGGTGTCATCCTACCATATCCGGTAACGGTTCACGAGCTGGGCGATTTAAAAACGAAAGGAAGACTATATTGGGCTGGTACCCGGCACTTATCAAAGTGTCGCGGTGCGGGCAAGCCTATGAACATTGCACCGCGTTGCAAAGCCCACAACAGCATGCAGGCGGCGGCTCATTTCCCCGGAAGAAAGAATGATACAACCTCCCCGAAAACCGCTTTACACAGGAACCCATGTTAGCGGTTTGTGCATTTCTGTCCATCAAGATGTGCGGGTCAATATTTGCAGTCGTTATTTTGCCGGTTCATAATAAAGCGTTACTGCCCCGTGAATAAAGATTTTAGTCTTTGTGAGTTTAAAAATAATCCGGTCATTTACATTCTCAAATAACTGCATTCCGCTTCCAGCAATAACAGGATGAATACAAAGTTGATATTCGTCAATTAAATTCAGTTTCATTAGTTGTGTAATTAAACTACGGCTACCAATCAATATGTCTCTTCCCGGCTGTTGTTTCAATTCTCTAACTAATTCTTCAATAGGTTTTGTTGCAAGTTTTGCACTGTTCCAATCTGTGTTTTTGAGTTTGTGTGAGAAAACAATTTTTTGAATTTTGTCTATTGCTATAGCGAAGTCGTCTGCTGTCTTTTCGCCTGAAGGATTTTTTACCAGTGTCTGCCAGTATTGCATTAGTTGATAAGTTGTCCTTCCATAAAGTATAATGTCTGCACTGTCTAAAAGGTCAGTGTAATGCTGATGTATTTCTTCGTCCGGCAGCCCTGCCGTGTGGTCGAAAACTCCGTCAATTGTAATATTTATTGCCGCAATTACTTTTCTCATATTCTGTTCTTAAATTTCATCCTACTCTACTTGTTTCTTGTTCTTGCTGTCTGCTTTAAGGCTGGAGTGCCACCCCAGCATGACCGCTCATGTTTGAGCATTGGCGATTTGTAGGCATTCATTCAACGTACATCCGGGAACCGACAATAATTAAAGATACAAAAATTCATTATTTATTCTGTTGCCCGGTGTTATTCGTCTGCCGGAACTGAAGATGATAAGAATTATGACCCGTCCTGAAAAAAGTTGACAGCTAAAGATAAATAATCCTTGTATTGGTTGACAAATATAATTCATCCTGAATACGGTTGACAGTGGATTGTTTGGCGTGCGTTGGCAAAAAAATCGTAGCCACACTTGCAGCAAACCCAGTTCGTGTTGTGTTGTGTGCAGCTTTTATTTTTGCATTTCTTCCATTACTACGTCAGCCATTTGTTTTGAGCTAAAAGGGTTTTGTCCCGTAATTAAGTTTCCGTCCACTACAACTTTTGAAGTCATTGGAATAAATGCTTTTTTATAAATCACATTTCTTTTGTTCAGTTCTGCTTCAAGGTTGAATGGAACTTGCTTTTTTCGCCTTGCTATGCTTTCTTCAAACCAATCAAAACCTGTCAGTTTTTTGCCTGTTATTAAATATTCACCATTGGAAAGTTTTACATTTAAAAGTCCGCCAACTCCGTGACAAATGGCTGCTACTTTTCTCCCACTTTCAAATTGGCTTTGAATAATTGTCTGCATTACTGTGTCATTTGGAAAATCATACATTGTTCCGTGTCCACCTGCCAAATAAACCAAGTCAAATTTTTCGTTGGCAACAGCTTCCAATGTTTTGCTACTATTCAATTCTTTCATAAAAGCCGGATCTTGGTAATATGCTTTTGTCATTTTATCCAATACCAATGGTTTCAAACTTTCAGGGTCAATAGGCACAACACCACCTTTTGGACTTGCAATGGTAATTTCGTAACCTGCTTTTTTTGCTTTGTCGTAAATGTGAGTAAGTTCACTCAACCAAAGTCCTGTTTCTAAACCACTTTGGTAGTTTGTAACGCTCGTAACAATTATTAAAATCTTTATCATTTGCTTTGTTCTTCTTTTATTTGAGCTATGCCGTTTTCAAAAGTTGTGATTTTGAAGTCGGGAAATTTGGTTTTGAATTTGTCTGATACAAAAATATTGTCAACTTGATAACGGGGCAATAATTCTAAAAGTTCTTTTGCCTTGCTATTGAATAAACTCGCTATTTTGAATTGCCACATTTTTATAATTGAATAGTCAAAGCTCTGCCCATAAATTCTAGAAGTTAAGTTAATCAATTCCTTGTAAGTTAGTCTGCTGTCATCGCAAGGCAAATGCCAGGTTTGATTGTAAGCATTGGGTGTATTGCCTATTAAAGCCATTGCTCTACTTGCATCGGGTGTCCAAATCAGCGTTCGTTTTGTATTATTTGCAATAGGGATTTTTGGCTTTTTATGATTTTTAATATTGTCAAAAATTAAAGAGTTGGTAATGCTTTGCGTCTTTTTAGGACCATAAAATTCTGGTGCTCTGCAAATGACAGCGTCAATATTTTTGTTGTTGATTTCGTTTAAAAGCATAGTTGCCATTTTTGCCCTTACTGTTGATTTTCTTCCAACAGGCACAAAAGGGCCTTCTTCGGTTTGAGGTTCACTTGTTTTGGCATACATATAGGTGTTGTCAAAAAATACCAATTTGCAATGATGCTTTTTACAAGCATCAATAGTATTTTTCATCATTGTAGGAAACTGCTCTTCCCAAAGTTGTGAATTCATAGGAAGCCCAACTGTCAGATAAGCACTGTCACTTCCTTCTACTGCCTTTTCAGTAGCTTCTTTGTCCATTAAATTGGCTGGAAAAAGTTGGTCGCTGTCGTTTATCTTTTTCGGGTTTCTGCTTACCAAACGAATGTCAGTTGTATAGTTTCTATGCAACTCTCTTGCTAATTCTTCTGCAATTTGTCCGTTTGCTCCAAGTATTGTTTGCATTACTATTCTTTTTGTTGTTGAGTAGAGTGTCAGTTAAAGTTGCACACAACGAACAGGGCTTGCTGCAGTTTGGGCATTTGAAATTCGTCAGCCTGTAACTGAGATTGATGATTGCAATATTGCTGATGTTTTATTCATAAGCCAAATTTATAAGGTCAGGCTGGAACTGAAGCTGAATAGCGAACTAAAGTTGATGTTTATAACGTCAAGCCCAAATTGCAGCAAACCCAATGTATGCAGTACTTCTTTTCTCTTTACTTTTTGTCAGCAAATGAAGGTGGTGGTGGTGAGTTTTTTGACCAAGTGCCTTGCCAATTTTTGTATTTCCAAACACCATTTAATTTTACAAAAATTGCCGTGTACAGAATTTCTGCAGCATACTTATCATCTGCAAATGCTTGAACTCTGCCGTTAATAATTGCAACGTTGTCATAAACTTTTATTTTTTGGTCAAAGAATTTGAATTTCAAAGATTCTAACATTTTTAGCCGTGCTGTGTCAGCAAGAGTTTGCTCCATATTCACTGCTATACCATCTGCATCGATTGTAAAAAAATCGTCTGCAACGTCAGTTTTCATATAGGCAGCAAGATTTGTTAAAGTAACATTTTTCCACATTCTCTTAAATGCACTATCTACTTCTTTCTTTGAAATTTCTGTATTGTCAACTGCCGAGTCAGATTTTGCTTTGTCGGCATTTGTACAACTAACAATTAGTGAGAGGCTTAAAAAGCTAATTACAACAAATAAAAATATTTTTTTCATTGTGTCAATATTTAATGCCTACTCTAATGGGTTTTCGGCTTGTCCCGTTTTAATTGAATTTTATTTTGTCAACTCGGAGAATTTGAAGTGTCAACTAGCATGGCATACAACGAACAGGGCTTGCTGCAGTTTGGGCATTTGAAATCCGTCTGCCCGTAATTAAAGTTGATGATTGCAATATTGCTGATGTTTTATTCATAAGCCAAATTTATAACGTCCTGCTGGAACTGAAGCCAAATAGTAGCACAGAGGTGAGTTTTAATTCGTCAAGCCCAAATTGCAGCAAGCAACTATGTAAAAGCGATAATCCAAGCAGCCCGATTTTTGATATG
>CAYWVB010000025.1:15058-76594 GCA_964461595.1 uncultured Terrimonas sp. | reverse complement strand
CTATCCATCAAGACTTTCAAAGAACTATTTTTATTTTTTACCGGACACTAATGAAAATCTATATCAGATACCTATTTTGCAGTATTTCTTCTTAAAAAACAAGTGCTTGATCAAATAATACTCTTTACAGAAAATGATACAGATAGTCTACTTGCGATATACCACAGCTTTCCTGCTGATTTAAAGGAAAGTAATTTAGGTCGTGAGATTAATAACGAACTAACAAAACGAAAATCTCTTTTGATCGGCAACGTATTACCAGATGTTTTGTTTACCGCGAGTGATCAGCAGAGATATTCATTATCGTCTTTTAGAAACAAAAAATATGTGCTTCTTTGTTTTTGGGCTTCCTGGTGCACTCCTTGTAAAAAAGGTTTTCCTGCTTTAACAAGATTGGCAGAAGAATACAAGGCAGCGGACCTGCAACTTATATTTATTTCAATTGACGAGAATAAAGACAATTGGCAGGCAGCTTTAAGGCAACAAAAACTTCCGGGGCTTCAAGTTTGTGACCTTTTGCCATATTTAGCGAAAGATGATACGTTTCGAACTTTATATAACATACGTTACATTCCACAGTACTTCTTAATTGATAAAGAAGGAAAGTTGATTTATCACAATAATCAGATGGATGATAATGTAGAAGAGTATCCTGTTTTACAGGCTACATTGAAATATATATTCCCCGACTAATTTGGTTTAGTGCAAAATATTGTGGCAGTTAAGGATATCTGAAGTAAAACAATTTTGAATGTCTATCCCACCTCTATCAGTATACATTATAAATTTGCCTCAGAGAGAGGATAGAAGGCTGCATATTTTAAATCAATTTTCTGACAAGAAATGTAAAAATTGTATGCGATGGATTTCTAAATTACTATGCGCCTTTAGGTTGCTTTATGTACGTGCTGGCTTTTCCCTTGTAATATTAACTGTCATTAGCTGTAGGGATGTAGGAAATGGAAAATCTATAGAAAACAATTTAGATAAGGTAGGTAATGATAGTTCAGGCCATTTAAATGAAGTTTCGGAGATTGATCTTTATCCTTATGATACCCTTTTTAATCATTTTTTGCCTGATACCAGTCTCAGTTTCTCCTCGAATAAATTATTTAAAGAGTATCTTTTTGAAGAATCCAGGACAATGGATAGTGCTCTTGGAAGCTGGCAATCAAAAGACAGTATACAAACTTTTGTCGTGAAGAGAACTGCACAGATTAAATATGCTGATTATGCCCAAACCTAAAGATTTAAGTACTATAAAGATAAAAAAGATAAATTAAGCTTATCCATATTGTCAGACTATTCTCCTTTCTCTAGAATAATAACTTTAGAAGACCGGCTTGCAGCATTTAAAAGCTACCCGATAGCAATGCAAAGAAGTGATATCGGGAGAAAAACTCTTGCCTATTTAGAAAAATATAATTTTAAAGCCAATATAGGCAGATCTTTTGCTTCATTATATGACGAAAATATAATGGACTCTGGCGGGATGACAACTTCATTAAGAACACTGTTAGACAAAAGTGTTACATACCACATATTTGTATTTGGAGCTTCCTGGTGTTCTCCCTGCATTATTGAAGAACGAATGTTGAAGTACTGGTACAAGGATATTGATCCTTCCAAAATTCAAATCGTTGGATTTACTGTGGATCGTGATATGGATAAATGGAAAAAATATATCGCTGAAGAAAATTTTCCCTGGAAAATGATTCTTTTACCAAAGGCTTTTGATAACAGGATTAGCAAAGCTTTTGACTTGGGCAATGGCATTCCGATGAATTTTTTGGTGGATAGCAGCGGAAAAATTTTAGCTCAGAACACTGATATTAGACGAGTATTAAAAAATATCCCTGAACTGAATATCAAACGTAGAGAATAATGATTGAATAAAAAAGGGAATCGTGTTAACATTCTTTCTATGCCCTAAAATGATATAACTATTAAGAGACAGCGGATATCACTATATTTAAAACAACAGAAGTAAGAGCCTAGTTATTTTGGTTTTAAAAATTCTAACACATTTTTTATTTCAACTGTGCGAAGGGGATGTGGTGTTGAAAATAACCTCCGGATATCCATCGCACTCTCATTTACCATAGCGTGCTTACAATTTATTTACAGCAGCCACCTTGCTTTATATATCCGCAATCCTTCCTGTTTGAAAATGCTGTTGCCGTTTATGTCAAGCACTTCATCAGTCCACCAGCTTTCTTTGGGCCGGACTACAATGACAGGATACGCAGCATTTCCCCCGGAAACGCTTTTGATGTTGCCGGTTATTTTACCCTCCACTTTTTCCACTTTATTACCGGGTATATGAATTTTGAAAATGGCAGCGCCTGTGCTCGACCAGAGGAACCGGTGATCGAAAGACCAGTAAAGGTCATGGGCGCCTTTGCCGGGTATGGTAACTGAATCAACGGCTATGAGCCCGGGATGCTCTTTCTGATGATCATAACGATAAGTTTTAAACTGATCGCCGGATACGGTATACATGAATTGCCGTTTTTTATCCCATACAAGATTATGACCGTCATGTAAGTAAATATCCTTATGCTGTATTTCTTCCGGCTTGTCCTTTTCGTTATAAACAAATATCCGCATAAAGTTGCCCGTACTGGAAGCGCTGACAACATTCCCGTCGGGGAGAAGCTCAACAGAATGTGTATTACCTCCGGCATAAGCATACCATACCGTCTTTTTATCTGCAATGCGTATAAGCGCCACTCCTCCGCCGGAAGCGCAGGCAAGAATATATTTCCTGTCCTTAACCGGTTTTGCATCGCTCATATTGCTAAACCATTTGACATGTTCCGGCAGGATATCGCTTTGTGTGGCAGGCTGCCATTCCCAGACTATGCTGCCGGTCTTTACCTCTGCAATGGCAACCCTGCTTTTTGATTGCTCTGCAAGAATAATATACTGGCTGTTTTTCGACGGCTGCCACCCTGCTTGTGCATACAGGGTATGGCGGGATAATGCAAAAATTACAAGGACAATAAGGAAGGTTGCCCTTATACCATAACAGCAATGAAGAAGAGGATACATTTGGCTTGAATTATACTTTCATTTTTTTGTATACATAAAGAGCCCATTACTAACCGCCCTCATTTATGTTAGCGTTTAATGAGTTGAGGAAATTCATTTATTCATCTCCAATGATCTTGTAATACCATAATATATCCTTAAGGATTTGCCTAAGGCTGCAAGGCTGCCTTTAAATCGAGCTCAAGTAAGCAGGTTTCGGTTAACCTGAAATTGAATGGAGCAAAAATTTGTTTGTATTTGTTGTCAGTGAGCTCAAATACATCTACCGCGTTGGTATCGGGATCGGCCATTAAATAATATTTTACTCCGCAAAACTCATACAGGTTAAATTTGGTATTTCGGTCCTTTAGTTGTGTGGATTTTGAAAAAATTTCTACGGTCAGTACCGGGGGTTTGGTGATATACCCTTCAGGGTCAATCTTATCGCAGGTTATTAAAATATCCGGCCTTACCACGTTGGTTTCGTCAATTATCCAATCCTGTTCATATAAGACTTTGCAACTGCAGGATGATGTATTTTGTTTTAAAGCAACTCCGAAATATAGAAATAGATTACCCCCCATTAACTGGTGTTTATTTAACGGAGAGGGACTCATAGCAACAGGGGAGCCTTTTATCAATTCCCAATCACCCTCCCACAATTTCCAGTCATTAATTGTATAAGTTGGTATGTATAAATCGGGCATCATATCTTCTCAAAGATAGATAAAATATGTGATCATTACCTGCCTGAAACGTATATCTTTACTATACAGACGCTGCAAAAGGGTGTGCCCACGGCTGACGGTAAGGGCGTTGCAATAAGCGGGTAGCTTCCGCATCGCCGATGATCTCTTTTTTAAGCGGGTCGTACCGCAACGGCCGGCCCAGCTTCATGGAAAGATTAGCGATGATACAGCTTGCAGTGGAAATATGTCCCTGTTCTATGTCGGCCACCGGCCTGGTTTTATTTTCTATCGCCTTAAGAAAATCGAGCATGTGCAGGCGGGTAGCCGGCGCAGCGTTAAGCTCGATATTAGGTTCTGTAAGGTCTTCAGGATATTTTTCTTTTTCATACACTACATCTTTGTGAATTTTTTCTCCCTTGCCTTCCGGTATGAAATCATATTGCATGGTGCTTGCACAGAGTGTTCCCTTATCGCCGTATAACTTGAATGACCAGGGATATTCAGGGTCGGCAGGGGTGCCCCAGCTCCTGTGCTGCCATACGCAATTAAGCTCCGGATATTCAAAAATGGCAGACTGCGTGTCGGCAATATTGCTTTTACCGGTTTTATCCACGTAAATACCGCCTGTGGAGCTGATACGTTCCGGCCAGCCTAATTGCAGCATCCACCTCACCGTATCGAACATGTGAATGCACATGTCGCCCATGATGCCGTTGCCGTATTCCATGAAGGTACGCCACCAGCGCACATGAGGCAGGCCGTCATAAGGGCGCATAGGCGCGGGGCCCGTCCACATTTCATAATCAAAGAAATCGGGCACCGGTTGTACCGGCGGGTTGCCATTGTTGCGCATGTGATAATAGCAGCACATTTCCACATGCGATATTTTTCCAAGTAATCCCGCATCTACAATATTTTTCTTTGCCTCTATAAGATGGGGAGTGCTCTTGCGCTGCGTTCCTACCTGCACTACGCGGTCATATTTTCTCGCGGCGGCCACCATGGCTTCTCCTTCCAGCACATCCACGCTGATGGGCTTCTGCACATATACATGCGCGCCTGACTTTATGGCTTCTATTGCCTGCAATGCATGCCAGTGATCGGGAGACCCGACAAGCACAATTTCGGGCTTTTGCTCCGCCAGCATTTTGCGGTAATCACCATAGGTTGGCGGCTTTTTATGACTTTGCTGCCGCCGGCTTACCATGTCGGCTGCATTTTGTAACTGGTGCTGATCGGGATCGCAGAGACCTACCACTTCAACGGGAGCCACCTGTATCAGCCGGAACAGGTCACTTTTGCCGTACCAGCCGGTACCGATAAGGGCTACACGCCGTTTAGGAGCGGGCATTGATACATTCATGCCATTGGCTTTAAGGGAAGCAAGCGCAAGGGCTGCCGAAGCTCCTTTGATAAATTCCCTGCGGTTGAAGTTACGATGGCTCATACGACAATTTTTTTGTTAGGCTCTAAAGATAATAAGCTTTATCTTTTTCGGGGGACATAAAGGACTGATATTATTATAACTTTTTGTTTCAGGGCTTGTTCAATATGTTTGGTATAATAATCTGAAATATGCTCCTTAAAAGAATTTTTTTCTTTTTAATACTTTTTGCAATAGTAGTAATACCCGTGATCTCAGCCAGGATTGTATGGATATGTTCTGCAAAAAGTGCTGTAGGGCGGGTGGCCTTTCAGGGCATGGATATCGCCGGGCAAATGCAGCGGCATTATTCTGTTATAATGTTTTCTTCAACAGAGAGAGATACGGTTTTCTTTAATACCGGCGATAATGAGCTATATATCAAAGACCAGCAGCTGCCTATATTATTTCAACCGGACAACCCTGCTGATGCAAGGTTGGATACTTTTTTCGGATTGTGGATGGACTCGGTTATGTATGGGGGGATTTTTTTGCTGCTGATACTGATCATTTTTCTCCACCCGGCGATTATTCCTTACGGCGCCCGGATATGCCTGCAAAAGAAAAGACCTTTTATAAAATTAGTATAACAAGGTCATTTAAAAATATGAAGATATCTTTGGTATTCAAACTTCTGTTATGTCTTTATTAGTAATCGTCCGTCATGGGCAATCCCAGTGGAACCTGGAAAATAAATTCACAGGTGATGTAGACGTGCCCCTGACAGAAGCCGGAAGGGAAGAAGCGCATGCTGCAGGCAGGAAATTGAAGCATATTGTTTTTGACCAGGCCTTTACTTCCACACTTTCCCGCGCTGAGGAAACGCTTTCTATTATTCTGGAAGATATCGGTCAGACGGATATCCCTGTAGTAAAAGACAGCGCTATGAATGAAAGGAGCTATGGTGAGCTGCAGGGACTGAATAAGAAGGAGATGGCTGATAAATATGGGAATGACCAGGTAGCGATATGGCGGCGGAGCTATGATGTGCAGCCACCCGGCGGAGAAAGCCTGAAAGATACGGCTGCACGGGTTATCCCTTTTTACCAGCAGGCAATGGAGCCTCTTATTATAGCAGGCAGAAATGTATTGGTGGTAGCCCATGGCAATAGCCTCCGGGCTTTAATGATGTACCTGGAAAATATCAGCCCGCAGCATATTGCTGAAGTAAATATTCCTACAGGCCAACCGCGGGTATATACTTTCAGCAGCCATCTCAAGCTGGTGGATGCGTTGTATTTGTGAGGAAAGAGAGAAGGTATAAGGTATAAGGCTTTGAGCGATCAGCTATCAGCGGTTGGCAGGTATAATGCTGTAACCTGTGGCTAACTTGTGACGAAACCAGAAACCTGTAACCCAAAACCTCTTCTATGCTTCGTACTATCTTCCTGTTGATCGCTGCTGTTACTTTCTGTAATGCCTATGCGCAGCAGCCCACTTATGCCGAATTGTTAGGGTGGCCCAGGGGAGCCAAAGTGATCATTCTTCACGTGGATGATGCGGGTATGTCGTACGATTCTAATGCAGGTGTAATGAATGCCATTACTAATGGTACGGCTACTTCGCTGAGTGTAATGATGCCCTGTCCCTGGGTACCTCAGATAGTAAGATATATTAAAGCCAATCCTGGTATAGACGCCGGGCTGCATCTTACGCTCAATGCCGAATGGCATGATTACAGGTGGGGGCCTGTTGCGGGTAAATCAGCTGTGCCCGGGTTGACAGACAGCGAGGGCTGCCTGTGGCCGGAAGCGCCGGATGTGGTAAAGCATGCTTCTGCAGCAGAAGTGGATAAAGAAATAAGGGCGCAGCTGGACAGGGCGCTGTCAATGGGCTTTACGCCTACACATCTTGACAGCCACATGGGCACATTATTTGCTTCACAGGCATACCTTGAAAAATATATACAACTGGGTATTGAAAAGAAGATACCGGTGATGATCCCCGGCGGGCACAACAGCTACCTCCGTGCCGATTATATAGAGCGGGAAAAAGCGGCGCTGCAAAAAGCCGGTAAATGGGTGCCGGGAACAAAGCCCGAAGATCCCGCCGTATTGAAAAGCGCTGCTGCAACAGGCAAAATGGTATGGAACGCCGGGCTGCCGGTATTAGATGACCTGCACAGCAATAGCGGCGATTGGGCGATACCTGACAGCGCAAAGAACAATGATGTGGCGTTGCAGCATTTCTACACACAGAAATACGAGGAAGCCCTCGAAATGCTGAAGCCGGGACTTACTATGGTGATCATGCACTGTACCGCACCCTCTGAAATATTTTCTCATATTTCCGCTTCCGGACTGCACCGCAAAGGAGATATGCTTGCCATGACGGATCCTTCTTTGAAGCAGTATATTAAAGAGCATGGTATTATCCTCACTACCTGGAGAGAAGTGATGGAGAGGAGAAAGAAAGTGAAGTAAGGTGATACCTGCGTGGGCTGATCAATAGCGGACAAAGCGTTGAATAGTGCGACGCCCGTCCGAACGCCAGCCTCCGTCCGACTGATGCCATCCGGCGGTGAAAGATTCATTCCGGTGGGGTTCCATCCGGGCAGGCAACGCCGGTATCCTCCCAAAATATCACTTACGTTTCCGTATAGCCGAAGTAATTCAGTTCGTTCGTAAAATCTGCATAAGGATATTGTTCCTTTAGTTGTCTTACTTTTTCCGCATGTTGCCCGAGGAACTGCCGGTGCGCTGCTGATGCAGGGTTGAACGGGCGGTGCTTCATTGCCATATTGATCTTTTGCATCTCTTTCATTAATGTATAAGCGGAAGGATCAATGCAGGCAGCCGTGAATTTCTCCCATACATAATCTGTAGCCATATAATTGGGGTGCACCATATCTTCCGTATAAAAACGGTAATCGCGCAGCTCATCAATCAAAAGCTCATACGCGGGGAAATAAAACAGCTTCTCAAACTTATCTGCCATCGTGTGCACTGCCTGTATCAATACAGCTTTACTTTTGTTGTTCTCGATCAGCCCGTCCCTGAGATGACGTACGGGGCTGATAGTAAAAATGATCCTCAGTCCCGGGTTGAACAGGAACAGCCTGTAAACAAGCTCATCAAGCGACGACAATACTTCTTCTGCGCTCAGCAGTCTTTTCCTGAATTTGTCCTGCGGTATTTTGTGGCAATTTGCCACCACATCGTTGCTGCGGCGGTTGACAGGATAAAGCGGGGAGTTTTTTTCGATCCATTCATATACAAATGCCGAGCCTAAGGTGATCACCAGCCAGCCGGCAGTTTTAAGAAAATGGTGGGCGGCATTTTGGGAAGCATTGATCTGCGTGAGCGTGTCTGAAATTTTGATGGCAGAAAACCTGCTGTGATGATCCCAGCTATGCCAGCTCTCATTAAAATAAAAAAGATCGTCTTTGGTGTATTGTCTGGGTGCTATATAGGAAAGCAGCGAAGAAGTTATGCTTACAGGGTTAAATAGGATGCCATTAGGATTGCCCAATGCGGTAAACTTATTTTCTGCAAGGTATTTTGTTATGTGCTCGGTAAAGCATGAGCCCGTCAGCAGTATGCTATGCTTATGCCGGATGCGCTGTGGCAATGCTTTAATATTAAAAGGTATCCTGAAGTCCATAGTTCAGATAAAAGTAGTGGCTGCAAGCTGCAGGCTTTGCTGAAGAGCAGCTTCATTTACATTGAGCTGCCCGCCAGTTTTTGAAAAATAATGAAGCATCTGGACAGTATCCATATTACCGACGAGATCGTCGTTGGCCATGGGGCATCCGCCGATGCCCATTAAAGCTCCGTCAAAGCGGCGGCACCCGGCTTTATAGGCGGCTTCTATCTTAAATATCCTGTTCAGTGGTGTTGAATGCAGGTGAACGCCGGTCTCTATGCCCGGGAAATGTTTAATTGTATAAGCGGTCATGTCTGTTACCTGTTCGGGGGTAGCAACTCCTACGGTATCAGCGAGAGAAATAATACCAATACCAAGTTGCTGCATTTTTTCCACCCACTCGTATACTATCGTTTTATCATAAGGATCTCCATAAGGATTGCCAAACCCCATAGAAATATACAGCACCGGCTTTTTGCCGTGCCGGGTACATATTTCCTGTATTTTTTTAACCGTATCAACGGCAGCAGCTATAGAGCTGTTGGTGTTGCGTTGCTGGAAAGTTTCGGAAACGGAGAAAGGATAACCGAGATAAGTAATGGCTTCATAAGCGGAGGCCTCAAGCGCGCCCCGTTCATTGGCAACGATAGCCAGTAATTTTGTTGCGGTGCCGGTTACATCAAGCCGTTGTATTACCTGGTGCGTATCCGCCATCTGGGGAATGGCTTTGGGAGAAACGAAGCTTCCGAAATCAATGGTGTCAAATCCTATCTTCAGCAGGCTGTTGAGGTATTCCACTTTCTTTTCCGTTGGGATAAAATGCGGCCACCCCTGCATAGCGTCACGCGGGCATTCAATGATTTTCAGTTTTTCTTCAGGCTTTTGCATTACGACGCAATTTAGGCAAAGAAAAGTTGCCGGGTTTTGATCATATTTTAATATTTTTGCACCCCCCGACAGGAACCTGGTCAGGGGTGTAGAAAATAAGTCGTCTTCGTAGCTCAGTTGGTAGAGCAGCTGACTCTTAATCAGCGGGCCCAGAGTTCGAGTCTCTGCGAGGACACATTTGGGGATAAGTCTGAAAAGAAAGGCTTATCCCTTTTTTTTATCTTTGCGATATGCCCCTGCCATATTTGCAAAACAGGGAACGTATGATAAATATATTCCGGCACCCCAAAGGAAGAATATTGTTCAACGAAAGAAAATAAAACAGGAGATTCATTAATGATTGATGATCTTGATCTGGATGAGCTGAGAAAAACGCGCCGCATTGGATATTATTTTCGCTATCCCCTGCATCGCAATAACTTTCATGAGCTCAAAATCAGGGATCATATTTACGGGCATTACACGGCAAAACCCCTTTATGGCCGGCTTACCCCCGAAGGCCGTGTTGATAAAACAGCAGAATTTAATGGTGATGTGGCCGTGCTTTATGTGCCTTTGAAAGCCAAAACTTCTGATGAAGCGGAGTTGTTTATTTCACATACAGCACCCAAAAATATTCAATTGCCAACGGGAAAACGGAATTGGAAAAAGATTAATGAAGTAGCGGTGAAGTCTATAACCAGGCGATTGGAGGAGAATCAATCACCGGTTCATTAGTGCTGAAACAGCCAACGGCTTGCATATAGCTTTCATACTGTATCCGCTTTGCATTGGTTTTGCAATACCCCGGCGCTTTGTCATATACCCCAAAAATCAAACCGGAGATAAAATAGCATTGGTTATTGTAGCTTTTGTATTAGACTCAGGCTATCAGCGAGCATATTTTTGATGGAGTTGAATAAAGTGTTTATCCGGCTAATCAACAAATGGAAAATTATCAATGAACAGTATATACAGGCGCCTGTTAATATTGCTGGTAGTTGCAGCACCCGGATTTGGCGCTTTTTCGCAGGGAAAGCTGAAAGCAAGCGGTGAGATGCCTGTTTTAGCATGGGTAGGCATACCAGAGAGCGCAACCACTATAGAACGTTTTAACGAGCTTAAAGCATCCGGTATCAATATCAATTATTCTAATTATTCCAGTGTGGAAGCCGTGGAAAAAGCACTGGATGTAGCAGGCCGGGCCGGCGTGAAGCTGATGCCTTTTTGTCCTGAATTAAAATCGGAGCCTGAAAAAACAGTACAACGGCTGATGAAACATCCCGCGCTTTATGGCTATCATTTAATGGATGAACCCAATGCGAAGGATTTTGCTGAACTGGCAGCCTGGATAAAAAGGATCCGGACTATAGACAAACAGCATCCCTGCTATATTAATCTTTTCCCTAATTATGGCCATGCGGAACGGTTTTTCGAAAAGGGTTATATCCTTCAACCCGGAAAAGATATTTATGAGGAGTACGTGAATGCATTTTTAAGAGAAGTGCCTGTTTCCTTTATCTCCTTCGATCATTACCCGGTAATAGAGAATGATGGCATCAGAACGCTTCGGCCGGAATGGTACAGCAACCTTGAAATCATTGCAGCCGCCTCAAAAAGGAGCAGACTCCCATTTTGGGCATTTGCGCGCTCGGTGGCTTATGGCCGCTCTCCTGTAGCCACTATGGCGGAGATCAGGCTGCAGCTATACAGCAACCTGGCTTATGGAGCTCAGGGCCTGCAATATTTTACCTATTGGACGCCTGGTATAAATCCCAGGTGGGATTTTCACCATGCCCCCATTGACCTTGAAGGTAAACGTACAGAGATATATGACTGCATTAAGGAGCTCAGCCAGGTAATACAACATCTTGCAGGGGTATTCCTTAATTCCAGCCTCGTTTGGGTAGCGCATACGGGAAAACAAATACCCCCGGGAACACAACGGATAGCCCGGTTGCCTGACCCTGTAAAAATACTGGAGACAGGTGATAGCGGCGCGGTGGTATCCCTGCTTGAGAAAGATAACCGTCAGTTTCTCGTTATCGTTAACCGTGACTTTAAAAATCCCATGAAGCTCACTATTGCCACAGATGAGCCGGTAAAAAGAATATTAAAAGACGGAACACTGGTTCCGGCAAACGCTTATGCCCATTCCCTTGAAGTGGATCCGGGAGATATGATTTTATATACCTGGGAAAAGAAATAAATAGTTTAGCATAGATCTAAATCATGTATACGGTGGAGAACTCCACGGGAAACAAGGTTCGTGCCATTGGAGCAGGGTAACGGTGCAGCTCCAATAGTTCGAGCCGGTCAATGACGATAACAATCCGGATCACCTGCTGCCTGATTTGGTGGATTGAAGTGAAATGAATTCAGTTGGGGTAAGCCTGATGATCTTCTTGAATTGCTTGTTGAAATGAGAGATATTTTCAAAGCCGCTTTCATAAGCCACTTCGCTGATATTGTAGTTCTTTTCAATTAATAATTTGCAGGAATAGCCTACCCTGATTTCGTTTAAATACTGAATAAACGATTTGTTGGTGCTTTTCCGGAAAAAACGGCAAAAAGAAGAACTGGTCATATTCAACTGTTGGGCTACTTCGTCAAGGGAAATGCGGTTCTTGAAATTAGCGATCATGTATTTATATGCTTCGATGATCTTATGATTTTCGCCGGCCCCGAATGAGTTAACAAAACCGGGGCTGGATAACAATTCCAGTCTGGAAGAAGACGCGATGGCATGTAATATGGAAAACAAAAGGCTGATCCTTTCGATACCTTCCGTTTCGATGAGGAGTGAGAGCTTTTCTTTTACAAAGTCAATGATGACAGGCTCGCCGATCTTGATACCTCTTAAAGATTGCTCAAATAATTTTTTGACCGCAGCAGCTTCAGGAAGCCGGTCAAAATCAATCCCCGTAAAATTTTTTTTGAAATGCACGGCCATGCTCTGGGAATAAAAATCATTGTCATGCTTAAAATCGCTTCTCCATTCATGAGGCAGGTTGGACCCGATCAAAAAAAGCTCATTTTCTCCATAGTTCAGGATCTTATCCCCGATAAACAAAACGCCTTTTCCTTTAACGATCGCAGTGATCTCTATCTCCGGGTGATAGTGCCAGGGATTGTGCATATAGGGATCTGCATTCCGCCACGCCTTGAAAGACTGGGTGGTGGTTTCAATATGTCTCATCAATACTGGTTTCATCAATTTTGTTTAAATAAGGGGAATGAAAAATTAATATGAGACAAAATTGCATTAGTTATTGCAGATTTTGTACTAGAACGACGGTTTTAAACGAAATATTTTTGATAAGATTAAATAACCTTCTAAAGTATTATCTCAAATTAACTAACAACTCTTTTTTCTTCAAACCTAAATTAATTGCCATGTTAAAAAAGTTACCGCAGTTTTTACAGGGGAACAAAAAGCTGTGCTCTTTTACAGCGCTCCTTTTTTTCTCCTTGTTTACGTTTGCACAACAAAAAGTAACCGTTACCGGGACTATCCTGGAGAGTGACGCCCCGTTGGCGGGCGTATCTGTGCTGGTAAAAGGCACCGCCACCGGAACTACTACCGATGCCAGGGGTAAGTTTACCCTTCAGGCCGCCAGAGGGGCTACGCTCGCTTTGTCATTTGTAGGGTACGAGGATAAGGAAATTAAAGTTAATAGTACGGGAAATCTTGGAAGTATACACATGGTTGCATCAACAGCTACATTAGGAGGCGTAGTAGTTGTGGGATACGGAACACAAAGCAAAAAAAATCTGGCATCCGCCACGTCCGAAGTGTCGGCAAAAGATTTTGAAAATGCGGTGATCAATACCCTGGACCAGGCTTTACAGGGCCGTGCTTCGGGTGTACAGGTAGTTAATTCTTCCGGTGAACCCGGAGCTCAGACAGTTGTAAGAATAAGAGGAAATAATTCGTTAAGCGGCAATAATGAGCCGTTATATGTTATTGATGGTTTTCCTGTGCCAACTTATACCGAGGGATTGAGGAAAGGGCTCAAGAACGCATACTCCCAAAACGGATTATATAGTATAAACCCTAATGATATTGAAAGCATGGTAGTATTGAAAGATGCTGCTGCTACAGCAATATACGGGTCAAGAGGGGCCAATGGAGTGATATTGATCACTACAAAATCCGGGAAGAGCGGGCAGGGAAAAATTGAAGTGGTTAATAATTATTCAATCGGCACTATTGCCAAACCGGTAAAAATGATGAACAGCAGGCAATATGCACAAATCTGGAATGAGACCAATGCGCTTTCGGGATATGCGCCGCCTTTTGGTAATATAGATACCATTTCTACAAATACCGACTGGTATGATGCAACAACACGTCAGAGCACAAGAGAAGATGCATCCGTGATCATTTCAGGGGGCGCTGCAAAATCTTCGTACTATGTTTCCGGCAATTATGTAAGCGACATTGGCAACGTACTGGGGTCGGATAACAAAAAAGGTAGTCTGCGCGCCAATCTCAAAAGCAAGGTAAATGACTGGTACACTGTTAAAGGGCAATTTTCATTTGTGCGGCAAAATACAAACCGGGCTTTTTCAACCGAGATGAGATGGCCTACAGGCGCCGGGCTATTGGACCTGATCAGGCAATCGCCCACTGTTCCTGTTGATTATCTTGGGTTTAACGCTTACGGCATTCCCGGATCCTCCGTCTTTTGGTTTGGTAACCCTGTTTATGAGTTGAAAAATAAAATAGATAAAGTAAAGGACGATAACTATACGGCAAACATAGAAAACGAATTCAGCATCCTGAGCTCCTTGAAATTAATAATCAGCCTGGGCGCAAACCAAAACTTATCCAGGAGACAAATATTCCTGGATAAAAATACCGTTTTAGGAAATGGCGATAACGGGCTTGGAAAAAATGCTGTTGCCAATACTTATAGTTATAATGCAACTGCATATCTTAATTATGATAAGTCTTTTAGAGATATTCACAGGTTTAATCTTACATTAGGGGCCGAATATAATTCCGAAACCCTTGAAGAAACCGGTACGGAATCAAGTAATTTTTCAATTCCTTTTTTTGGTGTCAATAATATTGGAAGCGCCCTGAGCCAGGCAATAAGTTCCTACAGGCAGGACCGTAAAATCCAATCTGGTTTTTTTAGAGCAAATTATTCCTTCAAAGGAAAGTACGTTTTAAATGCTTCAGTGAGGGCCGATGGCGCCTCTCCGTTTGCCGATAATAAAAAATACGGCTTATTCTCCACCGCAGGAGCAGCGTGGAACCTGGATCAGGAAGAGTTTATGAAAAATATTCATTTTATCTCTGCCGCAAAACTAAGAGCTTCTTACGGGGAAACAGGAAGCCAGGCCATTGCCCCCTATTCTTCCTTACAGCAATTTATAAATGGGATTTACCCGATGGGCTCAAATAACAGCTTTACACTCACACTTTACCCGTCCACACTTGGAAATGCAGATCTTTCATGGGAAAAAACCAGGCAGTTCAATATTGGGGCCGACTTCGGCGTATCGGATAACAGGCTTTTATTCAGCTTTGATTATTACAATAAGCTTACTACAGATCTGCTTCAGCCCAGAGCTCTTCCATCCCAATCCGGGTATACTTCCATTACGGATAACTATGGTACCATACGGAACAGAGGAATAGAATTCAGTATTGCTGCAGATATCATCAGGAGCAGGAATATGCAGCTTACCTCGCAATTCAATTTTTCTCACAATAAAAATGTGCTTGTTGATCTTGGATCTAATACAGCATCACAATACATCAAGATCGGTAACAATTTAGTGGGTGGAGTATCCGGGATTTTAACCCCCGGCCAGGAAATCGGTCAATTTTTTGGGTACCAGTTAATCGGCCTGGTTCAGGCTTCTGATTTTGGTACAGATGGAAAACCCACTTATGCTTTTCCCGGCCCCGCTTCCAGCCAGCATCCCGGCTCAATCAAATTCCTGGATAATAATAAAGATGGGAAAATTGATATAAAAGACAGGCAGGTATTAGGAAAATCATCACCTGATTTTACGTTGGGCTGGACCAACAATCTTACCTGGAAAAACCTGAGTGTGAATTTGTTTATTACAGGATCAGTAGGGAATGATGTGCTGGATATCACCAGGTATTTATTAAATGATGGTAGTCTCGCCTGGAGTGGACAGTTGGTTAACCAGACAGAAGATTGGTTTAAGAACAGGTGGACAGCAGACAATCCTCATAATGACGCCCGTTATCCTGGTGTTCAGATCCAACCCTTTGCCATTTCAGATATTACCTCTTCCATGATAGAGGATGGAAGTTATGTAAGATTAAAATCGCTCACCTTTTCGTATCAGTTCCCCAAACTGAAGGTGCTTAAAGGATTAAAGCTTTCGGTTACGGCTACTAACCTGTTAACGTTGACAAATTATGCCGGTTTTGACCCCGAAGTAAGTTCCTTCAGGCAGTCAATACTTCAACAGGGAATTGATTATGCAGGCTATCCGACACAAAGGTCTTATACTTTCGGAGTGCACTGTAATTTTTAGTTATGAAAAATAATAATATTATGAAATCTAAGCTGATATTGCCGATAATACTTCTTATTGCCATTGGTACGGCATCCTGCAAAAAGAATCTAAAAGAGACCGCGTATTCCTTTCTTTCCGGAAATACGGTATTTTCAAATGAGACCGGGTTGAAACAGACCACGCTGGGCATTTACGACAGTTGGAGGGCCGACCCTAATTTTGACCCGTTTTACCAGTGGGTTTTAGCGGAGTGCGGCCAGCAGTATGTTACGGCCGGTCAATCTTCAGACCAGTATATTACTCCCTTTTATGGTTTTTCACAAAACCCTTCAGACCTATCTACTACCAATGCATGGCCGCGGTGGTATAAAACGATAGCGAGAGCCAATACAGTAATAGCGCATGCCAATGAAGCTGTAGCTGATACTGCTGTTGCCAATATTTATAAGGCTGAGGCCCGGTTTCACAGGGCCTATGCTTATTTTAACCTGGTAAGAAGCTTTGGCGGAGTGCCTTTGATCAGGTCCGAGATCAATTCTATAGCGCAGGGAGATCAGATATTTGCTACACAGTCGTCTGTCCAGGAGGTATATGACTTTATGATCCAGGATCTTCAGTTCGCAGAATCAAATTTACCGCCTTTCTGGACCGGCGCTGATTTAGGCCGGATATCGGCAGGCGCGGCTAAGGCCTTACTGGGCAAGGTATATCTTACCGGCGCCGGGCTGCCCTTAAAAAATACACAATATTACCAGCTCGCTGTTAATAAATTAAGTGAAATTACAGGCAGCGGGGAAGCTACCTATAATTTCGGCTTATTACCCGATTTTCAGGATGTTTTTTCCAATAGCAACAGGAAAAATAAAGAGGTTATTTTTGCCTGGACCAATTTATGGACTGTAGCCTATTCACATAATGGAATCATACTTCCATACTTTCTTTTTCCTTCCAATTTAACAGGCTCTGTTACTGCATCAATGTATGGACTGACGCCGGCTTTTTACAATTTGTATGAAGAATCGGATACGCGCAGGGATTTTACGCTGATAAGCCGCTATCGGGCGCTGCCGTCGGGAGATAGTATTATCTACGATATGGATCAGCATAAGTATATCGATAAGACCCAGGGCGGAGGTGAGGTAGGAAATGCTTTAATTCCTTATAAAGGGATGGCTTATGGCAAGTTTGCCAGGGATCCCTTATCCCCGGCCCAGGGTGCGGTGCCGACCGACTTTAGTGTAGATCTGATACAGATGCGTTTTTCTGATGTGTTGTTATGCCTTGCGGAAGCGCTTAATGAAACGGGTAAAACAGCTCAGGCCCTGCCTCTTCTCAACAGGGTGAGGGCGCGGGCAAATGCTTCACCATACCCGCTGGGCAGCCAGGATGAAGTAAGGCAACAGATCAGGAAAGAGCGGCGCTTAGAGCTGACAGGAGAATATAATACTGTATGGGATATAAGACGGTGGGGTATCCTCAGGGATGAGATCGCAGCCATGGATCCCGCCCAGGTTTTAAATAATGCGCTGACTCCCTATTCTTCAAAGTTAGAATTGTATCCCATACCCCAGACTGAGCTGGACGCTAATCCGAATTTGACACAAAACCCGGGCTGGTAGAGAACGGGGGTAACCGGTTTAAAAACAGGTTTGTCATGAAGCATATTAGAAAACTTAAATGCTATGGAAATTTTAAATAAACAGATAAGGTAAATATGCCGGATCAAATCAACATATCTGAAAAGAAAACGATGGCTGCGGTGACCCGTAAGCTCCTGCCTTTCCTGATGCTGCTGTATCTCGTAGCCTACCTTGACCGGTCTAATATCTCCGTTGCCGCTTTGCAGATGAATGCAGACCTTGGCATGTCGGCTAAGATGTACGGCATAGGCGCCGGGTTGTTCTATATTACCTATATTATCTTCGAGGTTCCCAGCAATATGATCCTCGCAAAGGTGGGAGCGCGGAGATGGATAGCGCGTATCATGGTATCCTGGGGCATTGTAGCCATAGGAATGGCATTTATTAAAACAGCAGGACAGCTTTATGGTATGCGGTTGCTGCTGGGCGCTGCCGAAGCGGGCTTTACCCCCGGCATTATTTATTATCTGAGCCGGTGGTTCCCGTCGGATCACCGCGCACGCGCCATGTCATTCTTCTATATTGCCGCGGCGCTGGCATCCGTAGTAGGACTGCCGATCTCGGGCGCACTGCTGCAAATGCACGGCGTCTTTGGCTTTGCGGGCTGGCGCTGGCTGTATTTTATTGAAGGCATCCCCGCTATTGTATTAGGTGTGGCGGTTTTAAAATATCTTCCGGATACTATAGACAAAGCAGGCTGGCTGAACAACGACCAGAAGAAATGGCTTTCCGGGAAAATAAGCGCGGAATCCCGCCCGCACGTTGAGAAAAAAACCGGGGAGTGGAAGCATGTATTCTCAGATGGAAAAGTATGGATGCTGAGCCTGGTATGGCTGTTGCAGGCCTTTGGCACAATAGGAGTTACCCTGTTTTTACCGCAGATACTGAAAGGGATTTCAGGCGGAACGGATCTTATGGTCAGCCTGCTTTCCGGTCTGCCCTTCGTGTTCGCATGTATATGTATGTATGTGAACGGGCAGCATTCAGACAGGATGAAAGAGCGCCGGTTGCACCTGGGGATACCGTTGTTTTTTTCGGGGATATTTTTGATAGCCGGGCTTTACACGGGGATCACCGCGGCTTATGTGCTTTTGATCATTTCCGTGGCGCTCAACTGGTCTGTTACACCCGTGTTCTGGGCGGTAACAACCGAATACCTGTCCGGCGGGCCGGTAGCGGCGGGTTCCATAGGGCTGATCAATGCCATGGCAAATATAGCGGGTGCCGCCCTTCCCTTTCTGATGGGCTATATCAGAGACCGTACCGGCAATTATGACATCGCCTTATGGATCGTGGGTATAGCGCTTATGCTGGGAGGTCTGGCAGGTTTCGTAATGACCCGGATGGTCAGCAGTAAGAACAACCCCTCATTCAATAAGCTAAAACTATTAACCTGATGATCATGTAGCCGGTAACGGTTATCCATATACGTAAATGAAACCTGAATACTCCACCTGTTTAAAAAGAGCAATATGAATCGTCTGTCTTTTACTTTTCTCATCGTTAGCTTATGCCTTCTTGTGCTTGCCGCGAGGAGCCAGCAGGCCGTGGAAATAAAAAGATATAAGATCCCTGATTCCATTCACCTCCAGGGAGTGGCCGTAGATGGTTCTTTTTTTTATGTTATCTCCAATACTTCTGTGTATAAATATAAAAAGGAAGATGGGAATATGGTGGCATTTTTCGATGGTAAAAAAGAGGGAGTCATGAAGCACCTGAATGGAGGAATTGTGCGGAAGGGCAAATTGTATTGCGCCCATTCCAATTTCCCCAATTCGCCCATGGCAAGTTCCATCGAAATATTTGACACAAGGACTATGCAGCATATTGGCAGCCACAGCTTCGGGTTGTTTGGCGGATCTGCTACGTGGATAGATGATAAAGATGGTTATTGGTGGGTGGCATTTGCCAATTATAACGGTAAGCATTCATCGGAAGGGAGAGATAACCGGTGGACACAACTGGTGAAGTTCACCAAAAAATGGGAAAAGGTATCCTCGTGGGTATACCCTGCCAATGTGCTGGAAGCCTTTGCGCCTTTCAGCAACTCGGGAGGCACCTGGAACAGGGATGGCGAGTTGTATGCTACCGGTCATGATCCCAGGGAGCTGTACGTGTTGAAAATCCCGGTATCCGGGTTCACGCTTCAATATATACGAACTATCCCCATCATTAATAAAGGACAGGGTATAGCCTTAGACCGGTCTGTTAAAACCGGGGAAACCCTGTATGCTGTAAACCGTGAAGACAACTCCATCATTGTTGAACAACTGTAAATCAATCAGCATCGTAAATCCATTAAATAATTGAAATGAAACGACTGTTTTTAATTGTTATATGTACGCTTGGTATGGGCAGTCTGCTTCAGGCGCAAACCGGGAAAGTCCTTACGGCATTGAAAAAGAGCGGCGGGCGGCAGTTGCCCCTGCTTATGCCCGACAATTTTGATTCTCTTTTATTGGTGGCGTGGCGGCAGGAAGATGGCGTACCTGATCCTGCTAACCCGCTGCTGGAGCCGAAAATGCCATGGGATGCAGGTGGTGTTATGGCACACGGTACGGTATTGCATGATCCTATTGACGGACTATGGAAAGCCTGGCAGGTTTCTACTCCTGCTGAAAAAGAGCTGGATGGGATAACGTCAATGCATGAACATTTCAGAAGGCTCACTTACCTGGAAAGTAAAGACGGCGTATCGTGGTACCGTCCCAAACTGAATGTTGTAAAATGGCCCGGTTATGAACAAACGAATATTTTATTCGACCTCAATTCAGGCGGTACGGCCGTGTATGCATCTGTGTTAGTAGACCCGGGGAACAAAGAATGGCCGTATGAGATGTTCCTGATCAGAAACCCGTCGCTCGGACCTGACTCGACTCACGTAGGGCATCTTCCGGCGCCAAGCCCTGAAAAAAGAGGGATTTACCGGTACCGGTCAAAAGACGGGAAAAGCTGGAAGCTGGTTTCAGGACCACTTTTGCCGTTGGGAAGAGGCGGAGATGTAGCGTATGTTTACAGGGAAGCAGATGGCAGTTACCAGTCTTACTTCAAACAATATTCCCTGGAACCGGGGGATCGCGTCATACCCTTCGACAATAATAGCCAGCAACTGGTAAGGAGGATCGGGCACAGCACCAGTCCCGACGGCAACAACTGGGAAAAGCCGGAGATCGTTTTTGGCAGGGACTGGAGGGATCCCGGCTTTGCACAATATATGGAATTATGCCCTGTACGTGTAAAAGGAGGGGTGATAGGCATATTAACTTATTATGACGCTTCTAATAAAACCATTTCACTGCAAATGGCGGCTTCGCGTGATGGCATAAAATGGTGGCGGCCCGACAGGAGACCTGCCCTTGCCAATCCTCCGCTCGGCGATTATGGCGGGGGAATGATGTGGCAGATGCATCATCCGATTGTTGAAAATGGGAGGGTGTATGTGTACTATGCGGGAGCACAGGGCTTACACGGAGAAATACTGGACAGCCGCCCTCAGCCAAGACTGGAAGTGGGTAACGAAAATGTAATTGGCACACGAATCGGCACGCTGCCGTTCTACTCCGCTTTATGCAGGGCCTCCTGGGATGCAGATCGTATGTACGCGTTGGCTCCGTCTGCAGGCGGGCCCACTATCGGAAGGGCAGTGACCAAACCCGAAAATTCCGGGAAAGGACAACTGCTGGTGAATGTGCTGGTACGGAAAGGTGGCGAGTTCCGCGCTGAGCTAACCGATGAGCGCGGGAAAGCTATTCCCGGCTTTTCGGCAGCAGAATGCATGCCTGTTACCGGCGACCACCGGCAGGTGGCCATTCAATGGAAAGGAGGAAAGAAAGCTCCTGTTGATAAAGTGCGCATCCGGTTTGTATTGCAGCAGGCTTTTTTGTATGGTTACGACTGGCAGAAATAAACCGGCTCCGCATAGATAATTCGGCCTCACCCGACAGAAATTTTTTAAACGGTTACTTATTTTAAATGTTACAGACAAAATATTTATGCAACAACTTAGAAGATCGGATATTAATAGCAGCATTGCTCTCGCACAAAAAGTGATTAAGCATTTCGGCGTTCACTTGCCCTTCTTTGCATACTGGACGCCGGAGCAATGGGCAAAGGCAGGACATGAGTTTGATGAAATACGTACCTGTATGCTGGGCTGGGATGTGACCGATTTTGGCAGCAGGGATTTTAAGAACACCGGCCGGATCCTGTTCACACTGAGAAATGGAAAACCTAACAATAAGGCCTACCCGAAGGAGTATGCCGAGAAGCTGCTCATTGACCCCGAGCACCAGCGGGCGCCGGCTCATTTCCACCGGTCAAAACGGGAGGATATTATTTGCCGGCTGGGGGGCAACATACTTGTGCAGCTTACGAAAGCAGATCCTTCGGGAAATCCTTCCGGAGAAAAATTTACCGTTCAGAAAGACGGGCGGACAGTCCACCTGTCGCCGGGAGATATTGTTAGGCTTTGTCCGGGCGAGAGTGTTAACATTCCGCCGGGAACTATCCACCAGTTCTGGGGAGAGGAAGGAACAGGGGTTAAAATGGAGGGAGTGGGGTTTACATTAAGCTCTGAGATATCCAGCGTATGCGACGACTGGGAGGATAATGTCTTCATGGATAAAAATGTAGTGCGGTTCCCTGTTGTTGACGAAGATGAAGCATCCAAATTCCTGCTTTGCCATGAATATACTGCTGCTTCGTAAAGCCATCTTTTGCAGCACCTGACAAACATGATCCCATACAGAAAACATTACCGGTTAAAGGATACATTAACGGGCTGTTAAACAATTTGCCATGAAAAAAAATAACCATCTTTTTTTAGCAGTGTGGATATGCGCGCTGTGCATGAGCTGCCAGCTTTCTTCCACTCAGGAAAAAATGCAGGGAGAGGCTGTCCGCATTGGCAGCGAAAGGCAATTATTCGTGGATGATTATATTGTTGAAACATTCAGCGGGGGAGCAAGATATTTGTTGCACCAGCCGCAAATAAAGGACATTGTGTTTGAAACCGGCGAGCCCTGGGAAGGCAGCTACAGCAATTACAACAGCATTTTCAAAGACGGCGATATATTCCGGATGTATTACCGTGGCTGGCACAGGGGTACAAAAGGAGAGCTCACCCATGATATGGTATGGTGCTATGCCGAAAGCAAAGACGGCATACACTGGGTAAAGCCCAATCTCGGCTTATTTGAATTTAACGGGTCTAAAAACAACAATATTATTCTTGCCAGCAAAACATTCGGGGATTTCAAATTTACTTTTGCAGATAACATGACCGTCTTTAAGGATCACAATCCCGGTGTTTCGCCTGATGCGCTGTATAAAGCTTTTGTGGACATGAGAAAGCAAAAACCCGACTGGAGCCTTTTGGTATTTCATTCTCCCGACGGGATCCACTGGACCCCGGCTAATGGATCTACCCCCGTTTTAACCCAATACCAGGGGTCTTACGACAGCCAGAATACAGCTTTCTGGGATAGCGCCAGAAGTGAATACCGCGCTTATTGGCGGTTTTTCGGTAAGGACTCCCTGAGAGCTATAAGAACAGGCACTTCGAAAGATTTTATCCGTTGGAATAATCAAAAAGATATTCAATATACAGATACGCTTTCCGAGCCCATGTACACCAACGGCATCATTCCCTACTACCGGGCCCCGCAGATATATATAGGCTTTCCTGCCAGGTATTTAGACCGCAAATGGTCTGCTTCCATGAAAGCCTTACCGGAATTGAAGGAGCGGGAGGGCAGGAGCATCACCAACCCGAGGTATGGAACTGCAATTACCGAAAGCCTGCTGATCGCCAGTCATGACGGGGTAACCTTCAAACGCTGGAATGAAGCCTTTCTCCGTCCCGGCATTGAGCGCAACGGCACCTGGAATTACGGGCACCAGTATATCGGCTGGAGCTTTCTGGAAACCAAATCCGACCTGGAAGGAGCGCCCAATGAAATATCACTGTATGCCAATGAAAGCTTATGGACAGGAGAAAGCAGCGCATTGCGCCGTTATACCCTCCGTCTCGACGGGTTTGTTTCCATCAACGCGCCTATGAGCGGCGGCCGCCTGCTTACCAGGCCGTTTATATTTAAAGGCAGGGAGCTTTCTATAAATTTTTCTACTTCCGCATTCGGCAGTATACGTGTGGAGATACAGGACGCAGAAGGTAAAGCTTTTCCGGGATTTTCGTTAAATGATTGTCCCCCCGTTTTCGGGGATACGATTGACCGTATGGTTACCTGGAACAACGGCAGCGATGTGAGTGTGCTGGAAGGAAAAGAAGTGCGTTTGCTGTACGAGATAAAGGACGGGGATCTGTATTCGTTTTGCTTTCGTTAGTGTCGGCAGTGAGCGGTGAGAAGTGAGCAGTGAGCAGTGAGAAGTGAGATGCGAATGATGAATAGTGGCTGAAAGCTCATAGCTGATAGCTGATAGCTGATTGCTGATTGCTGATCGCTGATCGCTCATAGCTGACCGCCCCGAACAAATTTCTATTATTTTCAAAACAGGATGATCAAAGAAAAAAAATATTATAAATGGGTAGTGGTTGTGCTTTTATGCGGCGTGGCCTTTCTGAACTATATGGACCGCCAGATGCTGACCACCATGCGGCCTGCTATGCAGGCCGACATCAAAGAGCTGCAATCTGCCACTAATTTCGGCTACCTGATGGGCATATTTTTATGGGTGTATGGTTTCGTGAGTCCTGCAGCGGGCATAGCCGCCGACAGGTTCAGCAGGAAATGGCTGATCATTTTAAGTCTTTTTGTATGGTCGGCAGTAACCTTTGCGATGGGTTATGCCACCACTTATGAGGAGGTCTATTGGCTAAGGGCCTTCATGGGAATAAGCGAAGCAGTATATATCCCCACGGGCTTGTCGCTTATCGCCGATTTCCATCAGGAGAAAACCAGGTCGCTGGCGATCGGCATTCATATGATCGGCATTTATCTCGGGCAGGCATCCGGCGGCTTTGGCGCCATAATTGCAGAGGCCGTTTCATGGCATGGCGCTTTCCATTTTTTCGGCATGGCAGGGATCCTCTATTCATTTGTTCTTCTTCTTTTCCTGAAAGACAAAAGACCCGCTTTACCGGTGGCTGCCGTAGGAACGCCATTGCGTGAAAAAACGCCCATCTTAAAAGTGCTGGCTTTGCTGCTGACCAATATTTCATTCTGGATCATCCTGTTTTATTTTGCTGTTCCCAGCCTGCCGGGGTGGGCTGTCAAAAACTGGCTTCCCACCCTTTTTGCAGAAAACCTGAAGATACCAATGTCTGAAGCAGGTCCGATAGCCACCTTTGCCATTGCATTTTCTTCCTTTATTGGTGTGATCACCGGTGGCATTTTATCAGACAAATGGGTGCAGAAAAACCTGCGCGGGCGGATATTTACCAGCGCTATTGGTTTGGGGTTAACCATCCCTTCCCTGTTGTTGATAGGGTTTGGCGGTACGCTTTTTCACGTAGTGAGCGCTGCTATATGCTTCGGCATTGGCTGGGGAATGTATGATGCCAATAATATGCCTATACTTTGCCAGTTTGTTCCCGCGCGACGCCGGGCAACAGCCTATGGGATCATGAATATGACAGGCGTATTTTCGGGAGCTTTTATTACCGGGTTGCTTGGAAGATCTTCCGACGCCGGTCATCTCGGGAGAGACCTGGGGCTGCTGGCCATTATCGTTTTGGTGGCGGTAGTGATACAGCTTGTTTTTTTAAAGCCTACAGCCAATGATTTTTCCGATTGAACAGATGTAAGTATAACAGGGACTATTTGTAGATTGTAAGCAAAAAAGCAGAATATGGAAAAAAAGAAAATAGAAGGAATGGTGGCTGCGGCCTTTACCCCGATGAACCCATCGGGAGACATTGACATAGAGAAGATCCCTGCGCTGGCAGACCATTTAATTGCGGAAGGAGTGCAGGGAATTTATGTTTGCGGCAGTACCGGCGAAGGACCCTCCTTAACCGGAACCGAACGGAAAGCGGTAGCGGAAGCTTTTGTAAAGGCTTCGCGGAAAAGAGCGCCTGTGCTGGTGCACGTGGGGCACAACAGTGTGAAGGAAGCAAGGGAGCTGTCGTCGCATGCCCAAAAGACCGGTGCGGATTATATTTCTTCCGTAGCGCCCTCTTATTTCAAGATCGGTTCTGTTGCGGGCCTGGTAAATTGCCTGGCTGAAGTTGCCGCAGGCGCCCCGGAACTGCCTTTTTATTATTATCATATTCCGAGGCTCACGGGTATTGCGCTGGATATGCCTGCTTTCCTGGAACAGGCCGGGCGATCCATTCCTTCCTTTGCAGGGATAAAATTCACTTCCCCCGAGCTTCATGAATACCAGGCCTGCCTGCATGCTGCCGGTGGAAAATATGATATCCTGTACGGTACGGACGAAATGTTGCTGGGTGCGTTGGCAGTGGGCGCGAAGGGATATATCGGGAGCACGTATAATTTTCTGCCGCCGCTGTACCGGCAGCTCAGGGAAAGCTTTGACGGCGGGGACCTGCAAAAAGCACGTGCACTTCAACTGCAGTCTGTTGAGATCGTGAGGATCATTGTAAAGTACGGCGGACTGACTGCACAAAAAGTGATGATGAAATTGTCGGGAATGGATTGCGGTAATGTGCGCAGCCCTTTACAGGGCTTATCCACGGAAGAAGAGGCAGCTATGGAAAGGGATCTGCGTAACGCCGGATTTTTTGAGGTTGTATCTCAGATGAAAAGCATGAAATAAAACAGGGATATAGCTACGAATTCCATCATTCCGCTTTTAAGAAACAATTTTATACTGTTTCCAACAAAAAAAATACACATGGAAAAAGCCCCAACGGTTCATGAGCTTTTTGATCTCACCGGTAAGGTATTCCTCGTTGCCGGCGGCGGTCGCGATCTTGGAAAGGATATGGCTTTTGCATTGGCGGAAGCAGGTGCGGAGGGCGTGATCACTTCGCGCAATGCATCTTCAGCCGCTGCAACGGCAGAGGAAATAAGTAAAGCCACGGGTAAAAATATTCTGGGGCTGTCGCTCAATGCGGCTCATGAAAATGAAGTAGATCGGGTTTTCAAAACGATCATTGAAAATTTCGGGCGTATTGATATCGTGGTGAATTGCGTAGGTGGAGGCGCTTTGCAGCAGGCTTCTGCCAAATTTGAAGAGAGCCCTCTCGAGGCCTGGGAGGGAATGCACCAGCTCAATGTGCATACTACCTTTTTGCTTTGCAGACATGCTGCGACACTCATGAAAAAGCAATGGTCGGGCGTTATCATCAACATTGCCAGCATAGCCGGCGTGATCGGGCGCGACCGCAGGGTTTATCCTGAAGGAATGAACCCCCAGTCGGTAAGCTATGCTTCGGCAAAATCGGCTGTGATCGGATTTTCAAGGGACCTGGCTGCATATCTTGGACCGTATGGCATCCGGGTAAATACTATTTCTCCCGGAGGTTTTCAGCGCAACCAGCCTCCTGCATTTGTTGAGGCCTATTCCAATAAAGTGCCCTTAGGCCGCATGGGGAAAGACGGAGTGGATATAAAAGGAGCTGTTTTGTTTTTGGCAAGCGAAGCCTCATCTTATGTTACCGGGCATAATCTGATAGTGGACGGTGGATTTACCATCTGGCAATAAAAATTTTCAGGAGCAATTATTTTAATATGGAAACTACAACACGGGCGCTGGTGCTGGGGTTAGGCTCAATCGGGCAGCGGCATGCAAGGCTGCTTTCTGAGCGAAGGGATGTGGAAGTATATCTTTGTGATACCAGTGAATCGCTGCGCCGCCAGGCGGCGGACAGCCTTGTAAAGCCGCCCGCTGCTGTCTGTTCATCATTTGCTGATGCGTTAAAAGCAAAGCCGGATATCGCTTTCATTTGTGTGCCCAACCATCTGCATGTACCGATGGCATTAGAGGCTATCCGGAATGGCGTTGATGTTCTTATTGAAAAACCCATTTCGGATTCATTGGAGAAAGCGAGGGAGCTGGTAAAGGCTGCGGAAGCCTTCAACCGTTTCCTGCAGGTGGGTTATATGCTCCGCTATGATGAAGGTCTGATTATGTTGAAAGAGATCATTGATAAAGGAGAGATCGGGAATATTGTGGGCGGGCGTGCAATGATCGGTACCTATGTTACCCTCCTGAATGCGAAAGGCACAGACCGCATTGATCATCCCAATAGTCTTGTGGTTGATTACACGCACGAGCTTGATTTCATCAACTGGTTTTTTGGAGAAGTGAAAGATATAATAGCAATGCAGTCGCGGATGGGCGACCTGGAACTTAAGCCGCATCCCAATATTTTTCAGATCGGTTTAAAATTTGATTCCGGTGCGGTGGTGCAGGTGCATCTGGATTATATCCAGTATCCCCAGCGGAGGATATTTGAAGTGTACGGAGACAGGGGTACGCTCTGTTATGATTTTATGACGGGAGAGATACGCCATTTTACCTTTCAGCGTGCGCACCAGTGGACCAATAAAAACGTGCTTCCTGTAACAGATCGCTGGGATGACCTGTTCCGTAAGGAGCATGAATCGGTTTTCAAAAGGCGGGCAAATGGCTTACCGCCTTTTGTCTCGGGTGCAGACGGACTGAGGGCATTGGAAACGGCAGAGCAGGTGATCAGGGTTTCCAGGTAACATTTTACATATTCAGCATCATATCTTTTATAAATGTCTTCATCAGTATTGATCACAGGTAAAATTCCACCCGAATGGACCGCCGGCTTAAAAGACCTGGCCCGGGTAACGATCTGGGAGGGAGAGGAGTACCTGATGCCCCGTGCCCGTTTGCTGGAAGCGATCGGAAGCTACCATGGGCTGATCAATTTTGCGGAAGTGAGAGCGGATGAAGAACTTGTCCGGCATGCATCCAAGCTAAGGATCGTTGCCAATTGTGCTATCGGGTTCGACAACCTTGACCTGCCACTTCTTGCTGCCAGCGGAATATGGGCCAGCAATGCTCCGGGCTTTTTTAATTACCCGGTTGCAGAATATGCGCTCACCGGCATACTGGCTGTTTTGCGAAGGCTGCCGGAGGCAGATGATTTTGTAAGAAAAGGCAAATGGCAGGCCTTTGAGCCAGGCCGGTGGGACGGTTGTAGCTTAAAGGAAAAAACGGTAGGGATCATCGGGTTGGGTTCAATAGGAAAAGCGCTCAGGGCGATGCTGGTAAGCCTGGGGGCAAAGGTCATTTATTATACACGGATGCCTGGCGGGGAAGAAGGTTGGACACCCTTTGACGAACTCATCAGGGTGTCTGACGTTATTTCCATTCATGTGCCGCTTACTGCTGAAACCATCAACCTGCTCGATAGCAATGCTGTTAGCAGGCTGAAACAAGGCGTAATTATAGTAAATACTTCAAGAGGAGCGATAATAGACCAGGATGCATTGGTACAGGCGCTCCGCTCAGGCCTTGTGGGAGGAGCCGTGCTGGATGTGTTTCGCGATGAACCGGAGGTGCCCGCAGCATTGCTGCAGATGAAAAATGTATTGCTCACGCCCCACGTTGCCGGGGGAACACGCTTTGCCAGGGAAGCCTGTGTGAAGAGAGCTGTTCAGAATGTGCGATCTGTACTGAGAAATGAAAGACCCGTAAACGCTTTAAATGAAGTAACAGGAGGATTATAAAAAAATAAAAAATACATCTTACAAATGATCATTGATAATTTATCTGCCGCTGAAAAATACTACCCGCTGCATCCTCTTTTCGAAAAGGCTTTCGGGTATTTGCAGTTATTGGACCTTCAGCATATGGAAGAAGGAAAACATGAACTTCCGGATGAAAACCTGTTTTGTATCTTAATGGATAAACAGGGACTGCCGAAAGAAGCTGCCATTGAACATTTTGAATGTCATAATGAATATATAGACATTCAACTGTGCATTCGCGGAAATGAAACCATAGGCTGGAAGTCGCGTGATACCTGCACCCGGCAGAAAGATTTGGGCGGGCAGGGAGATAATTTTTTTTACAGCGACGCGCCGGATATGTATTTTCAACTGAGTGACAACCAGTTTGCCATATTCTTCCCCGGCGATGTGCATGCCCCAATGATAGGAGAAGGAAAGATCAGGAAGATCGTTGTAAAAGTAAAACTACTGATCGGCCAATAAAGCCCGGCTACTTTATGCCTGCCCGCACCAGGTTATTGTCTTTAAACACCACAAAAGTTCCGTCCCCTTCTTTCAATTGCACATTGTTCAGCCGGTATTGTTTTTCGGGAAAGGCGGTTTCCTGAAGTTCAATGTTCACTGCGTCTTCTTTAAGGGTGAGTTGCGTATAGATGAACATAGCAATATCGTGGCGTACTCCTCTTGGTGTAAACTCCTTTTCAAAAATCAAAGCGTTATTTTGAGATGAAAATATTTTTAACACTACAGGGCTTCTTTTTTTTACCACCGGGGTAGATGACTGCATGTGTTTGGCCAGTGATTTGTTTTGCTCATACTCCTGGGGAGAGGAGATATATTTAAAATTAACGAACAATGTTTTTTCGGCAGGATTAAAGAAGCGAACTACTGTACTGCTTAACGGGATCATGAGAGCAAAGAAAACAGTAAGGATCAATATTGCGGGAAAAGGCCGGGTCTTTTCATGATCAGCAACGGACATTTGTCCCGGCTTCTTATCCTCTTCAACATTTTGATGAATAAAATCCAGTAGTTTTTCTTTGCTGTATTGCGTTATAGTGAACAATTTCAGCCTGGAGGCGTCATATTTTTTAGAAAACAAAGGCGCTCTCTTTCGCAGGAACCTGCTGATAGCCCAGGTTTTCCCCAAACGATAATAACAATCTTCACAGCTCAGCAGCGCAACTTTCCGGCTGTTGTGCTCCAGTATTTGCTGCACATCTCCTGGCATCACACTGCCTATGCAGGGAACGCTGTATTGAACAATATTCAGGTTGCCCGGCACTTCAGGATGGGGGAAATAACTGCAACTGTAAAGCGTAACGTCGGCTTTCTCCCGCGGGGCCAGGTCCATCGCAGGGAACTGCGGATGGCTGATGGCATGTTCATCGCAGGAACCGATACAGATACCGCAGCCCACACATTTGTCGGGCGACAGGATAGCTTTTCTTGCTCCGTTCCTGGTAAGCATATCAATGGCTTCGTAGGGACAGTCATAAGAGCAAAGATTGCAGGCATCACATTTGTCGAGATCAATAAAAACTGGCGCCCTGTTTTTTCTTTTAATAATATAAGGTATGATACAAAGGAGCAGCCCGGAGCCGGTCAGGATCATCCAGTTCTGGTTAACGCTGAACAGCTTCATCAGGTAATAACCGAAATAGTAATACCAGTCGAAAGTAGTCTCCGTAGGCAGGTTGGAAGCTTGTGCAGGCGGATCGCTTTTCACGGGGAACAGGATAGCAATAATACCCAAAGCGATCACGCAATATATGATCAGCTTTTTGGGAGGAAATATCTTAGGCCTGGATATCCGGAGCACGTGTATCCAGATAACGATGACCGTTATCAGTGAGAATGCGATATGCCCGAACAATGCCACCTTGAAAAAGCCACCCACCGTATCCAGGTCGTTCATCAAAAAAGCCCCCGCGATGGAAGGGTCGAAGATGGGAAGCGTTGAAAAAAGCCGTGCTGTGAGGTAGCCTGTGAGCTTTGCTTTCTGGTCCCATACCAGTATGAAACCGGTTACTCCTATGATAATAACGATCAGGAAAGAAATCACCCCGCTGATCCACGATACCAGCCGCTTGAACTTGGAGGTTATTAAAGTATGCACAAGATGCATCAAAATAAAAATAACCAACAGGTCTGATGAATACCGGTGGATTGTTCTCATCCACCCGTTAAAGATATTAGCGGAAATACTTTCTACTGAATCCCAGGCATGGCGGGGATTGATGTTGTAAAAAATAAAAACATAAATCCCCGAGATACAGGCGATCACAAACAGCAGTATAGCTATACTACCCAGGTTATATAAAGGGTTCAGACCGGTAGCATATATTTTTCCCAGCGGGGATGACAGCTTTTGAAAAAAACGATGTCCACGGGTACGCTCTTTTACTATAGTTGTTTTATCATTGGTATGATTATCCATCCTGAGTTTTTGAAATAATAAAGGATTTTATAAAAAGCCCGCTCACCAGGCTGATCATCAGCAAACCGGCCGACGTGGAAATAATAAACCTCCAGTCGGGCTTATAGGTTTTTAAAACCGGGTCGTAGCCGAAGCAGCGCAGGTAAAAGCCTTTGAAAAGCCCGGGTCTTGATTTTTCAGCCATAGCCTCTATTACAGCCAGCTTTATATCTTTTTTAGAAGGATTTACGCCGTATATATATCTTGATATTTTTCCGCCGGGCGTCAAAACAACAAGTATGGAGGGATGGTTGAACTCCTTTGTTACCGGATCATAATCATATTCGTAGCCGATAGACGACAGCAGGCGCCGGATCTCCTGTCCTGAAGCGGAAATGGCTTTCCAGCTCACGCCATCCATCTTCCAGCGATTTTCATAGGCGGAAAGATTTATTTGCCTGTCGCTGCTGTCGAAAGAAAAGCTTACCATGGTAAAGTCCTGCCCAAGTGTGCCCAGTTCGTTAATCGCAGTTTGTACTCCGCTGCTGATCACTCCGCAGAGCGAATGGCACCGGGTATACACCGGTGAAATGATCAGCGGTTTTTTCCCCAGCAGGGAGTAAAGCTCGAAGGTTTTGCCGGTGGCATCAAATACCCGGATGTTAGCGGCTTTTTGTGCGAGGAAATTTTTTTCATTGGGGAGATTGAACCCGCTCAACAAAAACCATAGGAACGTTATCCATAAATATGTGTATTTCACTAGAATGGGTTAATAATACCGGGGAGCTGGCCCCGGTATTAGTTTCAAAAAATCAAGAGTTTCCCAGGGTATTGGATTTTATTTTACATTCCATGTTGCGGCGAGCCATTTCCAGTTCAGGAAAAAGAGCGCTATAAAAACCAATAAGAACAACATGGTGAGCACAAGGGTGCCGGGTGCTTCAAATCCTTTATGCGCTTTTGCCGGGGGTGCCAGTGGAGAGATGCTGAGCTGCATATCATCAGGTCCTTTTACCTTGGGGCCAAAGAAAACAGAGATCACCACGATCAGTATCCATATTATAGTAGATATAAATGCCAGCGAGCCTCCCAGCATCATCAGGGCCCAGAAAAAGTCTACCGCCGGGTTGAAATTATAAGTAAACGGGCCGCCGGAGAAGGTGGAATCCCAATGGCGGCGCGGAACGCCTAACTGTCCCAGCACGATCATGGAGATAGAGAGAAGCGCTATACCGATAAAGAACAGCCAGGGTTGCCATTTGGCCCATCCGAAACCCACTATCTTTCTCCGGAAGATCAGCGGGATCAGGTAATAAGTAATGCCCATAAAAGTGAGCGTAGTGCCAATGACCACGGTTCCTTTAAAATGACCGGGAATAGCTATGGTATTATGCACAATGATATTGGTCTGCTCCATTCCAAAGATCACCCCTGTGGTGCCGCCAATAAATCCAAAGCCAATAATGGCTAATATTATGGAAGAAAAAGCAGGATTGCCCCAGGGGGCTTTTGACAGCCATTGAAACAATCCTTTATTATAGCCCCATCTGCGTTGAGCTGATTCAAATGAGGAGGGCACGGCAAAAGCGTGTATCATAGAGGCAAGCACGGCGAGATACATAGCATAGCTGGTATTCCATACTTTCCAGGCGCTGCTAACGCCCGGGTCTGTAAGCAGGTGATGCGCGGATGCCAGGCAGATAAATAGGATATACAGCATAAAGGCTGTCCGGGATATTCTTTCATTAATGGAAGTGCCCCCCACAGCCAGAAAAGACGTCATGTACCATATAGATACCATTGCAGCTACATTGATCTGCTGGGAAGAGTGCCCCAGCCCCCACCAGATCAGCTTATACATAGCCGGGTCAATATTGTCTATCAGCCCGAGCGACCACAAAAAGGTAGGGATATAAATAAGCGCTCCTGAAGCCAGCGTAATAACAGCAATGATGGCTGCCGTCATTAAGCCGTAAGTGAAAAGCGGCATTGTCTCTCCATAAGCCTTCTCTCTCCTGGCGATCATCAGGTTGCCAAAAAATAGTATAACGCCCAGTAATGCTCCGACTGCAAACAGGATCACTCCCAGGTAATACAACGGGTGCGCCTTGAGCGGTGTATATGATGTGAGCATAACATCTGCTTTGCCCATCAGGATGATAATATCGGATAGTACCAGCCCGGCTACCATTAAGCCAAAAGCAATCCATCCCAGCCGGGGAGCGCAAAACCGGGTATTCAGCACTACGGTAGAGCCGAAATACAGCCCGGCGATCTCGAAGAAGATGATCCAGAAAATAAGCGCGTTCAGCCCGTGAAAGGTGACCAGCCGGTAATACCATTCGGCGCCCAGGAGATGCACCGGCTGGTACCTAGTAAATACCAGTAATATAGCGGCGGTAACGGCAAGCAATAAAGAAATAACGGCGAATACCGCATTATACCTTATGAGCTTTTCCGACTGGAGGTCTACTTTAAATCCTGTTATATCGCAAGTACGAAACATAGTACCGGTTTTAGGGGTTATTATTTTAATGTTTTGATATAGGCGATCAGCTGTTCAATCTCGTCATCCGTTACGGGGAATACCGGCATGACTGTAGTTTCGAAACCGGCTGTTATTTTTTGCCGTGGGTTTTTAATGGATTCTCTTATATACGCTTCGTCAACCTTGACGCTGATTTTCTTACCGTTCTCTGTTACATGTTCTTCTTTCCCGAACAGTCCGTTCCATGCCGGCGCTATCTGGTGGCTGCCATCTGTTTTATGACAGGCGCCACAGCCTTTGAGCGTATATACCTGCTCGCCCAGCAAGGCCATATCTGTTTCTGATAGCGCTTCTTTCTTTTTCTCAGGCAACGGATCAGGCGCTTTTTTAAAATTTTCGTAACCGTATTGTTTCAGGTCTTCTTCTTTTTCAATCACCACCATCTTGCCGATCATGGTATGATGCCCGATGCCGCAGAATTCGTTGCAGATCACCCTGTATTCCCCGGTTTCGGTAGGGGTAAATTCGAGCACATAATCATATTGCGGGTATACCTGGAAATTCATGTTCACCGGCTGTATGGAAAAACCATGCAATACGTCTTTGGAGGAGATATGAAATTTATATGCCTGGTCTTTTTGCAGGATCAGCACCGGGCTCCATCTCCACATTTCACTTACAATGAACACATCACTGTTGGGGCGGGGGCGTACTACCGGGATACCATTATCCACCCCTATCATATTTTGTCTGGCATAGGCTTCCCCCAGCTTTGCATATTCGGCGGTGCTGGTGCGGTAAGTAATGCTGGAAGGATTTTGTTTTCCGTAAACATGCCACATGATCATCCATACGAACAGGCTGATACAAAGAAGAAGGGCAATGACCATCCACATTTTTTCATCTTTGGATACTTTTTTATCATACCATCCTTCGGCCGGGCTGAATAAGCTCATATACAGGTTTTTTGGGTAAAGAATTTATTTGTTCAGGGTTTGCCTGATCTCTTCAGGTATGGTCGGCAAATTGGAAAGCTCCATTACTCCCCATAGCAGGTAAAAAATAGCGTAAATAGTTACACCCAGGAAAAGCAATAACATAAAATCATCCATGATCATTCTTGCAAATGGGGCTTTCCTGATTTCCGGTTGCTGATCATTTTCCATACTGATTTGTTTTATACAGTGAATAACATCTCTTTCTCTAAGTAAAGCTAATGGTGATGCCGTACAGGAAAATGGAGGACGGCAGATTAATGTGCCGGTAATTACGTTTTCGTATTTTTTTTGAAATAAATAGTATTATTATTAGTGCTGGGGGCGAGCTTTGTTTACGAAGATGTGCTCGTGGTTAAAGAAAGGATGATGCCGGCCGTTTTATAACAACTATTGATTGGAGATACCCCGCAGCATGGCGGTATGCAGGTAGCTGAACTTTTTAGCCGCACATTTGATCAGTCCTTCCTTTTCAAAGTCTTTTAATATTTTCGAGACCTGTTCTTTGGTAGTGCCTGCCAGGTCGGCTATATCCTGCCTGCAGAAGCTGATGCGGAAGCTTTGCTTTTTTTCTTCGTATTGATAGGCTTCCGCAAGGAGCAAAATCGCTTCCGCTATTTTTTCCCGTACTGTTTTATGCGCCAGGTTAACGGCTTTTTTTTCCACGAGCTCAAGTTCATTCAGGAACTGGTTAATGATCTGTTGCCTGAGCACAGGACTTTTATCAGTGATCTCACCAAACAGATCATAGGGAATATAGCAATACTGTACTTCGGATACCGCGGTTGCAGAACAGGTATGGGAGAAATGGCTGGTGTTTGCCCTATGACCGAAAACGGCGCCCTTACCGGCAATTTGCAGGATCAGGGGTCTGCCCATTTTTCCATTCAGCTCTACTTTAATAAATCCTTTTTTAATAAAGTAAACGCCCAGCACAGGGTCGCCTTCCGAAAAAAGCCTTTCTCCTTTTTGCAATGATTTGGACAGCTTGTAGGTACTGATAGCGGTAAGCGTTTGCGTATCACAGGTGTTCAGGATAGAACAACTCCTGACCTTACAGGTAATACAATCATATCGTGTTATCGCCATGGTTGATCCGCAATATTTATTTCCCGGAAATAGAAGCGATCGTAAAATCCTTTTTTTTACCTGTCTGTTTTATGATCCTGATTAGCTGTCCGGCTGATTTTTATTCAGCTTCGATTTTGACCTTTCGCCCAAAAAAGCGGGAAATAGAGTCCAGCACCCTGGTACTGTCGGTCAATTGTCCGTTGATAGTGGTGTAGATCCTGAAGGTGACTGAATCGTCAGTTTTTAAACCGACATTATACCCCCATTTACGGAGCGAATCATAACGGCTCAGCGCCCTGGCACGCCTGGCGGTTTCGATGATCACATTATACTGCTGCGATGCTGCATTGCCGGTGTTTGTACCGGCAGCGCCATGCAGGGAATCCATACTGGTTATTGCAGCGTCATTGCGGGAAGAATCGGCAGGGTTGGCCGAAGACAATACGGGTTGAATGTTTTCAGGAGTAACATCTTTTTTGCCGTTCTTTTCATTTTGCCATTGTTGAAAAAAATACCAGCCGATCCAGCCAAGCACGAAAAGCCCCGCGGCTGTGGCAGTAATGACCAGGAACTTCTTGAGATTACCTGCTGATGATGATTTCGGGCTGTATTCTTCGAAGTTCATTTCTCCGGCGCTTTCATCCAGCTTCTGTTTTGGCAGGCGGCTTTCTTCCACGTTCAGCGGTGCAAATATTTCATTGCCCTGTACAAAATCAAGTTCTCCCAGGTCGTTCAGCAAAAGTGTTCCTAATCCTTCTATATAAAACTGCTTACTTACATTTAAGAGCTGCCGTCCGATATTGAGATAATCTTCAAGATCTGAAGAAGCGAGCGGTCTGATCTTTTTTGTTTGCTGTGAAATAAAATCAATCAGCCCGGCATCTTCGGGTGATTTTTTATTGTAGGCAAAACGGATGGCATTTTCAGGGACTTTTATTCTTCCTTTCTCATTTTCAAAAGGGTTTTCATAAAAATTATCAAGTGTAAATTCTCCTATCCCCTGCAGGTGCATCGTTTTATTTTGATGCAAATACTGAGCTATCAGGTGTGCTATCTTCAAAATACTGGCTTTTATTTAAAATAATTGGCTTTTCAATGGTTTTGCAAGATACAAAAAACTAAAAACTAAGCATTTGACAAAGTTTAAAGCAAACCCTTGTTTCCCGCTCCCGTATATTTTATTGCTCCCCAAAGCATTATATGAGCCGCTACTTTAAAGAGCTTGATTATATTTGCCGCTGTAAAGCACTGCTAATGCTGACAGAAGAAGATAAAGCCTTTTTGGAATATTGGGAGCAAAACAGGATTAAGGAAAGGAGGACCTGGCGGCAGCTTTTGATCGGGCTTCCCCTGGGACTGGTCTTTGCGCTGCCTATCCTTATCAACTTATTTTCCGGCTGGTATGTAAGAGCTGATATGGAGGCGCGAACGGAGTCCAGTCCTACCGTTCTGATTATGGCCGTGCTGATAATAGCTTCTTTTTTTGCCATTTTCAGTAAAAGATACAAATGGGAAAGAAATGAGCAGCGTTATAAAGAATTAAAGGTAAAAGAAGAAAGCAAATAGCCTTTGCAGGATCGGGATGCAGCGTTTTGGGTGTTAATCTTATCATTGCTAAAAAAATAGAAAAATCGTTTATGAAAAAAATTGTCTTGTTGATCACTGCATCTGCAATGTGTTTTGTATTTTATTCCTGTCTTAAAAAAAATGATAAGTGTACGTTTACAGATCTCAACATAAAAGCCCCCGCGGCTGAAGTGACGAGGGTAGAAGCGTACCTGGACAGTGTAGGTATAACAACTGCAACAAAAGATGCAGCCGGGTTTTATTATATAATCCAGGACACCGGCACCGGCTTGTCTCCGGATGTATGTTCAATAATCAGTGTAAATTATAAAGGGGCGCTTGCCAACGACAGTATATTTGACAAAACGACCGGCAGTGCAGCCGTCTTCCAACTGGGGCAATTGATCGCCGGCTGGCAAAAAGGGCTTCCCCATATAAAAGCCGGCGGTAAAATGAAATTATTCATACCTCCCAGCCTTGGGTACGGCTACCAGGATGTAACCCGCACCGATAACCAGGGGAATACCGTTGTTGTTGTCCCGGGCAATTCCCTGCTGATTTTTGACCTTGATCTGGTAGGAATACAGCAGTAAAGGCTGAATTAGCTTTACGTTAGCCATAAATGCCGCATCGTGAATAGGCAATGGTGAATAGTATTGAGTTAAGATTTGTACTGTAAACAATTGTGAGACGTGAAAGATGAGACGTGAGATTTTCACGTTTGACCTCTGACGTTTCACGATTAACATATCAATAGTAAATAGATTCACCATCGCCATCACCATTGCCTATTCACTATCAAAGCCTTTATCTTTGCAAAATGCCGCACGAAGCTATTTCCGTATTTGATATCTTTAAGATCGGGGTAGGGCCTTCCAGCTCACACACCCTTGGACCATGGCGTGCGGCGCAGATGTTTGTCGGCAGCCTCGAGAAGAATGGCAGGCTTCACAACGTTGCAGGGGTAAAGGTCTTATTGTATGGCTCTCTTGCCAAAACGGGTGTAGGGCATGGTACCCATATAGCCGTGCAACTGGGTCTTTGCGGCGAAGACCCAGAGACTTTTGCGATAGATGCTATTGGATTAAAGGTCGCCGCTATTGCTGCTGAGAGGAAAATCGTACTTGGCCATTCCCGGGAGATTGATTTTGACCCTGCGGCTGATATAGTATTCCTTGCTAACGAGTCATTGCCTTACCATCCTAATGCGCTTACTTTTCTTGCTGAACTGGATAATGGAGAAAATACGGCTTCCACTTACTACTCTATAGGTGGCGGATTTGTGCAGCAGGAAGGGGAGATGGGCATGCATAAGAAGGCATCGGTACAATTGCCTTTTCCCGTTAATAAGGCTTCAGATCTTTTGCACTGGTGTATAAAAACAGGGCTCGCTATTCACGAAGTAGTAATGGAAAATGAAAACGCCTGGCGGAGTGAAGAGACAACCCGCTCCGGGCTCTTAGGTATTTACCGGGTGATGTGTGAATGTATTTATCTGGGATGCAGGCAGGAAGGTGTGCTGCCCGGGGGATTATCTGTAAAACGGAGAGCTGCAGCGCTTAATAAAAAGCTGCTTGCCGGGAAAAAATATGACGATTTTGAAAGCTGGAAGGCTGCTGTCCGTTCCGGGGGGAACGACTTTAAATATACGCTCGACTGGGTAAGCTGCTTTGCCCTTGCAGTAAATGAGCAGAATGCATCTTTTGGTAGAGTGGTGACTGCGCCTACTAACGGTGCAGCAGGCGTTATTCCTGCGGTATTGATGTATTATGTACTGTTTTGTAACGGCGATACGCCGGAGTCAATCATACAGTTTCTGCTTACTGCTTCCGAGATTGGAAGCATATTCAAAAAAGGAGCAACAATTTCTGCCGCTATGGGAGGATGTCAGGCAGAGATAGGCGTATCATCGGCGATGGCTGCCGGAGCGCTCACCGAAGCCATGGGCGGCACTCAAAAGCAATCGCTGATGGCTGCTGAGATTGCAATGGAGCATCATTTAGGGCTCACCTGTGATCCTATAGCCGGGCTGGTGCAGGTGCCCTGCATTGAACGAAATACAATGGGAGCGATCAAAGCAATTACTGCTTCGCAACTGGCGCTTCAGGGCATTCCTGACTTTGCAAAAGTATCGCTTGATGCAGTGGTAAAGACTATGTGGGAAACTGCCATGGATATGAACAATAAGTATAAAGAAACCGCTGAAGGCGGTCTTGCGGTGAATATACCACTCGGGTTAAGTGAATGCTAGCGTTTAAGTCAGGTAAATTATGTCTGCGGATTATCGTGAAAACTGGAAAGATTAAGGTGAAAGAATGTTTCACGTCTCACATTTGACACACCACTGGCTGATACGGTCATTTACCGCTGATCTTTCCGTATTTATTGTAATAGCTGATAAGGTAAGCTACTACTTCGCTGTAAGAGCGCATGCCGGAAGGCTGCCGGTTTGATTCAAGATACCTGCCGTATATCCACGTAATGACCGGCTCTACCGGGTTTTCATATTTTTTGTAAAAGGCTTTCATTATTACAATATCTTCTTTAACTGCCGGTGAAAGCTGCTGTAGCAAGGTTTTGGCAGCAACAGAGTCTGTTCGCCGCAGGTTGCCACCGGCGTATAAAAAAAGATCGAGATAAGCCGAATACATGAAAGCTGTATCACCGGACGCTGTAGCAACAAGAAATCCGGCGAAGTTCGCTTCGTTTTCTTTGGCATATCCCAGTTGATGCGCCATCTCATGACAAACCACATAGGGGCGAAGGAAGACAGGTATGGTTGTGTTTACCTGTGCTTCCCCGGAAAAAGGATTGTAATATCCTGAGAACCCGAGGTAGTTGCCTGCAAGCCCGAAAAAGGAAGCTTTTACTGACTTGTGATGATATTGAAGGAAGGGATAATAAGCGGATGCTGACTGATAGGCATCACAGGCTTTTTTAAAAAGCAGCCGGTTGCTGGTATATGAAGTTTGCTGCCGCATCATTCCTTCCTTACAGGCATTTGTTTCTTTCACCAGCAAACCGGTAATATGAAGCAGTTGTTCTTTGGTATATTTCTCCCCGCTTATTCCTGTTTGAAATGCTATCCCCCTGCGATCGTAATTTAACCCCCATAAAATATTAAAAACAATATATAGTAACAGTATCCGGGTAATAAACCTGCGGAGGATGGATTTTATATTAAGGCTGCCGTAAGTGCGCTTACGGATGATCGTTATGAGCTTAATGATCTGCCGGACAAAATATATAATGAGTACGGTATACAACAGGTCTCCTAAACTAAAGGGAACCCAGCCAAAGCCGGCCCTGAGCATATTGCTGATAACGGGATAAAAAGATTGTGAATACAGTTGTTCTACAAGATCGCTCTGACGCGAAAACAACCAAATACAAACTGCTGTGATCAGCAATAGGCTTAATATTATAACCTGTCTGCGATTCTTTTTGCTTTCCATCAGAGCATGATTTCCTTTCCTGCAATTTATGGTAAGTGTACCGGGAAAATTTCTTTTTTAAAAAGCAACAATACCAGGTAACAAAATAGTTTGATTTTTGTTAATTCTGCTGCAATCAGCGTGTAACACAAAGCAATAATTCTCCTGAATGGTGATATCCAATTGCGTTTGAATATGGTAATACAGCATGCCCGTATTTTCCACAGCTGGTATTTTGGGTAAAACTGCTACAATATTAAAATATTTACAATAAGTAAGATTTTTTGCCGCTTATATTAAAAAAATAATAAACGGGTTAATTGTAAAACTAATGAAGACTCTGTCAATAATAACATCAGTAGCTTTCTTTCTTCCCCTGATCATGGTAGGGGTTAGAAGGCTTATGCATGATAAATTATTGATCTGGTTTGCAGTTTTTTGGGCATGGGCAGGGCTGATAAATATTATTTTTGAAGGAGATTACGTATCAGCCAGTAAGGTAATGCTGGTATTGCAGCGTGTTTACAATCTGTTTGATGTTCCTCTTTTACTGCTTGTCCTGTTCAAAACAACTTACATAAAAGAAGTGCGCAACGGCATTAAAAAAGTAATGCTCCCGTTTTTTGTTATTGAAACTGCGGCTATTGCTGTATCTGGCTTTGAAAGTACGGTTGAAAGTATTTTAGTAGCAGTGGGTGTATTACTGGCGCTTTATTATCTTGGATGGATCATACTGCTGCACATGAAAGGTATTTATTTCAGCAATTATCAGCATGCGATGCAGTTTATATACTATGCCTTATTTTTTGAATACGGCGTTTCCATTATCAATTTTATATACAGCTACCTGTTGCCTGATAAGGTTTCGGAAAAAGATAATTTCCTCATTTTTTATATGGCTTCCTGCATCACTATGCTTATTGCCCTGTATGGTATTTTAATATACAGGGAAAAGATCCCGCCGGAGAAAAAGAAGGTAAAGAAACCCCAAAGGGAAATGGAAATAAGGTATTTATGAAAGGCGGTGGCTGCCGGATTTGAGCGATCAGCTTATACCTCATAGCTCATAGCCTCACCTTAAAATAATCTTACCACTGTCGAATCGCTGTTCTCGGTAGTATCTGCGGGTTTAGGCGGTGCTTGTTTTTTTCTTTTTAAATATTCCGGGTCAAATTCGGTACGGAAAGAAATGCTCCCTCCCGCGCGGTTACGCTTGCCTGTAGTTGATAATGCGTCAAAATTGCTCCTGTAAAAACAGCTTACCCTGAATTTTCCATCCGGAGTGATCTTATATTCAGCGGTAACGTCGGGAAGGAACAGGAAGTTGGTGCTTTGCGCATTCAATGCAGCCTGAGACCCGCTGCTTACAAAATTAAAATCGCTGCCAAAAGTTATTACAAGCTTATCGTTGAGCAACGATTTGATGAATTGCAGGCTTACATTATCCCGGGTAAGATTGACGGTGTTTCCCAGTCCGGCGCCGGTACCTGTAGGGTCAATGGAGGCGCGGGTATAATTAAAGGTGACGCTGAGGGAAGGATCTTTGAAGATCCCATATAATAAGGTCTTCAGAGAACTGGTGAGATAACCTGAAATGTATTCCGAAATAGTGTTGAACGCGAAGGTGGTAGCATCAGTTTGCTGCACATTATATTGTCCAATTGGAGCAAAGCTCCTGAATACGATCAGGTATGCTACCTGCTTGTTTTTCTCGTTGTCGTCGTTGTTGATACGCTGCAGGTCGCCAAGCAAACGCTGGCTGTTTTTTACATCGCTGTTGGCCGGAAGCGAAATATCAAAAAGTATATCCGGTTTTACGAGCGATCCGGTGAGTGTGCACAGCACATCTATATCTGTGCGCTCTCCCTTCAGCCTGCTTAATTCGGGGTCAGAAGTCTGTCCCTGCTCGGCATATAGCGAACTGAGCTTAACGTCATTAGCCACATATTTGGCTTTCAGGTTGATCTCAGCTTTATAAGGATCTCCGTCCCAGCGTATATAGCTTCCTTCATCAGGCATAAGTACAAAAGGCTTTTTAAAGATTTCCTGGAAGCTGAACCGGTAATATCCCCGGTCAATGGAATATTTGCCGTTTATGGTAAAAGGAGCATTAGTGCCGGTACGCATGCGTATATTACCGCTTCCTGTTGCTTCAATAATATCGCCGGTAATTTCGTCGAGCACCATATACATGCGCGTGAGGCTGTTGGCTGTAAGGTTAAGATCAATATTCAGATCGGACGATAATCTGCCGAGCGAATCGAGGTTCATCTCCCTGCCGTATTGTTTCCAGATGATATAGTCGGCATTTGCACTTTCCTTGGAAGAAGCAGAAGTAATGTAGATGCTTGAGCTGTCTACAGGTTCCCCGGTTATAGACATCCGCATATCATTATCCGGTCCTCTCAGCCTGAAGTTCGCTTTTCCGACAGCTTTGCCATAGAAGGTGCTGTTGTCATTCCGGGTGGTATTCAGCAGGAGCAGCCGGTTGGTATTGATACTGATATTGTAAACAAAATCTCTGAAGTTGTTGTGCTCAATATCTCCGGTAAGAATAGCAGAGTTGCGTGCCGCTTTGTTAGCTGCGCTCAGCGTATCATTGATCGTTACAGTCCCAAAATCAATTTTTCCCGGCGTAAATACAAAGCTGGCAGTGTCAAACCTGTAGGTGCATTGTGTATATAATACTTTGAGGCTGCCCTTGTCTACATGGATGCTTCCGGTGTAGGAAGGGCTGCTAACGTTTCCGGATACCCTTAGGTTGCCGGTAGCAAACCCTTTGATATTTCCAAATATAGATCCCAAATATTCTTCAAGAAAGTGAATGCTGGTATGATCAAAGTTAGCATTGGCGTTTACCTGCTGATTCAATGAGTCGGATGCATCATAAGACCCTGCAATGCTGAACCTGTAATTTTTGTTATTGGAGACAGCCTCGTAAATGGCCTTTTTATTACGGTCATCCCAGGCCCCCGTAACATCAACAATGCCCACGGAGTCATTCTCAAGCCGCAGTTGTTCGGTTTTAAGATCTGCAGATATATACATATTCCGGAAAGCATCTTCGAAAGTGATGCTGCCCGTAGCCAATCCTTCTATACGTGGCTGCTTTACTACCAGGGGAAGAAAATCTCCTATGTTCAGCTTTTTTATTTCCACTACAATATCATCCCAGGTGCCTACATCTGAGTGCCTGGTCACTACTGATATTTCCTGGTCGCCGTTAGTGAATTTTACATTCCTGGCATCTACATAAGTTTTGCTCAGGGTCAGTTCACCACCATCGTTTATCTTCCATGTTTTATCATTCAGCACTATGCTGGATGGATCAAAGTGGATCTTCACGCCATCTTCAAGATTGGTGATCTCTGCAGAAAGCCTTGCGTCGTTTATGGTTTGCGTGGCGGCAGTGCTTATGCTGAGCCGGGATACATTATTGGCGGAAGCAATGGTTATTTTGCTGCCGGGGAATTGAAGACTGTCATTTACGATAGTATTGCCTATAACACTGGTTAACTTAAGACTGTCCATATTGCCCTGTCCGGTAAGCCTGAAATCCTGTACTCCTATATTCTTGTAAGCGGCATAAGGGATCATTGCACTGACTGCCATAAGATTGGTTTCCGAATTGAGCGACCCAACGATCGTGCTATTGTTAAAGCCTTTTAATCCCGGGTCAATAAGCGTCAGGTACTGGTCAATATTCTTTACATCGAGCTGAAAAAGAAAATTCTGGTTCCGGATAACATTAGCCGGCGGTGGTATGTAGGCAGGATAATACTTATTCAAAAATTGCTTTACCGCATCAGGCAGCTCATGGATATTGAAGTTGCCCATCAGGAAAGCTGAGGCTTCCGTATTTCTTAATTGTAATATCTTCTGCTGATCAATAACATGAGAGGATAAGGTAAGCGTGTCAAACACAAAGGTTTGATCATTGCGCGTAACAGCTACGTCATACAAAGAAACCGTCCCCAGGAAGTTATCAATATTATCACCGTTGAAATTCATGTCAAACTTCCCGATCACATTCATATCGGATTTCGAAAAATGCAAAGCTTTGAAGTTGGCCCTCTGCAGATCTGCGAAGAAATTAAATTCGGGCTTTGATCCGTTAAAATCTATATCCCCATCCAGTGAAGCAATGACATTCGGATCATTGATTTTAACAAAACCATTAAAGAGCTTTTTATCCATCATCCCGTTCACAGTAATATTCTGGTAATTGTAGTTGTTATATTCCAGCGCTGTGAACTTCCCGTCTAGCGTGGTATTCAGCGTTGCTGAACTGAATCCCTTACCTTTAATATGACCTTCGAATGAAACGGCTCCAAGCGCATCTTCCTCAAGCAGCCTGCCGAGCAGAAAATTAGCGGTGGCTATTTTACCTGAATATACAGGCGCGCCATACGAGGGGATTTTCATATTGATATCCGACGTAATCGTTCCAAGATTGGTCTGGATGGTTCCGTAAGTAACAAAGTCCCGGAGAAACCCCGTAAAGCTTCCTTTGAACTGGAGGTAACTGATGATACTAAGCTTGGGGGATGTGATGTCTTTCAGACCAGGAAAGAACGCAACAGCATCTGCATAGCTTGTTCTGAAATCATTAGCCCTGAAATCTATATATGTAGAATCAATCTCCGGCAGCCCGATCATTTTAATGTCCCCGTTCAGCCGGCTCTCTTTTCCCGATTCCACTACAAAATTTTTGGCGCTCAGGTTTTCAATGGTGCCTTTTACATCACCTGCTATTGTTACCAGCCTGTTCCAGCTTTTGAGCTGCGGTGCAAAATAAGCTATGTCCCTGCTGTGCAAGGTGCTGTTCTTAAACTTGCCTTCCAGCCTCACTTTTGAGATGAAATCGTTCATGTCATCGTCAAAATCGTTGTAGCGCATGGAATAATAACGGCCGAGATGGCTGTAAGGCGTACGAATATCCAGGTTGTCAAATATCATTGCTCCCGGCTCCATCCTGAACTTGGAAGTAAGTGCGCTGACAACAAAACCAGATCTTTCTTTTGTGCTCAGCTTCATGTCGGCTGTTAATGTATCTTTTTGCAGCACCACTTTTTTCAGGCTGCCGTTAATGGCATAAAAGTGAATATGGCCGTCGTCAAAATATTCATGTATTTTCCTGTTAATCTTTTTATCGCTTTTAAAAGCCCCGTTGTTCATGCTCAGGTCAGCGATCACCAGATCCCATCCGTCTGCATTAAAGGGCTTTTTAAGGGAACCCTGTTTTTGCCGGAAGGCGGCGAGTGCAGCAGTCCGGGGTCTTTTTGCGGGATAATCGTATATCCTGAACACAGGGTTGTCTATGCGGAGGGTCTTGATATGTACCTTTTTTTCAGGCAGGTTAATATCATCTGCTGCCAGCGAAAGTTCACCCACCAAAAGCTCAAGGTCCTGTCCGCGCCATTCATCCCTTTGCCGGAAACGCACGTTCCTCATGTCCACCCGGTCAAGTAGCAGTGTGATCTCCTTTTTCTTTTTTGCCGAAGGAGAAGGAGAGGTAAAATAGTCTGCTATGAACTGGTAGTTCCATACGGAGTCTACCCGGTGCAGGTCAACAATGGCATTTTCCAGGCCTATATATTTCAGCTCTGCCTTGTCTTTCAGGAAAAACCAGTCCGTGATATTTACTTTTATTTTACCTGCATACAGCAGTGTGTCTTTTTTAATTTGATCTTCTATGTACACGCCGTCAAGGTTCATGGTATTGAACAACGTAAAATCTACATGCCGGATAGCAACCTTCGTTTTGAGCCCTTTGGACAACTGCCCCGCTACCATGCGGACAAGAAAGTTTTGAAAAAAAGTTGTATTCACTAAGATTGCTGTCAGTACTATGATAAACAGCAGCGATAGCACAGCGACTTTTAATATTTTGAATACAGTTTTCAGCCTGGAGCGTTAATTTGTAAAATTACTTAAACCAAAGCTATGCGCAAATTCAGGGCCAGGATAAAATCACAATTTTTGCATTTTTGAAACAGCCGGCTTATATGGCTGTAATAGCCGTTATCTTATCTCAAAAAAGGGATATGCGGGTATAAGAACGGCAGATTTACCACTTTTGATTTTCCGACATTCTGCGATTATAGTCATCAGATTTTCCCTTTGCTATAGAAAGGCTTTGCCATTGCTCGCCCCGCAATAGCTTTCCGATATATACGATTTGCCCTACATGGTAAGGATAATGCGCAAGCTGGCGGTGAATGGCATCCGCCACAATAAGAGGTTCGGTACGGATATGAATGGTCTTGAGCAGGTCTTCTTCTTTCAGGCTTTGCAGTGCATCCATAAAGCAGCTCCACCCATTTTCCCATATCTCCATCAGTCGTGCCCTGCCAAGCTCCTGGTCATTAAATTCTTTATCACGGCTCCGCCAGGCTTTTTCTCCGTCCTCAGCAAGAAAGTCCGTCCACCTGCTCAGCATGTTCCCGCTCATATGCTGTATGATAATGGCAATACTGTTGGATTGAGTATCAGGCTGATAATGAAAGTCACGGTCTTCCAACTGATCAAAGGTTTTTTCCGCAAGGATCTTATAATAATTTACCCTTGAAATGGCAGATGCAAGAAAGATATTACCTAAGGAAGCCATGGTATGCGCCTGTTAAAAATGAATATTGCCGAAAATTAAAATTAATGCAATACAACGTTTATCTTTAAAAAAGCGACTTTTTGTGTAAAATAAAATTAAAAATATGCTTGAAAATTTATTAGAGCTGGTAAAGCAACAGGCAGGCGAAGCCATTGTTAATAATCCTGCCATCCCAAACCAGCGGAACGATGAAGCCATTGCTGAAGCTTCAGGCTCTATTGCAGGCGGTTTGCAGGACTTATTCTCCCGGCAGGGAGGATTAAAAGACATAATGCGAATGTTCAGCGGGCAGGATCAGGGAACTGCTACCAATAATATAACGCAGCATCTCTCCGGCGGGCTTGTTCAAAACCTGATGTCCAAATTCGGGCTGGACAGCCAGTCGGCAGGTAATATTGCCGGTAGCCTTATACCCGGTGTATTGAGCAATCTCGTAAGTAAAACAAATGATCCAAACGACAGCAGTTTTTCCATACAAAATATTTTCAACAGTTTTTCCGGTGGTCAGACCTCCGGTATGGATATTCCCGGTTTGATGTCTAAGCTGAAAAGCGGTGCGCTTGATCTTGATGGCGATGGAGATACGGATCTGCAGGATATTATGCTGATAATGAGTAAATCCGGCGGAACCGGTGGAATACTTGATAAGCTGAAAGGGTTATTCGGCCGCTGATTTTTCAAATATATAATACTGAAAGAGGAGAAGTTATTTCTCCTCTTTTTTTTGAATGGCTTTTATATTTATCTTCCCCCCAAAATATTATAGCTGATGGCCTGGCTTATCCTTATTCTTGCCGGTTTTTTTGAAATTGCTTTTACTACCTGTTTAAAAATGAGCGATAATTTTAAGCACCTGGGATGGAGCATCGGTTTCTTTATCTCTATCACGATGAGCTTTCTTTTGCTCAATAAAGCAATTCAGACCATACCCTTAGGCACAAGCTACGCAGTATGGACAGGTATTGGGGCAGTAGGCTCCGTGATAATGGGCATACTGGTTTTCAGGGAGCCCGCAACTTTCTGGCGGTTGTTCTTTATCTTTTTGCTTATTGCTTCTATAGTGGGATTGAAACTGTCTTCGACAGAAACAGCATAATCTTATTCGGGGTTATTCAATCGCTTTATCTTTTCGAGATATTCCACGTCAATCTGGTCTTTGCTCCTGTTAACGGCTTTTTTGTTCATGATGAGGTGATTGATATGAAGGAAGGGGACAATAACGTCTTCAATTTGAGTGTGTGCAGCAAGGGTATAACACTCATTAAAGGAAAGGTCTTCCAGCCCTTTCATACTTGTCATGATATCTAATACAATTCCGGCTGCATAAAAACTGGTCCATCCCGGCACAAACTGCATGGTTTCTATTGACGGAAAGTCTCCATATTCCAGTTGATCAAATGCCTTTCGCAGGTTTTGGCGATTTTCGGGTGTATCATCAATCCACATATCCAGGTCTTCCGTAATACGGCTATAGCCATGAAAACGGGTGGCAAGTCCACCTACCATTATAAACCGTACATTGTTTTGATTGAGCTTCCGCCAAAAGTCCAGCAGGTCTTCATCCATCACATCCATGGGTGAAATTATTATGGCATTAAATGTTATTCCGCTTTAACATCCTGCTCCGCCGGATCATCCTGGTAAAGCTTTTCAATTTTTCGAGGGGGGGGAGAGAGGCGTCTCTGAGCAGCCTGTCTTCCTCAGATTCGAAGACAAAACCTGCATTCTTACCATAGGGCACCTGTGATTCATGCACCTCGCCGGAAGATATATTGGGCTTATATTTTTTCGGAGCCGACATACCCCAAATATACGATTTTCCGGCTAATATGCTTCTGCATCATCATCACCTCGTTTGTCTGCAATGGCTTCAAACATAAAAGTGGAATCAGTTTTCCCTTTTCCGATCCTGATCAACTCAGTTCTTCCTATAGGGCCTCTTTTGTGAATAGTGTATCCCATCTGTTGAAGTGAATCCAATGTAGTCTGCGGAAAGTCTTCCTCTGCATCTATCACATCCGGGAGCCACTGGTGGTGAAATTTAGGTTTGTTGACGGCATCTTCAGGGCTGAGATCAAAATCTATGATATTTACGATGGATTGAAAAACCGAAGTAGGTATGGTAGTTCCGCCGGGTGTACCTACTACCATAAATGGTTTGCCATTATGGAGCAGTACAGTGGGGGTCATAGAGCTCAGCATTCTTTTCCCCGGCTGAATAGCATTGGCTTCCGTGCCCAGGGCTCCGTACATATTAGGCACGCCGGGCTTTACACTGAAATCATCCATCTCATCATTCAGGAAAAAGCCTGCACCGGCAACCACGGTTTTGCTGCCGTATCCTGCATTGAGAGTGGTAGTTACAGCAACCATATTTCCCCACCGGTCCACAACGGAAAGATGGGTCGTTTCTTCACTTTCCTTTTTTACTTCTCCGGATTTTGTTATTTCGCTGTTTCCGGCTTTCCCCGGCATGAAATCCTTCATTCTTTTATCCAGGTATGCCTGGCTTGTCAGTTGCTGTACAGGTACTTTCACAAAATCCGGGTCTCCCAGGAATGTTGCCCTGTCAGCAAAAGATCTTCTTTCCGCTTCGGTCATCAACTGGATAGCCCTCGCGGAATGAAACCCCATTTTTTCTATGCCTTTGTTCTCAATCATTTTGAGACATTGCTGAATGATAATACCACCGCTGCTTGGCAGTGGCATTGAAATAACAGTATATCCTTTGTAGTTAAAGTTAACCGGTTCTCTTTCTTTTGCCTGGTATTGCTTCAGGTCTTCAAGTGAAATAATGCCATTCCTCCTTTTCATTTCTTCCACAATGAGCCTTGCGGTTTCGCCTTCATAAAATCCTTTTTGCCCTTCATTTTGAATGCGTTGTAATGTTTTGGCAAGCTCCGGTTGTTGCAGGGTATCTCCCTCTTTCCATGGTTTTTCTTTTTGAAAAGCTGTTGGTATGGAATTATAATGCTGCAGATCCTTTTGAATACTGTTAAGGCTGTTTGCTTCTGCATCTGTAATGGGAAATCCATTTTCTGCAAGATCAATAGCCGGTTGTATCAGTGTGGCAAAAGAAAGCAATGCATATTTGTGAGCAGCAAAAAGCCCTGCCACAGTGCCGGGCACCCCTGAAGACAGGTGCCCGTTTTGGCTGAGCGTCATCACAGGGTTCTTCGCGCTATCGAGATACATATCCCTGTACGCCTTTCCCGGCGCTTTCTCACGGTAGTCGAGCGCTATGGCTTTACCGCTTTTCAGGTATGCTACCATAAACCCCCCGCCTCCGATATTGCCTGCGCCGGGGTAAACAACAGCAAGCGCTAACTGGGTGGCAATGGCAGCGTCAACCGCATTTCCTCCTTTTTTCAGCATCATCAGCCCTGCCCGGCTCGCCAGCGGATGTGCAGAAACCACTGCCCCATTCTCACCCACGGCCTTCTTTTGGATGGTATATGATCGGGCGTTTTCGGCTGACTGCCGCTTTTGAGAAGAGGTGTTGCAGGATAAAATCAGAAAGATAAATGCTGTAATAGTAGGAATATGTTTCATTAGCCTCCGCTTAAAGGCGGAAGTTACAGAAAGAATTTTTAGACCCATTCCTTTTAACCACCGGTTTATTTTATATTGCCTGTATAAAAGTATCTTCATGTTAAGGCAGGCATTCTTTTTTCTTGTACTCTCCATTTTTTCTCAATACAGGGGACTCTCTCAGATACAATCGCCGGATGAATTTCTGGGCTATACGCTTGGTGAGCGATACACCCCCCACTACAGGATCATAAGCTATTTTCAATACCTTGCAGCAAACGATCCCTCCTCCTTAAAACTGCAGCAATACGGAACAACCAGCGAAGGCAGGCCCTTAGTGGTGGCTTTTGTCTCATCGCCGGAGAATATTGCCAAGCTGGAGGATATCCGCAAAAATAATTTGAGACTTGCTGATGCAACAACAGATAAAATAGCTCCGGTAGAGACCGCCCCCGCCATTGTTTGGTTAAGCTATAACGTTCATGGTAATGAACCTTCCTCCTCTGAAGCGGCTATGTTCACTATATTTGAGCTGGTAAATCCCGGTAATGCAAAAACGAAAGAATGGCTTAAGAATACCCTTGTGATCATTGACCCCTGCATTAATCCCGACGGAAGGGACCGGTATGTAAACTGGTTTAACAGTATTGCAGGCAAAAATTTTAACCCGGAGATTTACGCCCGGGAGCATCGGGAGCTCTGGCCCGGCGGTCGCACCAACCATTATTACTTTGATCTGAACCGTGACTGGGCCTGGCAGACACAGGTGGAAACGCAGCAAAGAATGAAGCTATACCGCCAATGGCTTCCCCAGATCCATGTTGATTATCATGAACAGGGCATCAACAGCCCGTATTATTTTGCCCCGGCTGCTCAGCCTTTTCATGAGGTTATTACATCCTGGCAACGGGAGTTCCAGGAAAAAATAGGTCGCAATAATGCAAAATACTTTGACAGTAATGGCTGGCTGTTTTTCACCAAAGAAGAATTTGACCTTTATTACCCTTCTTACGGTGATACTTACCCGATATATAACGGCGCTATAGGCATGACTTATGAGCAGGGAGGCGGTCCTTCCGGCGGATTAGGCGTTTATAAAAAAGAAGGGGATACCCTCACGCTTACAGACCGTATCCATCACCATTTTACCACTGCAATGAGCACTTTGGAAATATCATCGCGGCATGCTTCACAACTGGTCAGTGAATTCAGGAAATTTTTTACCAATGCACAAACCCGTGGCTCCGGCAAATACAGGGCTTATGTTATTAAAAAGGAAGAAGGGAAGGGGCAGCTTATAAAAGCTTTGACCGGGCTGCTGGATAAGAACGGGATAAAATATAGTACAGGCAGTGGAGCGGGCAGGGGGTACAATTATTTTACGGGCAGGGAAGAGGCCTTTACTGTTAATAAGGGAGATATCGTTGTAAGTAACCTGCAACCCCAATCTACGCTTGTAAGTGTACTGTTCGAACCAAATACTTTGCTGGTGGATTCAAATACCTACGACATCACTGCATGGTCGCTGCCTTATATTTATGGATTAAAAGCTTATGCCGTAAAAGAAAAGCTTACAAATACAACGGAATACAATACCGCAATAGCATCACAGAATATTGCGGCTGAAACTTATGGATATGTCATTCCCTGGGAAGGAATGCAAAGTGCCCGTGCTCTCACAAAGCTGATCCGGGCAGGCGTAAAGCTAAGGTTTGCAGCTAAACCGTTTGAAGTAAATGGAGCGCAATTTAACGCCGGCTCCGTCATTGTGTTGAAAAATACCAACAGTGCACTAAAAAACAGTTTATGGAATACTGTTGCGGATATTTGTAATGCTGAACAAATAAAGGCTTATCCCGTATCTACCGGATTTGTAGACAAAGGATATGATTTCGGGAGCAGTAATATACATTATATCAAGCCTCCCCAAATAATAGTGGCAACAGGTGAAGGCACCAGCCCCAACGCTGTAGGAGAAATATGGTTTTTTCTTGAGCAGGAGCTGGGTTATCCTGCTTCGCTTGTCAACCTGGCCGATCTGGCATCGGTAAACTGGGATGAAGTGAATGTTTTGATCCTTCCCGACGGCAGCTATCCTGCTCTTAAAGACAGGAAAACCCAGGAAGAACTGAAAAGCTGGATTCAGAAAGGGGGTAAATTGATTGCGCTGCAAAATGCGGTGGCGGAACTGGCCAAGCTGGATTTTGGTATTCATTTCAAAAAGGACGATGACTCATCAGACAAGAAAGATGAATACGCGCTCCTGAAAAAATTCGGGGATTATGAACGGGACTATATTTCCCGCACCACTCCCGGTTCTATTTATAAGGTAGAACTGGATAACACGCACCCGCTTGCATTTGGTTATCCCGATTATTATTATACGCTGAAGCTGGATAATAATGTTTACGAATTCATTGATGAAGGCTGGAATGTTGGCGTAATAAAAAAGGACTTTCTGGTGGCAGGCTTTGTAGGTTCAAAATTGAAAAAGAGGCTGAATGACGGGCTGGTATTCGGCGTGGAAGATATTGGCAAAGGAAATATTGTATTCCTGGCAGATGATGTATTGTTCAGGGATTTCTGGCAAAACGGGAAATTATTATTCTGCAATGCCTTATTTATGGTAGGGCAATAACCGGCATATTATTACCTTTGCGCCCCGATGAAATATACAGCAGAGATCAGCAGGCGGAAGACTTTCGCTATCATTTCGCATCCCGATGCAGGTAAAACCACCCTGACGGAAAAGTTATTGCTTTTTGGAGGCGCTATTCAAACCGCAGGGGCCGTTAAAAGCAATAAGATAAAGAAACATGCTACCAGCGACTTCATGGAAATAGAAAAGCAGCGTGGTATTTCCGTGGCTACCAGTGTAATGACCTTTGAATATAAAGACAACCTGATCAACCTGCTCGATACTCCCGGTCACAAAGACTTTGCGGAAGATACTTACAGGACGCTCACCGCGGTAGATAGCGTAATACTCGTAGTAGATAGCGTGAATGGGGTAGAGGAGCAGACCCGCAGGCTGATGGAGGTATGCCGTATGCGCGATACACCGGTCATTGTTTTTATCAATAAAATGGACCGGGATGGCAAAATGCCGTTTGACCTGCTGGAAGAAATAGAAAAAGAACTGAGCATCCTGCTTCACCCTATGACCTGGCCGATCAATAATGGCAAGGACTTTAAAGGGGTGTATAACCTTCATGATAAAAATCTTCTTTTATTTACCGCGCATACCAAGGCTAATGATGAAGATGTGGTTCATATTACCGACCTGGCAGATGCCGGGCTGGCAAGCAGGGTAGGAGACCGGGATGCCGCACAGCTAAGGGAAGATGTGGAACTGATAGACGGCGTGTACGGAGAACTGGATGTGGATGCCTACCTGCACGGGAAGACAGCCCCGGTATTTTTTGGAAGTGCTGTGAACAACTTTGGTGTGAAGGAGATGCTGGATACTTTCATACGGATCGCTCCCTCGCCATTGTGCCGCCCTACTTCCAATGGTGAAGTTTGTCCTGATGAGGATAAATTCAGCGGGTTTGTATTTAAGATACACGCCAATCTTGATCCCAAGCACAGGGACAGGATCGCTTTTTTGAGGGTTTGCTCAGGCAGGTTTGAACGCAATAAATATTATCATCATGTGCGCCTGGATAAGGATATCCGCTTCAGCAACCCTTATTCATTTCTTGCACGGCAGAAAGATGTGATAGAGGAAGCTTATCCCGGCGATGTGGTAGGCTTGTTTGACACCGGCAATTTTAAGATAGGAGATACGCTCACGGAAGGAGCGGATTTCTATTTTACAGGTATCCCCAGTTTCTCCCCCGAATTGTTTAAAGAGGTGATAAATAAGGATCCGATGAAGACCAAGCAGCTCGAGAAAGGCTTGTTGCAGCTTACCGATGAGGGAGTAGCGCAATTATTTACACAACATGGCGGCAACAGGAAAATTATCGGTTGCGTGGGAGATCTGCAGTTTGAAGTAATTCAATACCGGCTGCTGAATGAATATGGCGCTTCTGTTCAGTTCAATACACTTCCATTTTACAAGGCCTGCTGGATCACTTCAAACGACAAAAAGAAACTGGATGATTTCATTCGTTTCAAGACAGGAAATGTGGTCATGGACAAGGACGGGCATCTTGTATATCTTGCCCAGAGTGAATGGTTCCTGAATACCGAGATCGCCAATAATCCCGACATCACTTTTCATTTCACAAGCGAAATACATAAAGCGGGGTGATAGTGCTTATACAGCCCGTTACCAGGGAGTGAACATTTCTCGTTTCTCGTCTATCGTTTTCCGTTAGCAGTTCCCGGTCCGTCCGGATGCAATATTTTTTCAGTATTACTGCGAAGACCATTAACTTAGCCGGACATCTTTCATCTAAAAACATTATGATATGCCTGTCAATGATCACAATACTTCCCGTCGTTCGTTCCTGAAAAAAGGGTCAATTGCTTCCGTAGGGCTGCTTGTTGCCGGTCCCGCCGCCTGGTCGCGGTCGCTGCTTCCCGGAAAGCCTGATTCAAAATTTTACGGAGTACAGGTAGGAGTGATCACCTACAGCTACCGCAGCATGCCTGCTGATATTCACCAGTTGCTGCAATATATTGTAGACAGTGGCATCAGCGCTACAGAGCTGATGGGAGACCAGGCCGAAGCCTATGCAGGAAAACCTGCTGACAAAAGCAAGGTAGCTGACTGGCGGGCCACTGCATCCATGGATAAATTCAAAGAGATAAAAAAAATGTTCAATAAAGCCGGCGTGAGCATTTATGCATTCAAGCCCGATGCGCTTGGCATGAAGAATACAGATGCAGAAATTGAGTATGCCATGAAGGCTGCAAAAGCCCTGGGAGCAAAATCTGTGACAGTGGAGCTTCCCAAAGATCCCGCGCATTCCCAACGGTTGGGAGCGCTGGCAGCAAAACATAAAGTGTATGTAGGCTATCATGCGCATACCCAGGCTACCGATACCGCATGGGACGTGGCCCTCAGCCAGTCGCCCTACAATTCTATGAACCTCGATTGTGGTCATTATATCGCGGGCGGTGGTAATAATACCGATACCTCACTGCTGGCATTGATCGAGGCGAGGCATGACCGTATTACTTCCATGCATCTGAAGGACAGGAAAACTAAGGAAAACGGCGGGGAAAATTTGCCATGGGGTGAAGGTGATACACCCATACCTGCCATTCTCAACCTGCTGAAAGCAAAAAAATATGATATCCCCGTTTCGATAGAACTGGAATATGATATTCCCGAAGGTTCTGATGCAGTGAAAGAAGTGCAGAAATGCCTTGACTTTGCAAAAAGAGCTTTGGGAGCTTCCTGACAGTCCGGAGCTTATCATTGATCCCTGATCTTCCTTATTGTTCTGTAGTATATTAAAATCAATGATTTGAATTTTCGTTTTCTCAGATGGCTCTCTGCCTGCATGTTGCTGGCTGGTACGACATTGCCGGCAAAAGCGCAGTTCAGCGACAGCACACACCACTATATTAAATATGTAGCAACAGGCATTATAAACCGGACAAATGCTGCCAGGTCATTCGTAGCAAATAATGCGCTATCCTTTAGTATAAGCAGAAAAAATGTGAGCTTTAACAGTAATGGCGCTTATACCTACGGCAAACAGGGCAGTAAGCTTACCAATAATGATTTTATCGCAGGGTTTAATTTTGATCTTTTTAAAGATACCCGGAAATGGTATTACTGGGGGCTTGCTAATTATACCAGCAGCTATTCGCTCAATATCAACAACCAGTTTCAAACAGGGCTTGGCCCGGGATATAATTTTATCAATAAGGAAAATGCTGAGCTGGTGATCAGCGATGGCATATTGTTTGAAGCCAGTGATCTGCAGATGGACAGCATACACAGGGCAACCTATCATACCTTCAGAAATTCGCTGCGCATAAAGCACCGGTGGGTGATCAGCAATATGCTGTCATGGGATGGTATGCATTTCTGGCAACCGTCATTGTCTCACTTTGATGATTATATATTGAAGCTTTCCACCAGCCTGAATATCAGGCTGCGAAGATGGCTTAGCATAAGCTCGGCTCTTACTTACAATAAAATTACCCGTACCAATCGCGAAAACCTCTTAATAACGTTCGGGCTAACAGTTGAAAACTATTTTTAGGGGGTTCCTGGGCTTGTTTCCCTTTGAGAATAACAGATAGTAATTTTTCGATAATGTCGTTTTTTGTATTACAGCATAATCATACGTGCAACTATTTTTTATAAGTCTGCGTCTTTCTTTCTTTGTGTCACAATTATACAATGAACGTTCACCATAATACTAAGCTTTAAACCCGCTAAGCTACTTCTGAAAAAGACTTCTAACCTGAAACACAATTAGCCCGTTAGCCGTTTGCTCCTTGAAACCAAGCCCCAGCCTATTCATACCCTTAATCCCTGATCCTCACCCTGAGAACCAATGTCCTGAAAACCGATTATAAGACATTGTGCAAGGTAACAGAGATTACTTCTGTTACCTTGTTTTTTTACCTGCGGCAATACTTCTGCAAAACAAGCAAAGGAATGCTGTTTACGGCAATGCAAAAGTAATATAGCTGTCAGCTCCTTTTTTGCCAAGCTTCCCCCCGCCACAGGCTATAACAACATATTGCTTTCCGTTCACTGTATATACAGCAGGTGTGGCAAAGCCCGGCGCCGGCAGATCGGCTTCCCAAAGCAGCTTCCCGCTTCCCTTATTGAACGCACGAAATTTACTGTCGCTGGTAGCGGCAATAAACACTAATCCCCCGGCGGTAACTACCGGTCCTCCATAGCTTTCCGTGCCTGTATGATATCCTTTTGCTTTCAGTTCAGGATAATCTCCCAGCACCTGCTTCCATACCAACTGCCCGGTATTAAGATCAATGGCATTCAGCGTTCCCCATGGAGGAGCCACAGCAGGATAGCCTTCTTTGGTAAGGAATTTATGGTACCCTGTAGAATTGTAAGGCAATTGGTGATATGCATCTGCTTCGGTTGCAGCTTTTATATAAGGCTGAAGCTGTAGCGAAGATTTATCCAGGATATAAGCAGCAAGCGCTTTTTTATCGTTTTCCGGTAATTGCTGGAAAGAAGGCATCATTCTCCTGCCGCTGTTCAGCAGGTCCAGGAACTGTTGCTCATTATATTTTTTACTGACAGCTTTCAGCGAAGGATAGTTGCCTGCACCCTGCCGGTCGCTGCCATGGCAGTTCATGCAGGTAGAAGCATATATTCTTTTTGCTGCTTCAAGATTGGTCTCGTTTTTATTATTTTCCTTTTTGACATCCACCATTGTCAGTACCCAGGGCATTTCACTGGCATTTACATACAGTATCCCGGTCGTTGGGTCATAAGCCGGACCGCCCCATTCTGCACCCCCGTCAAACCCGGGGAAGATCACGGTGCCTTCTTTAGAAGGAGGATTGAACATATTGCCTGTTTTGTACCCGGTCAACCGTTTTTTTATATCATCGTAAGAGGAATCCGGCACGAGGGTATTCAGATCTTTTTCAGTAAGGATCTGCCTTACGAATGGCGCAGGTAAAGAAGGTACGGGCTGTGTCGGGGAAAGTTTTTCCCCGGTTAAGCCGCTGGTTGACGGTACAGGTATTTCTTCTATGGGGTAAACAGGTTTGCCGGTTGTTCTTTCAAACAAAAACACAAAACCACTTTTCGTCACCTGCGCAACAGCAGGTGTTCTTGTTCCGTTTTTATTTATCGTAACTAAAACCGGCGCAGTGGGCAGGTCCCTGTCCCATACATCGTGGTGTACGGTTTGAAAATGCCATATCCGCTTGCCTGTTGCGGCATCAAGCGCAAGCACGCAGTTGGCATAGAGATCATTTCCTGTTCTTTTACCGCCATAAAAATCAAATGAAGCAGAGCCTGTAGGAACAAATACAATTCCTTTTTCTTCATCAAGGCTAAACCCGGACCATGCATTTGCACCTCCGATATGTTTGTAAGCGAGACTGTCATCCCAGCTTTCAAATCCAGGCTCGCCCGGTTGCGGGATGGTATGAAATATCCAGCGGAGCTTACCGGTATGCACATCATAGGCGCGCACATGGCCGGGCGCAGCTAGCGCGCCCTCATCCACACGTGTGCCTACAATGATCATATCCCTGTAGATCATTCCCGGAGTAGTACATGCAACGTAAAGATCTTTTGTCTCTCTTCCCAGGTCGTTATGCAGATCAATTTTACCATTATTGCCAAAATCAGCTACAGGCTTCCCGCTAGTGGCATCTATACAATACAGTTGGGCATTGGCGGAGTAAAACAGCCGCCTGTGACCCGATTCATCAGTATAGCAGCTTATCCCCCGGTGCACATTGTACATGAAATGCCCGGAATTATTTGATATCCCGGAAGTATCTTTTACCGGGTCGTATACCCAGTTTTGCTTTCCGGTAGCTGCATCAAGCGCTATAAGCTTTAAATGCGGGGAAATTACAAACATCGTGCTGTCCAGGATCAATGGGTTTACCTGCATCTGCGTCATGCTGTCCCCATCGCCGGTACGGTATTTCCAGGCTACCTGCAACCGGCTTACGTTTGAAGTATCTATCTGTTCAAGAGGAGAGTAATGGGTACTTTCTTTACTGCCGCCATATACTGTCCATCCTGTGGATTTGTTTTTTTGTGTGCAGGAAAGGAATATCCATAGCGGGATCAGAACAAACAATCGAAGCTGCATACAAAACTTTTAAGGATGAATATTACGTATTTTTCTCCATAAAGTTGAATGAACAGTAATCGTAAATAGATAATATGTGCAAAAGGGCGGATGATCTTGTAACTTTCATGATAAAGCAAGTCCAAAAATGGTCAGGACTCTCGCCCGTCTCTGCGATCCCGCCGGCGTAGCTTTGAATTAAAAGAATGTTACGGCGGGAGAAGCAGTCCTCTCGGTAACAAAGAGATAGATGCACGAGGATGGCTTCAGCGCATTAGGCGGCGGTTGGAGCCCGGTCAATATTTCTGCGCTTCGCCATGACGTTCAAAATGCTGAAGTTTTTTTGTCACTTTCATGATAAAGCAAGTCCAAAAATGACCAGGACTCTCGCCCGTCTCTGCGATCCCGCCGGCGTGAACTTTGAATTCGAAGAATGTTGCGGCGGGAGAAGCAGTCCTCTCGGTACACTTACGGGTATAGCTTTTTCCCACCTTTTGGTTGAGATCGCCAACGGCAACAGGCTGATGATTTTGCATCAGTTATTTACCAATTCTTTATCTCCTCCCATAAGTCTTTCCAATACGGATTCATCTCAGTGGTCAGCCTGATTTTTTGCTTTCTATTCCCTGCTTTAATTCTTTTTTCTTCCTCTATCGCTTCTGCTATTGTAGGGAAAAACTTATAATAAACAAGTATAGAGCAATTATATCTTGCAGTAAAAGAATCCGGATAATACTTTTGTTTGTGTTGCAATGTTCTTGCAATCAAATCAGAGGTTACGCCTGTATATAATACAGTGAAAGCTCTATTCGTAAGGATGTATACATATCCGCCTTTATTCATAGTATTAGCAGTGAATTAGCTATTCGCAATTTATATATTCTGCTGCTGATAATAAGGTAAAATGTAACTATAAATATATACGAGGATAGCTTTGGCGCTTTAAGCGACACTTTGTCCCCGGGCAATACCCCCGCACCGCGCCAGGGCGTGCAAAAGGGCGGATGATCTTGTCACTTTCATGATAAAGCAAGTCCAAAAATGGTCATGACTCTCGCCCGTCTCTGCGATCCCGCCGGCGTGAGCTTTGAATTAAAAGAATGTTACGGCGGGAGACGCAGTCCTCTCAGTAACAAAGAGATAGATGCACGAGGATGGCTTCAGCGCATTAGGCGGCGGTTGGAGCCCGGTCAATATTTCTGCGCTTCGCCATGACGTTCAAAATGCTGAAGTTTTTTTGTCACTTTCATGATAAAGCAAGTCCAAAAATGACCAGGACTCTCGCCCGTCTCTGCGATCCCGCCGGCGTGAGCTTTGAATTAAAAGAATGT
>CAYWVB010000025.1:0-14958 GCA_964461595.1 uncultured Terrimonas sp. | reverse complement strand
AAAAGAATGTTACGGCGGGAGACGCAGTCCTCTCAGTAACAAAGAGATAGATGCATGAGGATGGCTTCAGCGCATTAGGCGGCGGTTGGTGCCCGTTCAATATCTCTGCGCTTCGCCAGGACGTTCAAAATGCTGATGGTTTTGTAACTTTCACGATAAAGCAAGTCCAAAAATGGTCATGACTCTCGCCCGTCTCTGCGATCCCGCCGGCGTGAGCTTTGAATTAAAAGAATGTTACGGCGGGAGAAGCAGTCCTCTCAGTACACTAAAGAATCAGGATAAAACCTTCTTTGCCTGCTCTTCAACGAGATTGCTTATCTGCTTTGAAAACATGGAAGCAAAGAAGGGAAGCTCAATATTGATTTCAACATCGGAGGGATGAATATCAATTGTTCCGGAAGCTGAAAAGCTGCCCAGCGTCATATTGAAATTTCCTCTGTCGCCTTCCCAGTTTTCCTGCACATTCCGGATCCTGTCGGCATATTTGGTTTTAAGTTCGGTAAATAAACTTTTAATGCGAAGTGCAGCTTCTTCTTTAGTGTGGCTGTGAGGAATGGTTACTTTCATTTTGCCCAGCTATTATTCATTTCATTTATATCGGGAAAAGCGTGATCCGGATCCAATACTACTTTTGTCAGCTCTTCATCGGTATTTAGTTTGAATATCCAGGAGACGTTGTTCTGCCAGATTTCAACAGGCAGCTCTTTTCTTCCGGTTTTGCCGCTTGCCGTAGTATATTCCGCAATAACGGGCATAGCCATTTGTCCTTCATTTTCAATAGTCACCAAAGCGCCTTGTTTAGGATCTCCGTTCACATACTCTACTTTGGTAATTGCCTGGTCAAGCGCATAAGAATTCAGGAACATTCCCCGCCAGAACCACGACAGGTCTTCGCCGGCAGAATTTTCAATGCTTCTGAAAAAATCCCAGGGGGTTGGATGTTTAAATGCCCAGTCGCTGGTATATTTTCTAAAAGCGTAATCAAACCTGTCCTGCCCAAGAATGTACTCACGCAACAATCCCAATGCATAGCCGGGTTTTGCATACAGCAGGTTGCCTATATTTCTTTCCTTCATGGCGTCGGGCGTATTGAAAATAGATTCATACTGCGGGCCATACATATATCCCGTTTTGTGAGCATCTTTCTTAGCAGCCTTATATTCGCCGTTATTAAAATCACCGGAAGAAATATTGTTGATAAATGTATTGAATCCTTCATCCATCCAGCCATATCTTCTCTCATTGCTGCCTACGATCATCGGGTACCAGGTGTGCCCGAATTCATGATCTGTTACGCCCCATAATCCTGCATTCTTTGCTTTGGCGCCACAGAATACTATGCCGGGGTATTCCATGCCACCTACGTTGCTGGCTACATTTACGGCTGCATAGTAAGGAAATTCATACCATCTTTTTGAATAGTTTTCGATAGAGGTTTTGGTATACTCTGTCGAACGGCCCCATGCATCTTTACCGTCTGATTCCACGGGATATACAGACATTGCCAACGCCTTTTTGCCGCCGGGCAGATTGATCTTAGCCGCATCCCAAATGAATGCATTGGAAGCTGCCCACGCAAAATCGCGGGAGTTGGTAATACGGAATTTCCAGGTCAATAAAGGTTTCCGGGGACGCGATTTCGGATCCGTTACTTCTTTATTGCTGCGGATGATCACGGTCTTGTCGCTTGACTTCGCCTGGTTGTACCGCTGCAGTTGCTGGGCAGTGAGGACATCTTCAGGGTTTAGCAATTCCCCCGATCCTACTACGATCATTGATGCAGGAGCAGTGATATGTACATCAAAATCGCCGTATTCGAGGTAAAATTCGCTGGCGCCAAGATAAGGATCGGTATTCCATCCGCGTACATCGTCAAATACACATAAGCGCGGATACCACTGAGCTACGGAAAAAATATTGCCGTTTTTAGTTTCAAGGATACCGGTTCTGTCAGAGCCGTATTTAGGTATGATAAATGAGTAATCTATTTTGAAGGTAAGCTCCCCGCCTTTGGCCGCAACAGGTTTGCCCAAACGTATTTGCATACGTGTATCGTTCACTATGTAATCTGCATTGGTCTCTGTTCCGCCGTTGACCAGTTTAACCGAATTCAATTTAAATCCGCCTTTAAAAGTACTGTTGGCATCACCATAACGGCTGTAGCCTGTTGGCGGCATTTTTGCCTGGCCGCGCGAGGAATCGTTAAAAAGATTCTGATCCAACTGCAGCCATATATAGGGCAACTGCTGGGGGCTGTTATTTTTATAGGTTACAGTTACAGTACCGCTCACTTCGTTCTTACTGTCGTCAAGACGTGCATTGATCTTATAATCCGCTTTATTTTGCCAGTAAGCCGGTCCCGGTTCTCCATTGGCAGCACGGTATTCATTACCGTTATGAGTGTAAAACAGGGGGGAAAATAAGGCATGATAGTCGTATTGCGATGAAGTCGCCTGGGACATTCCCTGCAAAGCGATCACAATAAAACTGTATAGGAGAGAAAATCTTTTCATGAGTCTTTTTTTTATTGCTGATTATCAGCATGGAAAATAGAGACGAAAATAAAAAAAGCGGGCTTCGGTTTATTTTTTATTTTATAAACGGCTTGTTATCGTTACTGAAGAGAGGCGAGCAGCGCTTTGCCCTCAGCTTTATAGGCCGGGTCGTCTTCTGTTCTCGGGGGCAGCTTCATCATTTTATTAAGCACTTCAATTGCCTTATCTGTTTGATGGAATTTCACATAGGCTTTGGCAAGCTCAAGGTAATCAATCATCAGGAAGATGTCGGCAGATCTTGCTTTTTCAAAATATTGAATGGCATCTTCAAGAGAAGCTTTGGGCATACCTCCAAATAGTACTTTCAGGGCAGCCTTATCACCCGGCCCCGTTGTAGTGATATCAAAATTCCATTTGCCCAGGATATATAGCGCGCGGGCATGCGACGGATTGATCATCAGTGCAGAATCTGCGTAATATTTCATATCTCTCAGGAAGCGCGCTCTCTCCCGGCCTTTGGTAATAGCAGCGTACCGCATAGCCGTTGCTGCCACAGCATAGTTGGCATCGGCATCCTTATGAGCGGCTTTTAATGCCGCTTCCGCATATTGCTTTGCCTGCTCCATGTAGGCAACTTTCTGATCCTCGTTTTTAAGGCGGCTGCCTATCCTTCCGGTTAATTCTGCTGATCTCCAAAGCGCTTTTACATTTGCCGGCTGGATCATTAATGCTTCCTTATATTTGTTCAATGCATCTGTTTCTTTAAGGCCGCGCTCCGATTTTTCCGCATCTGCCATTATAGCCTCTACGTCCTGCGCATATACTATACACGCAAAGACCAGGGCCATCACAGATAATATCCCGTATTTCATTCCTTATATTTTTTATGAAAACTTACAACAGTCTGACCCTGAAAATTAAATATGGGCGGGTTAACTTTTCTTACAGAAACGTTAATTTCAAGAATAAAGGGAAAATGAGCCTTAGACTGCTGGGCAATATCCATCGCCACTGTTTCCAGCAGGGGCTCGGGGATATTCATCCGGTCTTTTATCAGTTGGTATAATACTGCGTAATTGACCGTCTGGCTGAGATGGGTTACAGGATCGGCTGTTTCGTTAAAGCTCACATCAAGATTAACTTCAAAATCATTACCTGTTTTTTTCTCTTCTTCATACAAACCATGAAAAGCGTGAAATTTCAAATGATGAAGAGAGATGGTAAGCATATATGATCAATAAAAAAGTTATAAAGAGAGCATCTGCATATAACAGTGAAATGCTGTTGATCAGTGAAGTCCTTTTTCACCAAGATACCTTTCGGCATCCAGTGCTGCCATACAGCCGCTGCCTGCAGCGGTCACTGCCTGCCGGTATATTTTGTCCTGCACATCGCCTGCTGCAAATACGCCTTCTATATTGGTTTTGGATGTGCCTGGCCTGGTTTTGATATAGCCTGCTTCATCCATATCAAGCCATTCTTTGAAGATGGCTGAATTAGGCTCATGGCCTATCGCTACAAAAAAGCCGCTTACAGGGATTGTTTGTGTTTCGCCGGTTTGATTGTTTTTTATTTTTACGGCTTCCGTTTTCTTTTCCCCGATGATCTCTTCGGTTTCCGTATTCCAGTATATTTTGATATTGGGTGTTGCCTGCACTCTTTCCTGCATAACTTTGGATGCCCGCATTTCACTACGCCGCACAAACATATGCACCGTTGTACAGAGTTTGGACAAATACAAAGCTTCTTCGGCAGCAGTATCGCCGGCGCCTACTATCGCTACTTCTTTACCCCTGAAGAAAAAACCGTCGCATACTGCGCAGGCGCTTACGCCAAAGCCGTTCAGCCTTTGCTCACTCTCCAGTCCCAGCCACTTTGCGGAAGCCCCTGTTGCAATGATGACGGCATCTGCTTCGATAAGCTTTTCATCGTCTATCCACACTTTGTAAGGCTGTTGCGAAAAATCAACTTTAGTTGCCAGGCCAAAGCGGATATCTGCGCCCATTCTTGACGCTTGTTTTTCAAAATGTACCATCATGTCCGGCCCCTGCACACCATCCGGGTAGCCGGGGTAATTTTCTACTTCTGTGGTAATGGTCAGTTGGCCTCCGGGCTGTATACCCTGGTAAAGCACCGGCTTAAGATTTGCTCTTGAAGCATATATTGCGGCAGTGTATCCCGCCGGTCCCGAACCTATGATCAAACAATGTGCTTTTTCACTTGCTGTAGTATCCATATAATTCCTTTGTCTTAAGTAAGATATCCGTTAATGCCTGTGCCTTTTCCCGGATGAAACCGTGCAAAATTACGTGTAATCGGGCAATTTGAAAAAGCCGGGAAACTCCAGGGAATGCAAAGATTTGTACCGGGATGGAAATCCCGGTGAAATGTATGTTATCGAGCCTATGACTCTGGAACGCATAACAACAAAAGCCGTAGGCTCGGTTTCAATCCGTTGCACATTGCTCTGCATGAACAATTTGTATCTCTAAATTTTATTTGTAGCCCAGCTAAAATACGAAACCGGCTGGCATTGTATTGGTATATACCACAAATTCAGCGTTACTTTTTTCAATGATTGATGCCTCGCCTGCGAAAATTGAAATACACCCTTGCTGGCTCAAAGAATACTCGTTTGTCAAGTCAAGGCGATAGTTTCTTTGTATTCCTTTTCTGAAAGCGCCTTTGTTAAAATATAGGCATCAGAGTGAATTAATTTGTTATTATCTGAAAAACCTTTATTTGAAAAGCCACCTAAATATTCAAAATCTAAATTCAAAAAATGTCTCTGCCCACTATTACGGGCTTCAAAAAAATCATTATGTGTCAAAGGATTGTACTGTTTCATGGCATTACAAACAACATTTTTATGCGACAAAAAAAATCCCGGCAGCAGTGCTATCCTACTACCGGGATTCATTTATTTATCAAATAATAAACGATCAGGAACCGCTTATCCCAAATAAGCTTTCAATGAGCTGCTGTAGCGTGCTTTTTGCAGGCGCTTGATAGCTCTTTCCTTGATCTGGCGGATACGTTCCTTTGTTAAATCATATTTCTGACCGATCTGCTCAATGGTCACCCCGTTCTCGCCATCCAGCCCGAAATAGGCATTTACGATCTCCGCTTCGCGCGGGCTCAGTGATTTTAATACCCGGCGGATCTCGTTGCGGAGAGAGTCCTTCATTACGTCATCATCGGTTTCCGCGCCGCCTTCCAGGAGGTCGCCCATAGCCACGTCTTCTGCCTCGTGCACAGGAGCATCCAGGGAAGTATGACGGGTATTGCTCTGGAAAATATTGTTGATCTCGGTTTCGCTCATTTCAAGCAGCTCTGCCAGCTCTTCTGTGCTCGGCTCACGCTCGTGCTCCTGCTCAAAAGCCATATACGCTTTGTTCGCTTTGTTGTAGGTGCCGATCTTGTTCTGCGGCAGGCGGACAAGGCGTCCCTGCTCTGCCAATGCCTGCAGGATAGACTGACGGATCCACCATACTGCGTAAGAGATGAATTTAAAGCCTTTGGTCTCATCAAAGCGCTGGGCGGCCTTGATCAAGCCAAGGTTCCCTTCATTGATAAGGTCGCTGAGCGACAAACCCTGGTGCTGATATTGTTTAGCAACGGAAACAACGAACCTGAGGTTAGCCTGCACCAGTTTATCCAAAGCTCTCTGATCTCCCATTTTAATGCGCTGTGCCAGCACTGTTTCCTCTTCAGGAGTGATCATTGATATTTTGGATATTTCCTGCAGGTATTTTTCAACCGCCTGCGAGTCGCGGTTAGTGATTTGTGTTGCTATTTTTAACTGTCTCATATCTTATAGTTGTTCAAAAAAATTAATAGTAGAGAGAAGCCGGAAATTCCTGTAAAACAACCCGCCTTATGGAGACAGTAATTGAGGACTGGTGCGTTGCAAGTTAAATGCAAACTCTATGTTATTTCTTTCCCGAAACTGTGCCTGAGACGATTGACAAAATTAACACTCATTTCCCGTATCTCATAATCTTTACGTAAAAAAGTGAAATGTTTTTGTGAAAAAAATTATAAAAAAACATTGCAAACGATTGCAGAAACAGTGTACTACGAATTTACCATTAAATACCAAGGCTGATTTTTGAAGCAGGCTCTTTCAGCTTTATATTATATTCGTTCCATGATTATTGATTATCGTTCGGATACCGTTACCCGGCCCTCGCCTGCAATGATGGAAGCCGTTAAAAATGCGCGGGTAGGCGATGATGTTTTTGCGGAAGATCCGACCATAAACAACCTGGAAGCCTTTGCCGCCGGTATGTTTGGTATGGAGTCGGCTGTTTTTTGCCCCAGCGGCACCATGACCAACCAGATTGCCATCAAATGCCATACCCAGCCCGCAGAAGAAGTGATCTGCGAGCGGCAGTCCCATATTTATCAGTATGAAGGGGGAGGCATTGCCTATAATTCAGGTTGCCAGGTAAAGCTGATTGAAGGCAACCGGGGACGTATAACCGCTGAACAGGTAGCTGCAGCCATCAACCCGGACGATATTCATAAAGCCAAATCTTCGCTGGTGAGTCTTGAAAACACGGCCAACCGCGGCGGCGGCAGTTGCTATGAGATGGATGATATCCGTAAAATAAGGAAGGTCTGCGACGACAACGGGCTAAATCTCCATCTCGACGGTGCAAGGTTATTTAATGCCATGGTGGCAAAAAAACAGCAACCAAAAGATTTCGGCAACCTGTTTGACAGTATTTCTGTTTGCCTGAGCAAAGGTCTCGGCGCCCCGGTGGGCAGCGTTTTGTTGGGCAAGAAAGATTTTATCAAAAAAGCAAGGCGTTTCAGGAAAGTGATGGGCGGCGGCATGCGGCAGTCCGGTATCATTGGCGCTGCGGGGCTATATGCGCTTCAGCACAATATTGACCGGCTCGCCATTGATCATGAGCATGCCCGGCAAATAGCTGCGGCATTACGTGAAAAATCATTTATAAAAGATATCTTTCCTGTCGAGACCAATATCATTATTTTCAGCGTGACGCCGGACTATACTGCAAAAAGGCTTGTAGCTGAGCTTAAAAAGAATGATATACTGGCAATTGCCATTGCAGAAGACCAGGTACGCATAGTAACTCATCTTGATATTACAACCGATATGGTCCGGGAAACCTGTGTGGTGATAAGAGAGCTGTAAAAAGAGGCGAAATAGTACAAAATTTTATTGATGAGCATGCTGCCAAACCTGCGCCTGCGAAGACGTTCATATGGGGAATGGGGGCAGGGAATATCCGAGCTGTCTTACCGAAATGAGCATTTGTTGTCCATTCCCAGACTAACTATGATTCGTTTACAAATAACCGTCAAGGTTATATTTATTGCTTCTTAGGGCAATAGGGACAACTCTTATAATCTTTTCAATAAGTTATTTCCTATCTTTATTACAGTCTATAATTGAATGCATAATTTTTCCTTATTGCATTTTTTATGAAAACCGGTATTGATCCTGAACAACAGCTTGTGCGAGACTTAAAAAACGGTGACCCTTCAGCGTTTGATACATTGTATTGGAAATACCATAAGGCAGTTTATGCAAACATACTTAAGCTTATAAAAGACCCGGATACCTCAAAGGATATCCTGCAGGATGTATTTGTTGCCCTATGGATAAAAAGAATGACATTGAAACCTGACGGAAGCATTGCAGGATGGATGTTCACTACAAGCTATCACAAGTGTATTGATCATTTAAGGCTTATTCTTGCAGCGCCTCTATGGCCAAGCGAAATAAATATTGCTGATGAATGGGCTGACTACAGAAAAGAACAGGAACAGGAGAACCGCATGCAATTGATACAACAGGCAGTGAATAACTTATCTCCCAAAAAGAGAGCAGTATTTGAATTATGTAAACTCAAAGGTAAAAGTTATGAAGAAACAGCGGAAGCATTGAATATTTCAAAGCATACTGTTAAGGAATACCTCTCTGCAGCAATTGTGCATATTAAAAATTATATCCACCGGCAGACACAATCGCCGGTCTCGGTTTTACTTATTTTATCTGCTTTTTATCCCCCCCCTTTTTGAAGATTCCCGTATTGATTGTGGTGAAAGGCAATGGGCAATAGTGAATTAACTATTATGAAAACTAAAAACACGATTGATCGGCGAAGTTTTATCGGAACTACCACTACAGCGGCTGCAGGTCTCATTTTGGCGAAGCCTGGTATTTTTAACATCATAAGAAAAGATGAATTCCCATCTACAAAAGACTTTTGGTACAGGCGGGTAACGGATGGTCCTTATATTGACACTCAGCTTGGAAATCTGGCTTTTGGCTTTACGGATAATAAAATGCTGCTGTCGCATGATGACTGCCATACCTGGTCCAACCAGTTAGATTTCTGGGATGCGAAGAATATTACCTTTAGCCACATATTCAGGAATGGAAATATTTTGGTGGGAACGAGGAATAGATTGTATCTGAGCACAGACAGTTTTAAGACAATAAAGGAAATTGCTGTTAAAAATCCTGATGGCTCCGATTACCTGCCTCACGTGTCTAAGGACCCTGATTACCCGGGCTGGTATTTTTTTACCTTGCCCGGAGAGAACGCCTGGATGATAAACGCGAAAGAAATGCTGGTATGGGGAAATTATTCCAACGTGGAAGGAGGAGCAGTACCGGTAAACATTTATTATTCCGTAGATAATGGTCACACGGTTAAAATTGCTTATTCCTTTGGTCAGAATCCGCGTTTTAAAGATAATGGAGACAATAAGGATATACCTGGGGGAACCCTTCTTGGGAATCCTGATAATCCTAAGTTTTGCCGTCATATTCATTGTGTAACCTATAATCCCGGGGAAGATGCTTTTTATGCCTGTACGGGCGACGGACGGCCAAGTGATGGTGCGCAACAGGAATGCAAATGGCTAAAAGGGAAATATAATGCATCTAAAGATGAATGGACCTGGGAGGTGCTTATTGAAGTTGATTTTAATTCGAGGTATAAAAGCGGTGGAATAAATTTTGTGGATAATAAACTATATTTTACCAGTGATGCTAATGGTAAAGAGCCTTATGACAGGGGAATCTTTCGTTGTAATCCCGCTGATTTTTTAAATAAAGAAAAACATGAATTATTGTTCCAGCCGGAGTATGAGGTAGGTCACATGCTTATCCAGGATGGTACTATTATATCGGGATATTATGCTGTTGCTTCACCTTATCAGCTTGGCATTATATATTCGTCCGATTTAGGAAAAACCTGGAGGAAATATGACTTAAAAGAATATGGGCCAAGATCAATCGCCAGGCTGAACTATAAAAACGCTGAAGGCTGGTTCAGGATGGATGTAAGATCTGGCTGGATACACCGCGGAGAGGTACTGTTTATAAAACCCAAATAGCCGGTAGAGACTTAAAATATTAACCGAGAATAAATTGGACCAATGAAGTATTTTTCAACATTTTTTATTGCCTGTTTATTTTTTACGGCAGCTTTTGCATCAGTATATCAGGAAGCTGCTCCTGTTTTCAAGGCTGGTTTTTGCGAGCGGGATATCACACCTGATATTGGTATGGAACAGCCGGGCAATTATGGCAAGAGTTATCAGCAAATGATAGAAGCCGTGGTACTGGCAAATGCAAACCGTGCATACGTAAAGTTGGTTGTGGGTGTGGGGCATGAGGATAAGGTATCTTATAACCGGCGCCACCGCATGAAAAACGGGCTGAGCTATTCTCATGCAGGTGTGGGTAATCCTGATATTGAACTAAGATGGAAGCAAATTTCAGAACATCGGAATTATTTCAAAAAAATAACGCATTCAGCATGGCCTTCGTAAGAATATCGCGCTAAAAAAATATTATTAATATGAAATGTAATCGGAGGAATGTATTATGGCTCTTGCTTACAGGCGGTATTCTGATGACAATGCCGGCCTGTGATCAAAAGTCATCTCAGCAACAACCGCCTTATTCGCCCCGGGATGCAGTGTCAACCTTTAGGCTGCCCGAAGGATACAGTATTGAACTGGTAGCTTCGGAACCGTTGGTAACCGATCCCGTAGAGGTTGCTTTTGACGAAGATGGTAAGATGTATGTAGTGCAGATGGATGATTATCCGTCCGAAAAGATGGATGATTATGGTAAAGGCAAAGAGCCAAAAAGCAAGATCATGTTACTTGAAGACAAGGATAGCGACGGCTTCTATGAATCGGGAACTGTGTTTGCAGACGGATTGCAATATGCAAATGGCGTAATGCCGTGGAAAGGCGGTGTTTTAGTTACTTCAGCGCCGGATATATTATTCTTAAAAGATACGGACGGCGATGGAAAGGCCGATGTGAAAAATGTGTTGCTTACAGGCTTTGCAGTGACCAATCCTCAATTGAGAATGGGTAGCCTGCGGTATGGGCTGGACAACTGGATCTATGGCGCTTATTCCCGTGCGGGCGGAGGGAAATGGCGCAAAGAGTTTGAGGGTAAGGGAAACCCGCTGCAATTTCCCGAAAACCCCGGGCAGGAATTAGCTAAAATATTCCCGGGAACTAATTTCCGGATGATGCCTGATCAGTTTAAAGTAGAGCCGTCGGGTGGCATGTCGCAGTTTGGCCTGTCTTTCGATGCTTCGAACAATCAATTTACCGATTGGAATAATGTGCATGTCAGGCATGTGGTGATTAATGATAAATATTTATCCAACAACTCCTTTTTAAGTATAAGCGCTACTATGGCCGACATATCCGATCACGGGAATGCTGCCCCGGTATATTCCATTACAAAAGATATGCTGAACCTTCATGAATCTGAAATGGGACACTTTACTTCCGCCTGCGGTATTTGCGAATACACCGGTGATCTTTTTAAAGGAAAATATGCCCATGCATGCTTTGTATGCGAACCGGTGTCCAATATAGTGCATGCAGATATCTTAAGCCCGGAAGGACCTACCTTTAAAGCTGAAAGAGCAGAAAAGGAAAAGGAATTCCTGGCGTCCACAGACAGTTGGTTCCGCCCGGTAAATTTAACCGTTGGCCCCGACGGAGCTTTGTATGTGGTAGATTTTTACAGAAAATTAGTAGAACATCCCGATTGGCTGGCCATGGCCGATTCAAGCGGATTTTATACCCATGCCGGTAAAATAAAAGAATCCGACTTCCTGGAAGGGAACGACCGCGGCAGGATATATAGAATCGTTCCCAAAGATATTAAGACCGATAAAAAGAAAATGCCGGAGCTGAGCAAGCTGGATGTAAAGGACCTGGTAGCTTATTTAAACCATCCTAACAAGTGGTGGAGAATAAATGCACAGCGATTGCTGGTAGATCGTAAGGATGAAAAAGCTGTTCCGGTGATCAAAGACCTGCTGTCAAAGGATATAAGCCCGGAGGGAAAGATCCATTCCCTCTGGACGCTCGAAGGGTTAAATGCTTTATCCGACACTTTGCTGGAAAAATCTTTGCAGGATGCTGATCCGGTAGTAAAAAAGCAGGCTGTATTGCTTGCAGAAAAGAGAATAGATAAGAAGAATATTTTTGAAGGGGTGCTCAATGCTGCTTCAGATCCGGATGCTGCCGTGCAGTTCCAGGCAGCCCTCACTTTAAGTAATGTGGCAAATTCAAATGCACCCGTTTTCCCGGCTTTGCACAAAATTATTTCAGCTCATATCAATGACAAATGGTTCCAGGATGCGGTATTGCTAAGCGCATCAGGGAATGCCGTGCAGTGGTATGAGGCTTTTAAAGAGTTTAGTGCCGGCAATGATTCGGGAAATGTCGGGAAAAAAGAATTTTTGAGCAAGATCACTTCCATTGTCGGGGCTAAGTATAAAGGAGATGAACTGTCTTCACTTGTAAAAATGATAGCAGGTGTAAAAGATACCGGTGTGGTAGTATCCAGCTTACAGGGTGTGGTAAGCGGAATGAAAAGGAACAATGATAAAATAAAGCTGAGCGCTGAAGGGCAAAGCGGATTGATAAGATTGATATCAGATCAGCCGGCTAATGTCAGGACCGCAGCCATAGAAATGGCTTCAAGATTACAATTGACGCCCTCTAATGATCTGGCAGCTATTATCGGCAGTTCCAAAACAATTGCTGCGGAAGAAAGCCAGCCGGTCGAAAACCGCATACCTGCCATTAAAGTGCTGGGGCTGGATCCGGCAGGAATTCCTTTTCCTTTACTGGAAAGGCTGCTCCGGTCTGACCAGCCTTCTGATATTCAGCTTGCAGTAGCCAATGTGCTTTTAAGAAGCCCGCAGGATGTGTCTACCAATATATTATTGAACAAATGGAATACATTTAATCCCAAGGTTCATGAGGTGGTGGAAACAGGCTTTTTAGCCCGTACAGAGAGGGTAAAATCGCTGGTTAAAGCTGTTGAAAGCGATAAGATCAAGCCGGCATGGATCAGCAGGAATACACAAAACAGGCTGTTGAAATATTCAGATACAACGATCCGGGAGAGAGCCCAAAAAATATTTAAAGATATTGACGGGGGAAACAGAGACCAGGTCATCCTGGACTATAATGTTTCTACTACCCGGGATGGCGATCCGGCTAAAGGAAAAGCTGTATTTAAAACGGTTTGCAGTGTTTGCCATTCATTGGAAGGAGTGGGCGTTAATTTTGGACCGGACCTGCATAGTATAAGCCATCAGACAAAGATCAATCTTTTGACAATGATCCTGAATCCAAACCATGATATAGCCGCCGGATACGAAGGCTATACCGTTGAGACCACTGATGGCAGGGCATTTGCGGGGATAATAGAAAATGAAAGCGATAATAATATCATTCTTAAAAGCCCCGGCGGAGTGGTACAAACTATTTTGAAAAGCAATATAAAATCCATAGCGCCAATGCCTGTTTCATTAATGCCTGAAGGTCTGGAAGCATCCGTCAATAAAGAAGATATGACGGATTTATTGGAATACATTAAAACATTGAAGTGAGAGAGGCTTGGAGCTATCAGCGGTCAGGCAATAGCGGATAGGCAATAGTGAATAGGTGAAACGTGAAATGTAAGACATAATATACAATGTCTCAGGTCTCACTTTTCATCTTACAGCTCAAGGTTAGGTAAAGTGCATGATAACGGCGTTCTTTTTTCATTAAACATTCATTGACCTCCAAATCGTTTTACTATGCAAACGCAACTTAAAATCAAGCTTGGATTTTTTATGTTCCTCCAGTATTTTGTCTGGGGTACCTGGTACGTAAGCATGGCAACTTATCTTAGCAGGACACTTCATTTTGGAGGTGAACAGATCGGGCTTGCTTATGGGGCATTTGCAATAGGGGCAATGATCTCTCCTTTTTTTGTAGGATTGATTGCCGACCGTTATTTTCCCTCCGAAAAGATATTGGCATTCCTGGCCTTTGTGGGTGGTATTTTGCTTTTCGTTCTTTCGAAGCTGACTACCTTCAGCTCATTCTATCCTGTACTCATTATTTATTGCACCACTTACGTTCCTACACTTGCCTTAGGTACTTCTCTCTCTCTTCATCATCTCAGCAACCCTAAGCGGGATCTTCCTCCCGTCAAGGCGCTTACTGCAGTAGGATGGATAGCCAGCGGGGTGACGGTAAGTATTATATTTGAGGCCGAGCAGTCATCTGCCCAGTTTCAGATTGCGGCGGCAACGTCTGTGCTTTTGGGATTATTTTCGCTGACTTTGCCTCATACGCCTCCCCGGAAAACGGGAAAGGATATTCGTTTCGGAGAGATCCTTGGCCTTGATGCGCTGGCGCTTATGAAAAAAACTTCGTTTGCTATTTTCATTGTATGCATGTTCCTTATTTGTATTCCCCTTTATTTCTATTTCGTCAATATGAATTTGTATGTTACTGAATTAGGGTGGAAGTATACGGTAGCAAAGATGTCATTGGCCCAGGTGTCTGATTTTATTTTCCTGATTTTATTGCCGGTCATGCTCAGATATATGGGATATAAGAGAACTATTTTTGTTGGCATCCTTGCCTGGGCGGTACGCTACTTTTTGCTGGCAGGAAGTGTGGATACTATCGGAATGCAGTCCTTTTTAGTGTTTACAGCTATTTTGCTTCACGGAGTATGTTATGATTTTCTCTTTATTACAGGGCAGCTTTACGTGGATGAGGAAGCGAATGAACGCATACGCGGCGCAGCGCAAGGTTTTATAGCTTTTATTCTATGGGGTGTTGGAGCTTTTGTAGGCACTCAGCTTGCCGGTATTTCCCTGGCATCGCATACTTTTGACACTCCTGTTGGCAGTTTTGCGCATGACTGGAAAGGAATATGGAGTTATCCGGCATGGGGAGCCCTGGTTGTGCTGATTATTTTCCTGATTTTTTTTCGTGACAAGCAGAAGGGAGCCAGCGTCCCTGAAAAAAAAGCTGAAGAAAATGCTTAGGATTGCATTCATTCACTACATTCATAGCGTTTAAAAATTATTATGGCAGAAAAGACAAACAAATTACGTGTGCTCGTTGTTGGCTGTGGCAA
>CAYWVB010000024.1:0-78027 GCA_964461595.1 uncultured Terrimonas sp. | reverse complement strand
TCCAGTATAACTCTCAAAAGATTTTACCAACCATTTTTGACCATTAAATCATAAATAAAGGGCTCCGGAATGGAAGCCCTGTTTGTGTTGTAATTGGTTCCTATTGATTTTTTATCTGTATCCTGCCATACCCGCTGTAGCTTTACAGCCCCCCCTTGAAGCAGTACAGGATGTTACAGTGGCTCCTAAGGCAATAACCAACAATACGATTGCAAAAAGCTTTTTCATTTTTAAAGTTTTTGGTAATTGAATAACATTTCCAAGCCGGCGCTCGTAGGAGTAGGAAATAATAACTGTTCTTTTTTCAAAAAGGGGATTGGATATACCGTGGTGCACGGTATGCAGCAAAAAAACAAACTATATGCCAAACAAACAAGTTAATACTTGTAATTGCGCTCGGATAATAGTGAATTAGCATTAACAATATAGTATTTATCAAAGCATTATAGTTTTCTTTTGCGAAATGCGCATATATTATTTATCATTTATCAATAATAAGGCAGACCGCTGCCCGTCGCAACGCGGAGAGACCAGCGCCTGATTTTCTTTGCCAGGCTTCTGTGCCCGGAATAGAGCAGAGGTCATGAATGGGGAAAGGTCTTTTATATTTAAACCAAAATCTTAAGTTTCATAAGAATTTCCGAAGTTTGCCGAGTTTTCAAATTAACAATTTCTCACATGCCCTTACAATTGACCAGGCCGCTGGCTTTTATTGATTTAGAAACGACAGGTATCAACCTTTCGGTGGACCGTATTGTGGAGATCGCCATTGTCAGGTTGCAGACGGATGGCACGAGAGTTGTAAAGAGAAAGTTGATCAATCCGCAGATGCCCATCCCTAAGGCGTCATCAGACATACATGGCATTACTGATGAGATGGTGAAAGACGCGCCTGCTTTCAAGCAGGTGGCAAATGAAATTAGGCAGTTCCTTGATCATTGCGACCTCGCAGGCTATAATTCCAACCGGTTTGATCTGCCTATGCTGGTGGAAGAATTTTTGAGGGCGGGATTGGATTTTGATATTGTTGACCGGCAGATGCTTGATGTGCAGAAAGTATATCATATGATGGAGCCCCGTACGCTGAGCGCTGCATATAAATTTTATTGCGACAAAATGCTTGATAATGCTCATAGCGCAGAGGCAGATGCTGCTGCTACCTGCGATATCCTGGTCTCGCAGTTGGAGCGTTATCCTCAATTAGGCAATTCTGTGGAGTCTGTTATAAAGTTTGTAGGGCATGAGCCTGTTGTTGATTTTGCCCGAAGGTTTGTGATGGAAAATGGCGTGGAAATCTTTAATTTCGGAAAGCATAAAGGACGCCCCGTTACTGAAGTGCTGAAGGCGGAGCCGCAATATTACGACTGGATGATGAAAGGCGATTTTGCAATGCATACCAAGCAGAAGCTGACGGAGATACTAAAGCGTTCCCTGTTAAAGAAAGCGTAAAAAGAAAAACTATTGGTTTAAAAAAAAGGCATACCGTATTTTTATAGCTAAAACAGCATTATCCTTTGGAAAAACTGGTCATAATACCTACTTATAATGAGAGCGAAAATATCCGGCTGATCCTGTTGGCTGTCCTTGATATGAAGCTTGATTTTCATGTGCTGGTGGTGGATGATAATTCTCCTGATGGAACGGCAGATGCCGTCAGGTCTCTCCAAACTGTTTATCCCGGTCAGCTTTTTCTTGAAGTCCGTACCGGCAAGCAGGGATTGGGCACCGCCTATATTCATGGTTTTAAGTGGGCGGTAGATCGCGGCTATAAATATATCTTCGAAATGGATGCCGATTTCTCCCATGCGCCCTCCGATCTGGAGAGACTTTACCAGGCATGCCGCAAAAGCGCTGATGTTGTAGTAGGATCCCGTTATGTAAAAGGAGGTAAGACCGTTAACTGGGGCTGGGAAAGAAATGTGCTCTCAAAAGGAGGTGCATTGTATACAAGGCTCCTCACGTGGATGCCTGTAAAAGATCCCACTGCGGGATTCGTTTGTTACCGAAAAGAAGTGCTCGAAACGATCAATTTTGACGAAATAAATTTCGTAGGATATGCTTTCCAGATCGAGATGAAGTTTGCCGCATGGAAGCTGGGCTTTAAAGTCATAGAAATTCCAATAACTTTTGTAGACCGTAAGTTCGGTACTTCCAAAATGAACAAGAATATTGTTAAAGAAGGAATACTTGGAGTACTTAAGATCCAGTGGCAAAGCATGTTTAAAAATTACCGCCGGAAAGTACGCAATAATGCCGACCCCATTTCTCCCCGTATACATGCCGAGGTATTAAATTGATACTGTATTTTTACATACATATCGTCTGCATAAAGCTTCAGGCAGGCGCACTTAATGCTTATATTGCACCGGTTCTAAAAATGGAGGAATGAGAAAGTTTTTTTTAACAGCCTGTTTTTTAACAGCGATCACAGCGTATTCCCAAAGTAAACCCCCTCTTGATCATACTGTATATAACGGATGGCAAAGCATCAGCGAAAAAAAGATCAGCAATGACGGTAAGTGGATAGTATATGCTGTTTCCCCGCAGGAAGGAGACGGCTCACTGGTAGTGCAGTCTGCAGATGCGGGATATAAAAATGTCATACCGAGGGGATATGCTGCAGTAATTACAGACGACAGCCGGTTTGTAATATTTAAAATAAAGCCATTTTACAGCGATATCCGCCAGGCACGGATAAAAAAGGAAAAACCGGAAGCCTTCCCCAAAGATTCGCTTGGTATGCTGGAGTTGGGGAAAGACAGTATTGGCAGGATAGCGGATGTAGTGTCTTTTAAAGTGCCGCAGAAAAACGGGCAGTGGGCAGCATGGCAACTGGAAAGACCATCAAAGGATACCTCGGAGAGAAAGCAGATGATAGATTCTGTTGCTAAAGTAATTGACTCTGTAAGAAGTCATCAGCCGGCTCCAACGCCGGAGCAGGCCAAACAGAGAAAGAAGATCACGAACCCTCCTGTTATCAAAGATTACAACGGTTCATTTGCAGAAAAAGATTTTTTGCCTCCCGGCGAAAATACCAGTTCCGGCAACGTGGTAGAAGGCAAACCTTTGACCATTTGTAATTTGCAAACCGGGCAGCGCTTTACCGTGCCATTGGTAAATGAATACCTGTGGAGCAAAAATGGCAATATGCTTTTACTGCAAACAACGGAAGACAAAAAAGATTCACTGCGCAAAGCTGTTGTATCAGTCTTCAGGACGGCGGAAAACCGCTTTGATACTATTCAGTCCGGCGGAAATGATTTCCGCAACTTTGCAATGGATGATGAGGGATCCCAGGTGGCCTTTACCGCAGAGAGAGACAGCAGCAATACCTCGCTTCAGCGGTTTTATAAACTTTGGTATTGGAAAAACGGCTATGATACCGCGATGATGCTCGCAGATAAGGATATAGCAGGTATGCCGATAGGCTGGGGAATAAGTGAAAATGCTGAATTGAAGTTCAGTAAATCGGGAAAGCGCCTGTTTGCCGGATCAGCCCCTGCGGAGCCACCCAAAGACACTTCATTGATAGATATTGACCTGGTGAAGCTCGATATCTGGAATTATAAAGATGATTACCTGCAGCCTGTGCAGCTAAAAAATCTTGACCATGAGCTGAAGCGCAGCTATTTAGCCATGATAAACCTTACCAATAAACGCTATGTGCAACTGGCGGATAAAGGGATACCTGCCGTAATAACAGATGCAGACGGTGATGGCGATACTTTTTTGGGTATCACCGATACCGGAAGGCGCGTTGCCATGCAATGGGAAGGACAAACCTTAAAAGACCTGTATGCCATCAGTGCCGATAATGGTTCGCGTGCTGTGGTGAAAAAAGCATTGGCAGGGGCGGCAACAATGTCGCCCGGTGGAAAGTATATCTTTTGGTATGATGCAAAATCTCATGCATATTTTACCTGGAAAAAAGGCATCACAAAAAATATTTCTTCAGGCATACCGGTTAAATTATATGACGAGGAATTTGATATGCCTGCCGACCCACTGTCTTATGGCGTAATGGCATGGACGCAAAGCGATCTTGCTGTACTGTTGTATGACCGTTATGATATATGGCAGGTTGATCCTGCCGATGTAGTGAGTCCGGTCAATATCACTGGACGGCTAGGGCGTAAAAATAAAATAAGGTACCGCTATATTCAGACTGATCCTGAAGAAACATCTATTGCTCCTTCCCAGGAGTTGCTGCTGAGCACTTTTAATGAGGTGAATAAGCAATCCGGGTTTGCCGGTCTTAAGTTTGTAGGCGATGCAAGACCGGTGAATATTATGAGCGGCCCCTATGCACTCGACCGCACTCCATTGAAATCGGCAAATGCTAACGTCTTTGCATACACGAAAGAAAGCTATGTTGCTTCCCCTGACCTGTATGTAAATGCTGACTGGAAAAAAGAAATACAGTTGAGCCATATCAATCCGCAGCAATCAAAATACAACTGGGGAACTGCGGGGCTGTTTACCTGGAAGGCATATAATGGCAAAACGGCAACGGGTATCGTGTATAAGCCGGAGGATTACAACCCGAAAAAGAAGTATCCTGCCATCTGCTATTTTTATGAAAAGCTGAGCGATGGATTATATAATTATATCCCGCCGGCCCCTACGCCCAGCAAGCTGAACATTTCGTTTTTTGTAAGCCGGGGCTATATTGTTTTTGTGCCTGATATTTCTTATACCATCGGCTATCCGGGAAAGAGCGCATACAATTATATAGTAAGCGGAATAAGAGCGCTGGCAAAAAAAGGATGGGTTGACAGCACCCGCCTTGGCATACAGGGACAAAGCTGGGGCGGTTACCAGACGGCTTATGTCATTACACAAACAAAATTATTCAAAGCGGCATGGGCCGGCGCGCCTGTAGCCAATATGACGAGCGCTTATGGCGGTATCCGCTGGGAGAGCGGCATGAACAGGCAATTCCAGTACGAAAAAACACAGAGCCGCATAGGAGCTACATTATGGGAGAAGCCACAGTTGTATATGCAAAATTCTCCTTTATTTTATTTACCCAAAGTACATACGCCATTGGTGATCATGCACAATGATAATGACGGTGCGGTGCCCTGGTACCAGGGTATAGAATTGTTTACCGGATTGAGGCGCCTGAATAAGCCGGTGTGGCTGCTCAACTATAACGGTGAGGCGCATAATCTCATACAGCGTAAAAACCGTAAAGACATCCAGATAAGGGAACAGCAGTTTTTTGACTGGTTATTAAAAGGCGACCGCCCGGCACCATGGCTGAGAGATGGTGTGCCTGCCACCATGAAAGGAAAGACCTGGGGATTTGATTGAATTTCGGCGGGCTTGGATATCTGTTGCAGACGATATGCTCTTTCAGGAATACTCATATTTGTTCAACCGTAAAGCTTCTGCATGAAACAACTAATTCTGTTACTTTGCATCGCTGTTTTGGGAGGATCATGGTTGTCCCAATCTCAATGGCGGCCTCTTTTCAATGGCAGGGATTTAAAAGGCTGGACTAAACGTGGTACTGCCCTCTGGCAGGTAAAAGATGGCAGGATAACCGGTGAAGGCGGAAGAGGACATTTATATGCAGCTCCGGTTGTGAAGAATTTTGAAGTGAAGGGGATGTTTAAAATAACCGACCTGGGCAAAGGAGCAAACAGCGGGTTGTATTTCAGGGCGCATGAACCGGAAGATGATCCGGATGGTTTCCCCCGCGGATATGAAGCGCAGATATGCAACAGCCAGGATGCCTATACCGGGTGGCTTTGGAAACCCGGCAAGCCGACAGGCAGGGCTTCCGCGCTGCTTACAAAAGATGGAGAATGGTTTGCAATGAAGGTAAGAGCCGTTGACGACAGTATTAATATATGGGTGAAAGACCAGCTTGTAATGAGCTACAGGGACAGTGAATATCAAAGCGGGAAATTTGCGATCCAGGTGCACAACCCTGGTATGATGATAGAAGCCAAAGATTTATATTACCGGGAAATACAATAAAATGAATGCAAAACAAGCGGCTGCATACAAGGCCATAAGCTATATACAGGATGGTATGATAGTGGGATTAGGCACGGGCTCTACTGCTTACTGGGCAATACATTACCTGGCGGAGCGGGTAGCTGATGGCTTAAAGGTGATAACGGTGGCCACTTCTGAGAGCACGGCTTCGATTGCTGTAGAAAAAGGAATTAAAGTGAGCAGTCTCGACAGTGTGGAATATATGGATATTGATATTGACGGCGCGGATGAAGTAGACCCGCAGCTAAATCTTATAAAAGGAGGTGGTGGTGCATTGCTGAGGGAAAAAATTGTTGCGGCAGCCAGCAGGGAATTTATTGTGATAGCGGATGAAACCAAGCTGGTGGATATTCTGGGCAAATTTCCATTGCCGGTAGAAGTGCTGTCCTTCGGACGTGAGCATACCTCGCGGCATTTGCAGCTGTTAGGCTGTAAGCCGGTGCTCAGAGAAAAAGACGGGCAGCCGTATATTACAGATAATGGTCACCAGATACTGGATTGTCACTTCAATGCCATTCCTGATCCCGCCCTGCTCGGGCAGCAGATCAATGCCATTCCGGGCGTGGTGGAAAACGGGCTTTTTGTGCGCATGGCAAAAAAAGTGATCGTGGGCTATGCAGACGGGTCAGTTAAGGAACTGGAATAATGGATCACTGCGGGAAACGATAGACGATAAATGTCAGATCCCGTTATTAATGTCGTATAGCTTCTTCAAATATGCAGCCACATAATCCTGCCGTATCCTTTCCTGCTCCAGTCTCCCGTTATGATATTTCAGGATATTAAAAGCAGCCTGTTCTTCCCTGGTAAGATGCTCCAATGAAGTTGTTTTGTATACAGCATCCTGCTTACCCATTTCACCAGCATGTTGCAGTAAGGTTGCTTCATCCATAAACACGCTTTGCAGATTATAAGGATAATAGCCATGCATGGCATTCAGCATTTTATATCCCTCCTCATCGAGATCGCCCCAGTAAAATAATTTAGCTTTCGCCAAAAGAGGTACATCCTTCAGACTATGCGTTGCCTTACCCTTGCTGAATATAGCTATCACGTTCTTTCTTTCCGGGATCAGATAGAGGTTGGTTTCATTCTCTACCAGCCACACTTCTTTTATATTCCAACCGATCTGTTTCAGCCAGTCAACCGTTACACCCGTAACTTCCATGCCATGCATGAACTGCTCTGCTATAGTTTTATCAAGCCAGCGGATCGGGTACAGGTGCGGCTTTTGTTTTAATGACAGCAGCTCATCAAGCGTGGCTGATCCTGCAGTATATCTTTCCGGAGCGATAGTTTTTAAAAGTAAAAATATAATTGGCCGGTAGGTTTCAATGAACTTTGTATGCACCGGCACCGGGATGCTGCGTATATAATGACCGCTCACCTCATTCGCCAGCAAATGGTCAACCACCTTTTGCAGGTCGCTCCACACTGTTTTTAAATCCAATACCCGCTCAGGTTTATCCATTAAGAAAGATTGGATAGCCGGCTGCCAGTCCAGTAAAATTTGTAACTGATGCTTAAAGGCGGCTGCTTCCTCCTCTTTTTTTAGCAGGTGCAGGTAATCTTCTTCCGTATCAACGATAATTGTAGACACCCATTTTTGCTTACCCAGCTTTTTGCTGCTCCAGTCTTCCCATTCTATTGTCCAGCCTTTGCGTTGCGCTGTCTTTTCATTTTGCTGGAACAAAGCGATAGCTCTATGCAGCTCAACCGTTGTCGCGGGTTTGTTTTTTTCACCCCGAAGCACTACAACGCTAAAAGGTTTGCCTGAAATAATATCTCTCAGGTATCCCTTATAGTATCTTACAAGTTGTTTCTGATAGGCTTCGATCATGGTATAATATTAGCAGTACTGTTTCTTTTCGATTTGGCCTTTTGATAGGATCGTTTCCGCCTGTAATGCAGTTGCGCCAACCCGGTGTCAAACGATTTCGCACTCACCAGCTCAAGCCATTGTTCAGGTCTGCCGTCTTTAAAAAGCCTTGTTCCGTTACCAAGCAATACAGGAACGACCGAAATGATCATCTCGTCAATAAGATCATCTTTTAAAAGTTCGTTTATTATTTCCGCACCACCGTCACAATAAATATTTTTACCGTTTTTGCTTTTCAGTTGCCGGACTAATTCCGGAAGGCTCCCGGTGTAGAAATTTGTTTTATCAACCTTCGGTCTTGCAGTTCTTGTAATGACATATACGTCCCTTTCCCCATTGTCGTAATGAGAGGAACCAATTTCTTTGAGCACCCAGTCGTAAGTTTTCCTGCCGAGAATGATAGTGTCAATGGTTGATGTAAATGATGCATACCCATAATCCTCGCCTTCTTTTTCTACTGATTTCAAAAAACCAAGATCATCATTCGGCTTTGCTATATAGCCGTCCAGGCTTGTTGCTATGTAAATAGATAATATACGCATTGTGATAGTTTTAAAGTTATTGTTATGGGTGTAGGGTATAGGGTGTAGGGCGTAAGGTATAAGGCCTTAAGGTCATGTCCTGATACGGATATGTGAGTTGTTTCGGTTTTAGATTGTAAATGTAATGTAAGGTGTAAGGCATAGGGTATAGGCCTACACCTTATTCCTTACACCTTATTCCTTCTACCCCACACCTTCCGTCTTCCTCCTTCTCAACAGTTCCTTGATCGTCATATTATACATCACGCTATTCCTGTTATTCACCCTTTGTACCAGATGCACATGAGCAATATAATCCTGCACGATCTGTATTTTATCGCTCGGCGTTACCACTAATAATTGCAGGTGCAGCTGCTTACACAATTCCATCAGGTAAGTGGCTTTATCCTCATCCTGGTTGCTGAAGCTCTCATCCACCGCAATAAAGCGAAGACTGCGACTGTTCTTTCCTTCGCGGGTTATACCGAATTGATAAGCAATGGCACTGCACAAAATAGTATAGGTCAACTGCGCCTTTTCACCGCCTGATAATTGTCCCATCTGGCGGTAAGTTTTTTTCAGTTCATTGGTATTACGGTATTTTTCATCCGCCCAAAACTCAAACCAGTTACGCACATCCATTACGCGGGCACGGTAGGTTTCACTTTCATCCAGGCTGTCAATCAGCGGCTGCACTTTCTGACGGAAATGCAATGCCTTCTCCTCGAATTTGCTTTGCTGCCAGTTCGCGGCCTGCGGCAATGCATCTAATAATGCATTCCGAAATGCTTTGATGGTAGCATCAGGCACCGAACGTTTGCCCAACTGTATATAAGTATCAGGCAGGCGGTTGAAATTGATAGCGCTCAGCGAATAGTTCAGCTTATTAACGCTGTTGTTGATCTCCCGTTCCCATTTTTCCATCTCTTCATTCAGTCCGCCTATTTTATAGGTGATGGTATCGTTGATGAAATTCTCAAAATCACGACGGTACTTAGGCAGGTTCTCCGTAGTGAGCTTGTCTAACCATTCTTTAAATTCCTCTGCATACACCGCTTCGTCCGGCAAAAACTGTACATCACTGTACCAGTCAGGAAAACGCTGCAATATGGAAGGCGACGGGTTTTTGATCTGGCTGATGCTGCGGTTCAGATGCGTTTCCTCTTTATACAATTGTTGCTGTACCTGCTGCGCTTCCGCATCTAATTTATCTTTAAACTGGCGATAAGTTTCATCAATCGTATCTAAGCTAACAGCGCCAAGCGAAACCGCGTGTTGTTGCTGAAACTGCAACAGCTCATCCTTGTTTTCCGTAGTAATATGCTGCAGCAATACCTGCAACGACTCCTTCTGCTGCAACATCGTGTTCACCCGGTTTTGCAATGTTGTTTTTTCACCGGTGGCGGTCTCCCATTGCCGCTCTGCTGCTGTACGTTGTTCCAATATCTGTTCGAGCTGGGAAGTCAATGCCTTTAGCTGGTTATTGCTTTTGCTCAATGCTTTTATCTGCTCTTCTGTTTTATGAATGATGCGTTGCAGCCCTGCCACATCCAGCGTGGCAAATCCTTCATGCTCCTGCAGGCGGCTCAATGCATAAAATTGTTTTTGCAATCTTGCGGCACGGTTACGGCATCGTTCTATTATCTCCACAGCATTTGCCAGGTCATCCGTCAGCTTATTCCGGCGACTGATCAGCGCTTCTTTTTTCCGTTCATTGTTCCAGCCCATTACATAGCGCCCTGCATCATTCACGCCGGGGCGGTCATCCTTTTCATGACGATCCCTGCTTTTTATCAGCCCGTTTATGGTGATGGCTTTATCATAGCGCTCAATGGTTTTTTCATCTTCAAGACATACAAACGAAAACTGCTGCACGATCTGCTGCTGCACCCATTCTGATAATGTATGATCCGGGTGAAAATCCAGCTTATAATATACCGTCTGGTCTTCTGCCAGCGTATGTATGGTATCCTTTACATGATAATATACCAGCCTTGCCCGCAAATTGGTCTGGTTGATATAGCGCGTAACTTTTTTATAATGCTTATCCGGCACCAGCAGGCGAAGCGAGAAACCGTGCAACAGCTTTTCCAATGCCGGCTGCCAGTGCAGCTCTTCTGTTTTTACCTGCACCAGTTCACCTGCAAAAGGCAGCTCGGCCACATCTATCTTCAGCGCATTGCTCAGTTCACGACGTACCTGCACCAAATGCGCGGGAATATTGCTCTTGCTCTGCAACAGCATATTCAACTCGGCTTCCAATTGCTCTTTTTCTGCACCTGCGCTTCGCTGCAGATTCTTCGCATCAAAATCATCATCTTCATTCAGGCGGTTTTCCCTTTCTAACCGCAGTCCCGCACGACTAATTTCTTTCTGAATACGTTTATAGCTTTCTTCGTCTGTGGCGGTTTTGTCTTCAAAATGCAGCGTGGTGCACCAGCCGGTAAACAGTGCCAGGTTGTTTTCCGCCTCTTTTTTCTTTGCCTGCTGCTCTTTCAATTCCTGCTCTAACTGTTTCAACCGCTGACCGGCTTTGTTCTGGTCAATCTGGTTGCGTGTTACACGCTCTTCTTCATGCAGCGCTTCTATCTGTTGTTTAAATTCTGCCGATTGTTGCTCCAGCTTTTTCAACCGAACCGCATCATCTTCCAAAGCCTGTTGCAACAAAGCGTCCTGCGTATAGCTTTTCCATATAGCAGCCGTTTGTATAGACTGCTGCACAGCCTGCTGCTTTACCTGCAGGGCTTTAAACCCCTCAAAATGTTCCTGCACCGGTTGCAGCAGTCGTATCTGCTCTTCCGCTTTTTCAATATTGCGTTGCGCGTCTAATAAAGTAGCCAGGTGCTTTTTCAGTTCCTGGAACAGCGATTCCATATCCCTCGGTTCCAGCATGTGCGTGCGGATGAAATCATCCAAGTTGCCCAATACTTTAATGCCCACGGTTTGATTGAACAACGTGAGTGCCTGTATGCTTTGCATGCCCAATACATCCACCATTCGGTTGGCATATTTGCTTGCGGCATCAAACCATTCCACGTTATTCTTGCGACTGCCTTTATTATATTGCTGGTCTATCCGTTTCTTCCATGCATTGCCCAGGTCAAAAGGCTTGAAATCCGTTTCTATATGTAGGCTTTTATGCGCAATGCCAAACAGCTTTTTCATATCGCCGTTGGCAAAATACCTTACCTGGAAAAGCGTGACTTCCTGCATGGCTTCATTGGTAAAATTCGCCAGCAGTATGCTATAGGCTTCTTCTTTATTTTCGCGCAGGTACAAAGTTTTGGTAACGCCGCTCTCACTGTTGATCGTACCATAACCGCCCATTACATAAGTCTCTTCCGTACGATCGCCCTTTTTCTCGCTGCCGCTGCTCTGGTTGTAGAAACGATATCTTTTTTCAGGCACTATCAGCGTGAGCAGCGCATCCACAAACGTCGTTTTACCGCTGCCGTTAGCGCCCGTCAACAGGCTGGTTTCTCCCCTGGGATGAATAGCATGTATCTGCTCATCAAAGGTTCCCCAGTTATACACTTCCATGTATTGTAACCGGAAACCGCTTTTTTCATTATCTGTGCTGAATACGCTTAGCTGCATGTGCAATAAGTTGCTGTTTAAAATCCTCTAATGTTTCGCTGTCTACCCTGGCTTTAATGATCTTTTTGATGCGGAATTTTTGCTCATCCGCCACATCATGATTTTCCGATCTTTCCAGAAAGCCGTTTTCTTCCGCACGGTCAATCAGCCTGTCTATATCCTTCAGCATTTTAACCCTGCTGGCGTTTTCCTTAAAAAACAATTCAGCATATTCTTTTATCTCCCTGCGTTTTTTGATCAGTTCGCGATGTGTTGCTTCACCTACTTCAAACTCCGCCATCATATCACGCAGCAAAACCAGCATCACGCTTTCATCGTACGTAAGACTGCGGCGTTGCACCCAGCTCACGCCGGCGCCATCCTCTTCCTGCACGCTGTGTTTTATATACGCGTATCCATCCTGCTCATCCAGTACCAGCGCCAGGCCCAATTGCTGCAAAAAAACAGTCAGCTCTGCCTTATACTGCATCAGCTTTTCCCAGGTGTTTTTTTCTAAATATTCCACCGGGCCTTTCAGCAGCTTGATAAACACGGGCGTGAACGAATGTATTTTCTCGGGCATTTACAATGTTATTTACTGAATAATAAATAAGGCACTTCAACAAATTTCGTGGCTTCTTTGTTCAACGGTATCAGCTCCACCGCCGACCCGATCACCTGTACTCTTTTGGCTTTTTCTTTCAAAAAGCTGTAATAGCTTATCACTTCCGCCAGTCCGTTATCCAGCGAAGTGGCTTCAATGATCTCTTTTAATGTAGCGGTTTGCTTGTGCTGCAATACCTGCTCTACTTTTTCCCACAATAATTTTTTATCAATGAACGAGGTGTTCAGCATACGGTTAAACCGTTCCAAATCTGCAATGCTTTCCACCGCCGCCACAGGTTGTCTCAATACACCCGCCGTCTTTTTTTCTTCCAGCAGCAGCTTCCTGTCCATCGTCATTTTTATTTCCGTCGCTTCTTCCACCACCAGGCCGGCATCAATCGTTTCTTCATCCATCAAATCAAACACCAGCTCTTTTATGCTGCTGATCTGCTGCCGCAACCGCCGGTGTCTTGCAATTTCTTTTTCCGTAATAATGCGGCTCAATTTTTCCGCCATTTTATCATTGGCATCGTATACCGACTTGCCCTGCTCTAATAAAAACGATTTAATATTCTGCAGAAAATTGGTATCGCTTTCCAGTGCACGGTCTTCCACCAACAGCAGCAATTGCTCCGTAAGATTGCGCCAGTCTTCCTGCCCGTTGCGAGAGATCAGGAAATCCCAGAAAGCATAAAAGCTTTTTCCCTGGTTGCTGCTGCGCAGCGCGTCGTACGATTCAAAAGCAAAGCCCACAATAGCGCCCTTGTTTTGTTCCGCTTTGGTATGCTGCTCCACAATATTGCGGTGGATCTGCTTAAAATTATCTTCCACTTCGCGAAAATCGCCGATCAGCTCATAGCACAGCTTTACAAACAGGTCGAGCCGCTCCTGCACCTGCGCATTGCTATAGCGTTGCGGCGCCACACCCAGTTCGATCGCTTTGATTTCCTTATCAATTTCAGCGCGGCGATCCTTGAGTATCTGCAATTTTTTTTCGCGGTCATCTTCGGTATTCTCCACCATATCGCGCAGCGATGCAAACAACATTTTAAACCGGCTCTCCGTGCCCACATGGTGCTGCCCTGCCTGCAGGTTCTGCATCCATTGAAAAACCTTTTCGGTATAAGCGCTCAACTGGTAATTCGTATTCCCGTCAGTATCCGGAAAATCCTGCAGTATCCGCTTCTGCACCCAGCTCAGCAGGTATTTGCGGCTGCGGCTTTCCTCATCCTCGCCAAATTCAATCCGCGCTTCTTCCAGGTCTTCCGTGCCATCCGCATGTGCGCTTAGCGTTTCCGCCAGCAGCGGTACTAATTGCTCCTCTTTTATCACCATCTTACGGTGCTCCTTAAATGCAGTATACAAAAACGGCAATACCCAGCCCGCATTACGCAGCCGCAGCATCTGTAATGCAGGCGATGATTGAATTAAAAATGCTATGTGCTCGCTCGTCATGCCCGGTAGATCAATGTTGTAAAGGGGACGCAAAATAACACAATATAGGCAGTTGTGCAGCGGTTGGGGATATCCGGTGATTTACGCGGGCAGAAAAATATATAATGGTTTTTTTGTGAGCCGGCTGTATTGCTACCCCGTCCGAACGACGTTCAGTCGGGCGGGTATTGGGCTGCTGTTGCCACGCTCGCTTGTACGGTTGGAACAATATTGGGCATAGTGCTACGGCGTTTATAAATGGGATTTGGATGTGATTTGGGAGAGTTTAGAGAGGGATATCAATGTTTGCAAAAAGCTTATTATCAATAGGATATAAAAAAAACGAAAGTTTCCATTCTTTAAAACTTTCGTATATTTTTGAGTTGTGCGCCACCCTTAATTCTCTATATGGACAGATATCGACTAATCATGAAAGCAAAAAGGATATTTTTTTTGCTTCCAGTTTTGGCATTTAAGTTTTCGCTTGGACAGTACATCGACGGAAAAATTGATACAGCTAGAACTTCGCTTGACAGTGCAGAAAGTGAAAAGGCTAAGACAACAGTTAATAATTTTATTAATACAATATTGCAGGAAGGCAACGTTGACTCTATCTTCACAATGTGTTCTTTACCATTTGTAATGGACGGAGACTTATATGTTGATGCCCAAAAAGCAAAAGCTCAATTTTTAGTTATGATTAAAGAGGTGAATACTCACTCCGAAAAAATGATAATTGACACTTCATATATTTTTGGAGTAAGAAAAGAAATTTTGCATCGAGTAATTCCGCTGAATGTGTATTTCGTAATTAGCACTTTAAAGTTTAAGATGAATGGACAAATAACGTCAAAGCGTTCAGTATTTGCCGTGCAAGTCAGCGACAGACCCAAAATAACAGGTATTTCGGGTATCGACTGACAGAAAGCGAGCGCACAACAACGCGATTTGACAACATGGCGAGGCGACGAACACACACCAAATTTTTTGTCCTCTGTTCTGATTAAGCCCAATATAATGAATAATTTACTCCAATATATCGCCAATTATAACCGTTGTAAGTCACCTTTTCAGACTTCTTGCGGTTTGACAAAAATTTCCTAAATTTGACATTATGCAAGTACAAGTTGACATAGGATTTAAGCAGCTGCTTAAAATCGTAAAAGAATTACCATCAGGACAGTTGAGGCAATTGAAAGCCGAAATTGAAAAAAAAACTAAGAATGATAAAACGGTAGACTTGGAATCATTGCTTTTGAAGGGACCCACTGCAACCCAAAAACAGCTTGACACAATTGCTCAAAACAGAAAAGCAATCAACCAATGGCGGACAAAATAATCGTGGTTGATACTTCCATTCTTATTGACTACTATCGCAAAACTGACAAAGAAAAATCCATTTGGATTAGCTTAGTGAGACGGGGATATTCTTTCGCAATTTCTGCGGTGACAAAGTACGAGATTTATTCAGGCGCTACAGCAAGCCAATTAGCTTTTTGGGACAGTATTTTAAAAGCAATAGCTGTTATGCCTTTAGACGAAGTTTCGGTTGACACAGCAGTTTCACTTAACAGCACATTGAAAAAGAAGCGAAAACAAATTGATTTGGCAGACTTGTTTATTGCAGCTACAGCGGTAGCATATAGCTTGCCTTTAGCGACATTGAACAAAAAGCACTTTGACAGAATAGGTACACTACAACTGATTGAATAAGGCGAACGCACAACACGGTTTGGCAATAGGCTGGCTGACGGAATAACAATTGGCTGTAGCTGGCAAAATCCTATGGAACATTGACCATGCGGAACAAACCAATGACCCGAGGCTTTTCAAAAAGCTAACAGACGACATTTGGGAATTCAGAACAAAATATCAAAACCTGCAATATCGTTTGCTTGCGTTTTGGGACAAAACACAATCCGAAGATACTTTGGTACTGGCAACCCACGGTATTATTAAAAAAACAGATAAAATGCCTTCAAAAGAAATTGAAAAAGCGAAAGAAATAAGGAAACAATATTTTTCACAGAAAAAGAATAATCATGGCAACAAAAAATAAAATAAAGACTTATTCACTTTCTGAAATGAAAGACGAGTTTATCGGAAAAGTAGGGACTAAAAAGCGAGATGACTACGAATACGAACTTAATATGGAAGTGTTGAGCTATATGATAAAAAAGGCAAGGCAACAACGCAATCTGACGCAAGAGCAATTGGGCGAATTGGTTGGTGTACAAAAAGCTCAGATATCAAAGTTAGAAAGCAGTGCCAACAGCGCTACAATTGATACAATACTGAAAGTATTTAAAGCCCTGAAAGCGGAAATAAACTTCAATGTAAAAATTGAGAATAAGAAACTACAGCTTGCCTGACACAAAAGACGATCGCCAACACGTACATTTTGTTATGCCGGCGGATACACGCCTGACCGGACAGGCAGGGACAACACCTTCTCAGCTTCACCTATTTATTATCTGTAGCTCTAACCAGGCACAAAATCAACCGCTTGAGCCAAACCACAGTTCCGGTAACCAGGCTAAGCTGCCTTTGGCTCGACAGGTTAGGCTTTACTCCCGAACGCAGGGTAATAGTCACTACCATAAACAAATTACTCATTATCCGGCTGAATGAACAGTAAGACCCAAAGCCGTCAGTTCATAACGAATTGGCGGCTTAATTAGACGCCGCTTTTTACGTTATGGAGTTGCTGTTTTTTGAAGTGAAGGGTCACACTTATCATCCATTGCTGAACACTTTCTTAAGCAGGTCGGAAGTGCGCGCTAAAGGATCTTTTCGGATCTTTTGCTCTTCCTGGCCTACTTCGTGGAAAATGCCTTCTAATGCTTTTTCTGTTACATAGGCTGTAAGATCGGGATTGATTTTTTTGAGCGCAAACTTGTTGTAGGCAGAAAAAACAGTATTCCAGTATTTGGTGGCATTTACTTTCTCAAGCGATTTTTCGATCACCGGCTTAAATGATGCTGTCAATGATGCAGTGGTTTTGTCTTTCAGATAATCAGTCGCGGCAAAATCTCCTCCTTTTAATATCCCTGCGGCATCTTTGATGCTCATTTGCCTGATGGCATTTACAAATATCGGTGCGGCAGACTTGGCGGCGTCTTCGGCAGCCCTGTTCATAGACAGGATAGCATCATCCACCTGGTTGCCCAATCCTATGGCACGAAGCTTTTCTTCCACTTTTTTTGCTTCATCAGGCATTAATATTTTGATAGCGGCATTACCAAAAAAGCCGTTTAAGGAGGAGAGACTGTTGCCTGCTTTTTCCGCGCCGACTGATAATGCCTCTTTCAGTCCTGAGGCGATCTCATCAGTGCTTAAGCCGCCGGCGCCTTTGCCCAATACATTATTTACAATGCCGGCGCTGTCTGTTTTATCGCCAAGCACTTTTTTTAATAATTGGGCATGAGTGGTATGCAGCAGGAATACTGTGGAAGCAAAAAGGATAATTTTTTTCATAAGAATGATTTTATATCGAAGTCAAATATACTATCAAAGCGTTGTGCCTGCTCATAAAGAAATATTAATATGCAAATGATATTTATTGCTTCATGAACCTTACAACTGCTTCTTTTCCTTCATATTGTACCCTGATAAAATAAATTCCCTGTATTAGTCTGCTGATCTGTACTGCTGGTTTTTTAAAACCGCTTATTAGCAGTTGCCCCTTTGCATCAAAGATCTGGTAGCGATCCGGAGTGATACTGCCTCCGTTGCCATCGCGAAAATTAATTGTATTGGTACAGGGGTTCGGATATACAGACAGGGATATCGAATTTCCTGTATTCTTAGCGGAGTCGGAAGCCGGGGCACTGTTCCATCCTTCCCCGAGAGCAGGTGAGCTGCGCATGGAAGCTCTTGGTCCGCCGGCTGAAAAAATGGCTCTCATTCTCTCTCGCTGTCCATAGGTGAACATGAGTATGCATGCGTCATCAGAAAAATCCATGAAATTCATGAACATGTCGCCGTCAGGGTTTTTATTGCAACTGCCGGCTGTTATTTTAGGAAATGATGAGCAGCCGCTGTTGTAGCTTTTCTGAGGGGGCGTATCCTCCACGTCATCACTGCCGCAGTCAGCATCTCCCCACAAATGTTTCAGATTAAGCCAGTGTCCTATTTCGTGCGTAGCAGTCCTGCCTTTGTTATATGCCCCATTGTTATTGGGTCCAAAGACATCCGTTCTTATCACTACTCCGTCCTTGTCTGCGGCAGCCCCGGGAAAAGTGGAGTATCCGAGCAGCCCGTCAGCAAGATTACAAACCCATATATTGAGGTAGTAGCGGCTGTCCCATGCATCATCGCCGCCATTTATATTGTATTTCATCTTATCGTCCTGCTTCCAGGAAGATTGTGCTGTTTTTTTCCGGATGATGCCTGTGGTGGTATAGCCTTGCGGATCTGTCTGTGCAAGCACGAATTTTATCTGGCAGTCTGCAGCATATCCTGCAAACGCTGAAGGAACCTTACCGATATCTTCATTCGATCTTTGAAAATCTTTGTTTAATACATTGAGCTGTGACAGTATTTGGGCATCGCTGATATTCTGAACAGGAGTATTGTACAGTATATGAATGACTACGGGAATAGCAATGATGGAGCCGCCTTCTACAGAAGGGAACTGCCCTTTCATTGCGGCAGGGCGACGTGATGAGGCTTCTATTTGTGCATAACGCCTGCTAAGAGCAGCATCATTTTGCAATTGCTGTTGCCAATATTCCGCTGATCCGCAATTGCGCTGGGCAAAAACAGGAAGCACCTGAAATCCAAGGATAATACAGACAATATATTTCATCGGCTGATTTTTTGAACCAGCTTTTCATGGAGTATTACATTTAATTGGAAGGGTAGTGCAGCCCGTACCCGGCAGCATTAACACTTTAGCTTTTCAAAAGATATTTGAACAGGGACAATTGGATGTATAGCAGATGGGAGACAGGGAGTGTCTGCAACACTTGAGATACAAAGTAAAATAAAATATCCGGTATCATCAATGGTATGAAGGCGCTTTTCGACTACATGCAGATAATACGCAGTTAAAATGGTCTTAATCTTCGTTTGATACTATGTCAAAACTTATTTTTGCAGCAATCATTTGATATATGTTAAACAAACTCGCCCTGCTCTCCGTTTTTCTGTTATTGATCTGTTCCTGTAATAATTCAGACAAAAGCAGTGAGACTGCAGCTCCTGCCCATGCTGAAACCAACGGTAATGTCCCGCCTCCGGTTCCCGTTCCCTATACTGTGCTGAATATCTATCCTCATGACACCAAGGCTTTCACCCAGGGGCTGGTATTTTACAACAAGCAGTTGTATGAAGGAACAGGACAAAAGAAAGAGTCCACACTCCGTAAGGTGGATTACAAAACAGGAACGGTGGAGCAAAAAATTGATCTTGATCCGCAATTATTCGGAGAGGGGATCACTGTGCTCAATGACACAGTCTATCAATTGACATGGCAGGATCACCTGATACTGGTATATAGCCTCAAAGACTTCAAACTTATACGAAAAGGATATTGGCCAAATGAGGGGTGGGGAATAACCGACGATAAAACCAATCTTATTATCAGCGATGGCACGGATAAATTATACTTTGTGCGGCCGTCTGACTTTAAGCTGATGAAGATCGTTTCAGTATCCAATAACCTTGGGCCGGTAAATAATCTCAATGAGCTGGAATATATCAATGGTTATATCTATGCCAACCAGTGGGAGACCGATTATATACTAAAAATTGATCCCTCTTCCGGCTTTGTTGTTGGTATATTGGATTTTACGGATGCCCTGAAGAAACTCGCCAACATTAACTATGACAGGGAAGCGCAGGAAGAAGGCGCTGTATTGAATGGCATAGCCTGGGATGCAGTAGATAATAAGATCTTTATTACGGGTAAAAGATGGCCAAAACTGCTTGAGATCAGGATTAATTAGGGTAAGGTATAAAGTATAGGCGAAGGTTGTAGGCGCAAGCCATGGCTTGCGCCTGTGTTAATGTTTGACGTTTCTCCGTTGCTTTTATTTCACTGTTGTACCTTCTTTTATTTCGTCAGTAGCATGTAAAATAATTTCATCACTTTCCTTCAGGTCGCCGAATACTTCTGTAAAGTTGTCTGCGCTCAATCCTTCTTTTATTTCCTTAAATACGGCTTTCCCGTCTTTTACGGCAATTACATAATGCCTTTCTGTTGATCTTACTATGGCATTATTCGGTACCAGTATGGAAGCGGCATCAGAAAGCAGGGGTATCTTTACTTCTGCATACATGCCCGGCTTTAAGATTTGCTTTTTGTTTTGAACATCTATCTCAATAGCTTCCGAGCGCATATTGCTCAATGCGTTTGCAGACCTGCTGATCATGGCTTCACGCTCATCGCCGGGGATAGCATTGAATGTAAACCTCACGGGACGTTTCAGGTCAACTTTGTCTACATAAGCCTCCGGGATATATACTTCGAGCCGCAGCTTCTGTAAATGCTGCAGCACCAGCAGTGGCTGGTCATTGGCTTTGCTGCCCGGTCCTACAAGGGCGCCCGCGGAAATATTCCTTTGCACTATTATACCATCGAAAGGAGCTGTTACCGTAAGATATTCTTTTATATTGTTCATCGAGGCCACATTCGATTTTTCCGACATCACTACCGCCTCATCCGCTTTCATTTTAGAAAGCGCATTGTCAAGATCAAGCGGAGCTACAGCCCCTTCTTCTTTTGCGGCATCTTTAAGCCTGCGGTATTTTTCCCTGCTTGCCACTGCATTTTCCTGCGCCTGGGTGAACTTGGACACGGCTGCCTGCACCTGTGATTCTATTTCCGGCGCTTCCAGCTCGAGCAAAACCTGGTTTTTCTTGACCTCGCTGCCCCGGTCTACCGAAACAGATCTTACAAATCCGTTCACTTTGGCATATATATTCACCTCTTCAAAAGGTTTCAGTTGCCCGGGGAGCTTTACATAGCTCGACAATGGCTTTTCGGTAACAGTACCGATTTCATATTTACTTTCTTTACCAGGCTTTCCTGCTGAGCCTGTCATGTCAACAGGCTTTTCCCGGTGGGAGCAGGAAACGGCCAGGAAGAAAATTGCTGACAATATCCAATAGCTATACTTCATGATATATTTTTTTCTTTGATGATTCATTTGTTGTAACGGAGGGCATGAGGGAAGGATCGTCGTACGTTGAGCGGTGCTGTACCCAGGCAAATACCTGGGGAAGTATGAATAATGCAGCGAGGGTAGAAGCGATCAGTCCTCCCACTACAGCTCTTCCGAGAGGGGCAGACTGTTCTCCCGCTTCTCCCATTCCCAGCGACATGGGTATCATGCCCGCTACCATGGCAAGGCTTGTCATCAGGATAGGACGCATGCGTATAGACGCGCTGGTTATCGCAGCCTTTGATGCGTTGCGGTAATCGGTGCGCAGCTTTTCTCCATTGGTCACAATGAGAATGGCATTTGCAACAGAAACACCGGTTGACATGATCATGCCCATATAAGATTGGAGATTGAGCGTAGACCCTGTGAGCAATAGGGCAGCCAGCGAGCCGGCAATTACTGCCGGCACCGTAGACAATACCACCAGCGAAAGCTTTACAGACTGGTAGTTGGCTGCCAGCAGCAGGAAAATGACAAGTATGGCAAACAGCAGTCCGCCTTGCAGGCTGGAAAAGGTTTCTTCCAGCAGTCCGGACATGCCTTTTACTTCGGTTATCATTCCTTTGGGAGGAGTCCCGATAGCAGCAATAGCCTTTTTTACTGCTGCTGTAGCGTAACCCAGGTCTTTTTTGTAAATGTTGGCGCCAACGGTTAAGAAGCGTCGCGGCCCCGACCTGTCATATTCACCAGGCATATATACTGTTTTAAAAGTAGCGATATCACCCAGCACAGGACTTGTGCGACCTTTGATAAGAGGTATCTCTTTTAGCTCATCCATGCTGTTCATAATGTATTCAGGTATCTGCACCTGTATCTGGTAGGTATACGCTTTGTTTTCATCCAGCCACTGGTTTTTCTGTGTGAAGCGGCTCGATGAAGTGCTTGCTGTTACGGATCGTGCAATGTCTTCGACATTCAATCCCATTTGCGCGGCTTTGATCCTGTCAATGGTAATGCTGACCACAGGAAACTTCAGCGGCTGAGCTATCTGCACATCCCTCAGGCAGGGAATAGCTTTCATTTTTGAAACAAGGGTTTGGGCATACTGCTCAATCTCTTTCATATCTTTTCCGGCTACTCTTACTTCAATAGGAGTAGCTGCTCCCTGGCTCATTATTTTTTCAGTCATATCTATGGGCTCAAAGCTTAGCCGTAATTCAGGAAGCTTGTAATGAATATTACGCCGCAACGCGTCTTTGAGCTCATCCATATTTACCTTATAATGCTCGTCCAGCGTCACTTGCATTACTGCTTCATGGGTGCCGGTATTGAAAATATACAGGTTGCTGGTGCCATAGCTGGTAGGTATCATGCCTACATAAGTGGAGCTTACTGCTACATGATGCTGTACTGTGGTGTCAATGATCTGTAAGACCTGCCTTACTTTTTCTTCTGTTCTCTCCAGGCGGGTGCCATCGGGCTCTTTTATGCGCAACTGAAATTGCCCGTTGTTCAGTTTGGGCATCATATCTTTCCCTATCATTCCAAATCCAAGTACTACCAGTGTAACCACTGTAAGAAGATAAACAATCACGATGGGCTTTTTGAAGGGCATCCATCGCTTCAGTACAGCCATATACCTGAGCTTGACTTTTTCAAACAGATCGTTCCTTTTTTTATCGTGCTTTTCAACGGCAAAATGTTTTTCTACCTGGTCTATTTCATTTGTATCGAGCGCCTGCCCTGCATGAGCGTGGATTGCCCCGTGATGATAATGCCGGTAACGCTCAGCCCGGATCATCCAGTTGGAAAGAATAGGCACCAGGGTCTGCGCGGCAATGTAGGATATGATCATAGTAAGCCCGATAGAAAGAGACAAGGGTAAAAACATTGCTCTCGGTACCCCTTTCATCAGGAATGAGGGGGCAAATACTGCGAGAATGCATAATAATATAAGCAGGAGAGGGAATGCTATTTCTTCACATCCGTCCAGAACAGCCTGCTTCTTCGACTTACCCATTTCAAGATGCTGGTGAATGTTCTCTATCGTTACCGTAGACTGGTCTACCAGTATGCCTATGGCGAGCGCAAGCCCGCTCAATGTCATAATATTGATAGTTTGCCCAAAGAGGTTTAATAATAACACCCCTATGAGTATAGATACCGGTATGGTAATGACCACGATAAGGCTGCTTCGCAGGTCGCGCAGGAAAAGCAACACCATCAAACCGGTGAGCAGGGCGCCGAGTGCGCCTTCTGATACAAGGCTTTTTACGGCATTGATCACAAAGACCGACTGGTCAAATTCATAAGAGATACGCATGTCATCCGGCAGCAGGCTTTTGATCTCAGGAATTTTTTTCTTCAGGCTGTTTACCACTTCCCAGGTAGATGCATCCGCCGTTTTTACCACCGGGATGTAGATAGACCGCTTTCCATTGATCAGCGCATAGTCTACCGTAATGTCTGTAGCGTCTGCCACCCTGGCAATATCTTTTACCAGTACCGGCACGCCATTTTTAGTAACAACAGGTATGTCCGAAAATTCGTCTATTTGCTGCACAAGCGTATTGATGGTGGTTACATACATGGTGTTATCGAGTCTTAGATTACCCGATGGCGCCATTACATTGAATTTGGCTAATGCCGCCACTACTTCATCTGCCGTAAGATTATAGCTGCGCAGCTTGTCCGGGTCAACGTTCACCGTAATGGTCCTGGAGTTGGCGCCAAAAGGAGGAGGTGCCGATAATCCGGGGATAGCGGCAAACATAGGGCGGACGCGGGTAGTAGCAAGGTCGTATATTTCCTTCAGGCTCCTGCTGTCGCTCGACAATACAAGCTGCCCTACCGGCAGGGAAGAAGCATCAAAACGAACTACCTGTGGCGGAAGCGCTCCCGGCGGAAAAAATTTCATTACCCGGTTTACCTGCAGCGCTACCTGTGCAGAAGCTTCAGCCATGTCGGTATTTTCATAAAAATTCAATTTTAATACGGTAAGTCCCTGTACATTTTTTGCAGTAATATTTTTAATGCCATTGACATATAAAAACTGATCCTGCATTCTTGTCGAAAAGAATCCTTCCATCTGCTGGGGCGACATGCCTCCATAAGACTCGATTACATAAATGGTCGGCAGGTTCAGCCTGGGAAAAATATCAACCGGTATACTAATAATAGTGATGACAGCAAACAGGAGAAAGCTTACGGTAATGACTACCGTACTGATGGGCTTCCTGAGGGCCGATGTAACTAACGACATATTATAGTCATTTTAAACTGTTTAAAAGAAGGGTAAGCTGGTTGCCTGTAATGGCTTTTTGAAACAATGCCTTGCAAAACAGGAATTTTGCATTGGTATAATCTGTTTCAGCACGGTACAATACACTCAGCGCTGTATTGAGCTCAATGATATTGGTAAGGCCGTTCCTGTATAAAGCAAGCTTCTGCCGGTAGGCGGCCCTTGCGGCATTTAATTGCTGCGGGATTTCCCTGAGCCTGTCGTTGGCAGTAGAAAGCTCTACCTCTGCCTGGCTGAGCGCTGAAGAGATCAACGCCCTTTGTTCCTCAAGCTTTTTTTGTGCATACTGAGTGGCGGCCATTTGCGTTTTCAATTGAAGCCTGGTATGTTTATAGTCCAGTATATTGTAGGTAATTCCTACGCCGACAAGGTAATTGCCCCGCTCAAAGCCTATGCCTTTTCCCAGGCTGCGGAATTCATCCGCTGCGCTCACGCTGGAGCCGCGCCCCCAGGCGGCTGCCTGCAGGGAAATTTTGGGCAGGTAACTTTTCTTCACCAGGTTTTCCCTGTCAAGGCTGTTTTGATACAATGACCTGTAAAGAGTAATGGCTGGATGAGCAACAGTATCCGGGGAAAATGAGCCGTCATCTGCATACGTATTGATCAGCCGGTTTTCCAGTAATGTATCCGGCTGTATTGCAGCGGAATCTATACCACTGTTGTAAGACAACAATAGCTGCACCTGCTTGAACCGGTTGTTCAATTCAAGATAGATGAGCCTGGACTTGGAAAGCTCGGCTTCGGCAATACTGGTGTCTACACCCGGTTTTATACCGGCAACCGCCAATGAGCGGATGGTCCGCTTGATCTCGGTATTCCTCAGTATGTTCTGATACTGTATCTGAATGAGATCATTAAGCCGTAAAAGCTGCAGGTAGTCATTCACTACATTGTATTGGATGTCGTACTGAGAGCTTGCAAAATTCAGCTTCTCTGCTTCCAGGTCTGATGCCGCTACCCGTTGCTCGGCTTTGAACATACCGAAATTGTATATCTCCCAGTCTAAAGAAGCAATACCGAGATCAGTAAATACAGAGGAAGAATTTCCTTCAGCCCTCACTTTTGAGTTGGATGGCACTATGCCGTATGAAAAATATCCGCCAGGCAAATTGTTATTGGTGCCTATGTCGGCCTGGTAATTCAGCTTCAGCGAAGGGAGCCAGTTGTATCTTATAGCTTCCAGCCGGGCGGACTTTATCCCGATAGCTGCTGAGTCTGTGACCAGTCGCGGCGCGTTTGTTTTTGTTCTTTCCAGCAGTTCGCTGAGACTTGCCTGTTGCTGGGCTGTTGCAGAGCGGGTACAAAGCAATAGCAGCAATATGCTCACGCAAAATGATCTTATCATTTTTACCGTTTTAAAAAACCCTGAGAAAATTCCGGACAGGTTGATAAACTGACGATATCCTTTCCCGGAAATGGTAATCAAATACCTGGGTTGATTTACAATTAATAGCTTAGTGATAAAAGTGCATTATGCTTCTGCAGGAGGTCCGCGTAACTGATGTGAGACCCGGAAATGAATAGTGAGCGTTGCAGGACAATAGCTGCCCCATTTTTTTTCAGGAACCGGAAAAAAATATGTGTAAACGATACCCGCAATAGGTATAAATGTCCATTCTTCCGGATGATAACGCTTATTGAGCCGGAGATTCAATGCCTGCGAACTGAGCGGACCGGACTGCTCAATGCTGACTCCGGCATTCTTGTGCGTTACTGTCTGATAGGAAAAATAAGGAAGGGTTCCCGGTTGCCGGGGAGTATCCGGTGTGATGGCCAATAAATGTGCAATGAAAAAGGCTGCATACAGGCATGCTACCACCGTTCGGAAGCATAGATCTTTCAACAGAATGCCTTTTCGCATGTGCCAGGGTTGATATTAATACAGGAGCAAAGAGATAAACCGGGAATGTAGTGCCGGACGTGAGGTACGAAACGTCAAATGTGAGACAGGCGGGAATGGATGCGTAATATTCATTTTTGCTTTCTCAGATCTCGGGTTTCACCTCTCACGTTTGCCGTTTGACTCACCATTCCCATTCACCTTTATCACGATAACACATCATTTAACTGGCCCTGTACTTATCCCGACCTCTTCATCCTGTATTTTTTATTTACTTTTTTATTATTAAAATATTTATCCAGCTCTTCCGGGGAATCTCCTACTTCCACCAGGGGAACATCAATCAGTTGCACCTGTATAGATTTCAGCTCATCTCTCAGCTTCTGCGTTTTGATCAGGATATCAGGGTCTTTTTCTCCCACCAGTGGATTGTTTTGCAAGAGGTATTCCAATCGTTTGATACTATTACGCACAAGGGTAGCAGAATTTTGTTCAGCAGTCTTTTGAGGCGATACCGATTCTTTCACCGGCACCATGGCTACTCCAACGCTGGGTAAAATTTTCCCGGCGCTTTTTTGCGCATCAGTAGGCAGTGACGAAAATACAGTTCCTCCCAGGGAAGAGGCTGCAGAAGTAAGATCAAAGGTATTGCGGGTGCTTTTGGTTGATCTCACCTGCTTATCAAGCATCATGAAAGTGGCTTTCAACTGGTTGGAATAATTTTGTATTGTCTTTTTGACCTCGTTATACTCCAGCACTTTCTGCGGATAATTGATATTTTCTTTTACAATGATCTTCACTACGGCCGTATCTCTCGAATTGAACTTGTTGGAGCCGATGAAATTCAGGATCACTTCCCTTTGCTTGTCTTTGTCCGTTCCTTTAACAAATCCAAAAGGCGGCGACCACCTGAAATCATCCCCGCATTTGGTGATGGGTGAAAGTGGTTTTATAGGATAATTGCTCGTCATGATGATCTTTTCAATCGGAAAATTCCCATCTTCACATTGTACTCGGAAATTTATGCTGTCACCTTCATCCACGTACAGCACATTATTGACGGCAGGCTTTATCTTAGACGGAATGATCTCTGAATTGTAGAAAAGCAACGTGAAAGAAGTGTCAATCCTGTCATTGGGATTATCCAGGTTTTGCACACCAAGCAATACCTTATATTCCTGGTCAAATTTAAGCCTGCCGTTAAGAAATAATCCACGTTCGGGACGGATATACAACATACCGCTTCTCTCTACCTGTATGCCGGGCAAAGCGTTTTTCAAAAACCAGAAATAATGGGAAATGTCTTTATTGATCAGTAGCTGATAATGTAGCGACGAATCGCCATTCAGAGAAAGATAAGGATTGAGATTGCGGATACGCAATATGGTATCTTCCTGCTGTATGGGTTTAAGCGACGTATCAGCTATTGTGGTATCGGCTTTTATTTTCAATGAGTCCGGGACCTGGGAAAATGCCTGCATTGAAGCGAAAATAAAAAATACCAGAAACGCAAACCTGAAATTGCTGCTCAAAATGGCGGTTTTTTAAGGGTTATGAAAATTGAAAAGCAAATTTAAAGTAATAAGTGATACAAACGAATTGATATACTCCATTATGATAACAAATTCAATCTTTTATAACAGAATGTTAATTGTATGAAAAAAGGTTAGCCCATACAGGCTAACCCCACATCAAAACCAACCGCTCATTAACATTTTATTTTCCCGCCCTCGCTTACTGAATATCAATTTGCTTGCTTACAGCCTGGGCTTCGGCTTTCCTGGGCACAAGCACTTTCAGTATGCCGTCCTCATATTTTGCCTCTATTTCTGCGGCATTGATTTTATCGCCAAGAGTAAAAGTTCTTTTAAAGCTGTTGTAGCTGAATTCCCTGCGAACGGTTTTGTATTCTTTTATATCGGCGCTTTCTTTCTTTTCATAGCTTACGGTAAGCAGGCCGTCTTCCACGCTTATCTTAATATCTTCTTTCTTCAATCCCGGGGCGCTTACTTCAAGATGATAAGCGTCTTTTGTCTGATGAATATTTACAGGTGCAGAAGACCACTTTTCAGGAGTAAAATCACTGCCGAAACCAGACCAGTCTGTAAAAAGATCATCAAAAATGGAACTAAAGGTTTTTTTTGCCGGGGAGCCATTAAATTTTACGAGTGTCATAGTAGTTATTTTTTTTGTTAAAGATTTTTTGTTTGACGATAGTTCAATGATCAAATGCTATTCCATATACCGGAATCGTGACAATTGATCGTGCACCCGGGCTTATGTATGACTATGTGTCGCTTTCAAATGGATTTCAGTGTCAATATGTCGTAAAATGTAAGAGATGAAGCGTGAAAGGTGAGATAAGTGATAACAATGGCCCTGAAACCTGAAACCCTTTTATCTCGTTTTTTGCCTCTGCATGAAAAATTATTTTAGCTAAATTTGCGCTCTAAAACATAAAAGAAATGTATCCTTCAGAAATTGTAATACCGATGAAAGAGGAGTTGACCGACAATGGCTTTGACGAGTTGTTGACTCCCAATGAAGTAGAGCAGGCCCTCCAAAATAAAGGCACAACGTTAGTGATGATCAATTCTGTTTGCGGTTGTTCGGCAGGCAGTGCAAGACCGGGCGTACTGATGGCTGTAGCCAATGCTCCCAAAAAGCCGGATCATCTCACTACCAGCTTTGCAGGATTTGATATTGACGCTGTAAAAAAATTAAGAGAGCACCTGCTGCCTTATCCTCCATCTTCTCCTGCGATAGCATTGTTTAAAGACGGTGCGCTGGTGCATATGATCGAACGTCACCAGATAGAAGGCAGGCCTGCACAGCTTATTGCAAAAAGCCTTATAGCCGCTTTCGACGAATATTGTAATTAAGTTTGTTTACAAAGCATCATAGAAAATCCTGTCGAACGACAGGATTTTTTTATAGGATGAGAGAGGAAACAGGTGTTTTATTTTTATTCAATCCATATTTTTAAAGTATCATTGTGCCCTTATACCTAATTGTATAACATGTATCCAAACCTGTATTTCTTCCTGAAAGATGTTTTTGGTGTTGAGGCCTGGCACTGGACAAAATTTGTGAATTCATTTGGATTTTTCGTAGCGATCAGTTTTGTTTTAGCTGCAGTAGTGCTTACCAAAGACCTGAAGCGAAAAGAGCGGGAAGGGAAAATGTTTCCTATAGAAGAAACTATTGAAGTAGGAAAGCCCGCAACAGTTTCAGAATTGATCCTGAATGCTATACTTGGCTTTGTTGTAGGATATAAGGCATTCGGGATTTTTTTCAACAAGGATTCCGTTTCTCCCCAGGAATATATATTTTCTGCCAATGGAAGCGTGGGGGGCGGCCTATTGCTGGCAGCATTATTTGCATTTTTCAAATACCGGGAAAAAAACAAGCAGAAACTGGCAAAACCAGAGGAAAGAAAAATACGGATATGGCCACATGAACGTGTTGGCGATTTTACTATCCTTGCAGCTATTTTTGGTTTTGTGGGTGCAAAAGTTTTTGACAATCTCGAAAACTGGAACAGGTTCATACAGGATCCTATCGGTAATTTATTATCGCCCAGCGGTCTCACCTTTTATGGAGGATTAATATGCGCCACCGCTGCCATCTTATGGTTTGCCAGGAAAAAAAAGATAAGTATAAGACACCTTGTGGATGCAGCGGCGCCTGCCCTTATGCTGGCTTATGCTATAGGCAGGATAGGCTGCCAGGTGAGCGGAGATGGGGATTGGGGTATCCTGAACAGCGCTTATACTACAGACAGCTTAGGTAAAGCAATGCCGGCCAATCCGGGTGATTTTGAAAAAGCAGTAGCTGCCAATAAAACTATTTATCTCAATGAGTTCGGAACAGACAGTGTTCCGCATAAAACCATCAAAGGACCTGCTTTTTTACCAACATGGATGGTTGCTTATGCTTATCCTCATAATGTAAATGAGCAGGGCTTTAAACTGGCAAATTGCGAAGGCGATCACTGCAATGCGCTGCCTGTTCCGGTTTTTCCCACTCCGTTTTACGAAACACTGATGTGCCTGGTATTATTCGGCATACTGCTTTTGCTGAGAAGCCGCCTGGGCATACCGGGGCAATTATTTGCAGTATACCTGGTATTGAATGGTATAGAACGTTTCTTTATTGAAAAAATAAGGGTCAATACCAAGTATGACATTTTTGGCTTTCATCCTACACAGGCTGAGCTTATATCCTCCCTGCTGGCCATTACCGGTATTATACTTTTTTTCTGGACTAAAAAGCTGACTCCACCGGTGAAAAGAGTAAGGTAGGTTTCAGGTTCCCGGTTGCCTGAAGCCGCAAGGCATGCTTTGCGGCTACATTTTATATTCCCCGATTTACCATTCTCGATTCACATTTAAAGTACTATGCATTACCAAATATCACTGATTCTTACCGTTCATTGTAAAACTATGTTCTATGTATTACAAAGTACCTACTTTTGACAGGTATTTGAATAGTATATAAATATAACTGCAATGAAAAAGATATTTAGCCTTACAGCCGCTATTTGCCTGGGAATAATGCTGGCAAGCGCCCAAACGCCCGGCACGCTGCTGATAAAGGGAATTGTAAAAAATAACAATACGCCTGTTGCATCTGCTACAGTATCCCTGCTCAATGCGAGGGATTCTTCAATGCTTAAAACAGAGATTGCCAATAGGAACGGTAATTTTCAGATCACTCCGGCAGGTGAAGGAACATTTTTATTATGTGTTAGCGCGGTGGGTTATGAAAAAAAATATACAGCGCCGTTCCGGGTAAAAGTTTCCGGGACTGTAACAGATATGGGCATTATATCAATGGAACATACCTCAAAAGACATGAAAGCGGTAGTGATCACAGCAAAAAAACCGCTGATAGAGCAAAAAGCAGACAAACTTGTAGTGAATGTGGATGCTTCTCCCGCCAATGCCGGCGCCACTGCCATGGAAGTGCTGGAGAAATCGCCGGGCATCTCGGTAGATAATGACGGTAATATCAGCCTCAAGGGGAAAGGAGGCATTATTGTAATGATGGATGGTAAACCTACCTATCTTTCTGCATCCGATCTTGCCAACCTGCTTAAGAACACGCCTGCATCTGCCATTGACCAGATAGAGATCATGACCAATCCTTCTTCCAAATATGATGCAGCAGGCAATGCCGGCATCATTAATATCAAAACAAAAAAGAGCTTAAAAAGCGGTTTGAATGGCAGTGTCACTGTGGGAGGCAGCGCCGGCTTTTTTCATAAGGGAAATGCATGGTATGTACAGCCGGGTTCTCAAAACAGCTTCAATTTCAACTACCGTAAAAATAAGATCAATATTTTCGGGAACTACAATCCCAATTACAACGAACGCAGGAACGACCTGAATATCAAAAGAAATTTCTACAATGAAGACGGCAGCCTTAATGCGAGCGCCAACCTGCAAACCCTTTTTAATGGCAGCAGCAGGAATCATAATGCCAAGCTTGGAATAGATTACTACATTGATAAGAAGAATGTGGTAGGAGTAGTATTTACCGGCTTCGGATTTTTTGGAAATCCGTCGCCTTTAACTATATCTGATATCTATAATCCTGACGGAAGCCTCCAGTCAGGGCTGCATACCAGTAATGAAAATTCGCTGATATTCAGAAATTATACCGGCAATATTAATTACAAGCACAGCTTTGACAGCACGGGCAGAGAGCTCACCATTGACCTTGACTATGTAAAATATAATAATGTAGTGGATATGTTGCTTGCCACAGAAGCCAAAGACAGCTATGGAAATAAAACCGGGGATCCGGTATATCTCCGCGGGCACCTGCCTTCTTTGATTGATATGTATTCTTTCAAGTCCGACTATGTACATCCTCTTAAAAAAGATATGAAGATAGAAGCGGGTATAAAAGCCAGTTTTGTAAAGAATAATAACCTGGTAGATTATGCGCACAGGAATGGTGAGGGATGGATACCGGATGCCAGGTCCAATCATTTCATATACGAGGAAAATATTAATGCTGCGTACCTGAATATCAGTAAGAAGTTCAGCGAAAAGTGGAGCGCGCAGGCAGGATTGAGGGTGGAAAATACCAATACCAGAGGTCATCAGGTAACCAACGATTCTACTTTTATACGGCATTATACCAATCTTTTTCCTACGGCTTATATTACTTATGGTCTGAATAAAAATAACCAGCTGGTATTGTCGTATGGGCGAAGAGTGAACAGGCCCAACTATGAAGATCTGAACCCGTTTACCTATTTCCTGGATTCATTAACCTATCGCCAGGGAAATCCTTACCTGCTGCCGCAGTTTACCCATAACATCGAATTGTCGTATACCTTAATGAGCAAGTATATTGCTACTGTAAACTATAGCAGGACTACTGATGTGATCTCGCAGATACTCAACCAGAATACCGCAGAAAAGACCACTTATCTCACCACTGAGAATATCAGCACATTCCGGAATATCGGGGTGTCGGTAAACGCTCCCTTCAAATGGACGCCATGGTTCAGCACCAACCTGTTTATGAATATATATAATAATCATTACAAGGGTATGTATAACTCAGACGAGATTGAAGTATCCTATACTGCTTACATGGTGAACATTACCAACACATTCAATATCGTTAAAGGATTTTCTGCAGAATTAAGCGGTTTCTACAGATCGAGGGCAGTACAACAATTAATGATGATGAATGAAATGTATCAGATGACCATCGGGCTGCAAAAAAATGTGCTTAAAGATAAAGCTACTATCCGGCTCAGCTTCCGTGATCCTTTCGGCTGGCAGAAATTCAGTGGGTATATGAAATACGGCGATGTGGATGCAACTGTTGCCAACCGGTGGGACAGCCGCCAGGTGGCTGCAGGCTTTACCTATCGTTTTGGCAAGAATACGATAGCTCCTTCACGCCGCCGGTCTACAGGAGTATCTGATGAGATCAACAGGGTAGGACAGGGGAATTAGCCGGGAAAGAGTTTAGTTTCTCATGTTTTGGTTTTCGGTCCCGCTGGTCTCAGCGGGATTATTTTTATGAAACTCCCGCCGGTGACCCAAGGGAGCTCTTTCCTTAATATATTAGCTTTTTTACTTTATCCGGGATATCATATCTGCACGGTTTTGTCTCTCCGTCAGCCAATAGCGTTACTTCATCTTATTACTGCGCTTCACCAGGGGCAGGATATTCCTGTCTATTTCGTATGCTGTTGCTATGCCTTCAATGTTGTACAGCTCCCATTGTTCAATATGCATTGCAGTTTTGCCTGCAGCTAAGGTAATAAGCGGACCAAGGGTTTCAAGTTCAAGAAAATCCCCGTTTATATATATTTCATTATTGCATCCGTAATCAGGATAGAGGGCATGGGCATTGTACTCAAACTTTTTAATCAGCAGTGTTTTGTTGAGATAATACGCTGCCCATCCCTGCTTGTTGAGTATGCCGATCTTTTGTTCACTGGCAAGTGCTGCATCATGTTTTGCAAGAATATATTTTTCACCCCACATCCATCGCGGGTCATTCATTTTAGTGTATTGCCATAAAGCCAGCGGGCGGGCGGGCAATAAAAAATCATTTCCTTCCCCGTAAGGCTCCTGTGGTATTATAGCACAGCCGGCTGGCGCCAGGGCGGAAATTGCCCATACAGACAATTGTATGTCAAAAGGGTTTTCATTTGTCAGGCGGTGGACAACGGTGGCTTCATTGCTGCCGGCGAATAAAGTGATCTGCATTTCCTTCCTGATACCCGATGTGCTTTCTCTATTTGCTGTTATGGTTAGCGACCCGTTGCGGAATGCATATTCAACATCGCTGTTATCAGGGTGGTAGCTAAGAGGGATGGCTTCGGGTGCAATCCACAACCGATGCCCCCCGTATATACGCCAGTCGTTGCCGCCGGTCTTGCCACTGTCTTCAGGAGATACGTACAATATATTCCGGTCTCCGATAAAACCGAAATGAATAATGCGGGGACCAACATCGGTGGTAACTATCATTTCCACTGCCTTGTTGTACAATCTTACACAACCAGGCCATCCGCCGTAATGTATTTTTTCCTGGAACATATTATTATTTCTTATTCGCGAATAATTTCACGAGGCATGCGCAGCGGGGCAGCGAATACAACGAAACTGTACTTTCGAAAGCGTTGCTCCTTTGCATAAGATCTTTTGAACTGCAAAGGCACGGATATCCTGAGTGCACAAAGTATTTTTGCTTCCTTTGCCTCTTTGTGTGAAGCTCCACTATACCATCACTCCACAATGATCTGACCGGCTTTTTCCCTCCTGATCGTTAAGGCATAATCTCCGTCTCCAAGGGATCTTATGGAATAGCCCGACAAGGCCATGCGCTTTCCGTTCAGTAATATCCTTGCCGGTTTGAACGACAATCGCAAAAATTCCGTACCGCTTTTATCAGTAGCAGTATATTGAACTTTGCCGGTTGCATACCTTACATTTTTTAATATTCCCTGCGAGTACAGGATATGGTTTTCGCGGGGCGGCGCCCATTCGGGAACAGCAGCTAAAACATGGTAAAACATCCGGGGACCTTCTCCATAGCAATCAGACCACCAGCTGGATACGCCCTTGCTTACAGGGCTTTCAAAGGCAAGCCCGACAGAATCGCTGCAATATGTTACCCAGTTCAATGAACGATATGCCTTTTCTCTATACGTGGTATCTCCTGAAACGGCAAACCATTTAGCACATTCTGCGGCATACCTTGCGGTTTGATAATCCATCTTGGGCAAAAAGTCATCCTGCTCGCCTACAAGGTTGGCTCCCCATTGGGTAGCAGGTTCACCCTGGTTGCAGCGTGTTACAAAATTGGTTTCCGTCCACTGTATCAGCTGAGGTATATGTGTTTTCCACTCAGGATCGAATGATGGATTGTCCAGCATAAATAATGCCGTATTGCTTTTGCCCATATTGCTTTTATAGGTATTGCTTTTAATATCGGTATCCGTATGCCCGTCGGTCCAGTAGCCTGTTCGCATAGGGAACCGGAGCATAAAATCCCTCACTTTATCCATCGCACTTTGATATGCTGCCACATTACCTGTTTTTGCTTTAACAAGATGCTCTAAAAGGGAATATGCGCCTATCCAGTTGGCGCCATAGGGAGCCGTTACTTCGCCGGTATTCATTATCACGCGGTAAGGCCAAACTGATCTTTCCGCATCCCCTGTTTTTGCCTTGCCGGCAAGCGTATTGGCTATATTGACTGCTGCCGTTTTGTATTTTTCCCTGCCAGTATACAAATAAAGCCGGTAAAATGCTAATCCCATATCACCCGCATGATCAACCTGCACTTCATGCAATACAAAACGTTTGGCAGCATCGAATCCCCTGAATTCCATATCGCCGGCATTGGTAGTGGTATATGGAAAGTTTGGCCAGTTGAATGTTGCAGGAGTCATACCGTGATCAATCGCATATTCCGCAATTTTTTCCACGGTGTTCATTACCGTTGTATCCCCGGTATACGCGTAGTAGAGACGTGCTGATTCAAACCAGTTAGGGATCTTTTCGCCCACATCATTCATCCAGGTGTCAGGCTCCTGCAAAATTTTTCCGTTACTTACCTTGTAGGCACAGTAGAAATAATATTGCGGGTACTTCGATCTTGGTAAAGGCCCCGGACTGCAGGGTACGGATGTTTTTATGAAATTCCAACGTTGCCGGAGAAAAATATCATAGGCCCGGGATTGCGGCTGTATCCACGAAATAAGTTTCGACCGGTCATCTAATACAACTTTATGGGTGGCAATGGAGTCGGGCCGGACCGAATAACGGTTTGACTGATGCTGGGCGTACAAAGATGTAGCCATCAGACAACCGATAATAAGATATATAATTCTGCTCATCCAAACAAACATATAGCAATCCATAGTTTTTTTCCTACCTGATTTGGCAAAATCATTAGCTTATTTTGTACAGTCAATAGTTGTTTTTAAATGCATTATCCATTCCTGTTACAAAATCGGATAATTATACATCAATATTGGATAGAGAAGCGGAACGATCTGCCTGTAAATTTGCTTTCATAATTTTAATAGCAGGCAGGATTTTACTGTTGATTGAAGTGGTTGTCAGAATGACGTGGAGGGAATTCTGCTGCCTCCATATTTTCGTAGTGAACGTGTCTGCCATACTGATAGGTAAGCAGCTTTTTGTAATGGACTGACAAGAAAATATAAAATACCATAATGAAATCATTTGCAGGCGATGCAGAACTGACCGACTTTATAAAGCAGCATTTATATGTGGCGGCCGTATGCGATATTTTAGATGAAATGGGCTATCGAAACCAGGCAATGCATCAACGACTCCGTCCTCTTTTACCCGATATAAGAAATTGTGGTTTCATAGGCAGGGCCAGGACCTTAAAGTGGGAAGAAACCAATGTTATACCTGAAGATAATCCCTATGGGCTTGAAATTGAAGCCATGGATTCTCTTCATGCCGGAGATGTGGTAGTGCATTCTACAGATGTAAATGGCACTAATGCACCCTGGGGCGAGCTGATGTCAACCATTGCCAAAAAACGCGGCGTATCAGGATGCGTATGCGACAGCCAGATCAGGGACTGTGTGCGCATCATTGAAATGAATTTTCCCGTATATTATGCCGGCATAAGACCTCTCGATTCCAAAGGGAGAGGTATTGTGGTAGGATATGATGTGCCGGTACATTGCGGTACAGTATTGGTTAATCCCGGCGATCTGATCTATGCAGATTTTGATGGTATCGTTGTAATACCGCAGGGCATAGAAGACGAAGTATTTGAAAGAGCAAAAGACAAAGCCGTCAGGGAAAACCATTCGCGGAGAGAGCTGCTTAGCGGGCGGTCGCTGCAGGAAGTATATGATAAGTATAAGTCACTTTAAACCATCAATAACAGATGAAGCTTGATAACAGGGTAGTTGTAATAACAGGTGGGGGAGCCGGCATCGGCAGGGCCTGTGCCCTTGAATTTGCCAAAGAAGGCGCTTCTGTGGTGATTGCAGATATTGACATCAACGCCGCTGCAGCAACAGCAGCGCTGATCAAAGCCGGGGGAGGAATTGCAATTCCCATACAGGCTGATGTATCAGATCCGGTATCTGTTCAGCAACTGGTGGAGCAAACCCTGAGCGTTTACCCGCTGGTGCATACGCTGATAAACAATGCAGCAGTACAGGTCAATAAAACGGCGGAGAATACTTCTTTTGAGGAATGGAACCGGCAGCTTGCGGTAAATCTCGGAGGTGTTTTTTTGTGTTCTAAATATTTCCTGCCGCAGTTGCGCAAAACGAAAGGGAGCATTGTCAATATGTCGTCGGTAAACGGATTTTTTGTAGAACCCACCTGTGCAGGCTACTGCGCTACCAAAGCGGCCATCATTGGGCTCACTAAAGCGATGGCAATTGATCATGGGCATGATGGCATACGTGTGAACTGTATTTGCCCGGGCTATATAGATGCCGGGCTTGCCGAAGGATATTTTCAAAGTCAGCCGGATCCTGCCAAAGCCAGGACCGATGCCGGCAGGCTGCATGCGCTGGGGCGGATCGGTAAACCCGGAGAGGTAGGCAGGGCAGCGGTTTTTCTTGCCGGCGATGATGCTTCATTTGTTACCGGTACAGCGCTTGTGGTAGATGGCGGGTTCGGCTCCGGGCTTCCTCCCAATAATTGTGCTCCTGATCAATAGCTGAGGAATGAATTTTACCAAATCTTCAAAGACGGCGGACTGGTCCCTGGTATTGCTCATAAATTTTATGTGGGCCACACAGGTGCCGGTGATACGCCTTATCGGGGACAGACTTAGTTCCACTACCGTGGCATTTGTCCCACTTATTGTCAGCACTATTATCTTTTTGCCTTTTTTGTGGAGAGAAAATAAAAAGCGCGGCGTAAAAATGCGCTGGCGATGGAGGGAGATCAGGTATTTTATACTCCCGGGGCTGATCGGCATATTCCTGATGCAGTACGGATATACTGTAGGAGCCCGGATGACACTGGCTGCCAATGCGGGTATTATTACACTGACCATACCTGTTATTGTAGCTTTATTAGCGTCTTTGTTATTGAAAGAGAAGCTGAATGTTATACGTGTAGTCAGCTTTCTTCTTGCAATAGTTGGAGTTATCATAACATCCTTACCTGATCTGTCGGAAGCAGATTTCCGCCAAAGCCGTTATTTTACCGGCAACCTGATCTTTTTTCTTGCCTGTTGCTGCTGCGGATATTATAATACCTATTGCAAAGTGCTGGTGGAGAAGAAATTCACTGAGCTGGAAATACTGGTATACAGTTCAATAATTGGCAGCATCGTCAGCCTGCCCCTGCTGATATGGGTTGAGCCGTTCCATTTAAAAACATTCATGCGCAGCGGAGCTATACCGCAACTGGGTATACTGGAGCTGAGCCTTATTGTATATGGCATTTCCATGCTGCTGTTTTTTTATGTTTTAAAAAGGATGGATGTGACACAGGCGATATTAGGCAATTACCTGTTACCTTTCTTTATTGCTATTCTTGGTTTAATCCTGCTGGACGAGAAAATAACAGGAGTAATGATCGCCGGGGGATTGCTTATACTGATCAGCACATTAATGGTTACGGTATATGAAGGCAAACTGATAGTATTGTTTGAAAGAAGAGGAATAGGCAATAGCGGATAGGCAGTAGTGAATTTCACTATTCACCATACTTTAAAATCAATTTTTTTAAAAATGAAGATCACAAATGTAACGGCAACCATACTCAGGTTACCCGAAATCTCAACTGCTGCCGATGGAACGCAGGATGACCTTGTTATTACTGTGGAAACAGACGAAGGCATTACGGGTTATGGAGAAGCGGATACTTCCACGATGGTAGGCAAAGCTGTTATTGAAGCCTATATGGCGCATGGTACCTGTTATGGGTTAAGGGAAGTGATAGTGGGCAAAGACCCTTTTGATTATGAGCAGATATGGAACGACATGTGGTCCAAAACCTATTACTATGGACGTAGCGGCCCGGTTATGCATGTAATGAGCGGCATTGATATGGCGCTTTGGGATATTATGGGTAAAGCCACCAAAAAGCCTGTGCACAAGCTGCTGGGAGGGAGCTATTGTGATAAAGTGAGAGCGTATGCAAGTGCTTTGATGCCCCGGGATACCGATGGCGTTACAAAAATTGTTACGGAGCATGCAGCGCTGGGCTATACCGCTATCAAGCTGGGGTGGGGACCGCTGGGGTATGATCCGCACCTGGATATTGAGCTGGTGAAAGCTGCAAGAAAAGCCGCCGGTGATAAAATGGATATCATGATTGATATCGGGAAAAGGTACAGGCTCAAAGAAGCCATGTATGTGGCAAAGGCCTTGGAGCAGCTCGGCATATACTGGTTCGAGGAACCCCTCCCTGCAGAAGATTATATTGGCTATAAAAGGTTAACGGAATATACCACGCTGCGGGTGGCCACCGGCGAAGAAGAAAGCGGCAGGCTGGCTTTTAAGCGTTTGATAGACGAGACGCATGTAGATATTATACAGCCCGATATGTCGCGCTGCGGGGGACTGACAGAAGCAAAGAAAATAGCAACGCTTGCTACAGACAATAATATATTATGCATACCGCATGCATTTAAAACGGGTATTCTTGTTGCCGCCTCCATGCACCTGATCGCCGCTATACCCAATGCTCCTGTGCTGGAATACTCTGTTACGGAATCCCCTATCAGGAAGGGCATACTCACATCGCCTTTTGAAATGAAGGATGGTTATGTAAGCATACCTCAAAAGCCGGGGTTAGGCATCGAGATCAACCGGGAAGTGCTGGATAAATACGGGATTGGGGGTTGAATAGATGTAAGGCGTGAGGTGTAGGGGGTATAGGATGTTAATCTGAGCCTGCGCTACTTGTTCTTGATTTTCTTGACATTCCTGCTGATAGATTTTGTACGCCTGCAATCTTTTTACAGATTATCTGCTACAAATTGTTGAGAATAGCTTTTTATTTGTTCTCTTACCTGCCTGAACTGCTTCATGATCTCTTCGTCTGTGCCTGTCGCTTTTGCAGGGTCGGAAAAGTTTTGATGAAGCTTCTTTGCTTTTGCAGGAAAGAAAGGGCAGCGTTCTTTTGCGTTGTCGCAAACAGTAATGACAAAATCAAAGTCAATGTTACGGTATTCGTCAATGTTGTTCGAGGTATGACCTGAAATATCAATGTTATCTTCTTTCATTGTTGCGATGGCTTTTGGATTCACTCCGTGAGTTTCCACGCCTGCGCTGTAAACATCTGCCCTGTTGCTTGCAAAATGCCGCAAATAACCTTCTGCTATCTGGCTTCTGCAACTGTTACCTGTGCAAAGCACTAATATTTTCTTTTTATACATAGTCTTAAACGAATAGCAAACAACCCTATGATAACCTTTCCAACTGTTTAAAGACAGGAATTAAAGACTTTCCTTTGTCAGTAAGATTATATTCTATGTGTAACGGCTTTTGCTTTACAACAACTTTTTCCAGCAACCCGGCTTCTTCCAGTTCTCTCAGCGCAACTGACAGGGATTGCTTATTGGAACCCTGAATTTGACGTAACAGAATACTGAATCGCAAAGGCGACTCAACAGCTAAACGGAATATTTCGGGCTTCCATTTGCCCGACAGCAGTTTTAAAAAACCTTGTGCAGGGCAGGTTTCCTTGTCGTCTGTCAACTTTTTGATGGTCATAAATTTCTGACTTATTGCAGGAGATTTTTATACGGTACAACTTTGCACAAAAATACAATATAATATGGCAGGGGAAACAAAACAGGCACTTGATGCAGCAGAAGACAAAAACAGTCCGCTTTTATGCGATCCTGTTGAAGGGATTTGCGGTATACCCGACAGGACGATCAACAAAAAAGTGTCTGCTCAAAACACAGAAAAACCCGTTAAGATTATTTATTTCACAGACCCGATCTGCTCCTCCTGCTGGGGCATTGAACCGCAACTGAGAAAATTAAAACTGGAGTATGGCAACAGCATAGAAATTGAGTACCGGATGGGCGGTTTATTACCTGACTGGAGCTACAATAGCGGCGGTATCAGCAAACCGTCTGACGTAGCGAAGCATTGGGACGAAGTAAGCGTTTACTACGATATGCCTATTGACGGAGACGTTTGGTTAGAAGACCCTTTGCATTCATCTTATCCGCCTTCGATTGCTTTTAAGGCGGCACAAATTCAGGATAGCGAAAAAGCTGTTTTGTTTTTAAGAGAAGCCCGGGAAATGGTTTTCTTACAGAAAAAGAACATTGCCAAATGGGAGAATTTAGCCGTTGCCGCTAAAAAAGTTGGATTAGATACAGATCAGTTAAAAAAAGATTTTGAAGGCGAAGCGAAAATATTTTTTGAAGAAGATTTGAAGTTGGCAGGATCGCTTGGAGTAAGGGGGTTCCCCACCATGTTCTTTTTTGATAATTCGGGCAACAAAGAAATTGTGTATGGCTCAAAGCCGTATGCCTTTTATGAAACAGCGGTTTTAAAGCTTCATGCTGCCGTTACCAAAAGTGAATACGGTAAAAATTGGGAAACGCTTTTCTCAAAGTATCATTCACTGACAGCAAAAGAATTTTCAGAGCTGTCGGGCACACCGGGAAAGGAAAGTGAAAAACTGCTGAGTGAACTTTCGGACAAAGGGACTTTAGAAAAAATGGTAACAAAAAACGGGGCGATCTGGACCATTATAAAAGAATAGTAATGTACTAAATGCAAATAGCCGTATATTTCAGAAGATTACTAAACAGTAAGCCATGAATACCAAAGGACTATTTGCTTTTTCTCTTTTACTCCCGTTTTTATCTGTACAACTGCAGGCGCAATCACCTGTGCAGCCGGTTCGCGTAATAGTGATAGGGGCACACCCGGATGATTGTGACCTGGATGCGGGGGGCACTGCTATTTTATTTTCGCAGATGGGGCATGCAGTCAAATTCTTATCTGTTACCAATGGCGATGCAGGGCATCAGACTGAAGGTGGTGGTGCGTTGGCTAAAAGGAGGGCAGCCGAAGCAAAAGAAGCCGGGTGGCGTTTTGGAGTGGTGTATGATATTCTTGACAATCATGATGGCGAGCTGGAGCCCACGCTGACAGTACGCTTACAGATTATCCGGAAGATAAGGGAGTGGAATGCGGATATCGTGATCGCTCCCAGGCCAAACGATTATCATCCCGATCATCGTTATACCGGTGTGCTGGTGCAGGATGCAGCTTATATGGTAGGCGTACCCAACGTGGTACCGGATGTGGCGCCCCTGAAAAAGAACCCGGTGTTCCTGTACACCTATGATCATTTCAAAAGGCCCAATCCCTTCAGGCCGGATATTGCCGTGGACATTACACCGGTTTTTGATAAAAAAATACATGCGCTGGACGCGCATGTATCTCAGTTTTATGAATGGCTGCCATGGATAGGCGGATATGCAGATCAGGTGCCTGCGGGCGCCGGAGAGCGGGAGGTGTGGCTGTCCAACTGGTATAAACGTCCTTTGCAGCCGGAGGTGATAACAACGCTGGAGAAATACTATGGCAAACAAAGAGCCGCTGCAGCAAAGTATGCAGAGGTATTTGAAATATGTGAATACGGCACCCAGCCCGATGAGGCCGCTATCAAAAGATTATTCCCAATGCTTGGGCATTAGCATTCGCGCATTCTGCCGCGCGATAGAATCAGCGGCAACTTCCCTGTAAGCAAAACTGCCCCGTTGCTGAGCAGGTTCAAATTAAATCCTGAACAATTTAGATGCGGACCGTATGTCCTTACAATGCGGTTGTTTCCTTATAACATGCAACTGCCTGTATGTTTATCCTGATTTTATATTAAACCCCGCAAAATAGGATACTGATTGTACAAAATGAGGTAATTAAAGGTTTTGCAGATGCAAGATAAGATACTGATTGGGCAAGATCGTGCAAAAAAGTTATGAGTCAGAAAAATAGTTTTGTGTAGTGTGACCGGGATATGATTTATCTACCCGTTCCTGAACTCAAATTAAAGTTAATACTCAAAACAATTGCTATGAAATCAGAGCTATTACGATTCTTTACTTCAACAAAGGTATTTCTGGCGCTGTTTGTTTTCCTGCTTTTTGCGGGGGATACTATCGCTCAAACAGGTTTTACGCTTACAGGGAAGGTCACTGACGGCGAAACACCGTTAGCTAACGTGTCTGTCCAGGTAAAGAGTTCCACTACGGGCACAAAGACCAACGAAAACGGCTTATTCAGTATCAGCGTTGTGAAAGGCCAGACACTCGTGATTACCTATGTTGGGTATGAAACCCGCGAAGTAGTTGTGGGTAACCAGCGTAACATTAATCTTGATCTTACACAAGCGGAAGCTAATGTGCTTGATGATGTGGTAGTAGTGGGATATGGCACAACAAAAAAGGTCAACCTCACAGGATCTGTTGCCACCGTTTCAGCGAAAGAACTGAAAGGCAGGCCGATCAGCAACCTGTCTTCTGCGTTGCAGGGCACCATGTCTGGCGTAACGGTCACTGTAGATAACGGGCAGCCGGGAAATGACCAGGGAACTATACGCGTCCGGGGTATCGGCACATTAGGCAACAGCGATGCTATGGTTTTGGTTGACGGGGTAGTGTCGAGCATGAATGATATCAACCCGAATGACGTAGAGTCCATCACGGTGCTGAAAGATGCTGCTTCGGCTGCTATTTATGGGTCAAGAGCTGCAAACGGGGTAATACTGATCGTTACGAAAAGCGGGAAAGCAGGTAAGACAGTTGCTCACTACAACCTGGATATCGGCAGGCAGTCAATGACCATGACACCCGATTTTATCAACTCATGGCAGGCAGCAACACTATATAACGAGGCGTTGGTGAATGAGGGTAAATCCCCGAAATATACGGATGATCAAATTCAAAAGTTCAAGGATGGTTCCGATCCCGAGCATTATCCCAATACAGACTGGTATGATCTGTTCTGGAGAGGCAACGGGCTGCAGCAAAATCATTCCCTGGATGTAAGCGGGGGAAACGAAAAAATGAGGAACTATCTGTCGGTGGGATATCTTTCCCAGAATGGCCTGGTAGAAGGCTCTTATTTAAAGCGATACAATACGCGTTTCAATACTGAATATAAAATAAATTCCCGTATCAAGTTTAGCGGTAATATTGCTTATTCGCAACAGGAATTCAGGGAGCCTGTAAGTAATATTCATGCGCTGGATTTTGGCCAGTTGATGGCAACGCTCCTTCAAACAGGCAGGGTGGTTCCCTATATGATCAATGGCTATTATGGCTATAGCGATGAGGGTAACCCTGTTGCCGTACTGAAAGGCGGCTCAAATAACCTCAACAAGCTGCATCGCCTGACGGGAATTTTCCAGGCCGACATCGAGGTTGTAAAAGACCTGCATATAAAGCCGATGCTTGGATATACCGGTAATTTTATCCGGGCAAAATCAAGGATCAATGACCTGCAATACTATGATCCGAATACAGGCAATCCTACGGTTTGGGAAGGTCCTAATATCGTGGCATCCAATAGTCAGTTCACAGACAACCTGACCCTGCAAACGTTGATAGAATACAGTAAAAATATTGGCGATCATTCGCTAAAAGTGCTGGGTGGATATTCAAGCGAGTATAATCATTACGATTATTTATTTGCGAGCAGGCGCGGATACCTGAACAATGCGCTGGATCAATTGGATGCCGGGCCATTGGCAGGTGCGCAAAACTCGGGTAACGCATCAGAATATGCGCTGGAATCGGTTTTCGGCAGGATCAACTATTCCTTTAAGAACAGGTATTTGGTCGAAGGAAATATCAGGTACGACGGTTCATCCCGTTTTGCTTCCGGCAACCGCTGGGCAACATTCCCTTCCGTGTCTGCGGGCTGGCGTATTTCTGAAGAATCATTCTTTGAACCCCTCAAACATATTGTTTCAGATCTGAAGATCAGGGGATCATGGGGTATGCTGGGTAACCAGAATATCGGTACTTATCCTTACCAGGCTACAATTGCAACAGGTTATAACTATGTATTCGGAGGACAAATTGCCGATGGCATTGCTCCGAGCAAGGGCGTTAATACCAATATTAAATGGGAAAGCACTACCACCAGGGGTATAGGATTGGATGCCGTTTTACTCGATGGCATGATAACCTTTACCGGTGATTACTTTATACGCAATACTTCTGATATCCTGCTGAGCCTTCCGGTAGCAAGCACTTTCGGGCTGAGCGCTCCGGTGATCAATGCGGGTAGTGTGCAGAATAAGGGAGTTGAGCTGACCGCTGGGTATCATTTGAGAAAACGCGATTTCAGCTTTGACGCAAATGCCAATTTCGCCTATATAAAGAATGAGGTAACAGACCTGGCCGGTACCGGTCCTTTTCCAAGCGGCTCTACCATACAGGGGGTAGGTCTTCCGATCTATTCATTGTATGGCTGGGTTTCCGAAGGGCTCTTTCAATCGCAGGATGATATAACCAAACACGCCGATCAGACTCAAATGGGCGGGCCGGTTGCTCCTGGCGATATCAAATATAAAGATCTGGACACCAATAATGTTATTGATGGTAATGACAGACAGTATCTGGGTACCTACTTTCCTAAAATAACCTATGGTCTTAATCTTTCCGCGAGCTATAAGGGATTTGATGTTACCTTATTCCTGCAGGGTGCGGCTGGTGTTAAGTCATACGTATCCGGTCGTATATTAGGTTCGTTATACGATAAGAACGGGGATCCTACAAGCATCTGGCTCGACCGCTGGACGCCCGGCAATACTGATGCAAGCTTCCCCCGGGTATGGAATTCCAACTCACAGAACGACCCCGAGCAGACACCTTCTTCTTTCTGGGTACGCAGTGCAGGCTATCTGAGGCTTAAAAATGTACAGGTGGGATACACCGTAACATCAAGGGTGTTATCCAAAGCTGGCATAGGGCTTCGCGTATTCTGGACTGCCAAGGATCTGCTGACATTCACTAAGTTTTACAAATGGGTAGACCCTGAAGCGCCTATCGGTGGCAACAGCTACAGCTATCCGATGGTGAAAGTTAATTCTGTTGGTGTCAATTTAACCTTCTAATACGTGAAACATGAAAAGAGAGAAGATAAACATTCGCTATTGCCTATTCACCATTCACTTTTATCTTCTCACTTCTCACGATAATCATTGATTGACTTAACACTAGTTCATTACTAATAATATTGTTATGAGAAATAAAATAAGTATAATAGTTTTCCTGCTGCCGGTATTGCTCGGTTCATGTAAAAAAGATTTTTTAGACCGGCAACCGCTTAACGAGTATAGTGAAGCAACACTATGGACCGGGGTTAATGATGCTACTGCCGCAGCTACTTCCTGCTATGCGAATTTTGAAAACGGGCAAAGGGTCACTTATATGGATGATGCGAGCGACAATGGTCATAATGCTTACCCCTGGGAAGGCTGGCAGCAGTATGGGAACCTGCAGCTTCTTACACCCAATAATACGGGTCTTATTTACAACTTTACCGGTATTACCCGGTGCAACTGGTTTTTGTCCAGCATTGACAAAACGCCCATGGACCAGGGGCTGATAGACAGAATGAAGGGTGAAGTGCGATTCCTCAGGGCTTACCAGTATTTTCAAAGATCACAGTTGTATGGTGATTTTCCGCTGATCACAACATTGCTTACGCCGGAAGAAGCTAATACTATTGAGCGGACACCGAAAGCGCAGGTAGTGGATTTTGTATTGCAGGAGTTAGAAGCAGCCAGCCAGGTATTACCGGACTCCTATGAAGGAGATGACCGTGGTCGTATTACAAAAGGAGCTGCGCTGGCTTTAAAAGCCAGGGTAGAGCTTTTTAATAATAAGTTTGCCGAAGCTGCCTCAACAGCTAAAAAAGTAATGGACCTTGGCGTGTATTCCCTGTTCCCTGATTACCAGGAACTTTTCCGGATGAAGAATGAATATAATTCGGAGATCGTTCTCGACAGGGCTTATACTGAAGCTAACCCGAATCTTACCGTTGGGCTGCAGGTGCTGGCTCCCGAGTCGACACCGGGTGGAGGATGGAGCTCGGTAAATATTTCCCAGTCGCTGGTTGATGCGTATGAAATGGCTAACGGCAAAACAATTGATGACCCAACATCCGGCTATAATGTTGACAAGCCTTTTATGAATCGTGATCCCAGGCTGCTGCAAACGGTGATAGTACCGGGAGCTTCCTTCGCCGGCATTATCTTTAATCCTTTTGATCCTAATTCACTTGACTATTGGCCTACGTATAATTATACCGGCTATGTCGGCAGGAAATATATACATTTCAAATCTGATTATGCCGATCTCTATAAGGCGGGATTGAATATTCCTCTTATACGCTATGCTGAAGTATTGCTGACCTATGCGGAAGCAAAGATAGAGGCCAACCAGATAGACAATTCCGTGTATGATGCCATTGACGAGGTACGTTCACGTGCAGGAATGCCGGATGTTGATAAAGCTAAATACGCTACACAGGAACAACTAAGAACATTGATCCGCAGGGAGCGCAGAGTGGAGCTGGCTATGGAAGGAATGCGCTGGTATGATATTCAGCGCTGGAAGATCGGGGAGCAGGTAATGAACGGACCGTTCTATGGCGCGCGCATTAGCGAAATAGATGCCCAAGGGAATGTGACTTACACTTCTGCCGAGCATATTAAGATTGAGGACCGGGTATTTGATCCGGCTAAAAATTACGTTTGGCCTATTCCCCGGACACAAAGAGATCTCAATAAAAACCTGACGCAGAATCCGGGGTATGGTAATTAGTGGTTAAGCATAAATATTTTCGAACGCTTATTTTAACAGGTTGTTTCAATTACCGGGACAACCTGTTTGCTGTTAAGACCTTTGCAGCTTTGCTTTCTCATCGCTCTTTGCATAAAATACTCATACCGGCTGATACAAGGATATTTTCTGGTAATTCATGCGGTAGGTCTTGGGCTGGCAATCTTTGAATTTTTTAAACTGTCTGTAGAAAAAAGGGATGCTTTCAAATCCTGCTGCATAGCATATTTCACTTATCTGCTTATCGGTTTCAATAAGCAGCTTGCACGCCCTGTTGATCTTGTATTCATTCAAAAATTCAAAGAATGGCTTTTTCATGGTCTTGCTGAAATAGCGGGAGAAATATTCTTCACTCATATTTAATCTTGACGCAATATCCGAAAGCGATATCTGGCGCTGGTAATTTTTTTGGATATAATCATACACGCTGTTGATCCGTTTTTTATCTATGTCGTCAAAATCGCATGTAAACTCCTGTTCGCACAGGAACCGGTATTCCTGGTTATGGGAGAGGTATTCCAGCACCTGCAATAAGATCATCAGCTTTTCAAACGGCGTTGCATTCAGCAGGTCAAAGAATTTTTGCCTGAGCTCCAGGGCCACTTTATTGTCAACCTTTATTCCCTTGTTCATCAATACAGACAAGTGTCTTATGCCTTCAAACTCGATGCTCTGCATCCAGTTTTTATCAAAAAAATCTTCTTTCAGGTATACCACAATAGCCGTTACCGGCTGATCCTGCTCGATGCTGGTATTCCAGGCATGGGGAAGGTTGGAGCCGAGCAAAACCAGCTCTTCTTCATAAAAATTTTCAATAGAATTACCTACATACCTGACCCCCTGTCCATTTAAGATAAAAGTCAGTTCAAGCTCGGCATGATAATGCCAGGGATAATAGAATTCCTTACTGTCTTTCTGAAATTCAACCTTGAACAATTTTGATTCAGATGGTATAGGCTTGTAATGAGGTTTCATTATCTAAATATACAGGGTAATACTATGTTTATCCTGATTTTGCGCTAAATTTCACAAAATTGGATAATGATTATACAAAATAGGGTAATAGGATGTAGATGATATGCAAGATAAGATACTAATTAAGCAAGATTGTGTAGAAAACCTATGCTTCCTGAAGATAGTTTTGTAGATATGCTCATGAACAGGAAGCAACAAATAAAATTGGTGGCTATTACCATACTGGGCCTGGCAGGCGGGATGATCTTGCCCCATCCTGCTGAAGCCCAGGTACAGGCAGCTGATACGGAGTACATACAGGTAAAAATTGCTTTTGGTCGCAGAGCGTCTGCCCACAGTGACCGTTTTGTGCAACTGGCAGGCGGCTCTCCCGGAGTTGTTGTGTTGAAAATATCAGGCATGCAAACGGAAAAGAATGATCGCATAGCTACCGCTTCGTCTATGCTTAACTGTGGTGCAGGCGATGTTGATGAACTGGTAGCAGATATCAGCTATATAAAGCCCACCGCTCCTTTAAGAAAGCTTGCGGGACATAAAGATGCCTATACGCTGAAGGATGATGCCATGTGGGGATACCTGATGGAAAACGGTTCAGCCGGGCAATCAGCCCGGCTGAAAGATGACTCCTGGTATAAGCCGGATGCGCCATTGCTTACCATACGGCTGAATGAAGATGGTACGAAAGGATTTACCATTGCATTGGAGCAACTGCGTTCGCATGGCGCCATGTGGCTGCCCGAGCAGGATGCATATATTACATTGGCAAACAATCCTGTTGATTTTAAACGGCATATTGCCTCCCTGAGAGGAAAGAGAGTGCTGGATGAAGTAGCGCAACAACCGGATGCATCACTGGAAGCCTTTCATAAGGCCTGGCCGGACATCGGGAACCCCAACGAGTGGGATGTGCCCTGGCAGACCCGCTGGATGGGCACTACCGGGCATCTGACCGTAACGGCAGCCGCGCATGGTTCGATATATAAATTCGCCGTTGACCGCTGGGGGAATGTCCGCCCTGATTTTGCTTCTCCCCACAAATTCGCACTTGATCTGCTTTGGCAGGGAAGTACATGGCAACGACAGAAAATAGATAAGGGACTCCCCGTTATCATCACCAGTCTTGAAAAGAATGGACAGACAGCCACGATAGAACAATTTGCTTCACCGCTGGTTGATCTCTCAACAACCATACGCGGATACATACCCGGCGTTTTTTTCAGCAAAGTGAATATATCCGGAAGGACCGGAGACTTTAGCTTTGGAATAACATTGCGCAATGAGTTAAAAAGTCATGAGGTTGAAGCTATTCAGCAGCAAGACAAATGGATCATTGCAGATAAGCAGAGCGGCAACATTTTTTTAGTAGTTGAAGCCGGGAAAGATATTATTGTTAAAGCCGGAGATCCAATATCCTATAAAGACGGACAACAAATAGCCTTAACCATTTCTGGTGTGCTTAGCCAGGGAGAAGGCAGTGAGTTTGTAGTAAAACTGCCTTCTCCCGCTATTGTTCCTGCTGAGCTGGAGAGGCTCAGCAACCTGGAATATAATGCTGAAAGAAAAAAGACAGTGGATTACTGGGAAGGATGGCTTGCCAAAGGCGCATCGTTCAGTGTGCCGGAACAGGCAGTTAATGAATTATACCGTGCCAACCTCTGGCATGCGCTTATTTTACCACGTCATACCCTTGATATTGACGGTAGAGATCATATGGATCTGCCCTATGCCAATACAGCCTACGGGCAAAGAAATGCGGATTGGCCCATCAACCAGGCAGTGTATGTGGATTATATGATCTATGGCTTGCGGGGGTACGATACAACAGCGTTCAATGAATATGCTGCCATGTTCAAAAGCCAGCAGCAGCCCGATGGAAGAATAGGCGGCTTTGCCAACTGGGGTGTATATTCGCCGGGGCAATTATATGCTATTGCACAAAATTTTTTACTGTCCGGCAACAGGGAACAGTTTGATCAGCTATTGCCCAATGCGCTTAAAACGCTTGACTGGTGTATTGCCCAGGTAACTAAAGCTAACGAAGGATCCGGGAAAACCGGATTGATCCTGGCTCCGTTAAATGACCTGACCCATGCAGAAAGGGAATGGGCTTTTACACAGGCATATTATACGGGAGGGCTTGAGCTGTTTGCCAGGGCATTATCAGTATACAGGCATCCGCGTGCGGGAGAAACAGCAAAAATTGCCGGTGATCTGAAGAGCGCTATAGTGAAAGAATTTTCCCGCGCAAGTGTTACCTCGCCGGTAGTGCAACTGGCGGATGGCACCTGGATCAATTTTGTGCCTACGGATGCATTAACTCCACGCCGCATGATGGAGCAGTGGTACCCAACGGATGTGGATTGCGGACCATTGCATTTATCACGTCTTGGCGTATTTGATGCAAACAGTTGGCTTACTTCTGCTATGCTGAACGATCATGAAGACAATTTATTCTTTAAAAACCAGGGCGCTGCCAATGAGCCGGTATATGTGCAGCAGGCCGCTCCTTATTTTTTGAGAGATAATGCCAAAGCAGTTATCCGTACTTTTTACAGCTTAATGTCCTGCGGATTTTCACATGAGCAATACACATCCCTGGAGCACCGGTGGGCATGGGGACAATATTATGGTCCGCCCAGTACCGATGGGGCCTGGTTTGAGATTTACCGTAAGATGCTGTTGAATGAATGGGGCAGTGATACGCTGATGATCGGCCAGGCTATACCAGGAAAGTGGCTGGAAGAAGGAAAGAAAATAGAGGTAAAAAATGCGCCCACATATTTTGGAAAAACATCTTTTACAATAGAAGGGTTAAATAAGGACAACGAAATCAAAGCGACTGTTGAAGTGCCGGGTCGTACCACACCGCAACAGTTGATCGTGAGGTTTCGCCACCCTTCGGGTAAGACGATCAAATCAGTGCTGGTAAACGGAAGGCGTTGGAAAAATTTTGATGTCAAAAAGGAGTATATCAGTATTCCTGCGCCATCGGGGAAATATGTTATTTCGGCCAGGTATTAATATCCAATCTTTGCTTTAATCAATATGCCATGTTCAAAACAAAATCACTTCTTATACCCATTTGTTTTTTTGCCACACTGTATATGCAGGCGCAGACCACCAATGTAAAGGTTGACTTCGGCAGGGAGCTCGGCCCTATGAGAATGGAACAGATGGCATTGGGCCAGGGAGGGCTTTCCGAAGAGCCCATGCTGGCAAGCCGGGTAACTGAAATAAGAGCGCTTCATCCCGGTATTATCAGGCTTTTTGTGAGTGAATACTACGATGTTATCCCGGAACCGGGTAAATATCATTTTACCACGCTGGATAGCATGGTTTCCAATATCCTGCAAACAGGTGCAAAGCCTTTAATGTGCTTTTGCCTGAAGCCCAGACTTTTTTTCCCTGTAGTGGATCATGATATCGTTGAGCCGAATGACTATGACGGCTGGGAACAATTTGTATACGATGTGGTAAAACATTATGTGGACAAAGGCGCCGGTATTAAGTATTGGGAAATAGGTAATGAAGTGGACATTGGTGAGGACGGTGGCACGCCTTACCGTTTTAAGCCGGAGAGTTATGCAAGATATTACAGGCATACTTCGGCAGCCATCCTGCGTGCAGATCCCAATGCTAAAGTAGGAGGCCCGGCGCTGGCATATTACAAATCGCCCATCCTGCCTGAGCTGTTACGGGTTTGCTCAGCCGAAAAGCTGCCTTTGCATTTTGTATCTTTTCATAATTATAACAACAGCCCTACGGCTATTCGCGGACAGATAGCCTATGTGAAAGATCTTGTGGCGAGGTATCCGGATCTGAAATCAGAAGTGATCATGGATGAGTGGAATATGGACCTGTTCAATCCGCCGCTTGATCCGCGGTTCCAGCCCTGTTATGTGGCGGAAACCATCTGGCAAATGAAAGATGCGGGACTGGACTGGTCATGCTATTATCATATACGCGACTGGTATGTATCCTTCGAAACATTTTCAAGATTTTTCTCTCCTCACGGCACAGCGTTCATGACGAGATGGTGGGACCGGCAGGCGCAGTTCAGCGGGTTGTTTGATTATCAAAATCAGATCCGCCCGGCATACTATACCTTTAAATTGTTATCGAGGCTGGCAGGCAATACCCTGGCTGTTGTTTCAAACAACGATAAGGTGCATGGCTTTGCAGCGCACGATACAAAGATGCTGATGCATAATATGGTATTATGGAATTTTTCCGATAAGCCTGCAACGGTTAAGGTTGACCTTATTGATCTCCCAAAAGATATGCAGGTGCGCCATATTGTGCTGGATGCCACGGGTTCGGGACTGGAGGAAAACCAGCGCTTGCGCCCGGATCCTTTTATCAAAATAAAAAAAGGTACACAGGTTGTTAATGTGAAGCTGGAACCCTGGGCAGTGCATTACTGGTCGTTTGAGTAGTAGGGTGTAAGGTATGAGGTGTAAGGCGTATAAGGTATAAGGTATGAGGCGTAAGGTATAAGGAAGTACATGTACTTTATTAATTGCTGAATAAAGTGCTAACTGGTGAAGAGTGCGACGCAAGGAACGATGCCATAAGCACTATAGTTGGGTTCATATAAAAATTACCTTACAGGTATGATAGTAGACATACATACACATGTTTTTAATGCCGCGCAGCATTTTGGCCCAAAGCTTAATGCAGACCTGGTAAGGTGCGGCGTTGAGCCTGCGGTATGGGGTAATGTGGAGGAACGGCATCTGGAAACGACAAAAGCCGCTGATGTAGCCGTAGTGTTTGGCTTGCAGGCGTCGGCTACCGGCTGGAACATTCCCAATGAAACAGTGGCTGCCCACGTAGCAAAAGCACCTGAAAGATTGTTGTTCTTTGCTTCCATTGATCCATTGCGTGAGGATTATATGGAAGAGCTGGAAAGATGCCATCGTCAGTTGGGCGCTGTCGGCGTGAAGTTGGCGCCTTTATACCAGAATGCACATCCGCAGGACAAAAGGTACTATGAAATATACCATTATTGCCAGTCGAATGGATTACCTATATTATTCCATGCCGGCACATCTTTCATAAGCGGTACCCCGTTGGATTACTCCCGCCCTGTATACTTTGACGCGGTAGCGGTTGATTTTCCTGACCTGCGCATGGTGCTCGCACACCTGGGGCATCCCTGGGAAGGAGAGACGATAGCAGTTATACGCAGGCATGCTAATGTGTATGCAGATATTTCCGCGCTTTATTACCGCCCCTGGCAATTCTATAATTCCATGCGCTTGCTGGTAGAGTATAAAGCGCAGCATAAAGCATTATTTGGTTCTGATTTTCCATTTACCACCACGGGCGATTCAATAAAAAATATCCGGACACTGAATAATGTGACCGGGGTCAGCGGGTTGCCGGAGGTGCCTGCCGGGGTGATAGAAGAAATTATCCACCGCGATACGTTGAGCTTGCTTAACCTGCCTAATCCTTTAAAAAGATGAGCATGCTTCCGCCATATATGCAGGCGCTACAGTTACAGGGGATAGCGCAGTTGGTTCGGGTAACGCTGCCTGTGCCGGCACCTGCTGCTGATGAAGTGCTGGTACAGGCAAAAGCTGCTACCATCTGCACATCAGATCTGCATGATATCAGCTCCAACCCCTTTGGTATTCAATATCCGCGTGTGATGGGGCATGAAGGTGCAGGGATAATTGTCCGGTGCGGTTCCAAAGTAAAAGGACTGGCGCCCGGCGACCGGGTTGCCGTGCATCCCGTAGTGCCGTGCGGCGCTTGTGAAGAATGCATTCGTGGTATAGGGCATTTGTGCTCCGGTATGGGGCATTTAGGTATTGACAGGGATGGCTGTTTTGCTGAATACTTTGTGCAGCGGGCAGACAGGGTAAGGAAAATATCAGGAGATATTTCCTTTGCTACCGGTGCGCTGCTGGAACCTGTAGCTGTTTGCCTGGAAGCTGTTTACCGTGCGGGTGATATTAAAGATAAAACAGTGCTTATTGTTGGCGACGGGCCTTTTGGAAATATCATTGCACGGCTTGCCCAAAAGCAGGGGGCTGGTCGTGTGATGGTGCATGGGCGCACCCCATTCCGGCTTTCAGCGATTCCCGGTGTGGAAATATCTGAGGTTGTTCCGGAGAGATCGGTTGATGTTGCTATCCTTGCCGTGGGGAATGCGGATGCGGCAAGCGCCTGTATGAAAGCATTGCGGCCACGCGGGAGGATGGTAGTATTCAGTGCGGTGCATCAGCCTGTCCCGGTTGATCTTTTCAGTGTTCATGTGCTGGAACTGGAAATAGCAGGCGCCTGTAATGATGAGGATAAAATAGATGAAGCATTAGCGTGCCTTGGCAACAGATCATTGGCATTGGACAATATAGTTACGCACCAGGTGTCTTTTGATAACTGGAAAGAAGCGTTTGAGCTTGCCCGTAACGGGCATGACAGGGCTTTGAAAGTAGCGCTTGTGTTTGAGTGAGACCGTCGCCGGAGGCGACAATACAAACGTGCTAAGCGAGCCTGCCTGACGGCAGTCTGGGACGGTTAGCACAGTCAGAACCGTTCATAATGTGCTGCCGGTAAAAGGAGACAACCTTGCCGTCACCGCGATTCTGTCAGCAGGATATGTTTAATTTAATGTATGTAGCGGCGGGAGAAGCAGTTTCAGGGAAGTAGGCTGTATAAAAGAATAAACTAAAAGCATGAAGATAACCAACGTAGAGCCTTTTATCCTTCAGTCTCCGTTTGAAATAACCAACCCTGCCGGCAGCGGGGAAGCGCGGGGTGTAAAGCATTGCCTGCTGATAAAGGTAAGCACCGATGAAGGCATTGCCGGCTGGTCGGATGTGGAAACCTCTCCGCATGTGGGCGAAGCTGTGGTAAACGCGCCTGAAAGCGGTGCCGGTATGTTTGAAGGACTGAAGGAGCTGGCAATAGGAGAGGACCCCTTTGATGTGGAACGCCTGTGGGATAAGATATACAGGGGCACTATTTATTTTGGAAGAAGGGGTGCGGCTATGCAGGTATTGTCCGGATTTGATATTGCCTGTCACGATATTATAGGGAAAGCCATTAACCGGCCGGTGCATAAAATATTAGGCGGAGCAAGAAGAGACAAAGTCCAGGCCTATGCCTCCACGCTTTTTCGCCCCACCACAGAAGCGATCAGGCATGCCTGCGAGTTTTATATGCAGCGTGGTTTCAAAGCTGTAAAATTCGGATGGGGCGTGTTTGGGCAGGATATTAAGCAGGATGTTCTACTTGTAGAAACCGCGAGGAAAACATTGGGACCTGATATCGCGTTGATGGTAGATCCCGGATGGATGGTGCAGCGCAGCGCGTATGATGCTATTGAACTTTGTCGCTTATTAGAACCCTATAGCATTTACTGGCTTGAAGATTTCTTACATCCTGAATTATATGCGGGATACCGTAAGGTAAAAGAAGCGGGTGTACGAACACGCATTGCTGCCGGTGAGCAGGAGTCCACGGCATGGGGTTTCAGACAGCTGATCGTGGAGGGAAGTGTGGATGTGGTGCAACCGGATCTATCGAGATGCGGCGGGTTCACCCAGGCAAGAAAGATATTATGGGAAGCGGAATATGCAGGTATTGATGTATGCCCGCATGCATGGCTTACGGATCTGTTGACTGCTGCAAGTCTTCACCTGAATGCCGTATTGCCGAGATCATTATTCCTGGAATATAATGTGAGCGACAACCCGATGCTGCGCGAGATCATCCGTAACCCGGTTCAGCTTGATGCAGACGGGTATATCCCGGTTCCGCAGGGGGCGGGTCTGGGAATTGATATTGATGAAAAAGCAGTGCAACGTTTTTGTGTGAACTTATAGAGGCAATGAAAACAAAAAATTAACTATTGAATAAACCTGTAATTATGGTAACAAAATTTGAGCTGGTAACCGATGATGAGAAATTCAAGTGGATAAAAGATAACCTTTATGTAGCTATAGTTTGTGATGTGCTGGATATGTTAGGATACCGGAACCAGGCCATGCATCAGCGATTACGCCCGCTGGATGCCGATAACTGCACAATAGTGGGCAGGGCAAGAACTTACCGCTGGATGGAAACAGATTATATTGAAGATAATGACCCGTATGGCCTGGAAATTGAAGCGGTTGATTCACTTAGGAAAGGGGATGTCATAGTGCATTCCACTGATTTTGCCGGCACCAATGCGCCATGGGGTGAATTGATGAGCACTATAGCCAGACGTAACGGTGCGGCAGGATGTATATGCGATAGCATGATAAGGGATTGTAAAAGAATTATCAATATGAGTTTTCCTGTCTTTTACGGCGGTATCCGCCCGCTTGACAGCCTGGGACGGGGGCGCGTGATGGCTTATGATGTGCCTGTTCGTTGCGGGGATGTAATTGTAAAGCCCGGAGAACTAATATTTTCAGATTTCGATGGTGTGGTAGTAATTCCCCGGAAGGTTGAAGATAAAGTACTGGAGCTGGCTTATGAAAAAGTATTCAAAGAAAACCAGTCGCGGCGGGATCTTTTGAACGGAGATTCCCTTCGTGTGGTATATGACCGCTATGGCGTGCTTTAATAGTTATACATTTTTATGAATATACTTTCTGTAGTTGCCCACCCGGATGATAACGAAATACTCTGTGCAGGTACGCTTGCCCGTTATAAGCAGATGGGCCATGCCGTTACTATAGCTGTTTTTACAGACGGGAGCATGGGCGATGCCGTTATTGAGCCCTCCGCGCTGAGGGCTATACGTGAAAAAGAAGCCCGTGCTGCGGCAGCGCTCATAGGAGCGGAGTTTATTTGGGGCGGCGTGATGGATGAACATGTCTTTCCTGATGCGAAACAAAGAATAAGAATGGTAGACATCTTACGGGAGGCGGATCCTGATGTTATTTTTACTCATTCTCCTAACGACTATCACCCCGACCACAGGTATGTGGGGCAACTGGTGTTTGATGCTTATTTTCAAAAAGGCCTTCCACACATACCTGATCAGCAGATGCCGGCATGCAGGTTTGGGGAGGCCCAGGTTTATTACATGGATAATCTTGCGGGTATTGGTTTTACACCCACAGAGTATGTAAATATTTCTGATGTATTTGAGCTGAAGAAACAAATGCTTTCCTGCCACAAAAGCCAGTTTGAAGCTATGAAAGATCTTGCGGATACCAACCTGCTGGATATGATAGAAGTGCAGGCACGCTTCCGGGGTATGGCGGCAGGTTGCCGCTATGCAGAAGCGTTTACCAGGCTTGATGCTTTTCAGCGCGGGCTTACAAGCAGGGTGCTGCCATGAATGTAAGTGTTGTGCAATGGAAACACTGGGACGCCGTAAAATGTACGGCAGGTGAATATGCATTAACGATAGGGACTTCCGCCGGGCCAAGAATTCTTTCATTCAGCCATAATGGCGGAGAAAATATTTTGTATGAAGATCATACCGGCTTCAGGGTGGGAGAGTGGCGGATGTATGGCGGGCACAGGTTTACCATTGCTCCTGAAAGTGACGCCAGTTATTATCCCGACAATGAGCCATGCGAGGTTAAAATTGAAGATGCAGCCGTACATATAGCTGCAAAGCAACGGTTAAATGGTTTGGCACTTTCCCTGGTGATCAGCGGATCCTTGCAGGGCTTTTGTATAGATCATGTGCTGGTAAACGGCGGGACCCTTGACTGGGAAGGAGCTTTATGGGCTGTTACCTGTGTTCCGCGCAATCATGTATTGTTTGGCACATGCGAAACAACCAAAATTAATTTCTGGCCTGGCACAGATGCTTCAAAATGGAAGCACATTGATGGCAGGGTAAGCGTAGAGGATGGCGTATTCAGGGGAAAGACGGGTTGGTATGCCGCTTCTCCTGAGCTTGTAGCGGTATCGCAACAGGGGCAGTTCGGGATCAGCAGCCCCGGTATATCAGCCCCGGAATTATGTATTGATAATGGTTCCAACACGGAGATATTTGTTTGTCCTCACTATGCTGAACTTGAAACGCTTAGCGAAAAGCTATTGGTGACTCCGGGAAGCTCAGTAGTGCACAGGCAATACTGGCAATTAAAACCGCTATAAAACAAGACAGAAATTCAATTACTTACTGCAGTAGCATTATTATGGAAAATTTTCACCTCTCAACACTTGATATCCTCATCATAATTGCTGAAATTCTTTTAGTCGTCATCATTGGTTTTTTGGCGGCAAGGAAAGTCAAAAGAACTGCCGAAGGCTATTTTCTTGCTTCGGGGAATATGCCCTGGTACCTGATAGGCGCTGCATTTGTATCCACTTCTATCTCCAGCGAACAGATCGTTGGAACAGTAGGCGCCTCTTATAAAGGCGGGCTGGGCATTGCCAACTGGGAATGGTGGGTATTGCCTACTTATTTACTGACAATGGTATTCTTCATACCATTATACCTGCGCAATAAAATAATGACCGTTCCAGAATTGCTGAATCGCCGTTTTGGCCCTGCCTGCGGCGCTATTTACAGCTTTGTTATACTGATCGGTTATGTATTTGTTTTTTTACCGCCGATCATCTACGGGGGTAGCATCACATTGAGCGAATTAACAGGCTGGGATCAGCGCTATGTGATGCTGGGAATTATATTCGTTACAGCAAGCTATACGCTGGCGGGAGGTTTAAGCTCAGTGATGTGGACAGACGCCATTCAATGTATAATGCTGGTAGGCGGAGGAGTAATATTTTATTTTGTCGCTTTAAGTCATATTCCGGGGGGCTGGGGAGCGATGGTGGCCGCAGTTCCTGAGCGGTTTCATCTATATCAGCCCGCTTCCGATCCGGAAGCGCCGTTTGCAGGTCTGGTACTGGCAACATTCGGCGTATTTTTGTTTTACCAGTCCTCCAATCAGGTGATGATACAGCGCATACTCTCGGCCCGAAGCAGGTGGGATGGTGTCATGGGACTGATATTCTCCGGCTTTATCAATATTGTACGCCCGTTGGTTACCTGCCTTGTTGGTCTCATTCTTTATCATTGGCTGGATGTATTGCATAAAGGTCCTTCTTTGTTACCGGATAACCAGGACAGGGCATTCCCCTTAGCGCTCCAGCTCTTTGCCCCATCGGGGCTGAAAGGCATTATCCTTGCCGGTTTTTTTGCAGCGGTCATGGCCAGCATAAGCTCGTTATCCAATTCCATTGCCACTATTTTTTCACTGGATATTTACAAAAAGTTTATCAATAAGCATGCAGGTGATAAAAAGCTGATCGTTGCCGGGCAGTTGTCAGGCGGCGCAGCATTAATTATATCTTCACTCATGGCACCGCTTGTAGGTAGTGTAGGTCTGTTTAAATATTTTCAGACAGGAGTTACCTATATGGCTACGCCGTTCATTTCCGTGTTGCTGATGGGCGTATTCTGGAAGCGTGCCAACTATGCAGGCGCTATAGCAGGTTTGATAGGTGGCGTTATCATCCAGGTAGCATTGGGTGCTTTTTTAGTGACGTCCGGTATAAAGCTTCACTGGTTATATGCAGGCGCTATCGCAGAGGCATTGACGATGTTGCTGATAATCATTGTTTCTTTGCAAACCACCCCTCCTGCATTAGCGCAAATAGACCGCTTTTTGTGGAAATGGTCATGGGTTAAAAACCTCGATGAGAAATCATCGCAAAGACCGTGGTGGAAGCGGATCCGGTTCTGGCTGGCTTTGTATGCATTGGCATGGTGTTATATTTACTGGAGGTTTTGGTAAAGCAGCTTCTTCCTGCGCAATCATTTTAGACCTGTTGAAGCTATAGCGGAGGGATGTTCCCGGAAATTCAGAATGGTATATTGCTGTTTTTGCAAGCTGGAAGATGACTGTGCATGATTATCAGAAAGCTAACAATAAACGATGTAGCGCAACTGTGGGAAACCGTCCGTAAAACTTTTTTAATTGAAATGTGCCCAACACCCGGTCCGGCGGTAAAGCCGTATCTTTATATAACTCAATTTAACATTATGGAAAAGAAGAACTATAGTTATGATACCCTGAGCGAGGCGGTAAACGATCTACAAAAGCGGGGGTATACTACAGACTTTCTGGTGCATGATGAAAAGGAATGCCTGTATTGTAAAGATCAATCACTGGAACTTTCTCCGGAAGAATTTGTAATAGATGAAATTTATCGTTTTGAAGGCATGACAGATCCCTCGGACGAGAGCATTGTTTTTGCAATTTCATCTGTTAAACGCAATTTGAAGGGAATGGTGATCAATAGCTTTGGCGCAGATTTTGGTTATCGCTCATCAAAACTGGTAGAGGAATTATATAAACGGTCGAGGTAAATACCTCTGAAAAGAGAACGATCCGTAAGCTTTCAGTTATCAGCCGTTAACCTGCAACGCTTACTCCCCGCCTTCAGACATTTGTTTTCAGCGTATCCTTTAACCCTGAAGCAGGTCTCTTTTCAACTTTTCCCTTAGACTTGTTAGCGCTTTTCGTTGCAGGCTGATTGGTGTCAGGGGTTGCTATAATAAGTTTATAATTACCTGCTTCCAACACTTCAAAGCCTATCTGTCCTTTATTGTCAACAGTAAGAACTATAAAGCTTCCGCCGGGATTCTTACCGCCTTTTACTATAATACCGCCAATGGGATTTCCGGGTGATGTCATTCCGGCGCTTTCGCTGCGTTTGATCCCTTTTTCATTAATGCTTTTCCCCGAAGATTGTTCCGGTGCGCTGAGCTGAAAAATATAATTGCCGGCTTCCAGGTTATTCAGCAATACTTCACCGTTATTGTCTGATAACGCTGTGATATAATTGCCTTCCGGGTGTTTACCTCCTTTTACCACGATACCGCCAACGGGTTGCCCGGGCATAGTCCGTTCGTTAGGGTCGTACATCGGATGGACGCCGCTTGAGGCGTTTCCTTCATACAACGGGCTATTGCCACTTATCTTATTTGCTTCGTACATTGGGTTCTCGCCACTTGCAGTATTCCCCTGGTACAATGGGTTGTTACCATTATTTGCAGCCATTCCCTGTGCTACTTTCTCCCCGAAATCCTTTCCCTGTGTTTGCCTGGTAGTGGTAGGTGTCATGGAAAGACGGCTTGGCATACTGTTGTCGGAACTACGGGCGCCCGGTTGTGTGCTGCCTGTGTGTGTGCTGTCAGCATCTGTATTAGTAGAAAGCCTGTTGTCGCGGTTACTCCTTGTAGTGTTGAAATCAGTAGCGGTAATGCTTTGCGGTGTGCCGGCTTCCGTATTGGACGATATTGTTTTGCCGGCTGCATAAGATGACGAAACAGCTCCGCCGGGCTTTGTCATTCCTCCTTTGCCTGAATCTGTGACTGTCCTGGCATTAGCGCCGCTTTGAAGACCGCCGGCAACTTTCTCTCCAAAACTTTTTCCCTGTGTTTGTTTTGCAGTTGATTGCTTTTTTCCAATAGACATTGTTATTCCCGCATTGAGCTCCATTATACGATACCTGCCCGTATTGTTGCTGCTTTCCATGGTTCCTTTGGCCAACTGGCTGGCTTCATACGTGTTTTTATCGTTAAAGCCACCCTGGGGGACGAGGTAATAAGTAGTATGTCTGATCCCGGGACCTAATACTATAGAGGGGCTGATAAAAAAGCTGAAATTTCGGGCAAAGCTGTACCCGATTTTCAGCTGCGGCTTAAATACCAGCCCATTAGTGCTTTGCTGCTCTGATTTTACCAGATCCTTTTGCTGCGTTTGGCCATTCATGCTCAGGCTGCCGGTCTGTGTATATCCTTTTTGCTTAAAATGCAGGTATCCGAGATTGACTGAAGGAGAAAGGTTGAATTTTCCCCAATCCATCCGTGCCTGAATACCGGTAAGACCCGAAAAGCTCCCTGATATTTTTCCTTCTGACTGATCAGCTACTGCTATGTTCCCTCCATAAACCTGGTAGCGTGCTGCCACATCGGTATTATCGGGCCTGGGGTTGCGGATACCGGTGTAATTCCCTGCAATAGTCACGCCCAGTGTAAAGACGCTGCCCTTTACGCTGCCGTCCCATCCCTTCCTGTAAAGGGGTACAAAGGCATCGGCCTGCACATTAAAGCCGTTGCCTGTTACATAATCTTTTCCTGTGCCGGCAGTGTTGTCTAACCCTGCGCCAAGAGATAACCATAATTTGCTGTCCTGCGCAAAGCCTATCTTGGCTGAGATCAGCATAATGCTTAATATAAACTTTATTTTCATCCGGTTGTTATTCTTTGATTACAATGAAGGAAAGGGGATTTTTCTTATGCTTAACATGTAAAACGCTTTACGAATATTTTTATTATTCTATTGCGGGTAAGGGCTGTTTGGGTGCATTTCCATTTTTCGCATGGTATTGAAATCCCACCCAGGGATGAATGCATAAAAGCATACAGGAAAGAAAAGCATTTGTGGAAATCCTTGAGGTGTAGTCTTAATAAACCGTGTTTAATATTATTAAACAATTAAAAAATAGCGGGTTTTGACAAACAACCAAATTTGTGGATAACTTTTTTATCGTAGAATTGTTAGTAATTATAAACTTTTGTTTAATTTAACTAAATAATACAGGCTTGTGTTAAATGTTCAGTTAAGGGATTTGAGCCTTTCCGATTCAGCGAAAACCCAGGACTATAAAATAAATAGAACTAACTAAAAAATTATGAGACTAATCCCTAAACCGGGTGGAAAAGCCCTGCTTTTTCTTCTCGTATCTATTGGTGCTGTGATGAGTGTGCTGGCTCAGGATTCTCTGAGAGTGGATAGCATGCTTTTATCCAACCGAAGCGGAGTGGAGAATATCTTACAGGGAAGGGTCGCCGGATTAAGGATAAAAAGCTGGTCGGGCACAACAGGCACCCAGTCCACGCTGAATTTACGCGGCTTAAGCCTGGATCCGACAGACCAGTCTACCATGCCGCTGATCCTTATCAATGGCGTACCTATGATTGCCGGCCCTTCCAATATAACAGGAATCAACCCCCTCACTTATTTTTCTCCCGAACAGATCGAACGCATAGATGTAATTAAAGATATTGACCGTCTCGCCGCTTACGGCGTGCAGGCGCCCAATGGAGCGCTCAATATTATTATGAAGGAAGGAAAGCCCGGATCCATTCATGTTCGGGCCAACGCCTATGCAGGTACCAATTTCCTGCAGAATATGGATTACAAGCGGGATGCCTTCTACAACTTCAATACCACAGCCCGCAGAGATGTATATGGCGACGGAGGAATGGTAAACGACGAAACGCTGCTGGTTGACGGAGCGGGCAGTTATGGCTCTTACCTGTTTGGGCTTTCTAATCACCAGGATAAAGGAATTATTAAGGGGTCAGGGTTCGGCCGCCAAAACTTATTTCTGAATGCGAAATATAATATTACCGACCGCTTTTCCGCTCATTTTTATAATAATATGACCCTCGCCAGCCGTAACGGGCGGTATGCCGGAGAATACAGCCGTGATATGACCCTGCCCGTGGTTGGCAGTGAAGAATTCTTCATGGATAAGAACAGGAATCTTGGGTTGATATCCTCTATGGGATTGACCTATCTTCTCGGTCATGGCATCACCATGCGATCTGTGGCAGGGCTTTCTTATGAAGGCGCCAGCCGGGATATGTATATCCCCTCCAACCTGCTGGACGGCGATATTTATGCTTCGAGCGCCGCCTACAAAAGACAGTTGATCACCTGGAATACTTCTGTCAACTGGTTGCATGAATTTTCCGACGCGTTGAAAATGGATATGACGCTTGGCGGCGAGCTCAGGAATACAGATGACCGGCTCACCTCCGTTAAAGGGCAACGCAGCCTGGAAAACGGCGGGTCGAACTTTGTAAAAGTAGTGACAGGCTACAATGCCGGTCAAACTATCGCATTATCCAATCATAACGTTGAGAAGGTCTCCTCCTTTTACGGTACCTGGAAGTTCAGCTACAAAAAAGACCTCGACGTCAACCTGGTGGCCCGCGCAGACGGCAGCTCCTTATACAATAACAAATGGGCCTTTTATCCGGCGCTTGGTATTCATTATGATCTCAAAAACAGCCTGGGCATACCCGTAAAGATCAATGCAGGCATCGGGAAAACAGGTGTCTTGAGCAGACCGGAAGTATATCGCGGACAATTAGATGCTTACGGCGATTATTACGGAGGCAATTACCTGGGGATAGGGGAGCTGTACCCTGCTTTCAGCGGCGCCAAAAGCATTGGCGTAACCCAGGTAGATGCCGGGGTGACTGTTGCGCTCGGTTCGGTACTAAATCTTACTGTGGATTACTTCAATAAAACTTACAGCAATTTCACCTATCAGCGATACCTGCCCAATATCAATGGTATTGATTATACCTATGAAACCGGTGGCAAGCTGGGATTGTCAGGCGTTGAAGTGGCGCTTGATGGCAACTGGATACATTCTACTCATTTTTCCTGGACCAGCAACCTGAACATTGCCTTATACCGCAACAAAGTAAAAGCGTTGCCTGATGATATTGGGAATACAAGCCTGGCTCACCTTGCTGCGGTTTCGGGCGCCCCGGTCACCACGCTTGTGGCATGGCAGGGCAGCACTCAAAAAAGGATCGGCAACAGCGAGCCGAAGGCTTTTGGAGGGCTTACGAATACGTTGCGTTACGGGAATATTTCAGCTGCATTCGTCATCACCTACGCCTGGGGACAGGATATTGCAGCGGAATCTTTCAACAGCCGCTACGATGCCCGGTCCATCAATTATGATTTTCCCCTTAAAAACGCGGAGACACCCTACTATTTCATTTATGAAGGGACGAATGGCCATGCGATCTACCAGGGGGTCCGTACCATTGAAGATGGCAGTTTTGTGCGCCTGAGCAGGGCCGCGGTTTCCTGGCATTTCAGCTCCATATCTAAAAAAGTGGAAGCGTTAAGCGACCTGGAAATATTTGTTCGCGGCGACAACCTGCTGACTCTTTCCCGGTACAGCGGCATCAACCCGGAAGAAAATATTACGGGCAACCGCAGGTACGACCTGATGTATACCGGAACACTCCTGCCTGCTTCCGTAGCGTTGGGCATCAAAGTGGTTTTTTAAGAATGATATCATGCAAAAAAAGAAGCATATCAACGAAATGAAACAATGTATGAAACATTCGAAGTTCATATTTCTGATAGCCATACTCCTTCTCGGCGCCTGCCGTAAGAACCTTACGGTAGAACAGGAAAACAGCGCGGTGGAGGAAGGCTATTATCAATCTGCACAACGCATCCAGCAGGCGGTGATCGGAGGCTATGTAGACTTCAGGAGGGCCCTGCTGGCCAATTATGCCTGGATGATGTATGGTGAAGCCAGGGCGGGAGATCTGAAGGTGGCAGTGGCTTACCAGCAACAGGTGGCCAACCAGAAGCTTACTGCCACAGATGAAAATCTGGTGCAACTTTCAGACTGGGGTTACTTCTATGATGTGATCAAAGATGCAAACGATGTGCTGGATATTGTAGACAATGCAGCAGAAGGCATTCTGAGCAGCTACCAACATGATGTGTACAGAGGTGAAGCGCTGGCGCTCAAATCCATGGCATATTTCTACCTGGCCCGGATATGGGGGGCAGTGCCATCAGCCGAACCAAATAATTTTGGTACACATCTTACCACTCAGGAAGCGGTAGCCCAGGCAATAGTATATGCTACAGAAGCACAAAAATTAGTACCCTGGATGCTGCTCAATGATGATGGTATAGAAAGTGCCGCCCTCACTGGCGTACGGTTTAACAAGACCGCTGTAACCTCACTGCTGGCCCAGGAAGCGCTCTGGCTCGGCAAAGGGCAAAACGCTTACGATATTCTTACCAATACTTTTACCAGTAATACAGCAGACAGTTTGTTTGGTTTCGGTCTTGCTATCGGTGCAGACCGGCGTATGGAAATTCCGAAAGCTCCTTTAAGCCCCGGTATCCTGAGCATGCCCGTGGCGACATTCAATGCCATTTATCCGAGTGGTGATGCACGCCGTGCAAGTATGTTCAATATTTCCGGCAATAATGCCACGCTGATCGTCCGGGACGCCAGTAAGGTAGATCTGCTGCCGGTGCGGGAGATCAATTTGCTCTTTGCAGAAGCTGCCTGGCGCTCAGCGCGGCTTGAGGAAGCCAAAGAATGGCTTATCAGCGCAGCAAACGGTGCCACAGAAGACTATAGCGCTTTAACGGAAGAGACATTCGGCGACGCGCTCCTGCTGGAACGGCAACGCCAGCTGGTGGGCACCGGGCAACGTATGTTTGACCTGATCCGGTTTGGCGAAATTCCTTCCTATATACCCGTGTTTACAGAAGCTGATGTCACAAAAGGCGCTGCTTATTGGCCGCTGTCAGCCAATAGCATCAGGGGCAATGGATGGAGCCAGAACGCTTATTGGGCGATCCCTTAATGGAGCATATAAAAAATTGAACTGAAAAAACTAATATAAATGAAGGCATTAATGAAAGGAGCCTGTTTCCTCGTTGCAGTACTAATGATCTCCGTAACGGGTTATGCGCAATCCGTCATGACGGGCAAGATCAACGATTCGAATGGCAAACCGGTCGTCGGCGCCTCCGTGGGGATCAAGGGAAAAAATACGGGTACTACAACTGATGCCGCGGGGAAATTCCGGTTGCGGATCAATGTAGGGGATACCCTGATTTTTTCATCCGTAGGATTTGAGTCCCGGCAGATCGTGTTCAGAAAAGCGTCTGATCTGGCAGTTAAACTCACCGAACAAAATAAGACCCTGAGCGATGTGGTCGTTACGGGCTATAAAAGCCAGATAAGGTCGGAAATTACCGGAGCTGTTTCCACCATCAAAATGGACAAGATCACAGAAGGACAGGCAGCAGAATCTTTCGGTTCCCTGTTGCAGGGCAAAGTAGCCGGGGTGAATATCCAGTTGAATTCCGGGGAACCCGGTGCAACGCCTGCTATCATCATCAGGGGGCTGGCTGCGGTAAGCCGTGGAGATGCTTCCGCCATCTCCGAGCCGTTGTATGTCATAGACGGCATTCCGATCATTTCAAGAATGAGCAGTGAGTTCGCGGTCACCAGTACCAATGTGCTGGCAGACCTCAACCCCAGCGATATTGAAGATGTGGTAGTGCTCAAAGATGCCTCTGCTGCGGCTATTTATGGCTCCAGGGCGGCAAACGGGGTGATACTGATCACCACCAAAAAAGGAAAAAGAGGTAAACCGCAGATCAATCTTAATATTCGCACAGGGGTCAATTTTGTGCCTCAATTGCGGGATGTTGCCGGCGGAGCCAAAGAAAGAGAGCAGGTTAAACAGCTCTATGACCAGTATGCGCCTTACGGCATATCTATGCCGGCGATGTATACCGATGTTACCAACCCGTTCTACAACAACTCATCCGACTGGCAGGGCTATTTGTATAATACTTCTGTTACGCAGGACTACAACGCCTCCATTCGGGGGGCGGGCGATTTTGGGCAATACAGCATCAGCATGGGGTATATGGATAGCAAAGGCATCCTGTTCAACACCGGTTTCAAACGTTACAGCCTGATGGCCAATACCAGCTTCAATGCCTTAAAAAATAAACTGATCATTAATAATACACTGGCCGTTTCACGAACAGACCAGAGCAAAAATGATGATGCTGTTTCAGTGAGTAATTCATCCCTGCTGCCGCTTCCTGACAACCCGCTGGTAAAAGGCGCGGAGGTCTATAAGCCTGGTTATATGTCTAACCTCAATGACCGGGTCCGTTTCAGTTCCGACGCTACTCTCAACCTTGCTCACAACGTGGCGTATAAGGCCAGCCTTAGCCTGGAATATCTGAGGACGATGTTCGATTCTTTAACTTCTTCGAGACGCACGCTGAGGATGGGCAACAAGAGCGTTGCCGGCGAAAACCAAAATATGCTGTTCCAGAATACTGTAACCTATACACCCAAGTTTGGGAACGGGCACAGTCTAAGCATATTACTGGGGCAGAGTATGGAAAAAACAGAAGCGAAGCTAACAAGAGTGAGCAGCGTAAGCGATGCGCCGGGACTTTCGCAAACGGTGAACTGGCCACAGGGCAACAGCATCGGCTCCAGCAATTACGGCGCCAGTACCCTGATGTCTTATTTCAGCCGTCTCGATTATAATTTTCAACAGAAGTACCTGCTGGGCGCTTCCATCCGTACGGACGGATCCTCCAAGTTTGGCAAGGCCAACCGCTGGGGGGTATTCCCCTCTATTTCCGCCGGCTGGAACTTTTCTAAAGAAAGTCTTTTTGCCAATGCAGACTGGCTGACCAATGGTAAGATACGCGGTAGCTACGGACTGTCCGGAACTACCTGGGATAATAACTACCTGGCGCTGGGCATTATGGACGGCGGTAAGCTCGACCAGTATAATTCTTTGATACAGATTGCCTATGGTGGCATTTCCGGATTTACACCCACATGGTATGACGGCTTTAAGAACGACAATCTTACCTGGGTTAAGACCAATATGGCAAATCTGGGTGTAGACTTAACTTTATTCCAGGGAAAGGTGGAGTTTATTTTTGATGCGTATGAAAAATTAACCAAAGGACTGCTGTTGTCTACTTCCCTGCCTACTACATCAGGTTATAACGAAGTATACCGCAATGCGGCAGATGTACTGAACCGGGGGCTGGAGTTTACCATTAATACCAACCTGAGATTTGGCAGTGATTTTACCTGGAATACCAACCTGAATTTTGCCTATAACAAAAACAGGGTTACCAGGCTGCCTGACGGGAATGCCGATATTATTAAAGTCAGCACTTCAGGCCAGGACTTTGGCTCCATCATCCGTGTAGGGGACCCGCTCAATGGTTTCTTCTTCTATGAATCACAGGGTATTTACCAGGCGGAAAACCAGATCCCGGTAAATCCCAAAACCGGCAGAAAGCTGGTAGGTCTGCAGAACAAGAACCTGCAGGTGGGCGACCGCAATTTCAAAGATCAAAATGGTGATTATATTATTGATGTATCGGACCGTGTATATTCAGGAGACCCCAACCCGAAATGGAACGGAGGCTGGACCAATGATTTTACTTATAAAGGGTTTAGCCTTAACCTGGTCAGCACTTTCGTGATCGGCAGGGATATAGTCAATACTGCGTTGCTCGATCGTCTCAAGCTGGGTAAGTCTTTTGCGGGAAGTTCTTCCCTGCCTAACTTCGACAAATATGCCATCTGGGAAAAAAGTGGGGACAACGCCAAATATCCTTCGCTTAATCCCTGGAGCGATGCGACGCAGGTGATCAATTATGATTCCGAGTATATAGAAGACGGTTCTTATTTCAAGATCAGGTCTGCTACCCTGTCTTATACCTTTAACAAGAGGGTTATGGCGAGGCTTCCTTTTGAAAGAATGCGGGTCTACTGTACGGCAGATAACCTGGTGACCTTTCAGAAGTATAGCGGACCCGATGCTGAGCTGGTCACTATTGATGGCTTTGACATGTCAGGAGGGTATCCTATGCGAAGGATGCTGTTGTTGGGTGTTTCCATATCACTTTAGTCAATGATGCAGGTAAAATAAATCAAGTTGAACATGAAAAATAAATATATCATTATTGGTTGTGTGTGGCTCGTATCCGTTTTGGGACAGTCCTGCAAAAAATGGCTGGATCAGTTGCCCATCAATACCGTAACGGAAGACCAGGCCTGGAAAACAGGAGCCGATGCAGAAGGAGCGGTAGCTGCGGCTTTTGCTATTTTCCGAAGGGCTTTGTCGGGATTGACCAAAGATGACACGCCGGCAACCACCCGTAATGGATCCTGGGGCGATTATTATTTCTGGGGGGATTCGCGCTCCGGAGACTGGATCACTCCTAACAATGACGGCGACTGGGGGGCCGGTTTTCAAAATCATTTAATCCAGCGAACCGAGCTGGAACCCATGACCAACTGGAGACTTTATTACAGAACCATTGAACAGTGCAACCTGGTGCTGGAAAAAATCCCCGCTATTACCGACGGACTTACAGAAGAACGAAAAAAGCAGTTGCTGGCTGAAACGCATTTCCTGAGAGCACTGGCACATTTCTATGCAGCGCGGATCTGGGGAGATATTCCTGTAAACATGGAAGCCCGTAATGTAAAACCCCTCGGCAGGGAACCGCTTAATGACGTGATGAAGATGGTAGTGGATGAAGCCAATATCGCCATACCGGACCTGCCCTGGAAATATGAGGGCACCATCAAAGAATCCATGTCGAGAGGTACCAAAGGAGCGGCTCTTGCGATGAAAGCCCATGCGCTGATGTGGCTGAAAGATTACCAGGGCGCTTCTGATGCGATGAAGGAGATCATGAACGCTAATATATTTAAACTGGTGCCGATAGACCAGTTCCGGGAGTTATTTGATGCCGGTGAATCCGAAGAGGTTATTTTAGAAATGTATTATGATATCAAGAAGGGAGAAACTGCGGATTACTACGGTCATATTATGACCTATTATCTCACTAATCCGTATACCTCCAGGAGCAACCTCTCGCTGGCGGTTGGGAAGTCAAAGATATTAGAAATATATCCTGATTATGCCAGGGATAAATCCGATAAAAGGGTGCCGGCATTTTTTGAAAGCATTGATTTTTCAGTAAGCGCCAGTGAGCTTAGACCTGTACTTGCGGATCCGCTCGCCAATGGGGAAAGAGCCATCATGTTCGCCAAGTTCAGAAAGGTAAAAGACCGCAGCTACAACCTGATGGAGGCCCCGGTGCCTGTTTTCAGGTATGCGGATATAGTGCTGCTGAAGGCCGAAGCGGATGCCAGGCTGGGCAACATAGGTGAAGCGCTTACCAACTTAAATGCAGTGCGCAGGCGTGCAGGAATCCCGGATTTTACCAGGGATGATCAGCCTACCGTAATTGAAGCAGTGCTGGAAGAAAGACGCAGGGAACTGATAGGCGAGTTTCAGCGCGTATACGACCTGGTTCGCCTGGGACGTTTGCACGAATTTAATCCGTATATCACAGCTCAGGGAGAAAAGGATGGTGCCGGATTTTTTCCCGTGAGCGATGAAGCTTTTGCCAACAATCCTAATATGGAGCAGACGTATTACTGGCAGTTCAACCAGTAGGGGGGAAAGGTGAATAGAGAATAGTGAGGCAAAACCTGAAGACTGAAAGCTGATAGCTCAAGACCGAACTAAAAACGATAAACAATATATACGAATGAAATTAATGATCGCAATAGCGCTTGTAACTGTGGTGTATACTTCGGGATGCAGCAAGGATTATTATGCGGATGGAGGCAAGCTCAATCTTGATGAAGCAGCTACCCTTGGCGTATCCACTATGGATTACCTCAAAAGCCGCCCTGAAATATTTGATACATTAACCACGCTGATCAATATGGCAGGATTAGAATCGGCTGTTAACGCCAATGGTTCAACATTCCTTGCCCCGAAAAATTATTCCATTTATAATTATTTCAAACTGGTATATCCCGACCCTGAAAAACGGCCTAAAGCATTCAGCGAGATCACCGCGGAAGAAATGGAAAATATTAAGAAAATTTTGAAGAACTATATCATTCCCGGTAAACAGATCGTGCGAAGCGAACTCAACAAGACATATAGCTATGATACCACTTACGGGGGCGCCAAAGCGCGTTTTAATATCGTACAGGACGATTACCTGGGTAATGTGAATATGGGTGCTGAATATATCATTTTCGCTCTTGATCTTGGAACGCCCGGCGTCTTTGAATTCTACAGGTCCGTGGAGGTAGAGACGGCGGACCTCCACTCTACCAATGGTATAGTGCAGGTGCTCGCTGCCGATTCACACATTTTTGGATTTAATTAGGTAAGAGATGATACATAATAACAGGATATTTCAATTTTTGACGGCAGTGTTCGGGTCAACAATACTGCTGAGCGGCGCCTGCACCAAGATCCCGCAGGAGGGTAGCATCGCCCCGGATATTACCTATAAAAACAGGAAGCAGTATGCTATTTCCGGGTTACAATTGAATATAGGGAGCTTTCAGGCTTCCACCTCCACGCTGCCATTGAAGTTTGAAATTATGGAGATCAGGGAGCCCGGCGGCAAACCTGTGAGCGCATTGACTGATGAAATTCCTGTAATCCGCTATAAGGAAGCGATAGTCGGCAACGAAAGTGCGGCAGAGCTGGCGCTGAAATCAGATACGGTGAAGGTGCCTGCCGTAGCCATCAATGAATATACCGGTGTGCTGGAGATACAGGAAGGGAACAAGATCCCTGCCGGAGAATATCATTTTGATATACAGGTATCGAACCAGTCCGGAAGCAAGCTGCTGAAGGATGCCCTTGTGGTGGAATTTAAAGAGTTCGATGTATTGTCCTGGTCGTCGGGTATGGCCAAACAGCCGGAAATAGAGCGCATTGGCGATGCACCGAACCAGATCCGCTTTGTGGCATATCTTGACGGGCAGCCTCTTTCCGGCGACTATATTGACTTCACCAAAGACCGCGCTGCAGGATTCAAAGGCACTTTTGTGGACGATACCGATGACGGGGAAATATGGAGCGTTAAATTTCCTGTAAAGGAAGCAGATACCTATGCTACCTGGAAAATAGTGACCGAAGTGGGCGGCGTGGAGCAGGTGAGCTATGAATCTTACGATTTTAACTTTGTAATAGGGATCCCGGGCAGTTATGTGGTTCGATTATATAAATAAAAGATATACGAATGAAAAAATTTTTTAAATATAGCTTCCTTGTGCTGACTGTTTTGCTCATGGAAGGCAGTCTGGCTTCTGCTCAGACAAAAGCAAAAAAAATGTTGATGATCGGTGTGGATGGCATTATCAATACAGCTATTGATTACGCGGCTACACCGGGAATTGGCGCACTCAAGTCGAATGGTTCCTACAGCATGAGCGGGTATGGTGGTGTTCCTGCCTATACCAGCTCAGGTTGGTCTACCATGCTCACCGGCGTTTCTGCCGATAAGCATGGCGTTACGGCCGATGGATCTTTTTCGGGAAATAATTTTGGACAATATCCTTCGGTGGTCAGCCGCATGAAGTCAGCGCTCTCTTCTTTAGTAGTAGCTTCTGTTGTGCGCACACCGGAAATAAATACTTTGCTTAACAGTGCTGCAGACCAGAAATTTCAGTTTGCTACTGATGAGGAAGTTTATAACAAATCGGTGGAATTGCTTAAGCAGGCAGATATGGGTGCAGTATTTGTGCAGTTCAGCAGCCCGGCCGATGTAGGGCAGGAGGTGGGCTTCCAGCTCCGGCAGGCACGATATGTGCTGGCGATCCAGAAGATTGATGAATACGTGGCAGGTTTGCATGCGGCCATTGAATCCCGCAGTGGTTATGCCAATGAAGACTGGGATATTTTCCTGGCCTCCACGCGTGGCGGAACGGAATCCGGGGTGCCCCAAAGCACTACCCCGGAAGAAATTAATGTACCCATCATTTTTTCGGGCGCTGAAATGGACAAAAAAGAATTGATCGGTACCTCTCTTGCTCCCCGGGAAAATGCAGATAATATTCTGACGTTCAATAAGGCGGCTTCAGGCGATAAAACCTATGTGCGTATTCCCATCAAGGGCACTCCTTTGCAGGGTATGAACAAATTTACCATCGAATTCTGGGCGAAAGCAGCTGCGAATGACAGCGATCCTTCCATTATAGGGGATAAGAACTGGGACTCGGGAGGTTACCCCGGCTTTACCATTTGCAGGAGCGGTTCTACCTGGAAGATCAATATCGCCAACCAAAAAACAGAACGCTATGATATTGGTTCCTCCAAGGTACTAGAAGATGGCAACTGGCATCACATTGCCGTTGTGTTTGATAAAACAAAGTTGTGCACAATATACCAGGACGGGGAAAAGGTCAATGAGTCGGTGCTGACCTATAAGGATGCGGATAATATGGCTTCGCCTTATGATTATATGTGCCTTGCCCAGGACGGCACACAGGTATACAGCGGCGGAGCGCCTAACTGGGCCGGTTCCCTGAATGAAGTAAGAATATGGACGGATGTACTCTCCGGCGCCACCATCAAAAATTACATGTACCTCCGCAATATTGAAAATAGCAATCATCCCAACAAGGCTTCGCTGAACCTGTATCTTAAGCTGGATGAAGTAAGAGGCACTGTCATTAAAGATTATAGCGGGAAAGGGCATGATGGTGAGCTGGTGGGCCCGGCCACCGAACGCCATCCATACTATCCAATAGGTCTTACAGATGTTGCCGTAAATATATTGAGCCATTTTGGGATCCGTGCAGATGCCGGTTGGGGACTTGAGGGGAGTGTGCTGAAATCAAATGTGCCTTACCGGTTATTTAAAGTATCCAGATAAAAATAAGGAAATGAGACTGAATGTAAAAATCCTTCTATTACTGCTCGTTGCAGGTCTTACAGGAGCTGCTTCCTGCACAAAAGACAAATTAAAACATGAAGTGCCGGATCCGGAACAACTGGTCTCCGGCAGGCTGTCCGGTACCTGGGCAACTCCCAGTAATATGGTGACGCCCGGCAATGTTCCATCAGAAGTGTTTGGAGGAATGCGCCTCGTATTCACTACTGATGCTTCCGGCAAACCGTCGAAATTCCTGGCACAGGATTGCCCTATTGTATTTGGTACTGCCGGCGCCGGCACCTGGACCGTCAGCGGCACCCAGGACAGCGCTACGGTAAAAGTGACGGGCGTTGAACCGCTGGATGAATTCAGTGTAAAGGTTACAGGATCTACACTGACGCTCTCCTTTTACATGGGATGGGAAAATACCGATACGAAGGCAACAGGAGAAGGAAATTTCAAGGTTACCCTTACCCGGCAATAACGGGCCGATAGGGCGGATGTGCCTCACGCACTACCACCGTAACCTAAAGAATTCCCTGACCAAAGGCTGTTGGAGGTTTTCCCGGCAATATTAAAAATTTTTAAAAAACATACGGATGAAAAAAAATAATAGGGTATTTGTTTTGCTGATATCAATGCTGGTGCTGAGCATTGTGCTGGTCGTATCGTGTAAAGAAAAATTCGACCATACTATTGATACGGCTAATCCGGTGATCGTGAGTTACAACCCTGCTACGGCCGTGCAGGGCGTTGCCGTGAACAGTGACCTGGTATTAACCTTCAGTGAAAATGTGAAAAAGGGAAGCGGCGAAATAATGATCATGAGCACTTCTGATACCATGCGTATTAACGTTGAATCAGATGCAGTGACAATAGGTAAAGATATGCGGGTGGTGACCATTAATCCCCCGGACGACCTGGAGGCAGACGAGAATTATACCGTGACCCTGGCCAGAGGGATTTTTACCGACCTGCTGGGCAATGAATATATGGGCACTTCAGACGCTTCGTGGACTTTTAAAACCGTTGGCGCCAGCGGTTTGGCACTTAGCGCCATCAGCCCGATACCCGGCAGCACAGATGCGTCCCTGTTTACACTTGGATTGACTTTCGCAGTGGAGGTACAAAAGGGTACCGGCAATATCAGTGTGTTTAAAAGCGACGGAGATGTGAAAGTAGCAGAGATCCCTGTCAGCGGTCAATCTGTAACGATTGACGGTAAAACGGTAACCGTGCTGTTGGGAACCCCGCTTGAATTTGGTACTGCCTATTATGTGCTCGCAGATGCGGGTAGTATTGTGGATGCCGGTGGTAAAGCGTTCGAAGGTTTTCTAACGCCTGCTTCCTGGAGTTTCACCACCACCAGCGGCAGTGGCAACAACCTCCTGGTGTACCTGCCTATGGATAATGATCTGTCTGATGTCAGTGGTAACAGGTTTGATGCTATGCAGGGACCAACAGCTTCTGCTAAGGTTAGCTTTGTAACCGATCCGCAAAGGGGAAGAGTGGCATCATTTGTTGCAGGCTCTTATGCTGTGTTACCTAAACATAATCTATTAAGACCGGGCCTTACCCAAAGTTTTAGCGTCAGTTTCTGGACAAAGCTGGCGGCTATTGGTTCAGATCCCTGTTTTTTTGGCAATTCTGACTGGGATAGTGGCAGTAATCCCGGCTTTATATTTGCAACGGATGGCGCGCTTACGTATACGGGTCCAGGATCGTCCGGGAGGGGCTGGCTTGGCAAGCTCACCGGTGATGCCGGGGGGGTGAGCAACCGTATTAACTGGAGAGCAAATGAAACAACCCCTAAAGCACCTCCCCTGGCTGATAACCAATGGCATATGGTAAGCGTTGTGGTTGATCAGGCCGCCAAGCGCTGGCACATGTATCTTGATGGAGTAGAATATTCATACGCAGTACCGCTTGACCTCAACAATCTGAAAGGGCCGCTGTGGGATAGCGCCAATGATTATCCTTTTACTATTTGGGAAGATGGCACCGGGCATTATAATTCGGGCGATGATACAAGAAAAAATCTTGCCGGGTTTGTGGACGATGTTAGAATTTATACCAAAGCATTGAGTGGTGCAGAGGTAAGCGGTATTTATATAGCCGATCAAAAATGATATCAGGCAGATAGCTTCGCTGGCCCGCATTTGTTTGACAGCATAAAGAAAAAAGTTTACCGAATTCATTTTCGGTAAACTTTTTTATGTTATATTAATCTTTAACAATGAGCTTATTTGTCTTCCTGCACCTTTAGTGTAGTATTCATAATTTTTTTCGCCAGTTGCTTTTAGTATCACCAGGCTTTGGTTACCCTGCTTTGATCAGGGGTTTGCCCAGTTCCTGACACACTATTGTTAGCATAAAATAAAAAAGCCTTGTAAATCAATGACTTACAAGGCTTTATCGTGCCCGGGACTGGATTTGAACCAGCACGCCCTTTCAGGCGCTACCACCTCAAAGTAGTGCGTCTACCAATTTCGCCACCCGGGCATTTTGTAGAAGAACAGATACTCTCTGCTCCAAAAATTTTGAGGTCGGCAAAAGTAAGGATTTTCCGGATATATGGTAAAGTAATTTGTGGTTACAGGTTACAGGTTTCAGGTTACAAGTTGCAGGTTTCAGGTTGTGCATGCCTAAAATAGGTTGACAAAAAATAGTCACCTATTATGAATC
>CAYWVB010000023.1:0-78566 GCA_964461595.1 uncultured Terrimonas sp. | reverse complement strand
AAAAAGCTGTCCGGAGGATTTTGTTATTTTAATAATTTAGATCGCGGTTGATTATCACCTGTCATTAGTAAGTTTTTGCGTGGTAACTTAAGCTTGGCTTAACTCATTTGGTCGGTTCTTCGGAGCTGTCCTTTTTATACTCTTTTGTCATACTTTTAGCCGGACAATAGCGGTTAAAATAATATATACAAGCATTCACAGATGAAAAGATTATTGAATAAAAAAGCGATCGTAACAGGCGCCGGAGAGGGCATCGGCCGGGGCATAGCGAAGGCCCTGGCGGGGGAGGGTTCAGTTCTGGCTATCTGTGATATTAATGAGGCAGCCCTTACAGAGACCGCACTGCAGTTGACCCGTGACGGCGCCCGGGTGTTCAGTAATACCGTGGATATACGTAATGAGCAGGAAATTGTTGACTTTGTGAAGCAGGCTGCAGCTTTTATGGACGGTATTAATGTGCTGATCAACAACGCTGCTGTGATGCCAGGCTCATCGTTGGAAACGCTTTCTTCCCAAACCGTTGATGAAGTATTAAGTGTAAACCTGAAGGCGCCCATTTTATTCAGCCGCGAAGTATTGCCTTATATGAAGAAGGAAACCTGCGGCTCAATCATTCACATGTCGAGCGTTACAGGTCACAATGGTTTCCCTGATGTAGCCATTTACGGCGCTACGAAAGGAGGCTTAATGTCTCTGGCCCGTGGGCACGCCATGGAGCTGGCCAAGTTTAATATCCGCGTGAATACGGTATCTCCGGGAACGGTGGACTCGCCCATGCTTCATCGTTTTGTACAGCAAAATGCTGCCCATCCGCAACAGGCGCTCAATGAATTTAACCGCATTCATCCAAGAGGGAAAATTGCTTCCATAGAAGAGATTGCCAATGTATTTGTATTCCTGGCAAGCGATGAATCAATGAATATTACGGCAACCGACATCCGCTGCGATGGCGGTTATTGCGTTCAGGGAACACAGCCAAAATAAAACTATTACTGAAATGAAAATTACAGGATTAAAAACGCTGGTAGTAAATGCAGAAATGCGCAACTGGGTTTTTGTAAAAGTAGAAACCGACCAACCCGGGCTTTTTGGATGGGGCGAAGGATCGCTCGAATGGAAAACCAGGGCCGTTGTGGGCGCCCTTGAAGATTTTGAGCCTATGATCGTGGGTGAAGATCCCCGTAATATCGAGCACCTTTACCAGAAAATGTATCGCCAATCTTTTTGGGCCATGGGCGCCATCGGCATGTCGGCTATTTCGGCCATTGAGCAGGCTTTGTGGGACATTAAAGGCAAAGACCTTGATGTGCCGGTATATGAGTTGCTGGGCGGTAAGGTAAGAGACCGGGTAAGAATGTACACCCACTTAGGCGGCGGCGATATGAAAGCGGTTTATGAAACCTTTTCGGTAGAGCCGCTGATCGAATATGCGAAAAGAGTGATCAATAAAGGCTATACTGCATTGAAAGTGGTATTTGTTCCCTACTCAAAAACAATTGAAGGAACGAAAAAGGTAAAACAGTTCGCGGACATGTTTGGAAAGCTTCGCGAAGCCGTAGGGGCCGATATTGATATTATGGTGGACTTTCATGGAAGAACCAGCCCCGCCATGGCTATTCAGTACATCAATGCTATTGAGGAGTACCATCCTTTCTTTTGTGAAGAACCTGTACGTCCGGAGAATATTGATTCTATAAAAATGGTAACAGACAGGACTAACGTTCCCATTGCTACGGGAGAAAGACATATCTCTACCTATCAGTACAAGGAGATATTCGAAAAAAATGCGGTGCATGTCATTCAGCCCGATCTCTGCCATTGCGGAGGACTTTGGGCTGCAAAAAAAATAGCGGCCATGGCGGAAGTGTATCACATGGGTGTGGCGCCGCACAACCCGCTGGGGCCGGTGGCCAATGCAGTGGCTTTGCACTTTGCGCTTTCAACGCCCAATTTCCTTATCCAGGAAGATATGCTCACCGATGTTCCCTGGCGATGGGATGTGGTGACAACCGAAATCACTTCAAAAGACGGCTATTGGGCTGTTCCTGCAAAGCCGGGATTGGGAATCGAGATCAATGAAGCGGAAGCAAAGAAGCATCCTTTCAGGCAGGAGATCATTCATTCCAATACCATACGGGATGAAGACAATGCTATTTTGGACTGGTAAAAAATCATCAGAAAAATCAATATTAATGAATAGTGTTAAAGCAGAACTTGTTTATTCTATTCCTGCCATTGTGGGCGAAGGTGCAATTTGGGATGGTGATAATCAATGCCTGCTGTGGGTAGATATACTGGGGCATAAAATACATTCTTTCAATCCGGCAAATGGCGCTGATACCGGTTATGATATGGGTCAGGATATTGGCACAGTGGTAACAACAACATCCGGGCTTTGGGCCTATGCCGATGAAAACGGCATAGGATTTCTCAACCCGCAAACCGGGGAAAGAACCGAAGGCGCAAAGCCTGAGAAAGATCATCCGGAAATCCGTTTTAATGACGGTAAATGCGATCCCCGTGGAAATTTCTGGGCAGGAACTATGGCTTATGACTGCACCACAGGGGCAGGAAAATTATATGGGTTTGATGCCAACGGAAATGTGACAATAAAAATAGAAGGAATTACTATTTCCAACGGGTTGGTATGGAACGGTGATCATACAAAATTTTATTTTATTGATTCCGCTACATATCAGATCCACCAGTACGATTATGATATACAAACCGGTAATATCAGGAATAAAAAAGTGGCGGCAACCATCGCAAAAGAAACGGGTTTACCTGACGGTATGGCTATTGACAGCGAAGATCACTTGTGGGTGGCTTTGTTTGACGGTGGTAAAGTGGTAAGAATAAACCCGCAAACAGGTGAAGACGTTTTTGAAGTTTGCGTGCCTGTTCCCAAAGTTACCTCCTGCGCTTTTGGCGGTAAAAAATTGGATGAGCTCTACATCACCACCGCCCATTATTTAATGGATGAAGAAGCGTTTAAAAGGTACCCGCTTTCGGGTTCTTTATTCAGGGCAAAGCTTCCGTATAAAGGTGTTGCGCCTTTTAAAATGAAAATCTTTTTATAAGAAATGCCGGTCAGCAAATAACGATCCGGGGACTGACAACTATGCAAATAAGGAGTGGAACGGGCTGATGCGTTATTTCTGTTACCGGCGCTGACAAATGGTTGATAATGATTGTTTGAATACCCTGAGAGGAAAGCAAGTTGCTCCGGCTAAAATGCTATTTTAGCGGCATATAAAGAGTCCTTATTAAGACAATATTACTGTTGTGTTAATCCGTGGAACGTCAGAAGTCAAACGTGAGAATATCATGTATCACCTCTGCCTCGCCGGCAGATAGATTTCACGTCTCACAATTGCTTAAGGCACGACAGTCTAAACTTAACAATACTTTAAATGAAAAAAATAATAACCACAGTTCCTTTTTTCTTTCTTATCCTTTTAGCTGCTGCTCAAACCAACGTCGCTGATGCCTTTTACCCCGGCGGGTATAATAATTATTGGAGCTCGGCTCCCCAATTAATTCCTTCCGATGTTTCAACAGACGCCCCGTTAATGGGCAACGGCGATATTACGATGAGTGTTGGTTACAAAGAAAATAATTTGAGGTATTATTTATCCAAAAATGATTTCTGGAGGTTGCGCTCACAAGCTGACGGGTTATCTGGGCCGCGTGTGGTTGGCTTTGTTGATATCAATATTGACGGGATGAGTAATGCAGATCTTTCCGCCTGGCAGTCTTTGGCAAACGGGGTAACTACCTGCGTTCTGCATAAGGGCTCACAAAAAATAGGAGCCTCCTCGTGGGTGTCTGCAACAGGTAACTTCATATTTATTGAGCTGACCGCTGTGAGTGAACCTGTAAAGGTCTCAATACATCTCACCGCGCCGGAAAACAGGCAGGCGAAGCTTGAAACCGGCAAGAGCGGTGATATGTACTGGCTTACCAGGTCTTTTAAAGACAGTGTAGACATAACATCTGAAGTTGCAGTATCATTGAAAGCGGTCAATGCAGATGCCGGTACCGTGCTATTGAAGCCCGGAAAAAAGGAGATCATCGCCATAGCTGTAGAGAGCGGGTTCAAAAAGGCGGAGCCATTGAAATATGTTTTGGAACAAATAAAAAAAATCAATGCAGGCAGAGTTGCAGCATTGATGATGCAACACAATAAGTGGTGGAAATCCTATTGGAGCAGGTCTTCCGTAACTATTGAAGACACTGTCCTGATGAAGGCTTATTACCAGGGGCTCTATACTATGGCAGCCTGCAGCCGAGATCCAAAATTCCCGCCCGGTATATTTGGCTGGACAACTACCGACAGCCCGGCATGGAATGGAGATTATCATTTGAACTATAATTTCCAGGCGCCGTTTTATGGGTTATACGCCGCAAACCATTTACAGCAGGGAGCGCCGCACGATGCTCCGCTCATTGATTTTATGCCGAGGGGCGAATGGTATGCAAAAAATGTAACGCATACAAGAGGCATTTTATATCCTGTAGGTATTGGCCCCCTGGGTATTGAAGTAACCAGGAACTTTGCAGTGGGCGGCTATCAGAAGAAAGGGGATATTGAACAGGAAGGATTGTTTTACGGGCAACGCTCCAATGCTGCTTACGGGCTGGTGAACATGGCTCAATACTGGCGCTGTACTTACGACAAAAAATACGGTAAGAAAATTTACCCGTATGCATTGGCGGTAGTAAATTTCTGGGAAGATTATCTTACATATGAAAATGGCAGGTATGTTATTTACGATGATGCTATTCATGAAGGTTCGGGTAAGGACAAAAACCCGGTACTGTCGCTTGGGCTGATCCGGAATGCCTTTGAGCTGATCATTGATCTAAGCTCAGCCCTGCAGGCAGATGAAGACAGGCAGAGGAAGTGGAAAGACATTTTAAGTAAGCTTAGCGCTTTTCCTGTTCAGATACGCCACGGCAAAAAAGTGTTTCGTTACACCGAGGAAGGTGTTGACTGGTGGGATGATAATGGACTGGGCATCCAGCATATTTATCCTGCCAATGCCATTACCCTCTCAAGCAATGAGGACGTGCTGACAGTTGCCCGTAATACCATTGGCGAGATGCAACGCTGGCAGGACATGAACACCGGCAGCAGCTTCTTTATGGCTGCCATCAGGGTGGGGTTTGATTCATCCGTTATCATGGATGAATTACATAAATATGCTTTGCATACCCATCCCAACGGCTTCCAGCTAAGGAACCCGCACGGCATTGAAAACAGTTGTACCGTTGCGAATGCACTCAATGAAATGCTGTGCATGAGCGCAGGTAATATAATACGGTTGTTCCGGGTATTTCCCCGGAACCAGAATGCGGGTTTTAAAAATATCAGGGCATGGGGAGCTTTTCTTGTTTCTTCCCGGTTAATAGACGGGGTGATCCAGGATGTTACCATCTTTAGCGAAAGAGGCAATCCCTGCGTCATTATGAATCCATGGCCAGGTAAAAAGGTTTTGGTGGTGCGGAATGGGAGGGTAGCAGAAACGATAAGCGGCGATAAGCTTTCTTTTAATACAAGCGTAAATGAGACCGTTGCATTAAAGGCGCTATAGCGCTTAACAGGTAGTGCTACCGCACTGCCGGAGGCTCATTTGATCCTTGCCGGCGGCCTGCAGCCGGTGCAGGGTGTTTGGGTAAGGTCATCGCCCAGTATATTCCGGTATTTTTCCGTTACCGTCATTAAGTCCTTTACCACTTCAGGATGGGCTGATTGCACATCCTGTGTTTCGCCCGGGTCATGCGCCAGGTCGTACAACGCCAGGGGTACCTGCACTTCTGCATAACCGCCGGGGAAGCCATTTTTGCCGGGCATATAAGTTTTGTAGGTCTGCCCCCGGTGCGGAAGCACTAATTTCCAGCTTCCTTTGCGCACGGCTTCCAGGTTGTTACGCCCGTAATAGTATGCCAGTTCATTCCGGGGGTTAGCCCCTTCTTTCATAAACCATAATGAAGAGATATCCACGCCGTCAATGGTATTTTCGGGTAAGGGTGCGCCGGCAAGTTTTGCAATGGTAGGCAACAGGTCAATAGTAGCGGAAAGGTTATTGCAGACAGTTCCGGCAGGTACTGTTCCCGGCCAGCGAACGATGCAGGGTACCCGCTGACCGCCTTCCCAACTGGAGCCTTTACCTTCTCTCAGTCCTCCCGTATTGCCCGCATGATCGCCAAACGTAAGCCAGGGGCCGTTGTCGCTGGTGAATATGACCAGGGTGTTTTCATCAATCCCCTGTTGTTTCAGGGTTTGCATGACCTCGCCTACCGACCAGTCCACTTCCATCATCACATCGCCGAATAACCCGGCGCCGCTCTTTCCCAGGAAGCGGGGCGATGCATTAATAGGCACATGCACCATGGAATGCGCCAGGTATAAGAAAAAAGGGTGATTGCGGTTTTTCTTTATAAACGCACAGGCGCGCGCTGTATAATCAGCCGTTAAAGTACCCTGGTCGTCCAATGTACGGATATACCGGACAGGGTGATCCCCTTCCAGCAAAGGCAGTGGTGGGTATTTGAATTTTCTGTTAGCAGTATCCGTGACCGGTTTGCCGTCATAACCTACGGGCCACATATCGTTGGAATAGGGGAGTCCCAGAAATTCATCAAAGCCATAGTGCACCGGCAGATTTGGAGCCTTTGCACCCAGGTGCCATTTACCTACCATACCGGTGCGGTACCCTGCTTTTTTTAATACGGAAGCAATGGTTTCTTCCGAAGTATTCAGGGCAATCTCCGCCCAGGGCATCAATGCCCCGTGAATGCCCACCCGGTTGGGGTAACAGCCGGTAAGCAGCCCCGCCCTTGAAGCGCTGCACACCGCCTGTGCCGCATAAAATCCGGTAAAGCGCATTCCTTCTGCGGCCAGCTTATTGATGTTAGGCGTTTTATAATTTACGCCCGCATAACATTCGGGATCGCCATAACCCATATCATCCATAAAAATGATAATGACGTTAGGCTTTGTGCTTTGTGCCTGTACGCCGGCGTGAAAGCCCGGTAATAACCACACGGCAAAAATGATGCTTACTGTAATTTTCATAAACATGTTTGCGTTTGCTTGCAAGGTAAGGGATGCATTTTAATTTTTTGCAGGCGTGTGGCAATCTGCCTATCGAAGGCAGACGCCCGCCTACAGACGCCTCTACCGGCGGGTGCCTTGCCAACTTATGGGACTTGAGCGGTCACATACCCGGGTGGGGCTTAATTTGAATAGCCCCCGGTGCAACCGGTGATATATTTTCGGCAAGCCTAAAACCGGTTTTATCCGCGTGCAATTTCAAATCGCCGTAATCTGAAGCAATTCACAGCTTGTTTTATCCTTTTGCAGATAATCAAAAGCTGAAGCAAAACACCGGAAATGCTTAATGACTGGCGAATGCCTGCGACATTTGCTCAATCTGCTCAACCGGTGGCTGCCCGTCATGAATATAAGTTTGATATTTTAAATGCAGTTTTTCCTCTTTATGCAGTAATAACGGACCGTCGAACAATATGGACGGAGTAAAGAACAGGTGTTGATCCGCAGCATACCAGATATACCAGGGAGAGGGATACCTTGGATTGCCGGGATGATCAAAAATAGTTATACCGGCGAGGTGCGCCGGTTCATCAGCAATTGAAGCGGTTACGTCCATCCAGGTGGCTTTCTCACCATAACCGGTAGTGTCTTCACTATTGCTCCAGCCGTTGGATGCGCGGAAAAGAGGTTTCCTGAGCGTGGTGGCGCCCCGTAATGACAAGCCGGCATATCCTCCCCATTTCACTCCGCCATGTTTAGCCGGTTTTTCAAGATCAAGCTCAACTGTTTTCAGGGCAGTGAAAGACTGATCCCACGTAATAGCATATCCTTCAGCACCGAGTGGAGAACTAATATGCAGCACTCTTCTTTCTTCAATTGTTGGCCCGTTTTTGTCCTGGTAAGTAATATCTATCGTTATCCTGGCCGAAAAGTCTTTATACAATTTGCTGCTTACATTTTTGATGAGGCTGCGTCCTTCGGAAAAGCCGGCCTTGGGATCTTCCTCCCAGTAATTGACACCGTTTATGCTTTTCCAGGAAAACCATAAGCCCCTGTGCCAGGGATGATCGGAAGGGCGTTTAAGGGTAATATCCTGTCCCGACGGGGTTCGCAGCGGGTGGAAGTAGGGTTTGTCTTCCGCAGGATTGAAGTTCAGTTGCCATAATACCGTGTCGTTGCGTAAAAGAGCGATATGCTGATCGTCCCTGCTCCATTTTACGTTATCCGTTGCTGTGCGGGTTGCTGCAAAGCGGCAGTTTAACAGGATGATAATTGCCAGTCCCGCTAAAGCGGCATATATTATTTTCATAGCTGTTTTTTTACATTTAAGATCCCCCGCATAAGCAAATAATGCCCGGGATAGGTGCAGATATATGGATATTTCCCTTCTTTTTCAGGTGCTGTAAAATAAATGGCTTCCCTGCTGCGGGGTTGCAGCAGGCTGGTGTGATACAGCACTTTGCCGGAAACCGGGATATACTGCATGTTGGCGCCTTTTAACCCCAGGTTTAATGCCGCTTTTCCTATTTCATCTGCAGCGCCGGGAGCAGCCAATAGCCAGTTGTGCTGCATATCGTCATTGTTATTAAATACCAATTTGATTTTCTCCCCGGGTTTTACCGTAAACTGTTCGGCATCAAACTTCATCCCGGGTTCTGTACCTAATGTTAACGTGCGGTCAGGACCATTGGTCCAGGACGCCGGCATTTTTGTAACATGCTTGGCCGGCGCTGCTCCTCCTTTGGGCCCATCCGCTTTTTCTACAATATTGTTATCCGTCGCGGCCGCCTGCTTTTCGGAAATAAGTATTACACCATCCTGTTTGAGATCCAGCCCGGCTCCTTTGGGAATACTGTTCAGGCTGTAGTATCCGAAATTATGCAGCAATGCTGATCCTTTTTCAGACAGGATACCGGGGCATTTTATTTCATGAATGTAGCCTTCTCTTAAACCATCTAATACAAGCCGGGCAGAAAGCCCGTCCGGGGCAACTTTAATAGCTTTAACAGGACAGTCTTTTTTATCCTGCACTTCACTGCCGTAGGTCATGTGGTAGAGGTAATCAAAACCTGAAATTTCGTAGCTCTCCGGATTTTCAGCCGTTTCTTTTTTTACAGGCAAGGTAAATTCCAGTACGAAGCCATCGGGCATAGCTTTGACGGCTCTTATCTCAAAAGGTGTTTCTCCCGTCCATACCAGGCGCTGTAAACCCCAGCGCTCTGGCCCGGTGGAACTCCACCCCCTGTCTGACATGCCCACATACAGCGATTTATCCAGTCCCCATGCTGTCCGAAGGATGCCGGACATAAATCCTTCCCTGAAAGGAAATACCGCGCCCTGGTACTCACCGTTTATTTTTTCAAGAAATACCCGGAATATTTTTGGATGTCCCTCATCCCCCACAAATACCTGGTCTTTAAAAAACGGTCCGAAGGCGCCGGAACTATCCGCAATGATACTTGAGTTGGATATCCCTAAGATGCCATGCGGGAACCGCACGGAAGGGAGCTTCATGCCGGGTATTTTTTTGACCGCTTCATGCAGCATCGGTTCGTTGGTGGGAATATCCGAAGGTTTCAGATGCACGGTTGAACCGGGTTTGCCTGCAGATTTAAGGCTGGAAGGATGCCCGAAAAAATCACCTTTCTCCACGTGGGTAAGGTACCCGGTGCCTACCCATCCCCCCTGGTTTTCGGTGTAGAAGATATCGCCTTCTGCGTTTTTTCCTATCCCTGCCGGGGAGCGGAAACCGGCCGCATAAGGTTCTAATTTCCCATCAGGGCTTACCCTGATCATCCATCCGCGCCAATCCGAATGACTTCCCATCTCACCAAAAAACGGTTCCCTGTTCGACATGCCATTATCGGCAAGGTTCAGGTTGATATAAAAATAACCATCCCTGCCAATAACCGGCCCATGACTGTATTCGCAATAGTTACCCGTTAGCGGCCAGGTACATATTGTTTCAAAGCCATCGGCCCGATCATCCCCGTCAACGTCAACGATCCGGGTAAGCTCTGCCCGCTGGGCGGTATAAAGCGCCCCGTCTTTCCATGCCAATCCAAGAGGCTCGTGTAAACCTGAAGCATATAGTTTAAACCATGGCCTGCTTCCGGACGGGTTTTCAACAAGCCATATCTCACCTCTTCTTGTGCATATCGCCAGGCGCCCGTCGGGAAGCGTTGCCATCCCGCCTACTTCAAGCAATATTCCCTCCGGAGGCCGGATGGTCTGTAGTTTGTAAAAATCATTTTCTGTCTGTGGTTTTTCGGCCTGCATCGCGGCATGATTATTATGTTGGGCCGTTAATACCGGAACAACCGAAATTTGCAGGACAAAAAGCGCCAATATATTTAATCGGATTTTCTGATTTGTTTTCATAATCTACAATTTACCAGATGTATGACCATGTTAACCCCTGCGCACTTAAAGCGTTTGCGGGAATTAATAATTCTTCTCTTCCATTGATGTTTCTCAGAACAGCCGCACGCTGGTGCTTACCGTCAATACGTATATAATAACTTTTATGGTTGATGGCATACAGGCCATCTTCAAGTTTCTCAATTGTATCACCTGCAGCAAGCCGGATCCAAAGGTCGTCCCCGGCAGATCTATTGTCGAATTGCAGCGTCCTGGTCAAAACCCGGTCCTCATCCGACGGAACTGTCCGGTCGCTGATCTGCAATCCATCGAAAGTATAGTTAAAAGTGGGGCGCCCCTGTTTATCCAGAAAATATCCTTTGAACTTATACTCCTGCGGCATCAGCTCCGGCCACGGTGTTTGCTGGTTTATCAGCCGTGCAAGCTGGGGTTGGGAAGGGAGACTGATCACACTGCCCAGGGGGCGTGCTAATTGAAGTTCTCCGCGGCTTTCCCACATCGTAGTGACATCAATAAAATCGCCTTTCCATAAACGGATAACAGCGCCCTGTTCCAGATTGATGCCATAGTGGATTTGTCCGGGTTCTCCAATAGCCGCACACATCGTCAGCTTCCGGTCTCCTTCCCCTAAAAAGCATCGTTGCATTATGGTTTGGTTAACCGGGGTAACGATCAAAGGGATTTTCCCGCTTATGGGCACTGGTACGGGCATCAGCGCTTTTTCTTTTTCGGGGTCTTCGAAAAAAGCATAACGGATGTTTTTGAACGCTACGCGGTTACCGGTTGAAAAAACAAGCGGGCCTGTTTTGCTTTCATTATTATAGGGCCCATCCGAAGCGATGCCCGGCAGTATTATATCTTCATGGATGAGAACACCGTTTAGAGCAATCTGTAATAAGCGCGCATTAGATTTTTTATTTCCGTCTGCATCAAACTGCGGCGCCTGGAAAACCACCTGCAGGTGTTGCCACAATCCGGGGGCTCTCGCTACGTTTGAACGCGGAGAGATATTCAGGGCACGCTGCGTTTCACCGGCATCTGATTTCAAATTCTCATTGAGGATCGTTCCGCAGGCTTGTGTAATGGAATTTTTGTCTGTCCAGCTATCGGTCAGGCGTATACCGTATCTTCCCTGCAAATAAACGGTTACCGAAGCATGCGGAGCGAGCATAAAATCCAGGTCAAGCAGCAGGTTCCCGTGTTCTATTTTAGAAATAAGCGGGGCCTCGCTGTTGCCCGATGGTATATTAACCAATATGCCTGTTCCCGCTTCCTCCTTCAGTTTGTTCCTGAACGGGTTGTACCATATATCTCCTGCGATTTTCCAATTAGCGGAATTATCCTTAAAAGCTGTTTTATCTGTCAGCCCTGTCTCCTGGTACGCGGGCTGAGCCTGTGTGTGTAATGCCAGGGCAACACACATACAGGAAAAGAACATTACATTGAACAAATAGTTGGGTTTCATATTGTCAAATATTTCTGTAATCAATAGCCCGGATTCTGCTCAAGTTTGTGATTGCGTTGCAGCTCGTTATCAGAGATGGGGTAGAGGAGATGCTGCTCCTTATAGGTTGCCCCCCATGGATTGGTATGCCCCACCACGTTAACAAAATTCACATTCCCTCCGGCGCTCCCCACCGGGTATAAACGTGTACGTTGAATATCAGACCATATCCGGTAATCCAGGGCTAACTCACGATACCGTTCTTTCCATACTTCCTTAATAAATTCCTCTTTGCTTAAGGCCGATAACTGGCTTTCTATATCATTTCTGCTTGTAGTCCAATATGCCCTGGCTCTCACATCTGCCAGGTATTTTACCGCTTCCTGGGTAACCCCTTCAGTGAATGCAATGGCTTCTGCAGCAATCAATAAAACTTCTGCATACCGGTATACCCGCATGTCCTGCCCGCCTTTGGCAGTTTCATACAGGGCAACGGTATCATAAAACAAATAGGGCGCATATTCACCAAATTCAAAGTGTTCCCCTTTTACGTCAACTGATTTGAAAAACAGTTGCTGATTTTGGACCCTTATGTCCTTCGTTGCATCATACAGGGCAATAAACTGATCCGTAGGTCTGTAAGCATTATAGGTTCGGGAATATTTTAAGCCGGGAGGTCTTATACTACCCGGGAGGGATACGCTCGGGCTCGAAACGCCATATATTATCGGATCAAACTCGATAGAAAAAACATATTCACTTTCTTTATCTGAAGTACGCATTACATTATAGGCGCTTTTTTCCGGCAAAGCCCCGTTGGGGATGAGCTGATGGCTACCGCCATTAATAATTGACCGTGCTGTCACAGCAGCTTTGGCATAGTTGCTTTCTTCATGTAAAGGATAGCCGGACATCTGTAAGTACACATCAGCCAGCAAAGCAGAAGCGGCGCCTTTTGTAACTCTAAAATTATTGGCAACAAAACTATTGTTAGAAAGTCCGCCCTGGTTAACCGCCCATTCTAAGTCATCAACAATAAGGCGGTACACCTCGCTTGTTTGTGCGCGATCCACATAAATACCTTCCGTACTAAAATAGGGTTCTGTTACGAGGGGAACCCCGCCAAAATTTTTTACCAGGAAAAAATAATTAAATGCTCTAAAGAATTTTGCTTCTGCTAATAACTGGTTTTTTTCAATATCGGATATGCCGGGAATATTCGGAATATATTTGATTGCCGTATTAGCTGTTGCAATAGCGCTATAAGCGCTTGACCACCACCTGTCCAGGTATTCCGACATGTTTTGCGCATTGAATGATAAATTTTGTGCGCGGAGCGGCTCAATTCTCTCCCCTTTTGCTTCATTGTCAAACAGCCCCGATATGTATCCTCCCATCATTACAATACTCCCTGTAAAACCACCAGGGTCGTAGAAACCGGTAGCGCCGCTTTTATAAAGTGTATTTACAAAACTCCTGCCTTCCCCGGGCGACTTAAAAAACTGATCTAACGACTGCTCACTTTTAGGTTCTTCCACCAGGAACCGTTTGCAGGAAAACATTAACAATGCTGTTATGATAAATATATACTTCTTCATGATTAATTAGATTTTAATTATTTAAAGCGGACATTTAATCCAAATGTGAGTGTCCGGGCTTTGGGATATTCATAGAAAAAGATATTCTGCCCAAAATTATCGCCATGCCAGGTTGAAGATTCCGGATCATATCCTTTAAAGTCTTTGGAATTAATAACAAATGCATTTTCGAGGCTCAGGCTAACTCTTAGCTGGCTCAATCCCATCGAGGCGAGCATTCTTTGACCAAAATTATACCCTACTGAGAACAGGTTGCCTCTGAGATAAGAGCCATCGCAAATCCAGCGGGTGTCAGGCTGAAGGTTTTGACCGGAAAGTACGGTGTGGCGTATCCGCTGAACCATTGTATTCTGCTTGTCAGATGTCCATGCATCGTAGAGCTGGGTGCTGATCCCGTTAGTGAGTCCCTGGCGATCCTCAGCGGTTGCAAGAAATTGCTGCATGATATCGGCGCCTAAAGAAACCTGCAAGTCTATCAGCGCGTCAAAGCGCCCGATATTAAACCGGTTAAACAGCCCTCCGGTAACATCGGGGATCCCTTTCCCGATAATGGTCTTTTGAGTAGACCGCTTTGCTTCTCCGGGGATAGCGCCAACCTTAGCCGCTTCCTCTGCCTCATTACTGCCCCATATTCCTAATCTTTCATATCCCCAAAATGAGCTGACAGGCTCGCCTACCCGTAAGATAGTCTGGCTTCCTGCAACCCAGTTGGGGCCGGGAAAAATATCTTCGTTGTTTAGCCCAAGGCTTTCAATCCGGTTTTTATTATAGTTGAAGTTGAGGGTAGTAGACCAGGTAAAGTTTTCCCTGTTTATATTCCTGGTAGTCAGTTTAAGGTCAATGCCTTTGTTGGATACTGAACCAATATTGTCTGTGATCGAGCCAAAACCTGTAGAGGTGGGTATAGGGCGGTCCAGGATCAGATTATAGGTCAACTTATTATAGTAATCGGCTTCCAGTAACAGCGCCTGGTTAAACATGGTTAATTCAATACCTGCATCGAACTGTCGTGTTCTTTCCCATTCAAGATCAGAGTTTGGAAGACGTTGTGCAAAGCTTCTGGCTACTCTTTGCCCGCCAACGAGGGTTGTACCGGAGCCAACAGTTGCCAGCGAACGATACAGCCCGATCTCTGTATTACCGGTCACGCCGAAAGATGCCCGCAGCCGAAGGTGATCTATGGCTTTTACATTTCTCATGAAGTCTTCATTCGAAACCAGCCAGGATATTCCACCCGATGGGAAAAAGCCGTATTTATTGTTCTTTCCGAAACGGGAAGATCCGTCCATTCTTCCCGAAAAAGTAGCTGTGTACCTGTCTTTGTAGGTATAAGTGGCACGGCTGAAATAAGAATTCATTGACCAGTCGTTGGCATAGGATGATGATGGATTCTGGATAGAAGCTGCACCTATATTATTAAAATTGAAGAAATCATTGGTAAAGCCTCTTGCGCTCATCGCGTTCCCGCTGGCAAGGTTTTGCTGCCAGCTTGCTCCTAATACTCCATTCAACCTGTGCGATCCAAACTGTCGTGTATAGGTAAAATAATTCTCATTCTGCCAGTAAGTTTGTTTCCCGTTGCTGATACTGGCATACCCATCCGGGAACCCCACGGTAATCATATTGGTGGGTGCGTAATACCGGTTTTCGGATAAATAATTATTGATACCGACCTGGGACCTGAATTGAAGATAAGAAGTCAATTTAAAATCGAGAAATAAGTTACCAAACAACCGTGTCCCGTTAGCCAGGTTCTTTTCTTCCAGGAGCCGGTGTACAGGGTTAGGCTGTCCTTCGAATGTGAAGCCCGATATCTGGGTGCTGTTAGACCATGTACCATCCGGCCATTTAACAGGGAAAATCGGGGGCACTTCAGTTATGGCTCTTGAGGCATGGAAACCGCCGCCTGTTTCAGAAACGTTATTTGCCCATGTTTTAGTTATCGTTGTATTGGCGCCAAATGACAGCCATTTTGCCAGCGATGCATCGTAAACCAATTTAGCGCTAGCCCGCTTGGTCCAGGAATTGAGATAGATACCTTCTGCATCAGTATAATTCAGGAAAGCGCCGAAAGAACCGGACTCTCCTTTTGATCTGATACTCACCTGATGATTATGCGACAGCGCTGTTCTGGTAGCCTCCTCCTGCCAATCCGTATCATATAAGGGATTACCGTGCTCATCAAATATCCGCCTGTCACTCAAATCCATTACCGGCGCATGACCAGGCGCATAATTTTTGAAAATGGGCGCATTTTCATAACCGATCCGTTGCACTTCCATGAACTCCTTAGCGTTCATCACATCTATTTTCCGTGCTAATCTTCCGAGGCTGAAATCCCCATTATATTCAAGTCTGAGCCCGTTCTCAGTACCTCCTCTTTTGGTGGTTACCAATATAACCCCGTTGGCGCCTCTTGAACCATAAATAGCTGTTGCTGAAGCGTCTTTGAGCACCTCAATGCTTTGGATATCATTTGGGTTCATGGTCTCAATATTGTCTAAGGCCACCCCATCTACTATATACAAGGGATTGGTGGATGCATTGATCGTGCCGATCCCGCGAATAACAACGCGGTTACTCCCGGTGGGGGAGCCTGAATTTGTAGAGATCTTTACGCCCGACACCTTGCCTCTTAAGCTCTGTAAGGCATTAAATGCGGGATATTCCTCTACCTCCTTTCCTGAAACCACGCTGACCGAGCCGGTCACCTCGCTTCTTCGCTGCACTCCGTACCCGACAATAATTGTTTCTTTAAGGCTTTGAACATGCGTCTCTAAAGTAACATCAATTACCGCCCGTCCGCCTACCGGTATTTCACGGGGAGTATAGCCGACAGATGAGAAGATCAAAACTTTCGCTCCATCCGGGAGTGCGATCGTATATTCTCCGGCTGCGCCGGTTGAAACACCTGCTGTTGCTCCTTTTACGGTGACGTTCACGCCGGGGATCGGTTTTCCGCTTTCAAGCTCCGTTACTTTACCGGAGACGGTTTTCTTCTGTGCATAGCTGCTACTCCATGCAAACAGGCATAGCATAAAAAAATAGCTAAAACGCGTTAAATTTTCCATTGTAATGGTTTTGGTTTTATTGTAGTAGGTTAATATTTTTATCCGGCTATCTGATCAGCAAACCGCCGAGTTTGCTTTCTAAAAATCGCAGGCTCCGTTCAGCCTCGTCTATCTTGCCGCATTCCACACTTAGGAAGATTTCCCTGTCTACGGGCTCCATGATCTCAAAAACCTTATCCCAGTTTACCATACCTTCGCCACATGCACAGCCAACAGGAGTACCGAATACTTTTCCTCTTTCTTTTTCTCCGTGGCTCATACTAATATCTTTTGCATGAATATGATACACGTAGTCACGTACATTTCGTAACCCATCATAAGGGTCTTCTATACCGGCGAGGTAAGAATTGCCTGTATCCCAGTTAACGCCGATCCAGGAAGATTTTACCAGGTTGACAATGCGCATCAAGCCTTCGGCAGTGCTGGTAAAAACACCATGAGGTTCGATACAGATATATACCCCGTGTCTTTGAGCAGCCTGGTTAGCCTTTGTGAGCGTGTATTTCATCACTTCATGTGCAAAATGATCATCCATCCAGTCTGGTTTTATCATTTCATCGGTATTCACAAAGGGGGCTTTCAGGGCATCTGCAAGGACAATCGCCCTTGTCAGGCGGCTTACTGCAGCTTCGGGCTTCATCAGGGGACTATGTCCGCTGAGGCTGCTGACAGTAATGCCATAGCGATCGCAGATCTCTTTCATCAGTAGCGGGTCTTCCTCCATAGAAAAAGAATGAAAGTACCCCACTTCACTAAGCAGTTCCCAGCCGGTATGTACCATAGGTTCAATGTAGCGATACCCTATTTCAGCCGCTTGTTTAACCCCTGCTTCAAAACCCATGTCTGCACTGCGGCAATACTCCATGTTAAGTGTAATTCTGAATTTTGCCATTGTTGTTTTTTAGTGGTTTAATTTTTGAAAGTGTCCTGGCCCTTAGTAATTGAAAATTCAATATGCCAAATGCGATTATCAATACAGCAGGGATGACAGATATATATAGCAGTGTACGTGACCCTGCTGCCAGTTTTACCTGCTCCGGCAATACACCGCTGTCCGGGCCGGCAAGAGATGAAAGCTGATGATCATACAATTGTCCAAAATAAGGCAGTACAATTGCGGTGGACATTAATCCGGCTCCTCCCATTAAAGATAATCCCAGCGGCCCTGTTTTCGGAAGTCTTTCAGATACAAAACCGATCATGGTGGGCCAGAAAAAACAAATACCTATTGCGAAAACTCCTGCTGCGGCGAAAGTGACATAACCTTCTGCAGAGCCCAGCCAGTATAACCCCGTGAAAGAAAATATAGCGGAGAGCAGTAACAATCCGGCAGGAGACAGCCTTTGCAGGATAAACCCCGCATTTGCCCGCCCCACTGTCATGATCCCGTTAATAAAAACCAATAACAGTATGGAAGGCACACCAACTGCAGAGAGCAGTTCAACGATCCACTGATTGGTGCCAAGTTCGGTAGCGGCCGTAAGGAACATGCAAAACAGCATAAAGATAAAAAGCGGCCGCAGGCATTCCCTGGCCATTTCCCTGTTTGAAACGCCCATTGAAACACGTTCGGACTTAGGAAACTGCTGCTTCAGGAACATGATCCCATACATAATAGTGGGGAGCAGCATTACCGCCATCTGTATTTTCCAGCCGAGATCCAGCAATGTCAGCAGGTAAGCCAGTACGCCGCCGATCACTATCCCTGCCGGAAACCAGATATGCCACGCGTTGATCTTTCTCGTTTTGTCGGTGGTATACATGCTGCTGACCATTGCATAGCTGGCAGATTCAACGAAGCCATTTCCCAGGCCCACGAACAGGGTTGACACAAAGAGCGACCAGTAGCCGGTAGCATAAATGGTAAGAATAATCCCCGCTACGTGGCCGATGAATGCCAGCATATACATTTTTCCCAATCCTATTGCATCACATAAAAGCCCGCCGGCAAACATGGCAGCCGTAAATCCCCAGAATGCCGCAGAGGCTATTTCGCCGATCGCTTTTGAGGTAAGCCCGAACGCCTGTCCCAATGGACCCATAAGATTTGCCCTGATGGCAAAAGTGAGCGCTGTAACAACGAGGGCAAGGCTACATGCATTGAAAAGCCGCCTTTTGTTGATAGCTGTTTCCATATATCGTATAGTATTAACTCCGTTATCCGGATAACACAATACTATTTCAAAAAAAAGCTATAACTGTTCAATTAATTTCAATGAAGAAATTTGCACAAAAAAAGGATCGGAGAGAAGCGATTAGTTTTTTAAGTGATGATAACGGTAGGCAGTAGGGGAACATCCGTATTGCTTCCTGAATACAGTTGAGAAATACTGGCTGCTTGTAAAACCACAATCATAACAAATTTCATTAATACCCTTGGCATGCTGGCTTACCAGGAGATCTGCTGCCGTTTCCAACCGTACATGCGTGAGATAATTCATGGGTGTCATATTAGTCAATTGCCTGAAATAATGTACAAAACGGGTAGCCTTCAGCCCACAATACTCGGCCATGCGCTCCAGTGTCCAGGGTTCAAAATAGCTGTTGCGCAGGTCTTTGATAAAAAGCTGCACCGTTCTGCTGCTGTTCACTAAACTCTCGTCCCATTGAAAAGGGCCATTTCTGAAAAATTCAAGAAAATGCATCAGTAACTCATTAATATAAATGGCAACCCACGATTCTTTCTCTCCCGATCTGTCGCAGGTAATCACGTTACCAATTTTTTGAAAGCACTTCCTGATCTCCTGGTTGGTTTTCCAGATGGGTTGTTCGTTTTGGCGCAACATCCCGGTAAGCTCATTAAGGTCTTTTTCAGTAAGCGTTATCCATGGAGGCCATTTCCATTCCTGGTGAGGACAGCGAACTCCCACGTCCAGTATAACCCAATACAGCTTGCCTATGCCGATATAAGGATCACCCAGCTTATGCGGTTGCCAGGGTCGTGTAATGGTAACCTCGTTGGGATGAATAACATACTGATCATTACCGAGCGAGAACGGCATGGTGCCTGTTTCAAGAAAAGTGATCTCTATCCCTTCATTTCTATGCCAGTTCAGGCCCCAGTCCTGTTGAAAAGTAGCATCCCAATAACCAACGCTGCTTACACAAGGCAAGACCCCGTTTTCCATTTTGTAAGTTGCCGGGTAGCTCGAACGCGCCCACGCTTCAAGCGTTACCCTTCCTTTTTTCCATGCTGCCACAAGTGGCTTGCAGGTATCGGAATAGTATGTTTTATTCAGTTCCTGATAAGATGGTCTAATACTTATCATCCCAATTTGAATTTATGGCATGCTATAAAGATATATTAAATTTTCTTTAAGCAAACTGAAAGGGTGTATTTCAATTTTTTGCTCCAGATACAACTTCCCGGTCAGTAAGACACCATACCCGTTAACTTAAGAAAAATTCCTGGCGATGGTACGTGAGACACGTACTAAGGCGATCGGCATCAACATAATCAACGGGCTGTTTTTTGCGAGAAAAATTGTGATCCCACGATAATGCAGAGGCATAATAACGTGTATTTGAATTTCATTTGGTTGTATATTGATTTACTACACAAGATCTATTCTGCCATTACTGTAATTATTCCATTGTGCCAGCAGGCAATCTTACAGTGACAACTATTTCCCGTCCCTGTAGTATTATTGAAAATCAGCGCGGACATACGCCTTAATGGTCTTACACGCTTTCCCTTCCGAACTTCCGTAAGGCTTTATCGTATATTTTTTTATACCGGCCGGAATAATAAATGTTTCGGCGTAATGCACCACAAACGGCTCAAACGCGCCTTCCGCACTTTCCACTACTACGGCATCTCCTTCTACCAGGTTCAGCACATTGACGGTGTCATTTGTTTTATGTTCCACCGCCCTGGTAAATGTATGTCTTCTTGTTTCAATGAACTGCAGCTCATGCAACCCTGTCCGTTCCTCTGTCCAGCCGTCGCCCGACTGCAATACAGTAAACCGGTTTACCAGTTCATTGTGTGTAAAGCCGGTATCTCTTTGCCAGTTCAGTACTTCCTTTCCTCTTTCAATATTAACCGGCCGCGGGCGGCCATCCAGGCCAAGCCTGTCCCAGTCCCACAACTTGAAGGTGTACAGGAATGGCGTGGCGCTGATCTCCAGCACCATCGAATTTTTCCCCGAACAATGAATCGTCCCGGCCGGTATCAGGAAATGATCATGCTTTTTTGCCGGGATTTTATTGACATACTTGTCTGCATCAAACTTTTGCGTATCCACCGATGCTTCCAGATCGCTGAGCAACGCATTTTTATCAACGCCTGTTTTCAATCCCAGGTAAACAAAAGCATCTTCCCCGGCATCTAACATATAGTAGCTTTCGTCCTGGGTGTATGGAATGCCAAAGGCCTTGCGGGCAAATTCTTTTGTGGGATGTACCTGCAGGCTCAGGTTTCCTCCGTCCATCGTGTCTAAAAAATCGAAACGGATCGGGAACTCTTTTCCAAAGGTTGCCACAATATGCGCTCCTAATAATTCCCTGCTCTTTAAAAATACGAGATTGATAGAGGGCGTTTCAAATTCGGCGCCTCCTATGCAAAAGAGTAAGCTGTTTTCTTCGGGCACACAATCAAAGCCCCATCCATAATTGACTGCCGAACGGTCGAGGTCGAAAACTTCTTTCATCCATTGTCCGCCCCAGGGAGCCGGATCAAAAAAGGGCACTACCCGGAAGGGACCGGATGCCGCTTTATTCATGCCTGAAAAAAAAGTGGACTGATCAATGATGCAGGGCGTTTCGTGGCTGGTGGTATCAAGCCAGTAATCCACCCTGTTATAGAGGGTTTGCTTATGCGCGTCCAGAATTTTCCAGTCGTTGAACAGTCCTCTTTTATACTGGCTTGCAATATACTCCTGCCGGTCATTTACCCCCAGCCCGCAAACCTCATTTTTTCGCATACGCATTTGTATTTCCCACCGGGGCATATCGGCATACACCGTAATGCCGCCGGAAGCAATCATTCCCGCCCCCGGTCCAAAAACAATAACCTTTCCCCTATGCTTTGCAATTGCGCTGCGTGCGGCATCCAGTTTTTCTTCATCAAAATAATCACTTAAGCTCAGGGAGGTCATGTAGCCAAACAATTCGTCATCGGTAATATAGGGGGCTGTCATAGCCCTGATCTCTTCTTCACTTTTAAATAACGCTTGTGTTTCTATCCGTAAAGTAGCCGGCAGCTTCTTTAATTGCGCTGCGATCTTTCCGGCATAAACGCCGGTATAGCAATCCACCACAAGAAGATCCTTTTGCTGCAATGCTGTTTCCATTACTTCCAGTACCTGCGCCCAGCCCTGGCGTATAAAGCCATCAGTGTGAATGCAGGGCCGCTTATTATATCCTTTCATACAATAGTTTTAATCTGTCTTTTATTATCTGTATCTGTTATGTAATATTCCGGTCATGTAAAATAATTCTCAGCTATTTGCTGAATAAAGTTTCAATATCTTCAAGCGTCTTTCCCCTCGTTTCTTTTATTTTTACCAGGAAATAAATAAATGCCGCTGCGCACAATACGGCGTAGCAGATCATGGTGAACGAAGTGCCCAGCTCTTTTGCCATGATCGGGAAGCTCAGCGTTACTACAAAGTCGGCCAGCCATAAGGCCAGCGTTGCCACAGACAAGGCAAGGCTTCTTATGCGGTTGGGAAATATTTCGGCAAGGTACACCCAAACCACTGCACCCAGAGTGGAGCCGAAAGAGGCCACATAAAGAAGCATGAAAATCAATACCAGGTAATGTTCAAAATAATTAAAGTGAAAGCAGAGACCTATGGCGATCAGCGATATACCCATTGAAAAACTACCCGCTAACAATAATTTCTTTCTGCCTATTTTATCCACGAGCCCGATAGCCACAAACGTGGCGATGATGTTTACAATACCGATCACAATGGTCTGAAGCAGGGAAGAAGAAGAATCTATACCTGTTTCTTTAAAGATGACGGGCGCATAATAAATGATCGCATTAATTCCGGTAACCTGCTGAAAAACGGCTGTAATAATACCTATAAATAATACCTTGCTATAAGGTTTCTTAAACAAATGCCACAGGGTTATGGTATGACCTTCGTTTCTGAAACTGTTCCTGATCTGCACCATTTCAGTATCTACCACAGGGCCCTCCATTATTTTTTCCAGCACAGCCCTGCCTTTTTGTTCCCTGCCTTTCATTATTAACCAGCGGGGTGTTTCGGGCACCAGCAACAATAAAAGAAGAAAGACAACAGCCGGGATGACCTGGGAAGCGAACATCCACCTCCAGTTGTTGGCGCCCCAGTCATCCAGAATATAATTCACCATATATGCCACCAGGATACCAAATACAATAGCCAGCTGATAGCAGGCTACCAGCCGGCCCCGCAGATGCGCCGGCGCCAGTTCGGCAATGTACATAGGTGAAACCATTGCCGCTGCGCCTACACCCAGTCCGCCAATTAACCGGAATGCAATAAACACGGACAGGTGATTGGCCAGCCCGGCTCCCAAACCTGAAACGGCAAACAATACCGCACATATAATTAAGGAACTGCGCCGCCCGTAAAGATCCGCTATCCTTCCTGCCAGTAGTGCGCCTACCGCGCAGCCGATAAGAATAGAGCTGACCGACCAGCCCAGCACATATTCATCCATGTTAAAGAACTCTTTTATATAGGGGATGGCGCCTGATATAATAGCCGTATCGAACCCAAACAGTAAGCCACCCAAAGCGGCAACAAAACTCACCAGCAGGATGAATTTTTTATTAACGGCTATATGTTGATCTGCATTATTCATTTTTATTTATTTATTCAGGTTATATAAGGCAGCGGCATTTACTTTAGGGATATCGCGGTTCAGCAACGCCATGGTTTCATCCGCACCAAACAAAAGGGGAAAGAAATGGCTGTCAAGTAGCTGATCCTGCGGCATCGGGGGAAAACTGCGTAGGGCATCCATACGTGCATAGCCCGTTGTATTGCCGAAGGTATGACTTTCCATCGCATTCAGCACAACGGCTCTGCGGGGTCTTTCGGAGTAGTTGGCGTAAGAACCGTGCATCATCAGCGGGTGATGAAAGCTTGCATACCCGCGGGACAACTCATTGGCCACTTTATTATCAAAAACTTTATTCTGTTCATCGGTCAGTACACTCCTTACGGCATCCATATCTCCTGCAAGCCCGGTGACGGGAAGCAATCCCCATTTATGGCTGCCGGGAATATAATACAGGCAGCCGTTTTCCTTAGTGGCATCATCCAACCCAATCCAGCAGGTAAGATGGTGCATAGGCTTTGTGAAGGTCCAGTAAGAAAAGTCCTGGTGCCAGGCCACAACGCCGCCATGCCTGGCAGGCTTACAAAACAACTGATCATGGAATAACCGGAACGGACTGCCCAGCAACTGGTAAGCCGCCATCCGGTAAGCAGGGCTCCAGATGAGATCATGAAATCCCGGCGTTACCCGCCATCCGCCGATTGCATGAAACAGCACATTATCCGGGTTTTCAGATTCGTTACTTTCATAGTGATAAAACAATTTCCTTCCTTCCCCGCTGATGGCTTGCAGGGTCTCCAGCTCTTTGTTGAGCCAGTCAACCTGCTCATCCGAAAGTATTTTAATCCCCGAAAGGAATCCATTCGCTTCGTAAAACTGCACCTGCTCCTTATCCAGGATATACGGCTCCCATTCTTCCGCAGCAACAGGCTGCCTGAATAGCTGTGATACCGGGGTTCCGTATTGTGCCAGATCAATAGTATCTAAAGACTCTTTCATCTTTTGTATTTAATTGTATTAAAAACGGTTTTATTTGGCGTTTAACTACTGGCTCAACTCAAAAAAATGTTATCCCTTTCTTATTTTTCTAACACAACATATGCTTTGAAAAATTCTATTTCAGTATAAAGGTCCGCGGCTGATTGGCACCGATCTCAAATGAAAAAGAATTGTTCAGAACAGGAATGCCTTTATCATCCAATAGGCGCCCTCTTAAATCGCACAGGTATGCTTTTTTACAGGAAACATTCTTCGGCAGCTTTACCGTACAGGTTCCGGCACTGCCGGCTTCTTCCCAAAAACGGATGACCGATTCATTGCCTTTTTTATTAAAGGAAGTCACCAGCACTCCCTTACGGTCCAGCTCAAGCCCGCTTTGCGTATTGGGTAATGCTCCTGTGGTTTCGTAGTTATAAGCATACACCAACCCGGTAGGAGCATAAAAAGCTGCAGATAGCGGTGTGCGTGTTTCTTCTGCCGGCGTTATTAGCGACGATCCTGCATTATAGCTTTTATAGCTCCAGATATAAAACTTTGCAGCATGTGAGCCGTCTGTCCATTCTGTAAAATTGGTGCCCCAAACATTGTTATACAAATTGGATAGCACCGTGCCCGTAGAAAGCGTTCTTTCGGGAGAAAATTTCCCGATCCCCGGCCGGTCTATGCTTATCCCGGGTGTGTGCGGGCAATTCAGCCCGATACCTCCGTCCGCATCATACATGGCCATTGCCGTATTCAAAAAGTAAAAGTCGTGATTGGTATTTCTGACCAGGTCTTTTTGCGGATCTACGATACCGCCTGTCCGCAACAAACGATACTCCGGTTTATTCAAAGCAAACGGAAATGCCATCCATCCGGCTTCAGGATTGGGTATGCCTTTCTTTCCGTTTATTCCTATGGTGATCTCAATATAAGGCTCGTTTTCATACAGGCTATAGCTGACCAGATATTGCTGTGCGCTGCTGTCGTTCAACCGGCACATAGCCGTGGCTCGTATCATGCCTTTATTTTCCAGCCATTCAATTTTGTTACATTTGCCAAAGAACCGCAAGGTTTCTTTGTTAGGTAATTGTTCCTTCGGCCTTATAAATTCAGGATATGCCCAATCATTGCCGGGCTTAACATAATTTTTGTTGTATGCCGCAACATCATTTTGTCCTAATTGCTCATACACATATTCGCCAAAAGCGTATTTGCTTTCAGCATCCACTAATTCCCGATTATTTTGTTTGTCAACAACAGATTGCAATGTTCCGGTTTCGGGATTGATGGTCAGCTTAAAATATTTATTTTCAAAAATATTGCGTTGTTTATCTGCCTGCATTGTTGAAGCCACTGCAAGATTGGTATCCAATACAAGAAAAGTCTTGTATCCGCCGGCGGGAATTTCTGTTGCATCGAAAGAAAGCAAATTGTGGTCTTGATATGCAGGAATAATTTTACCGGTTCCCATATCTTTTACGGCATTGATCGGCGGCACCGGATGCCCGTCGTTTTCATAATAGCTCTCAAACAATTTTACACGCCCGCTTCTTGGCCAGGGCAAAGCGTTGTAAACGGTAACGTGCGGTGATTTCTCTTTCACGGATTTCACCAACTGAAAAAGCAGGTTCCGTTTGATTGGCCAAATTTGTCCTTCGGCTATTTTTGTATAGGCTGCTTTTTCCTGCCACGATTTTTCCAGGAAGTAATAATTGCCTTCAGCCCTGTTAATATCAAATTCATCGCCATATTTCCAGGAGAGCTGATGCCCGTGGGAAATAGCTCCGCCAAAAGTATGTTCATCAAAAAGCAACATATTTTCTGCAGCCTTGTTGATATACTTATCTATGGAAAGGTTTTTCCCTTTCCATACATTCATCTGGGTATTCAGTTGTTCGGTAAGATAGGTTTCTCTTTGAAAAATTTTATTGGTTTTTACCTCTTCAGGCATTGACATAAAGCCATGTATCCACGTATCGGGCATATCGCCTTTAACAACCGGCAGCTTGGGATTTTCCTTCATCAGCAGATCGTAAAAATCGGAAAGCCTGCCAATGTGTATGCGCGCATGGGGCATTTTTTCCCTGGCTTCTTTTAATACAGCCGCTACCTCTTCGGGATCAGGCGCTCCTGTATTTTCATGCGTGGCGATCATGGCCAGCCATGTTTTGTGCGGCCAGTCTTCGGGCGGTAAAACTCCCGAACCGTAATATTTTGCCCAGTAAAAGGTGAGCAGCTTTGAACCGTCGGGCCCCTGCCACCAGAACAAAGTAGGAACATCGGGAGAAGCCGAGCCGGCATTACAGCCTATATGCAGAATATCCACGCCTGCATTTTTAAATAAAGTGGGAATGAACCACGAATGTTCCGGCACATCGGTAAACTTGGCGTCCCTGGAGAGTTTCAGTCCAAAGCGGTGATTGATATTATTTGAAAACGACAATCCTCGCGTAAGATTTTCCATGTCGCTCGCTTCTGTTTCCACATCAAACGGTGTTGCTAATGGAATGATACGCTGCTCCTTAATTGCCTTTTCTAACCGCGGCTTATCAGCAGGAGCACAATGATCAAGCATATATTGCAGGGGCCAGGCAGGAAGCGTCCACACAAATTGTTCGCTCCGGGGCAGCGATGCAGTCTGGTCTATAAAGTTCAGCGTTTTTTCCAGCATCGGGCCGGCATATTTCTGCAGTACGCCATCTGACCAATCGGTGTACCCGATGTCAAAATGCATTTGAAACACAATGACGATATCGGTAACCGTATTGTTGGCTGTTCCCTTCCCGGCATTAACGGCGCTGATCTGCGCCTGCAGCAGGGCGGGTAACATTAAAAAGAACATTAGTTTTAATGCTTTCATCCTCATAATAATTTTACTGGTGAAGCCGGTTGCCATATCCTTACCTGCTGTTTTCTTCTGCCCAGGCGCGCAGCATCGCTATGGCTTTTGCCAGCACGCCGGCGCTACCCCTGAAATCACCGCTTCCCTGCGGCTTCCCGTCAACACTGTACCACTCATAAAATTTCTTATTGCGTAATACCCGGTCAATCATCGGCTGCATTTCATGGTATGCTTCCTGTACAAAACCATGAGCAACCAGTTGCTGTATCATACGCCCGCCAAACCAGGTCCAGTCGCCACCATTTTGATAGATGTATGGCTTTGAAACGTCAGAACCTTTGTAAATACCTTCCGGGTAAGGAGGATAAACGGTTAGCCCGATTGACGGGGCGCCGGACTGCCTTACATTTTCCAGCATCTGATGATTTGTTTTCCTGATTTCTTTTTTTGATAAAAGCCCTGCCTCTATAGCGATGGCAGTGCCGCCGTGAAACCAGATGAGATTTTCAACAAATGAAGCCGGGAAAGGCGAATCCTTAAGGTATACATGAGGGATAAATTTGCACCGCTTATCGTCCCAAAGGTATTTGCGTATATTGTTTTCCGTGAGTTGTTTTAACCGGAGCCACCGCTCTTTTTCAGCAGCGTTATCTGAAAATGCAGCCAGGTCATTCAATGCCAGTACGAACATGGCATTATCGTACACGTCTATTGCCCAATGCGTGTTACTATCAACGTCAACCGTTGCACCTCCTTCAATCTGTACATCTCCCCAGTCCTGCGTGGTAGCGCCGGTCAGCAACCGGTATTTTTCAGCAAAGCGGTGCTGCAGCAGGTAGTCAACGGAGGCTTTCATTCTTTCCAAAACGGTTTTCCCGCCAATCATTTCCTGCAAAACCGACCGGTCGCCCGTTATGCTGATATATTTTCCAAATGCCTGTATGAGGGAGGTTTCCTGGTCGGTTTCTACGGTGTTCTTAAACCCTACATGCAGCGGGTCTAATGCCGAAGTGTAAATATTAGGATCATCCCAGGTCACATGTCCTGTCAATACATAGCCATCCACTATTTCGCCGTTGGGTTGCTGCAGGTAATAGAAGGTAAGGAGGTTTTTCCTGATGGTGTCAATACTGTACACTTTACAGGAGGTTTCAATAAACGTATTCAGGTCTCTGATCCAAACCTGCGGGTAACCATCTCCCGCCGTAAAGCCTTTTGCCAGCAAACGTTCTGCCATCAGGCTGACGGTGTCCAGCTTTTTGTCGGCAAGGATTTCCTGTGCAAGCCTGCGTTTGCTTTGAGCGGCAGCCGTTCCTGCGCACACAAAAGCGATAATAATAAGTAGCCTGTATTTCATCGTCTCCATAAAAATGTTTTCCCTTGCTGTTTGCCTGGTGTTATATCATATAAAAGCCGGGTAAATCATCCTGCAGCCCGGATGGCTAAGGTAAATACATTCGCATAAATGTCCCGCAGACTGCGCTCCCTCCTTTGGCGGAAGGACTGCACGATCTGCGGGACATAAAATATCAGTATCCAAAATCATTCAACTACTTCATCCAAAGAAAACTGTTTGCCGGGCTCCTGTCAATATAAATGTTTTTATGACTGTCAGGAGGAATGCTCTGTTATTGGTAACCCGGGTTTTGCACGATCTTATCATGGCTTTTTTTGATCTCGTCTCTTGGGATGGGCAGCAGGTAATAATAGTCGCCTTTCCAGGGCTTCCTGGTTTCTGCGGCATCAATAACGCCGTAGGTGTATGATAGTTTACCCACCCAGTCGCCTGCTGCGGCGCCGGTCCAGTCCATTGTCACGCTGGTAAGGCCCCTTATGGGAATATCAATATTTCCCGGAGCGGCTTTCCAGCGCATCAGGTCATAAAAGCGATGGTCTTCCAGGTGCAATTCAATGGCCCTTTCGTTTCTGTAATCCCTAACGAGGTCGGCGCCGGAACTGGTAATATCGGGCATATTAACCGATGGTCTTTTTCTTACTTTATTAATGTACTCGCGGGCGATCGCTTCATTGCCCAGGGCTATCTGGATCTCTGCATAGTTCAGGTAAAACTCCGCTAACCTTAAAAAGCAGATGGCCTGGTTATAATCATAATCAAAGCTTGCACGCGGGCCGCTAAAATCCAGCAGCCTTTTGAAGGTATAGCCGGTTTGAACTTTCCAGTGAAAAGGGGTTAAGCCCTTTACCCAGTATGTTTTTGAATCGCGTCCAAAATCGTATAGTGTTTGCCCGTTTTTAGGATCAGTTTTATTAGGATTTTGATAAGGCGCCGCATTATCCGGATTAGGATTGGCGTCTTCCCAATATTCATATACCCTTAGCGTGCTTTTTGCACCGTCATTGATGGTAAAAGGACCCGCTCCGGGATAAATAATATCGCTGTAGTACCTGGGATCCCTGTTCACATTAGGGTGCTGAGGATCATACCCCGACAACGGATTTACCGTTACGCCATCTGCCAGGTAAGGATATTGACCGTTCGTTAGTTGAAACATATTCACAAAAGTCTGGGTGGGCATGATCCGTTGCCTTGCATCAAAACCGCTTGGCCAGTAATCGTAGTTAAAGCCCCAGTCGGGTATGCGGGTACCCGCGGTATGGGATTTTCCCAGGATGATCTCATCTGTTTTTACGGGTCTTGTAAAAAGATCATCATGTGTGGGGTGCAGCGTAAACCCTAAATCAAAAACGGCCCTGGTTGCCACCTCTGCTGCCTGCCATTTGGTTATATCATTGGCAGGATTATTTAAAGGGCTTGCGGCATACAGTAACACCCGCGCTTTTAAAGCCACGGCAGCGGCGCTGGAAATTTTACCGGCAGCGGGCGTTTGATCTTTTAATAAAGTGCTTGCCAGGTCACATTCATCCACAATAAATTTTATGCATTCATCATACGTACTCCTTGCAGCGTCAAAATCGGCGTCATCCAGTTTATAGCTGCTGGTAATAAGCGGCACTCCGCCAAATGTTTTCACCAGTTCAAAATACATCCATGCCCGTAAAAAATTCATTTGCCCTTTCATCGGATCAAGTACTGCAGCATCTATCGGAGAGTCCGCTATTTTTTCGAAGAAAACATTCGCTTTCCGGATATAGCCATATTCAAAGTTCCAGATATCGGTAAGATCCCTGATATTATCGGGCGAAATATTGCCTTCAATATACTGGCGGATGCCGGCAGCCCGGTCGTGGGTTTCCGGTTGCGATACGGCAACATCGGTCAGGGCTTCAAAGCCGCCGGTGCCGGGATACCATATCGGCTTCATCCCGTTGTACACGTTATATACATAGTCCTGCAGAAAGGTGGCATCGGAAAAAACAGCATCATCCGTCAGGGAATCCAATGGCTTTTTGTCCAGCAGATTCTTGTTGCAGGCAACCAGAATTAGCAACAGCCCTGCAAAGAGCATACAGGAAATTTTCACTGCCCGCTTATTTAAACTTCTCAATGATTTCATATTAAGTAAATTTTAGAAAGTTATATTAACGCCTGCATTTAAAGACCTCATATTAGGATAAGCCCCTCCGTTGCCTAACAAAAATTCAGGATCGCCGGCTCCGTATTTTTTAAGATTATTATACAACATAAACAGGTTGTCACCAGACAGGTAAATCCTTACGTCGGCAATTTTAACTTTCGACAATAATCTTCTTGGAAGCGTATATCCCAGCTCCACTGATTTAAAACGGGCCCAAAATGCGTTATGGTACCAAAAATCAGCATCGGAAGCAGCCAGCCCTGTAGGTTGGATCATTGGCAGTATGGCATTTGTATTATCTAAGGAGTAAGAATTAAATGCTACGTATTCCAGCCCGTTGCCGCCGGCTCCGGAATTAAAGCCGTTGCTTAAACGCCATTTGGCTCCGTTCTGCCCCTGCAGGAGCATGGTGAAATCAAAATTTTCATAATTCAGTCCGAGCGTGAGGCCAAATTGCATTTTAGGAAAGCCGGTAGCGTCGAACCGGTACCGGTCATTTCCATTTATTACTCCGTCATTATTAAGATCGGCATATATCAATCCTCCTTTTGTTGCTCCGGGATAGCTGGTGTACTTGGTAATATCCGCATCGGTTCTGTAAATACCGGTCGCCTTATATACTAATATGGAATTAAGCGGGTTGCCCTCCAGTTTCTGATAAGGTTCTGCCTGCGGTGTTTCGTCAAAATAGATGATTTTATTCCGGGCATAAGAAATATTTCCATTAGCCCTGAAACTTACACGCCCGAAGTTTTGACGATACCCCCCCTGTATCTCAAAGCCCTTGCTGTTCATTTTCCCGATATTTTCATCCGGCAGCACCAGCCCTGTATAGCTTGGTATGGAAGCCTGCCGTTGCCCCAGGATATGGGAAGTAGCAGAATTAAATACGTCAAACTCGAAAGTCAGCCTGTTTTCCAGGAAGCCCAGCTCCAATCCAAGGTCTGTCTTTTCACTAACCTCCCAGGTAATATGGGGATTGGGGGTTGATGTGGGCGCAATGCCCTGAACGTCCTTACCATCAACAACCCATCCTGCGGAATAGCCGTAAGCGCCAATATACTGGAAGGGATTTACACGGTCGTTACCCAGTCTTCCCCAGGATGCCCTTATCTTCAGGTTGCTGAACAGGTCTTGAGGTATGAACGATTCACGGCTGAGTACCCACCCCGCAGATACCTGGGGGAAGAACCCAAAGCGTGTATCCTTCGGAAATATAGGCGAGCCATCATACCGGGCGCTGAAGCCCAGCAGGTATTTTTCCCTGAAATCGTAGCTGACCCTTCCGAAATAATTACGCCTTGCCGACTCGGTAGCGCCACCATTATTATTCCAGTTCTGGCGGTCGCTGCTACCGGCAGAAAGCTGGTCAATCAATGGAGATGCATAGCCCAGGCGGCTGGTCCAGAAAAAGTTATCCTTATAGTCCATTTGCTCGTAGGCCACAAAGGCTGCTATTTTATGATCTCCGAAAATAGCATTGTAAGAAAGCTTGAGGTTACCTGTGAACCGCTGGCTTTGCGCAAAATTTTCTTTAAGCCCGATATCTTCTACCGTTCTTGATGTTTTCTTTACTACTTCTCCCGGGTTGGCGCCTCTTTCCCAATAAAACCAGGTATAGTCAAAAGATTTATCATAGTTCATGGTTTTATCAATGGATGCAAAACCATCCAGTGCCAAACCCTTCACAAATGGTATATTGTATTTAAGGCGGATGATACCGGTGGCCAGGTCAAACTTGTAGTGCCGGTAGCCGGGGCTGAGCAGTCTTGCCGCCGGGTTTAAATGCGACCAGCCTTCACCGGGATAGCGGTAATCACCACCAATATAGGCTTCCTGTAACGGGCTGGTGCTCGCAAAAGAACCAATCTCGCCCGACCCGCCCTGCGGCGTTTGCGTATTTTTTTCCCTGTAAGAAATATCTACTCCAACTTCAAAGTTTTGGGTAACGTTTACATCAATATTACTTCTTACATTATATTGCCTCAATTTTGTTTTATTATCACCCCGCATAATACCTCCCTGCGATGTTGTTCCAAGAGAAACGAAATATCTTACCTTTTCTGTGCCGCCGCGCATGGTAAGCGATTGTCTTGACAGTTTTGCCGGTGGATCAACAAGCGCAGCATACCAGTCTTCTGCCCTTCTTGTTCCTGTCTTAAATGCATTAACGATCTCTTCAGGAAAGTCCGGAGGTTTATTCTCCAATGCTCTTCTTTCGTTCAGCACATTCATATATTCGAATACATCTGCCGACTTAGTTCTCATTGTAGGGGACTGGAAAGAGTGCGTGGTAGAAAAATCAAAAGACGCCTTCCCGCTTTTACCCCTTTTGGTGGTTACCAGGATAACGCCTCCGGCCGACTGCGCTCCGTAAACGGCAGCAGAAGCATCTTTTAATACAGAGATAGATTCAATGTCATTAGGGTCCATCCTGTTCAGCCCGTCGGGATCTGCATTAGCTACTCCATCAATAACGATCAATGCCGAACTGTTCCGGTAGGTATTGGCTCCCCTAACCAGGATCTGGGCATCATCAAACCCAGGCTGTGCGCTTCGCTGGTTCACAAACAAACCGGCCAGCCTTCCTGACAGCGCGTTCGACAGGGAAGCCGATTGTGTTTTCTTCACTTCACTTCCCGACACCTGCACTACCGCATTGGTCAGCTCTTTCTTCTTCTGGGTGCCATATCCTACCACTACCACATCTTCCAGGTTGGTTGAAAGCAATTCCATTTTTACATCGGTAACAGGCGATGCGCCTGCTTTGATTTCCACGTTCAGGTAGCCCACATGCGAGAATACCAGTATACTACCGGCATTTTTTACCCGGATAGTGTACCTCCCGTCATTATCGGAAGCCACCGTGTTGGTTGTTCCCTTTTCGGTAACACTAACACCCGCCAGTGGCGTTCCTTTATCATTGGTTATTTGCCCCTTCACCAATTGGTCTAACCAATATGCCCTATTACCAGGCACCGGATAACCTGATGTAAGCGGGCCGCTATTCGCGATAGCTGTACTCAGGATGCTTTGCAGCAGAATGCCGCAAAGCGCGTATTTAGCCTTTGGCCAAATACCAGGCAGTCGTTTTAAGTTCATAGCTGTAGTTTATAGTTTAAAAAAATCACATTCCGGTTAAAAAAACGCTGAGCTTCGGCAATACTTTCAGATCCTTTTATGTATATTTGTTCAAATGTATATACATATATACATTGCCAAATGTAACAGAAAAATTTTTGCCGCCAAATTTTTTTTAACCCGACGGGCAAAAAAATTTTATGAGGCATATTTTAAACCATTTGCTTATGAGCCGGTTACACTGTAACTCCTGCTTACTTTTAGCAGCATTATTGATTGCCTCCTGCCAACAGCAGCATCCTCTTTTTCAGCTTCTGTCTTCCGGGCATTCCGGGATTACCTTCAACAATACAATAGTGGAAACGGATTCGCTGAACCCTGTTGATGTTACCAATATTTACAACGGCGGCGGAGTTGGCATAGGGGACTTTAATAATGACGGATTTCAGGATGTTTATCTTACAGGGAACAGGGTATCCTCCAGGCTGTACCTGAACAGGGGTGAGCTTCGCTTTGAAGATATTACGGGTATAGCGGGCACAGACGGGGAAGGCCGCTGGTGCAGGGGAGTGGCAGTGGTGGATATTAATAATGACGGGTGGATGGATCTATATGTATGCGCCTCTATGGATAAAGACCCGCAAAAACGAAAGAATATTTTATACATTAATAAAGGATTGGATAAGAATGGGATCCCCGTCTTTAAAGATGAAGCTGCCGCTTACGGGCTTGATGATACGACCCATTCTACCATGGCCGATTTTTTTGACTATGATAACGATGGCGACCTGGATGTATATATTGTGGTAAATGAAATCCTCCGAGATGTAAACCCTTCAGTCTTTAAAGAGAAAATTACCGATGGCAGCTTTCCCAGCACAGGGCGGCTTTACCGGAACGACTGGAACGCTGCCCTGAAGCATCCGGTGTTCACAGACGTAAGCCGGGAAGCCGGCGTAACCATTGAAGGCTATGGACATGCGGCAACCATTGCGGATATTAATAAAGACGGATGGAAAGATATTTTTGTAACCAATGATTTTATTGCCAACGACCTGCTTTATATCAACAATGGCAACGGCACCTTTACCGACAAAGCCACTTCCTATTTTAAACATACCTCGGCTAACGGGATGGGGCAGGATATCATTGACATCAACAACGACGGGTTGTCGGATATTATAGAGCTGGATATGAACCCGGAAGACAATTATCGTAAGAAAATGATGCTGCCGGCGAGCAGTTATCAAACCTTCCAGCTCAACGATTTTTTTAAATACCAGTACCAGTATGTACGGAACACTATCCAGCTCAATGAAGGACCGAGGCTCAATGACAATGATTCTATAGGCGATCCTGTTTTTGGCGATATCGGGTATCTTTCGGGGGTAGCGGAAACCGACTGGAGCTGGTGCCCCTCGGTAGCGGATTTTGACAATGACGGATGGCGTGATATGGTTGTAACCAATGGTTTTCCCAAGGATGTAACCGATCGCGATTTTATAGCCTACCGCCAGGAAGCCGCTCCCGTTACGCCACAGGCGAATACGCTGGCACAGATACCTGAAGTGAAATTGCATAACTACGCCTTTCGTAATATGGGCAACGGCTGCTTTACGGACGTTTCGCTTAACTGGGGTTTAGGCGCCCCTACTTTTTCAAACGGCGCCGCTTATGCCGACTTAGATAATGACGGCGATCTGGATATGGTGGTCAATAATATTAATGATGAGGCCTCCGTATACGAAAACACCCTCATGGATGCCAGACCCCCAAACAAGCATTATCTATCACTGCAATTAACAGGCGATTCGCTGAATCTGCATGGGCTGGGAACATGGATTGAGCTCTATTACGGCAACCAGCATCAGGCTTATGAACAAACACCCTACCGCGGCTACCTGTCCAGCATTCAGTTAAACCCGCATTTTGGCCTTGGTGAAATTTCGAACATTGATTCTGTAGTTATAAAATGGCCGGATGGCAATAAGCAGGTACTGAAAAACATAAAGCCCGATCAAACCTTAAAGGTACTTAAAACAGATGCAAAAGAACGGTACAACTGGCTGCGTCCCGCATTGACACAAACGAATCTTTTCAAAGAAATAACAACAGCGTCGGGTATTACCTACAAACATTCGCAAACGGATTATATTGATTTCAGCATTCAAAAATTGTTACCGCATAAACTCTCTGAATACGGACCCCCGCTTGCAGCCGGCGATGTCAATGGCGATGGGTTAGACGATCTTATTATCGGCGGCAATTCATCATTGGGAACTACTGCTTTATTGCAACAGGACAACGGCGCATTCCTGCAAAAAACAATTGTACCGCCACCTGCCGAAAATGCCAATATACAGTTCCAGGATATGGGCGTTGTTTTATTTGATGCGGACAATGACGGAGATCCTGATCTTTATATTTCACATGGCGGCTACGAAAGTAAACCCAACAGCGAGGCTTACCAGGATCGGTTTTTTATTAATGACGGTAAAGGGGATTTTTTGCCTGATTCACTGGCGTTGCCGCAAAACTATGTTAGTAAATCCTGTGTAAGGGCTTTTGATTATGATAAAGACGGAGACCTTGACCTGTTTGTGGCCGGCAGGGTTGACCCCTGGAATTATCCAAAGCCGGTTTCCAGCTTTATTTACCGCAATGATTCAAAGAACGGGCAAATACAATTCACGGATGTTACCGGTCAGGTAGCGAAAGATCTCCATAATATCGGATTGATATGCGATGCGCTTGTTACCGATTTTGATAAAGACGGGTGGCCGGATATAGTGTTGGCGGGAGAATGGATGCCGCTCACTTTTCTGAAAAATGAAAAGGGAGTATTTAAGAACATAACGGCACAAACAGGGATATCAGACGAAACGGGCAGTTGGAACGGCCTGGCGGCTGGTGATTTTGATAACGATGGCGATATAGATTTTATAGCCGGTAATCTTGGGCAAAACTCTTTTTATAAAACCAGCCGGCAATATCCTGCTGCCATTTATGCCAAAGATTTTGATAACAATGGAAGCTATGATGCCATTCCCACCCTGTTCCTGCCGGCAAGCCAGTCCGATACGGGTAAAAAAGCATTCCCTGCCGCAGGGCGGGATGATATGGTTAAACAAATTATTGGCATGAGGTCAAAATTCCAGAATTACAAATCCTATGCTACAGCAACAATAGACCAGTTGTTCAGCCCGGAGCAATGGAAAGATGCATTGAAGCTTACTGCCAATAACTTCAGCTCCTCCTATTGCCGGAACAACGGCGACGGAACATTTACGCTTGTTCCTTTACCCTTTATGGCCCAGTTATCGGCGCTGAATGGAATGGTAACAGACGATTTTGACGGGGATGGAAATCTTGATGTAGCCATCAGCACGAATGACTACGGCACTGATGTAACCATTGGCCGCTACGATGCCTTAAATGGCTTGGTGCTCAAGGGCGACGGGAAAGGCAATTTTATTCCGCAATCCATTCTTGAAAGCGGGATTTTTATTCCGGGCAATGGGAAGGGGTTGGTAAAGCTGAGAACCAAAAGCAATCAATACCTGCTGGCAGCCACACAAAACAGGGGGACGCTAAAATTATTTGAATTAAAAAAGAACAATACCTGTATCCCGCTGCAACCCGAAGATGTAATTGCCGATATTTTATTTAAAGACGGGAAAAAGCAAAGACAGGAGTTTTATAGCGGCTCCTCTTTTCTTTCGCAATCGGCAAAATTCCTGAGCCTGGGCGCTGCCATAAAATCGGTTGTAATTACAGACAGAAAGGGCGCAAAAAGAACAATACCGTTATAAAAAAAATTACAACAATGAAAAAGAAAACCCTGAGTGTTATTTTAGGCGCTGGTTATATGCTGCTGCTCGTCAGCTGCAGCTCAAAAAAAACAACCACCCCGGTATCGGATGCAGATATCCTGCATCAAAACGAGGACTTACTTACCCATATCATTATTTACGATGTATTTACACCACCGGTGGCAGCAAGGCTATATGCATATACTTCCCTGGCGGCGTATGAAGCCATTCGCTTCAGCAAAGAAGGCGCGGCTTCCATTACAGGAAAGCTGCGCGGCTTTGGCAAAATGCCTGAACCGGAAAAAGACAAGCCTTATGATTTTACGCTGGCCGCATCCGAAGCTTTTTTTACCGTAACCCGCAATGTTAAAATCTTTTCAGTTGATTCCCTCAAAGCGCAGGAAGATTTCGTTCATCAGACGTTTAAAGAAAAGCTGGACAAGGAAACTTACCAGCGCTCTGTTGCTTTTGGCGATAGCATTGCTGCCGTAATACTGGCAAGGGCTAATGATGACGGGTATCTTGCATCAAGAGGGAAACCTAAACATCTGGGCAGCAAAGATCCTGGCAAATGGCGGCCCACCCCCCCGGATTATTCCGATGGTGTGGAATGGTGCTGGAATACGATGCAGACCATGGTAATGGATTCTGCCTCGCAATTTATACCTCCCAGACCGCCACAATTCAGTACAGATACCAATAGTTTTTTTTATAAAAATGCCAGGGAGGTTTATACTATCAACCAAAGCCTGACGGAAGCACAAAAGGAAATAGCCCGTTTTTGGGACGATAACCCTTTTGTGATCGAACATTCGGGGCACCTGATGTTCGGCACCAAGAAGATCACCCCCGGCGGGCACTGGATAGGCATTGCTGCTATTGCAGCCAGGCAAACCAATGCAGACCCGGTGCAGGCGGCCAAAGGCTATGCACTAACTGCAATAGCGTTGTACGATGCATTTATTTCCTGTTGGGATGAAAAATACAGGAGCAATGTAATACGTCCTGTAACCTATATCAATGAACACATCAGTAAGAGCTTTGTCCCTTTCCTGCAAACACCGGCATTTCCCGAGTACACCAGCGGGCATAGCGTTATCACCGCCTCCGCTTCTACGGTATTGGCTCACCTGTATGGCAACAACTTTGCATTCCAGGATACCAGCGACCTGCGTTATATTGGTATGCAGCGGCATTTCAATTCCTTTCAGGAGGCTGCCGCCGAGGCTTCCATCAGCCGGGTATATGGCGGCATCCATTACCGCACCGGTGTGGAAGCCGGCGCCGCACAGGGTATGAAGGTGGGCGAGCTGATTGTTGACAGAGTGTTGAAAAAATGAACAGGCTATAAAACGGATTATAGCAGGGTATCCAACAATGCAGGAAACCTGATAAATGCTTTTTTGCCCCGTCCTCTCTGCCAACATAGTTCAGTTATTTTTCAGAAGCTGCAATTAGTCTTTTTCTGTTAATATTCCACCCCTGAACGCCGTGGGAAAAATAGTGTACCATAAAACGATTTCATCTTTAAGGGTTAAAAATTTTCAGGCGATCTTACAAGGCTAATATAACTGTTATTCTACACCCCAATGATCATTCGGTTGAGGCCCCATTTCCAGTTCCAGTAACCCTCCTTTAAGCAGCTCACCGGCCGGGAAAAAGAAAGAGGTTAAGGGTTTGCCATTCAGCATTGCCTTTTGCACATACTTATTTGCCCTGCTGGAATTATGGGCTGTTATTGTGAACTTTTCCCCGCGTCCATATTTTTTTCCCAGGTCAATTTCAATCTTTGGGTACAGGGGGCTTCCTATTTCATAAATGGGATGCTCCCTGCTTCCGCCATCGGTTTGAAACAGGCCAATGGCAGCCATCACAAACCAGGCGCTCATCTGCCCCTGGTCTTCATCGCCGAGGTAAGCATTGGCGGCGCCGCTGCCATAATACCGTTCCAGGACAGAACGGCTCCATTTTTGTGTTAATGAAGGCTTCCCCGCCCAGTTGAACAAAAATGCAAAATGCATTGACTGCTGGTTACCCTGCATCACCGGGTAATCCCAATACTGGTCGTTCATTCCATTATAGCGCCAGGGCTCGCTTTGCCGGAACCCCCAGTCCAGCCTTTTTACAAATTCTTCTTTGCCGATCATCCTGCTTAACGCCGGTACATCCTGGGGCACAAAAAAGCTGAGCTGCCATGCATTGCCTTCCACATACTGTTCATTAGCGCCGCTGCGGAACGGATCAAAATCCGGCGACCATTCCCCGTTGCTTAATTTCATGTGGCAATACCCGTTCTGATCAATTGCGTTCTTCCACCAATACCCTCTTTCGTTGAAGGTGCGGTAAGCTGCCGAATCACCTATTGATTTTGCTAATTGACCTACACACCAGTCATCATAAGAATATTCCATCGTGTTGGAAAAGCGCCCTGCATCCGAAGGCACATAATGATGCTTCAGGTATGCCGTCAGGTCCCTGTTGCCCGCAAAACCGTTGAATACTTTTTGGGCAGGCGTTGTTTGCATTTTAACCGCGGCGCTCAATACTTTTTTTACATCAAAATCACGTATGCCCATCTGGTAAGCGCTTACCATCAACGGTATCTCATGCTCGGCAACCATCACCGGCACATAGTTCATCCCCGCCGGTCCCTTGGCCAGCCAGCCATATGCATCGTACATAGCCAGTTGCGACCGCACCCACCGGCTGCTCCATTCGGGCGTTACCAGGTTCCAGAACTGGTTCAGGTTCCAGAAGGTATTCCAAAATGCATCGCAACCTAACGCAACGCCATCTTTCTCTTTTATTTTTTGAACAGCGCCATCCGTTCCCCGCCATTCACCGTTTACATCGCTCCATATATTCCGGCTGCAAACCGACCGGTACATGGCATTGTAAAAACGAACCTTTTCCAGTTGGTTTGTTGAAGTGATCCTGACACGATTGAAGATATCGTTCCAAACATTTTTCTGATTATTTCTAACCGCATCAAAACTCCAGTTAAACGGATCGGTTATTTCTGTTTTCAGGTTCTCACTGGCATTGGCAATGCTTACCAAAGAAATTCCCGAACGTATTTGAACAACGGGATTTGCTTTGGTATCAAATTCCAGAAAGATCCCTGCCTTTTCGGGATCCGTTGCATCAATAGTATCGGCATAGCTCAATGTATTATTGATCCAGCTTCCCATTCTTTTTATGGGCTGGTCAAACTCCACCACAAAGTGAACGGTATAATCCTGGTCGGCATCGTGGCTCCATATTCCCCCGGCATATTGATGCGAGAAGCCTTCTATCCTTTTTGTGCCTACCTTCCGTATAACAACTTTTTTCAGCTGATAGGCATTTTCAGCAGGCACTTTCATATCCAGCAGCACACGGGAGCTATCCCTGTTTCGGGGAAAGGTATAACGCTGAAAGGCGCAACGGGTAGTTGCCGTAAGCTCTGCCCTGATGCCGTAATCTTTAAGCAGCACTTTGTAATAGCCGATGGGCGCTTCCTCGGAATGTTTTTCAATAGCAGACCGATAACCTGAACCGGGTTTTAATTCATCGCCGATGATCGTTTTTAATTTCCCGTTCGTGGGAAAAATGCCCAGCCCGCCTAATGTCCATTCATGAATATGACTGAAGACGCCGATGCTTTCATATGCAGGCTCGTAGCCCGCCTGCCAGCCGGGGTTTTGATTATCGGGGCTGATCTTGACCATGCTGAACGGCATCCAGGGGCCGGGGGCGATCATCCACCGGGAGTGCGCCGTGCCGATACGGGTATCAACATAATCGGCCGGCGTTTGCAGCTTTTGCGCAGAACGATTAACCGTACCTTCTTCAATAACTTTACCGTCTGCAGAAATTTTGTAACGACTTTTCTTCGGTACGGTAACTGAAGGCATAGGGGCTTCAAATATATAATGCCCTTCTTCAACCATTTGATCAAATATATTGTTCCCGTCTACTTCAACGCTCAACCTTGGATTCCCTGATAAATGCGCTACGTTCACCAACAGCGGCTGTACTTCTTTCCCGTCTTTTTGTAAGCTGTAATTTGCCGGTTCAACGCTGCGAAGAAAAACATCAGCCGGTTTTACCAATGTGTTTTTGGGACCGGTGAGTTGTACCTGGTCAAATAATATCCAGGAGCCCTGCAATACGGTTATCAATATCCTGTTGCCTCCTTTTTTAATGGTATTGCTGCGGATAGGAATGACAATAGACCGGGGCGTTGCTTCTGACAGGTTTCCCGTGATAGATGCCGTGTCAACAAACGGCTGCATCTGACCCGGGTAGGGCTGTTTTGAAATAGCATAGCCGGGCGCATCCAATTGGATCATTTCTTCCTGCCCGTTGACCATCACTTTGATCAACGGCAGGAATTTCTTGGCATAATCCGCCAGCCTGATCACCAATGTATAGTTGCCTTTGGCCGGCACATTTTGTACCCCAAACCAGATATTCACCTGGCTGGTTCTCCACCCGGAAGTTGGCCAGGTGCCGCCCCAGGTATCCACGGGCCCGGGAAGCACATAAGGAAAATCCTTGTTTTCTTTTGAATAACCAATTAAAAAATACTTGTCTTCGTAGCCAAAATCATTTGCTATGAAGCTCCTGAACTTATCGGGCGCCAGGGCAAATTCATGGGGTGAATGGTCTGCCGTTCCTATCTCCCAAACCGTATTTTGGGACATGCCGTTAATGGAAAGTATACATAACCATACAATCAAAAAACAGTTCATTGGTTTCATACATCAAAATTAGAGTGGATTCAACTTTTATCTGGTGTTTTTACACTGGTGCAAACTTTTCTACTTCAGATTTTCCAGCATCACAATAGCGGTATATAAAACACCTGCTTCCCCTCTGAAAGTGCCCGAGCCACGCGGCTTGTTGTCTACAGAGTACCATTCATAAAAGCCGTTGTTATCTTTTACGCGCTTCACCATGGGCTGTATTTGTTCATACGCCTCGGCTGCAAATCCGTATCTGATCAGCTGTTGGATCATTCTTGCTCCAAACCATGTCCAGTCGCCACCGTTCTGGTAAGAATAAGGGCCCATGCCTTTGTTTTCAAAATAGCCTTCGGGATAAGCAGGGTATAAGGTAAGCCCGATAGAAGCGGCACCGGCGAGCTTCACCCGCTTGATCATTTCATCAAGGGAAACCTTAATTTCTTTTTTGCTGAGCAGGCCGGCTTCAATTGCAACGGCTGTTCCACCAAAATAATAAATGTTGTTTTCATCAAAATCGGCGGGAAACGGCGATCCGTTCAGGTAGATATGCGGAATGAATTTTTGTTGCTTCTTATCCCAGAGATGCATCCTCACATTTTTAGTTATGCTGTCTTTTACGTTGCCCCACTTCCGCTTTGCGGAAGGAATTATTTCCATTAGATTATTCAGCGCAACAACAAACATGGCATTGTCATACACATCAATGGCCCAGTGCGTATTGCTGTCAAGCGCTACTCCCCAGCTATGCTCCGGCTGCACATCTCCCCAATCGGCTGTAGTGGCGCCGGTGATCAGGCCGTATTTTTGGTTAAACCGGTGCTTCATCAAAAAATCCATGGCCCATTCCAATCTTTCGCTCACGGTTTTGTCACCAATCTTTTCAGCTAAAATTATTTTATCGCCTGTCAGTTGAATGTATTTGTACACGGCCTGCACCAGTGATGTCTCCTGGTCGGTTTCCACCGTGTTTTTATGCCCTGCATAACGGGGTTCCAGTTTGGAATGAGAATAGTTATAACCTATTTCATCACCAGCTTTTGCTGCGGGTGTAAACCCGTCTATGATATTGCCGTCATCGCCCTGCAGGCGAAAAAACACCAGCAGGTTTTCTTTCAATACTTCTTTTGGATATACCTGTGCAGCCAGTTCTATAAAAGTGTTGTAATCCCGTATCCACACTTCGCGGTAACCGTCGCCGGCATTAAAGCCTGTTTTCATTACTTCCAGCGCTTTCTCTTTTACAAAGGGGAAATATGGATCGTTCTTTATTTTTTCACCAAGTATTTTATTGTCCGTTATTTTTACCTGTGCGGCAGCTATAAAGGCAGGAAACAGCAATAGCAACAGTGAATAGTACCTTTTCATTTTTATAAGTATTAGTAAATAATTTATAGCTGATCATTTAAAACTTTTAGGTATTACTGTTTCTCCCCAGCGGTTGGGGATGCCTTGCCCCAGGAATAATCCGGCGCTGCCCCCATCCATAATTCAAGCACACCGCCTTTAGCAAAATCGCTATGCGAAAAACTGAATTTATTATATGCCGCTCCGTTTAACGCAGCTTTTTGTATGTAACAATTTGCTTTGGAGTTATTGTAAGTTTTAATCACAAATTCTTTTCCAGTATAATAGTTGTTATTGAGTTTTATCACTACTTCATCAAACACCGGGCTGGTAATATCATACTCCGGGTTGATAGAACAGGTGCCGGTTAAACTAAATAACCCGATAGAGGTTAGTGCGCTTACACCGCCCATTTGTCCCTGGTCTTCATCGTGCCCGCCATAACCTTTGTCGGGCGTAACGGCGCCATAAGCCTGCTCGTTTACCCTGCGCACCCAATACTGGGTCAGATCGGGGCGGCCGGCATAATTGAATACATGCGCATTGGAGCAGCCGGGCTGGTTGGCATAGCTAACATATCCTGCACCATAGCCAAAAACAAAATCCTGGTCTTTGGCCTGCTCAAATGCAAAGTTGAGCATTTTGCAAAGCGTGTCATTGCCTCCCATCATCTTTGCCAATTGCGGTATGCCCTGCGATACCGACCAGGTAGCCTGCCAGGCATTGGCTTCCACCCATCCATGTCCGCTGAGGGCATCACGATGCAGCCAGTTCCCTTCTTTGTCTTTGGGGAAAATCAGCTTTTGCTCCGGGTTGTATAGCTTTGTCCATCCCTGCGAGCGATGCAGGAAGTATTCGTAATCTTTTTTCTTCCCTAATTTTTGCGCCATTTGCGCCAGCGCCCAATCCTGGAAAGCAATCTCCAGACTGATGCCTGCATTAGAAGGATAATATCCGTTTTTAATGTAAAATTCCATTTCTTCTTTTCCACCCATCATGCCGCCCGGCGCATGGTTTTGCTTCATCATTTCGTAAGCTATGGCTGCCGGTTTTTTAGTAAGCAACCCCTTCTGATAGGCGCAGGTAATGAGGTTGGTAGCAGGGCATCCTGTCATGATATAAGAATACCCGCCGCCGCAGGGACCTCTCGGAAGCAGCTTTCCATTTTCGGCGTACTGAATTAAGGAGGCGGCAAAATCATCCAGCACTTCGGGCCAGGCCAGGCCCCACAGGATGTTCAGGTTCCATTGTGTCAGCCAAAATGCATCCGAATTGTACATGTGAAATTTTGCTTTGCCATTTTGGTCTTTGGGTAATGTTCTTACTTTGAATTTTGTGTTAATAGTAAAACTTCCGCGCCGCTCGCCTTCGGTATTATCGGGATAGTCGCCGGACACATCATCCAGCTTATGCCGCCCCAGCAGTACATGCCAGAGATCGGTATAGAATTTTATTTTTTGATTGCCGCTTCCGCCTTTTACAGCAATGCGCCCCAGCATTTCGTTCCATTCGTTTTGCGAAGCTGTTCGATGCTCATCAAAATTCCAGCTGCTGTTTTCCGATTCAAGATTCCGCTTTGCATTATCAATGCTGGTATAAGAAACCGCTACTTTCATTTGTATTTTATCGCCCGCCTTCACCTGGTATTGCGCGGCCACGCCTGCTGCAGGAGCATCGTAATAGCTCATTGAACCGCTGTTCCTTGCTGTTTTTCCGGCGCTGCCGGTTAATGCAGTGATGTTGAACATCTCTTCCTTATCGCTCCACCCATTTAATTGTTCAAATGGTTTTTCAAAATCAATCACAAAGTAGATGCGGACATTTTCAGGCCCGCCCCAAAGCCGTCCCGTTGTATTTACAGAACCTGCGATGCGTGTATTGCTCAATTTTTCTACCCGTGCATCATTCATCGTAGCCTCGCCCAGGTAACCGCCCAGGCTTACCAATACATTAGCCAGCGCATCTTTGGTATAAGTAAAGCGGTAGAAGCTGATGCGGTCGGCGGCAGTTTGCTCTACCCAGGTATCATACTTGTCTAAGTAAAGCCGGTGATATCCCGGCTGCACAATTTCGCCATCGTGCGAAAATCCTGATTTCCATTCCTGCTCGCCTTTATGCAGGGCTATATTCCCGGTTACGGGCATCAGGGATATGCCCGACATCATCCAGCAATGTATCTGGGGAAAACCAAGTATTTCGGTTGAATTGTAATTGTAGCCGCCGCCGTACTGGTTTTTGTTGCGGGTAAGCGGCGCCGCGCTGATCATACCAAAGGGCTGGCTGCCTGTGGCGAAGTAAAAATAGCGGCCGCGTGTGGTTTCAATATAAGGATCCACCCAGGAAACAGGATCAGTGATCTGCGCAGGAGAGGGATATACTTCTATTTCCGATAATCCTATCGCAGGGCCATTGGCATCGGTGGTTTCAAAGCGTACCCAACTGACGGTTTGTTCAGGGAAGCTGATCACTTTAGCCGCACCGTTGTTGGGTATCTGCAGCACGGGAATGCGGGCGCCATTGCTGAAGATCAAGATACCGCCTGCATTGTGCGAAGCATCTGAAACGCGGTCGTACACAATAATTTTGTTGATGGACTGCGGCTGCTGCCAATCCAATTGTATCCAGGGATAGTCAATCTGCCCCCAAAAAGTAACCGTACTTTTTGATACCCATTCTCCTTTACCATCTATGCGGATAATGCCATCCACCACGTTGGCGGCTTTTCCTTTTTCCGTATTTTCAGAAGAAGCGGTCACCGTTGCCTTATTGGCAATGCTGCCGGGGCCGGCATATATGCAAAAACAACAGCAATGCAACAACAAAATGAAGAGCAATTTTTTAAACATCTTTGTACCGTTTGAATGAATGATTTCTTAAACATTTTATAGCAATGTGCACAGGTGCCTAATAAATATCTTTAGGTGTGCGGCCCATTTGCAAACTGAGCTTTCCTCCTTTTGTAACCTGCTTCCAGGCAATAAAAGGTGAATGCAACGGCTGCCCATTCAAAAACATTGACTGCACATATATATTTTCATCATTGTTATTTTTGGTTTCAATGGTGAACGCTTTCCCGGTATAATATTTTTGATTGAGCCTGATTTTTATTTTATCGAATAAGGGGCTGCCGATGCCCATCTGCGGATCTGTGCTGGTCAATCCTTTTATATCAAACAAACCGATGGACGACAGTACATACCAGGCTCCAAGCTGTCCCTGGTCTTCATCCTGGCCATAACCATAGCCGTGTATGCCTTCGGTACCATAAAACTGGTTACAAATAGCCCGCACCCATTTTTGGGTAAGCGATGATTTGCCGGAAAAATTAAACAGCCAGGAAACATGCAGGTTGGGCTGGTTGCCGTGGTTATAAACGCCGGCTATTCCGGCAAAGGCATCAATATTGGAGCCGCCGCCAAACAAGGCTTTTTCAGCAATGGTGAAGATGCTGTCGAGGCGCTGGTTAAAGGTTTGCTTTCCCATTTTTTTCACTAATGCTTCAATATCGTGCGGAACAAAATACGTGTATTGCCAGGCATTGCCCTCCTGGAATCCCCGCCAGGGCTGGGAAGGATCAAAAGGATCCACAAACTCACCATTGGCCAGCCGGGGTCTTACAAGTTTTAACGCCGGGTCATATACTTTTTCCCATGCCTTCGACAGAGGGAGCAGTTCTTCATAATCCTTTTTTTTGCCGAGCTGTTGCGCCCATTGTGCTATGGCATAGGTGCTGAATGAATATTCCAGGGTATGCGAAACAGAAAACTGCCATAGCTCGCTGCCGCCTTTGCCGCTATCCAAATGGTTTACATATCCATATTTGCGGAACCTGTCCACATCCATTTTTCCTGCACCAAACGGGCGGTCTTTCCATTCCAGCTCGTTCTTCAATGCAGCCTCATAAGCCAGGTTCACGTCAAAATCCCGGATGCCCGCCTCATAAGCGCCGGCAAAAACAAGTCCTACAAAATTGGTACCCACTCCCGAAACATAACGGCTGGCGGCTATTCCGTCACCCAGCCAGCCGGCGTCCTTATATACCAGCAACTGGCTTTTGATAAAGTCTGAGTAATATTCGGGATAAGCCAGCGCCCAAAGCTGCGCCAGGTTCCAGTAAATGCCCCAGGCCGCATCGGTATTATAATGCGCGTGCAACGGCTTCCCGTTTTTGCTCAGCGGAATTTGCCCTGTGGTGCCGTCATTTTTGGGATAAGCGCCGTTTACATCACTGGCAAGCCCTCTGCCCAGCAGGGCATGATAAAGCCCGGTATAAAACTTCACCTTATCAGCTTTGTTTTTTCCTTCCACTTCTATTCTTCCCAGGTATTCGTTCCATATTTTTTTAGACTGCACCCTTGCCTGATCGAAGGTCAGCCCCGAAGATTCTTCTTCTAAATTTTTCCTGGCGTTTCCAACAGAGGTGTAAGACAGTCCTGCTTTAACAGTAATAGATCCCTTATCCTCCGTTATAAAGCTGAGATACAAACCGGCGCCTTTGCCGCTGGCTTCTTTTGCGCCTTCCCGGATAGCATTACCATTGAAAGCGCCGCAGGCGGTATATTTTTTACTGACAACCGCTGAAAAATACATAGTAACGGTGGCACCGGGCTGGTATTTTTGAACATACGCCGGCAAGGTGGTTACCCAGCCTTCCACCCTGCCATCGGGCAACAGATATACTTTGGCATCCTGTACCGGCCCGCTTTCGCCCTGCTGGTTACCAATATCGAATAAAATATGCGCCTGTTTTGTGGCGGGGAAAGTGTATCGGTGAAAAGCCACCCTTTTTGTGGCGGTCAGTTCAGCGCGGATATTATAGTCGCTCAGCAAAACGGAATAATAGCCGGCTGTGCTGATCTCGTTTTTACGGTCGAAGCGCGACCGGTAGCCGCTTTCCGGCGATTCCAATTTTCCGGGGGTGGTTTGCAAGGCACCTGTAATGGGGGCAAATACAATCCCCCCGATCTGGAACTCGTGAAAATTGGGGAATCCTTCAATAGAAGTATGCCTGTAATCGTAGCCTGTAGCTTCCCAACCGCTGGCATTGCCATAGCTGCCATTAGTGGATGGGGCAGGCTTGGCCATGCCAAACGGAAGCGCTCCGGGTGTATAATGAAACCACCGGCAATGGGCTGTGCCAATAGCCGGATCTACATATTGTGTAAAATCTTTTTGCGCGGCAGATGGTTTGCAAAAAACAACTACGCTCAATGCCAGCAATAAAAGCGCCCGATGTAAAGATTCCCGGTTTTTATTCATACAAGCATTTTTATGTACTATTAATAAATAAGCAGGAACGATGCCGGAGTATATTTATCCAGGTTAAAAGAAAAAGCGTTGTTGGTCACAGTTATTTTTTTACCAATAGCCGTTCCTCTCAGATCAATGGGTACAACGGCTTTCACATTTATGCCCGTTGTAAATTGCACCGTGCATTTGCCCGAAACGCCTGCCTGCTCCCACAGGCGGAGGATCGTTCCTTTCCCGTAGGGGTTATCGCCAAAGGCTGTGATCAAAACATTTTTCCGGGAAATGGAAATACCGGCTCTTGCGGCAGGTAATTTCCCGGCTTCTCCTTCTGCCACGCCTGTTAATAAGGGCAAACGCGCTTCCCAGGCATTTTGCACCAGGTTTGAAACTGGCTGAGAACCTTTAGGCACGGGCCACACACGCACCCGTTCGCTCCACGACCCATCCTGCCATAAAGGAAAATTTGTATTCCACATATTATTGTACAGGTTCACAAATACGGATGGTATGGTGGGCACATAGTCCATATCAAATTTCCACAGGCCGGGCACACCGAGGCTTACCAACGGTGCATCAATTGGCGTAATGGCCATGCCGGAGTGATCGGCCTGCGTAACGGCTACCCCTGTATTTACGGCCATTAAGTACCGGTTGGTCCCTGCGATAATATCTTTTGCCGGATTGACGGGGCCACCTAAACGGCCAATCGTAAATGTAGGTTGTTCCACTTTGAACGGAAAACAAAGCCAGCCGCCTTCCGGTTGTTTGTCGGCGGTTTTGGTGTCCACCATCCACTCCACATCTACATAAGGCGCTTTACGGGGAAACGTAAAGGTTAAAGTGTAACCCTTCGCAAACCCACCTGTAGTAACGGCCGTCAATACAGCTATATCAGCCATAGCGGAATGGGTAACGCTTATCTTCCATGACCGGGGCGTAAATGCCAGATATGGTACAATATCTGCCTTGGGCATTCCGGGTTTTCCCAGGTCGTTAAGTCCCCAGCCGTCTTTGATGCGGCTATACGCATTGAACCATGTATCCACTTCGTTAGAGCTGAAGCGCTCGTGCATAAATTGCCCCAGCGTATAGCCCGATGCGGTATCCACGAGTTCTCTGCCGGTTGATCTTTCCATTAAGGATGCGATACCCCCTTTGGTTAAATCGAAAATAACTTTATAATAAGGCGTACTGAAAACGGGTTGTTCATCGCTGCTGGCGCCGCCCTGCTGCAATGCATCGGCAGTATAGGTGCTGTAGCCTGATGGTGCTATGTCCGCTGCATAAAAAAAGGTACCTTTCTCCAGCGGGTTTTCTATCATGCCCGATCTTTTCCAGGGCAACGGGTTATATACAACCACCCGTTTTCCCTGCTTGTTAACCGATGCGGCCAGTATATCCAGCTCACTGTGCAGCGTTGTGCTTACGATTTCGTTTGTGTTGCGGATGTATTGCCGCTTATCTTCGTAAGAACGAAGCCATTTCCGTTTGCTCCCGGTTGAAGTATTGTGGGCATCGCTGTTTTTCAGCGCAGCATAATTGTTGTTCTCCGGCAGTGGTTCAGCTGCCGCTTCATCCATCCATTTTTTCCAGGCATCTCCATAGCTGTAACGGGGGCCATATTCCGCATTCATGCCCCAGGTATGTTCGGCATACAATAAACTTTGCTCATAAGCTTTGTCCAGCTTTCCGGCAATTGGTGCTACAGGCGCTCCCCAGGCTTTTAATTGTGTATGCAATCCGTCCAGTGCCGGTTCCATAGGGCGGATATCCCTTGCCAGCTTTGTTTCCTGCGGGTTGGATTGCAGGCCCTGTATCCAGGTATCCGGGCAATCACCTTTTACCGTAGGCAACGAAGGGTTTTCTGCAAATATGGCTTTCGCAAAATCATCCAGCGTGCCAAAATGAATTTTTATACCCGGTAATTCTTTTGCCGCATAAGCCAGCAGCTTATCAATCTCCCCGGCTGTGGGTGGCCCGTGATTGTCGCCGGTCATTTGCATGGCCAGGTAATTCTTACAGGGCCAACCAGGGGTTGGCCGGATATCAGAACCATATAAAGCCGTGTAATTGCATAATATTTTTGAGCCATCGGCGCCTTCCCACCAGAACAGTTCGGGAAAACGCGGGTACTGGCTTGCGGGGTTACAGCCTAATTGCAAGAACCGGACGCCTGCATGATTTAGCAGGGTAGGCATGATCCATGAGTGGCCGGGCACATCTGTCATCTTTGCACTAATGGGCAACGGCTGGCCGTACTTCCTTGCCACCGCCGAAGAATAGCCCAGCCCGCGCACCAGGTCTTCATAATCGAGCGACTCGGTATGTGTTGTAAAGGGCAGCGCATGTACGGCCAGCGTTCCGTTCCGGATGGCTTTCCCGATCCTTGCCTTCCGTTCGGGCGTTTGCAGTGGCCCCAGTATCTGAGCCTCTAACGGCCACCCGGGAACCGTCCAGGCAAAACGCTTCTCCTTCGGCAGTGTTTCACTGTGCTCCATTACTTTCAGGGCATTATCCATCATTTCTTCCCGGTAGCGTTTAAAAACATTTTCAGGCAGATCGGTAAAGCCTAAATCAAAATGTGTTTTAAACACCACCCATATATCGGTTACTTTGGGGTTTACCGGCTTGTTTTTATTCAACTGGGTATACGCGGCTGTTGCCGTACATGCAATAAGAAAAAGGAAGAGGATTATGCGCTTCATGGTAAAAAATTAGGCTGCCTGAAAAACAGGAAAATAAAGTTTATTTTCTTTTCACTAATCAAATGTATATACATATATACATTATACCCATTTTTTTTTTCGGTCAGTGTAATTGGGCTAATTAATATTTTGAGGTGCCGGGGAAAAGCCCGGAGGGCCCGTCCCTGCCTGCCGTTCGGCAGTTCAGGCAGGCGTACCGGCACGCCTGCCCGACGAAGTCATTCTGGCGGTGGCGGACTAAATGTGCATCGCCCTGGGTGCAACTCAGAGTAAAGGATACACAAACAACACAACCCTGAAAGGGTGGAATGAAGCAGTTCAGCGCAGGTGTTTTTCATTGAATTCCACACCATTTTCTATAAGCAGTCTTTGAATTCGTCATAGAATGTTTCTTTTGTGTGATGATCTTTTTGATTCTTAATATAGTTAATGATGGTATCTTTTTCTCTTACCGAATACGTGAAAGCGCCATAGCTATCCTGCCATTCGTTTCTGACATTCAACCCCGCAAGCGGGGCTGTTTCGGCTCGAATCGGTTACTCCCTACTGCGTTGGGGGCTATTCATGTTCCAGCCCTCCGGGCTAAAAGGCAACATCCGGGCACCTCAAAATATTAATTAGCCTTTAATTGTTCCTGAATGTGCCGGAAAAAGTAATATCGTACCTTTGTTAATACGTATGAGTTTTTCAATTGACCACAAGAGTCCTATTCCCCTGCATGTACAGGCGGAAGAGCTCCTTAGAAAAATAGCAAAACAACCCCAGTACCAGAAGGGTAAGCACCTGCCCAACGAAATTGAGCTTGCCCATAAGCTGAACATATCGAGAGGCACTTTACGGCAGGCCATTAATAAGCTCGTGTATGAAGGGCTGCTGGTACGCAAAAAGGGCATTGGCACCAAGGTGAACAATATGGTTAGCTCTAAAGCGCTGAACTGGCTGAGCTTTTCGCAGGAAATGGCGATACGGGGCATACCCATCAAAAATTTTGAACTCAGCTTAAGCTGGGTAAAGCCGGAAGAAAGCATTGCTAATTTTTTTGAAATCAATGCCAACAAAAAAGTATTAAAGTTAGAACGCTTAAGAGGAAGACCAGAAGGCCCGTTCGTTTACTTTGTTTCGTATTTCCATCCGCGGATCGGGCTTACAGGCGAAGAAGATTTCAAGCGTCCCCTGTATGAAATCCTGGAAAAAGATCACCAGGTCATTGCCAATCTTTCCAAGGAAGAGATCAGCGCCCGGGCAGCCGACAAATTTTTAGCCGGCAAATTGCAGCTTGACGTTGGCAGCCCTGTTTTATTCAGGAAACGATTCGTTTACGACCAGGTGGAGCGCCCGACGGAATACAATTTAGGCTTTTACAGGGCCGACAGCTTTGTATATATTATTGAAAGCAGAAGGGAAAATTAGCATGTTCCTTTTTACCATTCCCTGCAATGCCGCCGGCTGTTCCGTTTGCTTTGGTTCGTTTTTTTTATTCTTCGTGTTGCATTATTAATATCCCGGCGCTCTTGTTAGCGTTACCGGGTTGACCTTACTGCCGTTGATCATTTCATACAACACCCAGGTATTGGCATCTTTCGCTTCTAACCTCCAGTTTCTTTGAGGGTCTGCCAACTGCATTTTAATGCGCCGGGGAAAAGCATTGGCGGCGCGTGCATCTTCCCAGGTGCGGATCACGCTGAAAATGGCTTCTTTCTGCGGACAGCTTTCCACATCTTTCTGGTTTAACTGAAGACTATAAGTAGTGCCCACTCCAACTGAAATAGCTTGTATATGCTCGTATTGCTCTGCAGTTGATTTGGCGGTAATGGGAAAATTGCCGCCCATGCCTACAGGAAAAAAATTGGAATAGGTTACATCCCGGAGGTCTTTTCCCTGGCTGGTAGTGCTGCCCCATTCCCGGGTATCCGCATCATACAAATTTTTTCCGCCGCCTACATTCCAGATGCTTTGATAATGCCAGGAGCCTTCTGATAAAGTAGCTCCTGTAAACCGGATATAAGGCACGCCCAGTTGTTTAGCATGGTCAAACATTTTATGGAAGAACCGTTTGGCAGAGTAGTAGCCGTGCCCGTTATTGAATAAAAACTCCTGCCCGTCAAAATCATAATATGCCAGCCCGTTGATGCTGCAAACCGCGGCATACCATTTTGCAATTTCATCCTGCAACTGCATATTGGGAATGATCCCGTCATATCCATAATTGACCGTAACCTGCAATTTGTAAACCGTATCGCCGGCGTTATGCGCCGCCGCAGCTGTTTTCCAGTAACCGCGCTGTACGTTCAGCAAACGGTAAGGGGGCTTGTCAGCTACGCCAAGATAGTGAATAAGTTCTTTACCGATCTTTATCATGTTCAGGCTGGCGCAATGTCCTTCCCAACTGGCGATCTCTTCCAGATGTTTCGGGTCATTTACAATGATGATGGTATCGTCAGGGCTGATACCTTTTGCCAGCAAACGTTTCTGCTGGTAACAGAGGCTGTCGCTCGGAACGGGGCTTGCATCCTTTGTACCGGGCGCCAGCGAATTGGTGATGGGTGTGCGCCCGATGATAATTCCTTCCCTGGCAGCCAGTTCAGAAAATTCTTTTTGCGATTTATTCCCGGCTGTCATTTTTATGGGCTTATTCTCAAAGTGTATGCCGTCTATATATCCCCCGTTGCCGCGGTCGGGTCTTAAAAATCCCTGGTCGTACAGGCTGATCGCTTTAAATCCTAACCGCTTTGCATAGGCAATGCTGCTGTCGTACAGACCGCCGCTGGTCAGCAGGTCGGGCACGTAAGCGGCAGGGTCTTTTACCCATTTACCATTGATGGTAGGATAAGGCAGCTTTTCCGACAAAACAATGTTTTGAATCACATCTAAGAGCGCCGTGCTGTCGGGGCTACCCCACAGCGCTACGGACGATCCTATATAATCCACGCCGGGCAGGGGCTGCACCTCTATGTGATTGGGCGTGTTTGCCGCCATGTGCGGTATAAGCGAAAACAGGATCTCTCTTTTTCCGGTGCGGTTTCTTGAGTGGTAAGCAATGGAGATACGCCCTTTGGCATCCACCTGTGCGGCATCGCCATACATAATGCGGTACCAGGGTTCCTTATGGGCATAAAACGCCACATCACTGATGCCATTGCCGCCAAGGCTGAATACCTGTCCTTCATGCAATGAATCAGGCAACGGAAACCGTTTTGCATCCGGTGTATGAATGATATACTGGAAAGGCGCTGCATCGCCAACGGTGGATGAAAGTCCGCTAAGCGTATTATCGTCCAGCGCCAGCATACCGATGGCATAATTCACTGCTTCGCTGGTATCGCGCGCCACGCCGATGATCTCGCCCAACAGGTTGGTGATATTGGTATGATACGTTCCCCACTGCACGTCTTCAATATCTTTCCTGTTGGAGAGTGACAGCAATGTGAGCTTCAGGTATTTGGCTTGTGGTTGTAAGCGTATCTGCGCCACTGATCCGTTCGTAAACCGGAGGATTACCAGGTTCCCTGTTTTCTGATAAGATGCCTTAACCGGCTGGTAATACTGCTTTTTATTCCCGTCATACAATAACATCAACGGTGAGGGTTTACCTGCAGGGCTAAACTCACGGTGGGGGAAAGCGGCAATGCTTTTCATGCTGGTGATAAAGCCTTTGTTATTGATGTGGATCTTAAAATAATCGGTCTTGAAATCCCACTGGGCGCAAAGATGCAATACCATGAAAGCCAGTACTCCTGAAAGCAATATTCTTTTCAAATGATTTTGATACATATTATAATGTGATTTTAGTTCTTCCATCAGTTTATGTTTATCTGATGGGCTTACGCCTGATTCGATGGGCTGTGTCCATCGTTAATATATACCACCCCTTCGGGGTTTCGTTTGGTTAGGTACCTTCCCGTTATAATTACCGAAAAAATAAATCTCATCATTATAATCATGCGCTGCCGCGAACCCAGAGCCCCTTACCCAAATATCATTGCCAAACAGCTCTGGTATCCGCCTTGTACCCCGCGCTCCCTGCTGGCCGGTTAATCCCGTGAAAAAGGTGGCATAAAGATTCTTAAAAGGATCATTAAGTACAACAATAAAATTGACCAAACCCAATGTTTTTTTTGCCAATACAGGATCAGGGCTTGCTTATCTTTTCGGGGGTCATCCTTGTCTGGTACCGTACTACCACATCAGGGCGGTCATCCCCTGCGAGCTCGCAGGCAAATGATACTCCTGATGCACCTTTAGGCAACAGGGCTTTCCCCTGTACGTTCAGTTCCTTCAGCACATTATAATTTTGATCTGTAAGGGTAGCTTTTCCCTGGTGATCGAGCAGGATGTACTGGTTGGCCTGCAGCGTCCCTTCGATCTTTACCACTCCCAGCGGCGTGGTAAAGGAAGGGTTGGCAATAGCTCCTTCGCCTTCTACTTTTATCCGCAGCGCAAAACTGCCTTCCTCCGGGCTTTTCCACGACCAGTCGGACCCGCCCGGCTGCCCCGGCTGCATCTCCGACAAATTGCAGCGGAAACGCTCTGAAATGAACAGGGGATATAGCAGGAAATTTTTATCATCCTTTTTTTCGAGGTGCCATTCCGTTTCCGGATCCTTCAGCCGTTTTTTCTGATCCTCTGTAAATACGTTGGCATAGCGCAGCTCATCCCAGTTCTTCATCGCATCCAGCAACAGGTTGATCTGCCCGTGGTTTTTCAATGTTTTCATACTGATGCTCATCGCATACCCCGCATCAAAGCCGGCCGACTCAGACAGGGCCCATTCGAGGTCTTCGAGGGAAGTGGCTTCAAACTTGCGCTCTGCCAGTCTTACCAGGAACCATCCCAGCATCCGCGGGAACAGGTTCCTCCTGAAATAATCCTGGTTCTTTATCCGGCTGGCCACCTGCCCTTTGCGCATTTCTTCGCCCCAGGGCTCTCCCCAGTTCATCCGTGTATGGATATGCCAGAGATAATGATCCAGGCGGCTGGCATCATTGATAAGGTCTGCTTTATTCTGAAGCCGGTTGTAATACTCCGTCACAAACCGCGCCGTGGCATAATAATCCTGCCCGGTGTACATACAGCCTTCCAGCCCGTCAAAAGAAATTTGCTTCAACCCGGTTTTATTAAATATCTCCGCAAGGCGGTGAGAAAATTCGTCCTGCAATGCTATGTCGGGGAAGAGGGTACGGTACGGGTAATCCCATAATTTATACAACGGCTCGCTTTTTTCGTGCGCTGCTTTTTTTGTGCCGAATGCGCCCCTTGTGCAACCGGTAAGCGTAACCCGGTCGCCATTTTTTTCAAACTTGCCAAAAGTGATCAGCTCATTGCCGATCTGCAATGCATTTAATGTAAGCGGCACATCAAACAGGCCGGAAGCCGCAACTTCCAGTGTGGTCTGCGTATCATCCATACTGCCTGTAAGGCTTAGCTGACCCTGCTTAAGGAGGTTTTTGCCGGGTGCCGGCGTCACGTAGGCATCGTTTGTTGTTAAAAAATTTGACAAGGTATGTACGCCTATCTTTATTCCTTTTTTTGAAGCCCTTTCCACAAGGGCTTTTATGCCATCGTCCCCGGTTTTAGTCAGGGATGGGACCCACTCAAAATGCCCCCAGGTCTTGAACGGATCGGGGTGATACAGGGTTCTGAATCCTGCACGTTGGGTTTTCTCTACAACAAAATCCAGGTCATCTTCCGAAAAATTAGTGATCAGGTAAGAGCGCATAGCGCCTCTTGATTCTTTGCCCCATTCACCTTCTATGATGGGGTGCGGCAGTCCCTGCTCGGTTTCTACCCTGCCGATCCGGTTTAGTATCCGGCTGCGTTGGTCGCCAAACAGCGCGATCTTAGCGCCGGCGATATTCCCTTCAGCGCCATTTACCGGAAGCACCAGCGCTTTTTCGACCTGGTTCACCTTCCGGTACTCCTGCTGCGAGCGGTTCCTGGCCGACAACTGGAACACGGCGCCATCTTTTGTATCGGCCACTGCAAAGTTGTAATACGGCGTGCTCGAAACAGAAAGATCCGTGTTGCCGCCTGCATAATTGAACAAGGTACCGTAGTCCGGCGCGCATTCCTGCGGAATGCCGCCATTGGTCTTTATATTCATCGCCTGCATGGCAAAAGCGATATTCCCGCCCTGGGTCACGCCCACCACTTCGCCTACTACTTCATGAGGCTCCACTTTTACCGGGCCAAACACGATCGTTTTATAGACGCTGCTGATCTTACTGACTTCGTATGTTATGGCTTGCTGCTGCTGCCGCACCAACAGCTCAATAACCTGGTTATCCTGCATCGTCAACAGGAATTTGCTGCCGCTTACTTTTAATGCCACGGGAAGCACGATCTGCCCGTCTTTCACAGCCGAGATCAACGGGTAAGCTCCCTTGCCGATAATTTCCCGGCCTTCCACTTTGATAGAAGTGTAGAAGCCTTTGTCGTTAATAACAATAACAGTGGAGGCTGTTTTAAGCTCCACAGCATGGATCCACTGACTGCATAAAATAAATACCAGGGCCGTTGCCCATTTTCTGTTATTCATATTCCTGTAATTAAGTGATCAATACGCGCTGTTAAGCTACAGTATTATCCTGTCATTTTGGTTCTCTCCGGATAAATGGGAAAGCTGCCCTGTTACGGACAGCTTTTCCGGCTATATATAGAATGCTTTGTATACAGGCTGCTTTTTTATTCAGGTCTTAAAGGGAGCCTGTCAATAAATTCCGCCCGGTAAGGGATAAACCCGGTTCTTATCCGCCATAGTATTTCCCCGGTTTTACCCAGCAATGACACGGAATTGGCCTGCGAACTACAAACCAAAATACTGGTATCTCCCACCCGGTAAGCGCTTCCCATTCTTTCGCTATAAAGGTTTATTGGCAATACAATAGAAAGATCTAACGTGGCTTTGCGGGCGGCTTCATCCAATGTATATGTCAATACTGATGATTGTTTTTTGCTGATACCGTTTTCAAACAGTATCAATTGGTTGTCTGATGTCCGATGTACGGCATGAGATTCAGAAAACTGACCGGCTTTTGGGAAAGTAAAATCGCCGCCACGTCCCAGCTTCCAGATCAGCTTTCCCGTTTTTGCATCAATTTTCCATATCTGCCCTGAAAGATAGAACGACAGCAAATAATTGCCGTCTGTATCTATGCTCAGGCTGTTGGCATGAAGCCAGTCAGCTTTATTTTTTAGAATATGAGGATCAGTCAACGGATTTATTACATCAAATACTGACCAGCTCCAAACCTTATTGCCCTTATTGTCCAGTACAAGTATCCCATCCCCGGTTATGGTATCTGTTTTTGCACCGCCCACACTGCTGAGGTCAAACACTTTTTTTTCAAGGGTCAATGTTACCAATTGCTGAGATGAGTTGTAGAATATATCGTGGTGAATGGTTTTATCCAGCCCTTTTTCTCCTTTTTTTAAATGGAACACCGTATCTCCTGCAAGGGAAATTTCCAGTATCTCGTCGCCATAGCTGGTAGGGTAGGATAGCGGAGCTGCTAAAGATAAGATGGTTCCTTTTTTTGTAAAATGAGCTACTTTAAAGCCGGCATCCCTAATGGTATGATACCAAACAATATTCCCCTTTGCATCAATTATATACATTTGTCCCGGCAGGTCACGACGCGCAACCAGTACAAAACCATTTAAAAATTTATCTGGCAGGGGTGGCTGTATTTCAGCCGGCATTATCATTTCCTGGATGCCTGGCGGCACTTCTTTTGTCTTAAACTTTCCTGCACCAATTACAGTACTCCCGCATTCTTTTTGAACGGATACAATTTCATACTCATAAGCTTTGGAAGGCTTAAGATACAGCAAAGAAAAAAAATGTTCTTTTTTGTCTGGAGAAACGGAAGTGGAATATGTTGATGTGGTATCTCCTTTTTCCCTGTATCGTATGAAAATATCTGCTTTTTTATTGCAGATGACATCCATTTTTTTGATCAATACATTATTAGATGACGTCTTGTCGCTTACCGATACCAGTTTGATACCATCGCAGGGACTGCACCCTGAAAACAGCATAAACAAAAAAGATACTGCAGACTGAGCCTGCAGTATCTTTGAGCAATATCGCTTCACTATTTCCATAATGGGTTTTGGGTAAGATTGTTATTGGTTTGCAATTCTGCAGCGGGAATAGGGAATATATAATGCTTGCTTTCTATTTTGTCAGCGCCCTGTTTAAGGTTAGCAGACATATATGTTTTCAGCTCCGGAGCAGTGGGATACCATCTTTTTAGATCGTTCCACCGGTTTTGCTCAAAATACAGCTCAAGTAATTTCTGGTGCTGCAGCTCCGCCATCAGATCAGCGGTACCCGGGAAATCACCTGCTACTTTGGTCGATAAGCCGGCTCTTTGCCTTATCCTGTTGATGCTCTGCAATGCGATGTCGGGATGATTGTTCAGCAGCGCTGCTTCAGCGTGCAGCAGAAGCACTTCGGCAAAACGCATCACCTCTACATTGGCCGTAGAGGGCACCGCAGCCCAATAGTTATCCGCACCACTTTCAGAGCGCAATGCGTTTGTAAATTTTTTATTCAGGAATTTGCCTTCAGGGAAATTCTTGTACAGCGGTTCAAACCGGTCAATGCTGGTCCAGGCCGCCGTCCACAAATCGTCAAACGTCATTGCATTATACCAGGTTGCATCTGTTTCGCCAAAATCAGAATACTTCCACATGAAGGTAGCATACATCCGCTTATCAAATTTTGTATCGGAGCCGTTTGGTCTGAGCTCTTTTTTAAATTCTTTTATGGCAAACTGGGATGGAATGTATTTAAACCATCCGCCACTTCCATTGCTGCCTGTAAGCTGCGGGCGATAATTATACATGGCATTACCGCCGCTTTCTTCATTCCACGGGCTGTACTGGCTGTTATAAGGCCCGTATACCCATTCCAGGATTGATTCTTTGTTAAATTCATTGTTATCGGTAAAATTATCCTCGTAGTTGCTGACAAGGTCGTAATCAAAAGGTGCGGTAAGCAGCTTTGCCAACGTGGTTTCAGCATTTCCGTAATCTTTAACGTACAGGTAAGCTTTACCGAGGAAGGCGATCGCAGCTCCCTGTGTAATCCTGCCTTTATCTCCTGCCGGTCTTGTAAGAGGCAGATCCGCTGCTGCTTCAGAAAAATCTTTTATAGCCTGCTGGTATACATCGGCCGCAGGCGAAGCGGGAAGAAAAGCATCCTCCGAAGACTGAGCCACGCTAACTTTAAGCGGTACATCTCCAAAATTGGATGCCAGGATGAAAAAACTTAACCCGCGCAAAAACTTCGCTTCCGCCACATAGCTCTTTGTTAAGGTTGCATCCAGGTTTGCGTTACCGGCATTTTCAATTACTAAATTAGCCCGGTAAATGCAACTGTACAGCTTGGCAAATATGTCCTGCGTATCCCCGTTTTTTGCATCATTAATGAAATTGGCTACCTGTATTGTTGAAGGTTCCCCGCCGGGGATGGTAAGTACATCATCTCCTAATGCATTGATATCCTGGTAGCCCCTGAAAGCGCCCCAATAGCCACTCAGCGGTAGCCGCATCGGGCTATATACAGAAGCAATGGCAGATTTTACATCAGCTTCCGTTTTCCAAAACTTATCTTCCGTAAGCTGGTTAGGATTGCTGGTTTCTAAAAAGCTTTTTTTACAACCCATTATAACGGCTACTGTTGCCGCAATGGTTATAAATGACAGCTTAAATATCTTGTTCATTATTATTAAAAATTTAATGTTGTTAAATATTAAAAGGACAGGGTGATGCCTGCCATAACCGCTCTCTGGATGGGATAACCGCCCCAGTCGTTACCCCTGCTCAACGGATTGCCGCCATTGCCCAGGTCAGGATTAAAGCCACTGTATTTTGTGATCATAAACAAATTTTCTGCAGACAGATAAATTCTTGCGCTCGCAATGCCTAATCTGTCTTTAGTAAATGCAGGCGATAATGTATAGCCTAATTCTATACGTTTTAAGCGAACGTAAGAACCGTTTTCAAGCCACCTGTCGCTGTTTTGCCTTGCATTCAGGTTAGGATCTGCCAAAATAAAGCGCGGAAAATTTGAACTGCTGTTGGCGGGAGACCATGCATTTAAAGCATCGCTCGAAAAGTTAGTGTATTCGGTCATTTTTTCCATCCAGTAACGTGGCCCGTTATATATTTTACTACCAAATACGCCCTGCAACAATATGTTGATATCAAAGTTTTTCCAGGATGCATTACCGCTAAGCCCTGTTTCAAAAGTGGGAATAGGTGAGCCCACATATTGCTGATCGTTGTTGTCAATTATACCATCATTGTTATAGTCCTCAAACTTAAGATCTCCGGGTTCGGCATTTGGTTGTATTTTATTGCCGGAGTGATCGGTATATGAATCAACTTCCTGTTGTGTTTTGAATGTGCCCAGGTTTTTGATCAGGAAAAAACCACCCAGTGGATATCCTACAATACCTCTTTGCAAATCTCCAAACTGCTGGTTGCCGCTACCAATGGTTACCGCTACCATTTTATTTTTCATTGCCGCCATATTCCAGCCTATGCTATACGACCAGTCTTTTTTCCTGTTGCCATAATTTACACTTAATTCAATACCGCTGTTATCAATATTTCCGGCGTTTACAGCAGGTGCGCCATTGATACCTGTACTTAAAGGAATAGGAACATTTAATAATACGCCTTTAGACTGTTTTTTAAACCAGTCGAAAACAATATTAAGCCGGTTATCCAACAGGTTGGCGTCAAATCCAATATTGATTGTATTTGATTTTTCCCAGGTAAGATTTCTGGGCGATTGGGCTCCGCTTGGTATGGTGCCGATTACCACTCCGCCATCTGTAACAAAGCTTAAGTTGGTTCTTAGCAGCGCCTGGGTAGTATATAATGAAATGCGGTCATTCCCAAGTGTGCCTATACCACCACGGATTTTAAGGTAATCAATGGTGTTTGCCAGGGATGATTGTTTGAAAAATGCTTCATTGCTCACATCCCACGCGGCAGAAACGCCATAAAATGTTCCTCTATTATACGCAGGATCAAATATGGATGAAGCATCCTGGCGCAGCGAGGCATAGAGGGAATAACGGCCATCATAGGAATACGTCACCCTTCCAAACTGCGATGTTCTGGAACTGGAGCTGGTTGAACCATTAGGCTTATCCCATGAAGTGGCTGCGGATACGCCGTACAGACCTAAGGCAGGATAATATGCAGTAACACCAAAGCCATTTGAGCTATCCCGTTGCGCGGAGTAGCCTGCCATTGCTGAAAAATGGTGTACGCCAATAGTTTTCTCATAGCTAAGTATATTTTCAACCAGCCATTGATTGCTCATGGAAGAGCCCATATTTGTCAGTGGGTTCTTAATGGTTGTACTCCCATCTGCGTAGGGAGCCTGGTAGTTATTTTGATAGCCGCGGTAAGTAGTGTAGCCAACATTTAACCTATACTTCAACTGGTCAATCAGCCTCACTTCGGCGAACGCATCCAAAATAATACTCGCGTTGTTGCTATTATTTTGGGTAGCATCCAGGAAGGCGACAATATTGGTAAGGTTTTTTAATGCCGCAGGGCGCATTCCCCATCCGCCTAAGGGATTTGCAGGGTCGTAAACCGGTACGGTAGGAGAGGCTACCAAAGATGTGATGATAGTGCTATGCGTCTGGTCTGCACTGCCGCCTGTATAGTCTCTGCCACCTGTTTTATTGTAAATAAATGTTTCGCCTACTTTTACCCTGCCTTTTTCATACACGGATTTTATCCTGAAATTGGCATTGGAGTAATCTGAATGAATAACGGCGCCCTGCTGTTTCAAATAGCTTCCGGACAGGCTGTACAGGAAATTTTCAGACCCGCCGGTCAAATCAACATTTGCCTTAAAATTGGGCGCGCTGCGAAATATCTCATCCTGCCAGTTGGTGTTTACACCATTGCCTGCAGGGTAAGCGCCACCATTATCATTAAAAATCTTAGTGATCTGGTCGCTGTTCATTACCGGTATTCTTTTTGGAATACTGTTTTGCCCGTAAACAGCATTGAACTGAATTTTGGGAGATGTATTTTTCCGTCCGGTTTTAGTGGTAACCATAATCACTCCTCCTGCGGCTCTGGCCCCATATATATTTGCCGCTGATGCATCTTTAAGAATGTCAATGCTCTGGATATCTGAGGGGTTGAGCCCGTCAAGGCTTCCAAAGGGAATACCATCTATTACTACCAGGGGGTTATTGTTGCCTAAAGTGCTTGATCCCCTTATGGTAATGGATAGTCCTGATCCCGGAGCTCCTCCGTTCGATTCTACTGATACTCCCGCAATACGGCCCTGCAGTGCGGAGCTCAGGTTGTTGGTAGCGTTGGCGCTCAACTCATTTACTTTTACAGAAGCAACAGCTCCCGACACTTCTTTTCGTTTTTGTGTGCCATATCCTACCACTACAATTTCTTCTGTTTTTAAATCAGACAGCTTTAAATTGATTTGCACGGATCCGGATTTCGGCACCCGCACCTCCGCCGTTTCGTACCCGATGTAGGAAATTACCAGTACTCCGCCGGCATCTGGTATTTGTAATACAAAATTCCCCCTGGAATCAGTAACGGTTCCTTTGTCAGTTCCTCTTAATTTTATTGAGGCGCCATCCAATGGCTTACCATTTTCTCCGGTAACAGTTCCTTTTACCTCTATGGGAGGAAGTATTTCTTCTGAACCCTGTTTGCCTGCCCCTTTCTTTCTTATCACAATAGTCTTATCGAAAATAGCATAGGTAACAGGTTGATTTTTGAAACAAAGTTCAAGGGCTTGTTGTAAAGAAGTATTTGCCAGTGAAAGCGACACTTTTTCCGTTCTTTTGAGGAGTTTTTCATTAAAAAAGAACTGGTAGCCGCTTTGTTTTCCAATTTCATCCAGTACTTTCTCCAGAGAAGTATTCGTTACATTCAGGGTGATCTGCTGGCTGAAACTCCTTGCGCTTACCTGCAGACAGACTGTCAATAACATGATGGCAGTAAGCTTCATAATAAACAGCATTTTTTTTAACCGTTCATTTCGTAACCTGTTGAAATAAAACGTTTTTTGTGTTTTGGCTTTTGTTCCGGGCATAGCAAAAAATACCCGTTCAAAGTGCGCATAAATTTGCATACTTTTGGTTTGTTTTGGGTGAATAAATAATTAGTCTTACCTGACTTTGTTATCATTGTTGACCCAAACTTTCAGGCCGGTAGTGTCGTAAGCACTGCCGGCTTTTTTTGTGTCAACAAAAAGGTTACATTCATTGTGTACCCGGTTCAGCGGGCTTTATGTCTACTCTTTTATCATGTATTACTGCATTGATTTCACTGTATTCAAGAATTTTCAGGAACTCAGACAGTTTAACATTTTTCGACAGCCCTCCGCTTAAAATATCTGCCGGGATCTTACCGGGATAGCTCACTTCTATATCATACCATCTTGCCGCCTGCCGCATAACAGTTTGTATATTGGCCTTTCTGAAAAGGAACTTCCCGTTTTTCCATGCCATCACTGCTTCTATATCTGCATCTTTATTTACACTTATATTTTCTCCTACCAGGGCTTGCTGCCCCGGAACGATTGTGACAGATTTTGATCCCGGTTTTGTTACCGCTACCGAGCCTTCCAGTAAAGTAATGGAAGATATGGGTTCATCATCATAAGCATTGATATTAAAGTGGGTGCCCAGTACATGAACTTCCTCAATACTTCCGCCATCATGTTTTACTCGAACGGTAAACGGAATTTTTTCTCCGGTTTTATTGCGATGTGCCGCAACTTCAAAATATGCCTCTCCCGACATTTCTATTACTCTCTCTCTTGCTGAGAACATAACGGGATAACGAACGGATGATGCCGAGTTTAACCACACTTTTGTCCCGTCTGATAATACAAGCGCATATTCCCGTCCTTTAGGCGTGCTTACAGTATTGAAGACGGCAGCAGCAGCCCCGTCTTCTGCGGCGGCGGCATATTCAAGTGTGCCCTTTTTACTTGAGAGGGTTGCGGCGCCCTGAACTGCCAACTGTCCGCTTTTTACACTGTCAAGTAAGATCTGCTCTCCATTGTTTAAAGTAAGAATAGCACCTGTCTTTCCGGGTAACACATCTCTAACCTGTGCTATTGTAGTCGCAGTTGAAGTATCTGCAATGCTGTGATGGGCGCCTGAATTTGATAACAGGGTATATATTACCGTAGAAACTATAATGGCAGCGGCAACAGACGCAGCCACAGCCCATATCACTTTTCTCTTTTTGAAAGAAACTGTTTTACTTCTTTGCTGTTCAATGTTTCCAAGCACACGCCTGCGCAACGAACTGGAAAATATTTGCTTTTCCTCTTCCGTCCATTTCCAATCACTGTCTTTCTCAAGCATTGTATACCATGCTTCTATGACTTTTTTTTCTTCTTCAGAGCATAATCCGGCGTTATACCGCGCTAATAATGCTTTTGCTTCTTCATTGGTCATAATAAATATTTAGAACGCACAGCTTTTACTACCTTATGTTCCGTAAAAAGGCAGTTGGTAGTAGACGGGATGAAAAAAAACAGGATAATAATGGAGTGGTTACATGGAAGCCATTAAGCTTAGGCAAATAAAAAGTGAAATACATAATTCTCCAACCGACCGGCGAATAATCTTGATGGCATTGCTTACCTGCTTTTTAACCGTGGTTTCCGCAATCCCCATCTGAAGGGCGATTTCTTTATAGCTGAGCTGTTGATTACGGCTCATAACAAATACCACCTTCATTTTAGGCGGGAGCGTTGATACAACTGCTGCAATTTTATCTTCTATTTCCTCACATTCAATATTTTGCTGGGCAACTAATTCACTATGCCGGAGCATCCATGAAAGACTTGACAGGAAATTCCGTTTGGAAATATTTTTCTCAATGTGCTTTATTGCAAGATTTCTGACACTTTTCAGAAGATACGCTCCAAGCGCACCAGTTATAAGTAATTCCTCTCTCCTTTTCCAGATGGAAAGAAAAACTTCCTGAACTATATCCCCGGCATCTTCGGGAGAATGGATAACTTTCAGCACATGCATCGTCATTTTTTCCCAGTACCGATCATAGATTTCGGTAAATGCAGATCCGTCATTTTCATGAAGCAAATTCAGCAATTCACTATCCGTTAGGTGATGGTACATTGTTTTAGCGAATTAAGCAGGCCGGGTAAAGTTAAATCTTTTTTTAAAGATATTAATTTTTGAAGCCGGCATTTTGAATGCTATGTAAAGCTACTGCGCGGTAAGCGTTTAAGCAATATTCGCGGAGACACTTTAGGAGTTAAAATTATAATACGCTGAATTTCCTGAACAACATCTGATTTGACCATTATTGATGTTATTTTTGCCTGGTCAATAAAGATTCCCCGTAATATTTTTTCTTCGCATTGTAAAATAATAAGTGATTTGAATTTATAGCACAGCCAATTCAATGTTTGAAAAACGCGCTGTTCCTTCTGTTACAAAAAATCCCCAGTTGCCTTCGGGCATATCGTATGCCCGGAAATTCATCGCAACAGCATTATTTACGTACACGACGCCTTTATTTCCATCAACAAATATTTCTATGAACACAGGTGTGCCCGGACTGAATGTTACCAGCCGCTCAAGTTCTGCCATATAAGGGAGCTCATTTATTCTTCGCGGCCACATATCATATACAAGCCTGTTCCTGTCGGGTTCCAACCGGATGTAATATCCTTTGTCGAAGTCGTCGCTGCCGCGTAAAATGCAACCGAAATTTCTGGGAGATCTTTCAAAAACAATGGTAGCGCTTATCCTGCATTTGTCAGGCATTTTGCCTGCCGCTATGGCATTAAATCCTCCTTCAGCTTTAATTTCTATTTCCTTCTTTGCTCCGACCACTTCGCCATTACCTGATCTAAATTCCTGCTGTACGGGTTTATTAAATGCTTTACGAACAGTATCGGGTACATGAACCGTGAGGTCACCATTGGCCTGTTGATGTATCTGGTGCACCACAAGGTTTCCCCCCCAGTTCCAGGCGCCGTTGTCTTTATCCTCGCTTCGGGTTGGATTCCATCCAAACAAAAATCTTTTTTTCCCATCGGTTGCGGTTTTGGCTGCATAGAAGGCATGCCCGTCGAAAGTATCCTGCTTTGGTGTGAGCCAGGGACCTTTTAACGAACGGCTCTTGCGGTATCGGGTAGCATATACATCATTATATTCGGAAAATATCAGGTACCACCAGTCGCCTGTTTTAAACAGGTCGGGGCATTCATGGGTTATAAACTGATTGGGAGCATATAAATGATCCTGTACTTTCCATTTCACGAGGTCTTTTGAAGTGCAGACAGCAGTAACACCGCGTCGCCGTGGTATCCCTTTGTTCAACCTTCCCGCCAGCAGCATATTGTATTCTTTTGTTTCCTCATTGAAGAACACGAAGGGATCGCGCCAATCGTTTTGCTCATATTTGTCTTTTGGCGCAAAAAATGTATGCTCCGGAATTTTAGTCCAGTGCTGCAGGTCATCACTTGTGGCATGCATTATTGCCTGCATGGGTTTACCTGCAGCAGCAAAATGATGGTTGTGACCGGTATAAAATATATGGTATTTGTTTTGAGCCCTTAACGCGGAACCGGTGAAAACAAACAGATCCTGTTCTTCTTTGGTGCCACGCGGAATTACCTGCCCATGCTCTTCAAACGTAACAAAGTCCGTTGTTGATAGCCTGTACCATGGAACACCTTCTCCGTGATCTTTTTCATTCCTCCAGTCATGGAGATAAAACAGTTGAAACTTCCCTTCTGCATACATGGGTATAAAGTCGCCCGCCCACGCACCTTCCGGCTTGTAGAAAAAATCTCCTGATCCCGGAAGCGGCTCCGGGATATCTTTCTCTGATGCAATGTTATTGCCATCTGCTGAAAGACCGGTGGCCAGGTTGCCCGCGATAAAAGGGAACATACCCGAGGCACGGAGAAACTCTTTTCTTTTCATATAAGCGTTATTTAAAATTAGTGAATCGTTTTCAGTTTCCAGTCCGTTTGAATATCTTTTGTTGTCATCCCCGACAAATCAACTGTTTTCGCAACATGATTTGTTATCCTGTTCTTTTTGATGATCACATTGGTGCAGGCATCTAATGATATGGCGCTTTTCGGGGTTGTTTGGCCCGCCTGTTCATTCCCGGAGATTTTATTATCGGTGAACTGCAGTCCCTCTACACTTTTTGCAGTGAGCGCTTTGCCATCCGGTGTTTTAAAAGTATTCCCGGTGATCCGGATATTATGATGCACATATTGTCCCGCTACCCGTTGATGATTTTCGGGAGCAATAGTAATGGCGCCGCTTCCGCTGTTATAGCCGCAGCCCTCAAAGAGATTATCCCGGATAGTAACATCCTGCACGGCTCCTGATTCAAACCAGCTGCTGGCGTCATCGGCAATAAGGATGGGATACATACCGGTGTGATAAAATACATTGTTTTCAATAAGCACTTTCCGCCGGGAAGTTACCAATATCCCCCTCGTATTGGTGCGCTCAAACCGGCTGTTAGTGATCTGCACTTCAGGGGTCCAGGTTAAATTTTCTATACACAAACCTGCCGTAAGATATGCCGGTGCAGGCGCATTTAATTCGAGCGCCATTTCGCGTTTATTCATCAGCACTGCCGATCTTACTATCGCCGCGCCTTTGGGCAAGAGGGTTTGAGGCTCAATAAAAGCAATGCTGTCCCCCGGGAAAAATGCCGGAAACCCATAGGTCTGGTGATGCATAAAACGAACGGTTATTTTTCCCGCGTTATCAATCCTTGCTATTTGCAAGTGTGTGCCATGTATGTTCACCGGGTCATCGTGCGCGCCGGATGTATGGCAACTGTCTATGATAACGCTGCCACGGCAACCGGAAAAATGAAAACAATCCGCGAAAGCAGCGATGATCCTTCCGCTTTCCGCCCGGGGTGCAACCGCAACTTTCCTCAATGTTATATTTTCAGAAAACTGGGAAACAATGCCCAGACCGTGCATATAATACATTTTCACATCATACAGTTCTATGTTCCTGCTTTGCTCTATAAAGCCGCCGCAGTTATCGCGATAGGGATCACGCACTGTCAGCACATTGCCTGCTTTATAAGATACTTTTTCAAAATCACCTTCAAAAACAACATGATGCGGCCCTGTTTGCCGGGCCGTTGCTTCTAATAAAGGTTGCAAGCTGCTGTAGTGCATGCGGTCATTAGCAGGATCAAACAGGATGGTATGATAATCATGTGCCTTCCAGCCTTCACCATAGAGGCTTAGTTTACCACTGTCCACGGAAAAACGGGAATCAGGATGAAAAACTGTTTCGATGCGGTTTTTGCTGACAGCTTCAATGGTGATCTCGCTCATAGTAGGCCGTTCATAGTCAAAGGCGAGGTGCCGGATTTTTATGTTATTACATTCCAGCAAGGCAAATGACAGCATTTTGCCGTGCAATATTACAAGTGTTCCCTGCCCTTCTATGGTAATATTATTGCAGCGCTCCAGCAGCAATGCTATATTTTTTACTTTGCTGCGGGCGTCGTTTTCGGTGGTATTTGAAATGTACAATTCCCGTTTGTCAGCGCTGTCGGGCCATACGTCAATACGGCCGGGAGGCAGCGTCAGCACCGGTGCGGGATATTGCCTGCAGGCATCTATTGCCCGCCGCAGCGCCGGCGCGGCATTTTCATAACTATTAGACTTTACACCAAAGTCGGTTGCATTAATAACAACAGGGGGCTGGGCAAATGATTGCGCCCAAAGCATGATACATGCCGGCAGACAATACCATCTGAAATTATTTTGTATAAATATCTTTTTCATTATAAACATTTTCTCAATTTGCTAATTTATACGTACAGTTTTTTTATCTTTGTAGTATAAATATGCTGCCATGGATGCCAAAGTTACTTTAAGCTTTAATGCCGCTGTTATTGAAAAGGCAAAAAAATACGCCGAATCCCAGGGATTGAGCTTGTCGCGCCTTACCGAAATACTCCTTCAAAAGGTAATTAACACCGGGCAGCACAACAATATCGAGCATATTCCCATAGAAGAGTGGGTAAGCATGGTTGCTGAAGGCCCTGCTGAATACAAGAGCAAGCCGCTCTCCAAAAGGAAGAAGAAAGATTTTTACGAAAGCCGTAAATAGCCACTGTTGTGAAGGTGTTTATTGATGCTAATATCCTGGTGGCCGTTGTAAACAAAGAATATCCGCTGTTTACACATGCCTCGCGTGTCTTGAGCTGGATCACAGCCAACAGACATGAGCCTGTTACCACTTCGGTAAGCCTGGCTATCACTTATTATTTTGCAGAAAAGAAACACGGCACTGTATCAGCAAAAGAACGTATCGCTTTGCTGGCGGGTCACTTAATAATTGCGGATTGTGGTAAGACAGAAGTTACACAGGCTGCTACTGAAAAAAAGGTAAAAGATTTCGAGGACGGACTACAATATTTTGCTGCCTTACATGCCGGTTGCAGTTGCTTCGTGACAGAGAACGTAAAAGATTTTTATTTTTCGAAAATTGATGTGCTGACGGCGAAGGATTTTTTGTTGAAGGTGTATGGCAGGGTATAGGGGTAAGGGGTAAGGTATATAAGGTAATGTAGGCGCAAGGCATGCCTGGTATTTACTACAACGTTTACCTCTTACATTTATTCGCTTTCATCTGCCAATTCCTGGCCCGGGCTATGAGTATGAGCACCTTTATTAATGCTCCTTTAATACGTAATGAACAGCGAATAAACCCCTATTATTCAAAACGATGCTTATGCCGGATGATGTGGTTTTACAATCGGAAATTGCTTTGGGTAACCAGGCGGCTTTTCGGGACCTTTTTGAAAAGCATCGCGCTAAATTATATAACTACCTCTATACCGTTGTTAAATCAAAAGAGATCGCGGAGGAATTAGTGATTGATGTATTCCTGAAGCTTTGGACAGGAAGAGAACTTATAACAGAAATCCGGAATATGGATGCATTCCTCCACAAAGTAGCGTATAATAAAGCGCTGGATTTTTTCCGGATCGCTTCCCGCAATGCAGCGTTGCAAAAGCTGGTACGCCGTGAAATGGAAGCTGCAAGGGAAAAGCAGGCAGATTACAAGTTGCAGGAATGGGAATGCAGAGAGATCATCAACAGGGCCCTCGGACGGCTTTCCCCACAACGGCGTGTTATTTTTACCCTCAGCCGTATGGAAGGGCTTAGCTATGATGAAATAGCAGAAAAATTGCATCTTTCCCGGAATACCGTGCGCAATACCATGGCCGAAACACTTCGCTCTCTCCGCTCTTACCTTAAAGAGCATGAAATAAATGCTGTACTGCTGCTTTGCTTCCTGGTCGGCAGGTAAATTTTTTTTTGAGATCAATAGTACTGTCTGTTTTTTCCTGTCGTCATAAGGGAAGATTACAGGTAGTATATGTCTTCTAATCCCATACGATTGCAAAAATTGCTTCAGAAATATCTTGCCGGATCTGCCAGCCCGCAGGAGCTGCAGGAATTCTGGAAACTTATGTCGGAGCTCTCCGATAATGATCTCGTTCAGCTTGATCTTAAAAATCTATGGGATAATAACCCTGATAGTTCTCCTGACGGCAGGGTAGACTGGAACAGGGCCTATCATGTATTGCAGGGGAAAATAGACAGCCAGGAGCTTGATTTTGCAAGAAAAATATCCCTGTCAAAACGCAGGAAGCATTTCTTTATGGCCGCTGCAGCCTGCATGGTATTGTTTGCTTCAGTGCTTATCTGGAAAACAGCTTTTCAGCACAAGACTGAGCTTCAGCCAAAAGAAGGCACTGTTCAGGCAAAGCATGGCAGGCATCAAACCATCAGCCTGCCTGATGGTACTATAGTTACCTTAAATGATGGCAGCAAGCTGGATTATCCGCAGGCGTTCAATCAGTCTTCAAGGGATGTATATCTTACGGGGGAAGCTTATTTTGACGTTAAACATGACGCCCGTAAACCTTTCCAGGTACATACGGGAAAATATATTACCCGTGTATTAGGTACGGCTTTCAACATCCGCGCCTATGATAATGACACGAGGGTATCGGTTACCGTTACACGCGGAAAAGTGCAGGTGCAATCAGACAGCTCTAAAAAGACACTGGGTGTGCTTTCTGCAGGAGATCAGCTGGTCATTGATAAAATATCCAGTGAAGCCAGCTATGCCAAAGCGGATATAGACAAAGTGACGGAATGGAAGATCAACGACATGATATTCGATAATGCAACGGTTGATGAAGCGGTTATTGCCCTGGGGAACCGTTATGGCGTTAGTTTTCTTTTTGAGCATGAAGCGTTGCGTACCTGCCGGTTCACGGCAAATTTTGCTGGCGATGGTCTCCACCAGTCGCTGGATGTGATTTGTACGCTCATCAATGCAAGCTGGGAACAGGCAGGACCGTCAACTATTGAGATCAAAGGAAAAGGTTGTGAGTAAAGTATAAAAAAATTGGCCGCTCAGAGTGGAAGTCGGAGCAGCCATAGCTTTAAATATTCGGTAACATTTAAAAACCAAAGTAAAGGTATGAAAATTCCTGCCTTGGGGGAGTGTTTTGGCATCCCCCGTATTACGATTGTTTTACGAAAATGGGCTTTGTTTATGAGATTAAGCTGCCTGGTGATTTTTTCAATGATGCTTAGTACACAACTGCTGGTAGCCCGTAGTGGTAATGCCCAGGATCTCAGCGAGATCAATGTGTTAGTAGGGCTCAGCAGCGGAACGCTTAAAAATGCTTTCAGGCAGATTGAGCGGCAGACGAGCTTTAAGTTTGCTTATGTGGAGTCGCAGATTGCTTCAGCCGGTGCGCCGGATGTACCCAGGCGTACGCGCTCACTTGCCCGGACGCTTGAGCTGCTGTTATCCGGTACAGACCTCGTTTATCATGTAAAAAATAATACAATCATCGTTTCCCGGGATCATCAGGAAAAAATTGCTGCATTACAGCCAGGTCAATTACCGGATCCTGCAGAGAAAATGAAACTTACCATTACGGGAAAGGTAACAGATAAGAACGGTGCGCCGGTTCCTGATGTGAGCGTAGTGGAAAAGAATACTAATAATGGAACGGTCACGAAAAACGATGGTACTTTCTCGCTCAGCGTTGCTGATGCGGATGCCACCATTATATTCAGTATCGTCGGATATAAAACACAGGAGGTGGCCGTTGCCGGCCGCAGCAGGTTAAATATTACAATGGAGCCGGAAGCGCAGGATCTTTCAACAGTAGTAGTAACGGCAATGGGCATCAAAAGAGAGAAAAGGTCACTGGGATATTCGGTAGGTAATATTGATGGAGATGAGCTTACCGAAACACCGCAAACAAGCGTGCTCAATGCTATGTCGGGAAAGGTGGCTGGCGTGCAGATATCGCAGATGGATGGTAATGCAGGGTCTTCCGTGAAAGTGCTTATCAGGGGAGCTACTTCTCTTAATAATGATAACCAGCCTTTATTTGTAATTGATGGAGTGCCTGTTGCCAACCAGTTGAATAACGGGTTTGCCGGTGCTGATATGGGGAATGCTATTTCTGATATCAATCCTGACGATATTGCCAATATTTCCATACTCAAAGGCCCCAGCGCCGCCGCATTATATGGTTCCCGGGCGGGTAACGGGGTAGTGCTCATTACCACCAAATCGGGGCGAGGAGGCAAAAAAGGATTAGGCGTGTCTGTGAATACTGCCGTAACTTTTGACGTGCCCTATAAATACGTGCCTGTGCAAAACAAGTTTGGAAACGGTAAATCAGGCGCTCATGTGCTGGAAGAAAGTGAGAACGAAAACTGGGGAGCGCAACTGGACGTGGGTGAAAAATGGGTATTGTGGAACAGCAATGGTGAAGCAGTGCCGCTGGTATCTTATCCCAACAGGTTTAAAGACTTTTTTCAGACCGGCATCAGCAATACTAATAATATCGGTGTAAGCGGTAACTACGACAAAGGAAGCTTTCGTTTGTCTGCAGGCAATGTAACCACCAAAGGCATAGTGCCCAATACCGACCTGAAGCGCATGACGCTTTCCTTCAATACACTGTATAAGCTGTCGGACAAATTGAGGGTGACCGCCAATTTTAATATCACTCAGTCAGGCTCCGACAACAGACCCATTATTGACGGAAATCGTACATCACCGGTGAGGAGTTTGTACGAAATGGGCGCCCAGGTAAATATCAATGATCTGCGCGAATACTGGCTGCCGGGACAGGAAGGCATTAAGCAAAGAAAATATAAATTAAAGCAGAACAATCCCTGGTTCGTAGCGTATGAAAATCCTACCGGCTTTAACCGGGACAGGACAGTGGGAAAGATACAACTGGATTATGATATAGCAAAAGGCCTGGGGCTGATGGTGCGTTATACGCGGGATGCCTATGAAGAGGCGAGGGAAGCCCAAAAGGGATACGATAATTATGAGCAGCCTAAAGGAGCATACGAGATTGATAATATTTACAGGCGTGAGACCAATATGGATGTGATGCTGACCTACAAAAAAAGCTTTTCAGACAATTGGAATTTAAATGCCTATGCAGGAGCTAACCGGCTGGAACAAAGAAGCCGGGAGATAGATAATGCAGCCAGCCAATTGGTAGTGCCCGGGCTTTATACTATTTCAAACGGTGTTCCCGGATCTGTGACTTATGACAGCTACAAATCCGAAAAGCAATTGTATGGCATTTATGGCATGGCTTCTCTGGGTTTCAGAAATATGATATATCTTGATGTTACTGCACGTAATGACTGGTCGAGCACCCTGCCCAAATCAAACCGTTCCTATTTTTATCCTTCCGCATCCCTCAGTATGATCCTCTCTGATATGATGAAGATGCCTGACTGGATCGGCTTCACCAAATTGCGTTTGGGATCAGCACAGGTTGGTAATGATGTGAGCCCGTACAGCCTTACTCAGACTTTCTCTACAGCAACAGACTGGGGTACCGCTAAAAGGATGTATATGTCCGGTTTGCTGAAAAATGCAAATCTCAAGCCTGAAATATCCACATCTCACGAAGCAGGGGTGGAGATACAATTTCTTCAGAACAGGATCGGGCTTGATGCCACTTATTATATTACCCGCAACAAAAACCAGGTGCTGTCAATCGGTCTTCCTATTGAATCGGGGGCAAGCAGCAAGCTGATCAATGCAGGACTTATCGAGGGCCGTGGCTGGGATATACGGCTCACTACGGTGCCGGTTGTTTCTAAGAACTTCAAGTGGGAAATGAACTTTAATTTTTCGCGCAACCGCACTACTATCAAAGAACTGGCAGAAGGTATAAAATATTTCCCGTTCATCTCTTACAGCGGTGCTGAAGTACGCACTTATGAGGGAGGGCAGATCGGTGATATTTATATGCGGCCTATGCTGGTTGTAAAAGATCCTTCCTCTCCTTATTATGGTTATCCGATAGTAGATAATTCAGGCCGGTACCAGACAGATAATGATGTGAACAATATGGTGAAGATCGGCAACTTTAATCACGATTTCATGCTTGGTATCCAGCCTTCTATTACTTATAAGGCATTCACATTATATGCTAATATTGACTGGAGGCAGGGCGGTTCGTTTTATTCCAACAGTATGATGTTTCTTGGCAATAACGGGCAGCTGGAGGAAACGCTCACAGGAGTGCCTTACGATAAAAGCAAAAGCCTGCCGGAACAGATCAAGGCAAATCCGCAGGCGTTTCTTGGCAACTGGGTGGGCGGCAGAAATGCAGAGTATAATGGATTGCCATGGACAGGAGCCCAGGCAGATATCCGTGAGCAGGATGCCAGCTTTAACCCGGGCGTTTACCAGCAAACAGTTAACGGCGTAGTTACCTATGCGGAAAACCTTGGTGGTGCGGGTACCAAATGGCTCGATCCCTTTACCGCATACCGGTATGCCAACCGCCCCTTCCCCGACAGGAATACCTATAGCGCTACCTATGTTAAGCTTCGTGAAGTGGCGCTGACATACAGGCTTCCATCATCATTCGTAAAAAATTTAAAACTGCAGGGCGCTTCACTCTCGTTTGTTGCCAGCAATGTTTTTGAATGGAATGCAGCACACATCGCTATTGATCCGGAGCGGGCATTTTTCCAGACAAATAATGTGTGGGCGCAGGGTGTGGAATATTATAATATGATGCCCTGGACAGCTTCTCTTGGTTTTAAACTCAATGTGGATTTCTAAACGACTGAAAAGATGAATAAACATACAATATCAGCAGCGCTGCTGTCGGTTCTTCTCATTTTTTTTACAGGTTCCTGCAAAAAATTCAATGAGGCAAATGATAATCCCAACAGCGCGGAAAAGGTTTCTTCCAACTATATCCTTACTTATGTGCTCACGCAAACGGCTAAGTCCTATTATGCTCTTGGCAATGAGAATTCTAAAATTGCGGGAGTAATGCAATATATTCAGAGAGGCACTAACGAAGGCGCTTCAGAAGTGAACTTTTATGGATGGGGGCATGAATCATGGTCGGGATATTATGATATACTCCGGAATGTGAAGATCATTAACGACAATGCAAAAGAGGACGGCAATAAATTTTTTGAAGGTATTTCGCTGGTGATGAAATCTTTCCTGTTTGGAATGATGACTGACCTGTATGGAGACATTCCTTACTCGGAAGCATTAAGCGCAGAAGACGGTACTTTTTTCCCAAAATACGACAACCAGGCAGAAGTATATAAAGGTATTATCGGAGATCTTAAGACTGCGGTTGGCTTATTTGCCTCTCTTGATGCATCGAAGGATGCCATTGATGCAGGCGCCGATGTGATATTCGGTGCAAGCAGCACTAAGTGGAGCAGGTTTGCCAACGGGCTGATCTTAAGATACACAATGCGCCTGTACAATAAGAAATCTGAAATGAATGCATTGGGAGTGGATATTGTGCAGGAGTTCAATAAGGCAGCATCTGCCGCGCTCACAAGCATAGACGACGAGCCTACGCTGAAATACCTGGGAACTACTAATGATAATTCGGCTCCCGGCGGTCCGCTCAACAGCAGTAATCCTAATTTTTTGACGAAGCCCGCTGCAACCATAGTAAGCAGGCTTACCATGTTGCACGATCCCCGTTTGCAACGCTGGACAAATCCTGTGCAGTACAAATGGGATACCCATATTAGCTCTGCGGAGAATGTAACAGTTTCCAATATTTTCGGCGATACCTATACCATCACCGTAAAACCTGCTGCTTCAGCTGATAATATTGATACTTCTCTTTATGTTGGTTTGCCGGTAGGACTGGCTACAGCGGATGCGCTGATCTATAATAAAGGGGCCGATAACCAATCTTATCCTCCCGAGAGAAACCCGTATATATCTTACCTGCATAACCGCTACAGGTTAAATACAGATCCTTATGTTAATATTAAACTGATGACCTACAGTGAAACGGAATTCCTGCTGGCAGAAGCTGTATTGAAGGGAGATTTTACGGTAACCGGCACTGCAGATAAGCACTATAAAGATGGTATCAAGGCATCTATGGACAGGTATGGTGTGATAGGCGCCGCTGCAGGGTTTGACTTTGATGCCTACTATGATAATCCTGATGTTGATCTTGGGGATGCACCGGATAAGCTGGCAAGAATTATGGAGCAAAAATGGATCGCTTCCTGGATGGGTATAGAATCATGGTTTGACTGGAGGAGAACCGGGCTTCCCGATCTGCAAACAGGTCCCGTGACACAGTTCGGCGATAAGCTTCCATTGAGATACATGTATCCGTCGCCCAATCTTGATCCCAGCTATCTTGCAAATTATGAGGCGGCTGTCGGCAACCTGGAAGCTACACCCAATGTGCCGGGTGGCCAGAGCGCCGATCACGCTTATTCAAAAATGTGGTTGCTCCGCTCAACAGGGAAGCCCTGGTAATTGTTGCGCCTTATTGATATCTTTAACCCGGCGTTTGATACTGTTTTGATTAGCATATCAGGCGTTGGGTTTTTTGTT
>CAYWVB010000022.1:0-79742 GCA_964461595.1 uncultured Terrimonas sp. | reverse complement strand
AAACAACATTTTTTTAATCAAATTCCTTAACTAAACGACATTGGATTGAAATCCCGGTGAAATATATGTTATCGGGGCTACGGCTCTGGAATATGGAACAGCAAGAGCCGTAGCCCCGGTAGCATTTTGTTCCAACGGATTTCAATTCGTTGCACATTTCCGCTTGCGAAAAATTGAAATACACCCTTGCGCATTCATCAAATTGATGTAGGTTTGCCGCTGTAATAATTTTTATATAGGATGAGAAGATCCTGGTGGAAGATACTTTGTACGGTCTTGCTTTTATATACTCTGGTAGGAGGGCTATTACTGGATGTTCCCCGCAAAAAAATCCTGAACGAGACAATCCGGAATATTTATTTTCATGTGCCATTATGGTTTGGCATGATGATACTGTTTACCTGCTCGGTTGTTTATGCGGTAAAATATCTTCGCAAGCCAGATTTAACGAACGATATTTATGCCACTGCATTTGCAGCTACAGGCACTTTGTTTGGCGTGCTGGGACTGATAACAGGCGCTATCTGGGCAAAATATACCTGGGGTAAGCCGTGGAGCAATGATATCAAGCAGCTTGGCGCAGCTATGGCCCTGCTGATATATGCCGCTTTTTTTGTATTAAGGAATTCAATCACCGATATAGACAAGCGCGCAAGAGTAGCTGCAGTGTATAATATCTTCGCATTTGCTATGCTATTCCCGGCTTTATGGATCGTACCCCGTCTTGTTGAATCGCTGCATCCGGGAGGCGCCGGCAACCCGGGAGCCGACCCGAGGGATATGGACGCCAGGATGCGTTTTGTTTTCTGGATTGGCGGCGTGCCGGGATTTACTTTGCTTGGCGTATGGATCACCACCCTTATCATCAGGTTCAGAATGATCGTTGACAAAAATTTGTTACATGGCTAAATCCTTTTATAAGAAGCTTCTTTTATCTGTTTTGGGTTTTTGTTCGGCTGCAGTTGTATTTGCCCAGGAAAAAGTGGAGATGGCTGATGGTATGCGCAGCAACGGAAAGATATATGTAGTGGTAGCTGTTCTTGCAGTTATCCTGGCAGGGCTTTTCCTCTTCCTGATAAATATTGACCGAAAAGTGACCCGGCTCGAAAAAGAAAGGCAAAAGCAATAATAGTTTTGCTTCTGAGTTTTATTGCTGACGATTGAACCTTTAAAAACATTGCTATATGTCTACACAAACGGGGTATAGTTTCTTTGATGCCGTTTCGGCAAGCTTTGATAAAGCGGCAAAATTTACTGCCTGGGATCCCGGCATACTCGAGCAGATAAAGCAGTGCAATTCCGTATACCGGATGTTTTTTCCTGTAAGGATCGGCGACAAAATAGAGGTCATAAAAGCCTACAGGGTACAGCATTCCCATCATAAAACGCCATGCAAGGGAGGGATCAGGTTCGCTACCAGCGTTAATCTTGACGAAGTAATGGCACTGGCCGCACTTATGACATACAAATGCGCTATTGTGAACGTTCCCTTTGGCGGCGCCAAAGGGGGTATTAATATTGACCCCAGGAAATATACGCCGTATGAGCTGGAAAAGATCACCCGCAGGTATACGCATGAGCTCATTAAGAAAAATTTTATAGGTCCCGGAACGGATGTTCCTGCACCCGACTATGGTACCGGCGAAAGAGAGATGTCGTGGATACTGGATACTTACATGAGCATGCGCCCCGGCGAAATAGACGGGCTGGGCTGTGTTACCGGTAAGCCGGTAAGCCAGGGTGGGGTAAGGGGCAGGAGAGAGGCTACCGGGCTTGGCGTTTTTTATGGCATTAAAGAAATATGTTCCATGCCCGACCTTATGCAAAAAGCAGGACTTGATACCGGCATAAAGGGGAAAAGAGTGATCGTACAGGGATTGGGAAATGTGGGATACCACGCTGCAAAGTTTTTCAGGGAAGGAGGCGCTACCATTATTGGGCTTGCCGAATTTGAAGGCGCTATTTACAATCCCGCCGGGCTTAATGAAGAAGAGGTAGTAAAGCACCGGAAGAAAGAAGGCACCATACTCAATTTTCCGGGTGCAGAAAACATATTATACTCTGCAGATGCGCTGGAAAGGGAATGTGACATACTTATACCTGCGGCGCTGGAAAACGTTGTTAACGGTGAAAACGCCTCACGTATAAAGGCTAAGATCATTGGGGAAGCAGCAAATGGTCCCCTCACTCCCGAGGCGGATGAGATCTTTATTAAAAAAGGAGTGCTGGTAGTGCCTGATATGTACCTCAATGCAGGAGGGGTGACGGTAAGTTATTTTGAGTGGCTGAAGAACCTGAGCCATGTGCGTTATGGCCGCATGGAAAAAAGGTTTACCGAAAACCAGAACAGCATTATCCTTGAGCAGATAGAGCAGCTTACCGGTAAGCAGGTACATGCCGCAGAAAGGCAGCTCATCATGCACGGGGCAGACGAAGCCGATCTTGTATACAGCGGGCTTGAAGAAACAATGATCGGCGCAACCAGGGAAATTATTGATGTCTGGAAAAATAATCCTGAAATCCCCGACATGCGCACGGCAGCGTATGTAGTGGCCATAAACAAAGTGGGCACCAGCTATTCGGAGCTGGGTATTTTCCCATAATTGTTGTTGTAATTCCTGACTGATTTTTAAAAAATTATTTTGTCAAAATAATCCAACACTTATCTTTGCACTCCCTTAATAAAACACAAGGGTAATAAGTTCTAAAAATAATGGGAGCATAGCTCAGTTGGTTCAGAGCATCTGCCTTACAAGCAGAGGGTCCGCGGTTCGAGCCCGTGTGCTCCCACGGTAAAAGGTTTTGATTATGTAATTAGTCAAAACCTTTTTTTATTAAAGCTCCAACGCCATCAGTTCTTCACCCAGGCTATGCAATGACTTTTCAATTTTTTACGACGTTCCGGTCTTGGCCTTTTTAAACCGGCTGAGTAATGCTGCAGATATTTTTGATCAATGCCTGTAATTCGTTCCAGTGCGGCCGGTGAAAATATTTTTTTGTAGTAGTTCAGCATACTTTGCATAAGGCTTCCAGCACTGATTTTTTTGCACCTGCTGCAGTAGCACCTATACCAGAAACTCCTTCTACATTTTCGGCATAAGCTGAGTAAGCAGTATAAAGATAGTAAAACGACTGTCTTTATATGGAAAATTGTTTCTCATGCGGCCAGGTTGTTTATCTTTGTACCCCCTTGACAATAAAATCCAGCTATCTATCTTCTAATCCATATACCGATTTTCCTTTAGGAAGACCCCGGTTAATTATTTAATCTGTCACAGAATCATCCTGATCTGTGGCTGGATTAATGCATTCGACAAAAACTAAAAATAAAGGAGTATATGCCTCCTTGTTTGTTAATTAACGGAAAACAATATAGTCTGCTAACTGCTGTAATCGGCAGTATATGCCTGTCAATATTGTTATGTCTGTCTGGTAATAGCAATGCGCAGACAATTTGCGCTTTTGACCAGGTCAATGCTGCTCTTAAACAGGCTGACAAGAGCGTGAAAGCAGAGATGCTGCTCAATGAAGAGAGCATCAGGAATATTATTCTCCGGCGAAAAAAGCAGTCATTGCTCCAGAAAAGGGAAATGGAGATATATACCATCCCTGTAGTAGTGCATGTGCTGCACACCGGGGGGGCGGCCGGGAGTATATACAATCCCAGCGACGATCAGATCATAGCAACCATCAATTATCTTAACGAAGTATACAGCGGTACATGGCCGATGCTTACGCCGGCAGGAGCAGATGCTGCCGGTGATATCGGGCTTCGCTTTGTTTTGGCAAAGAGAGATCCCGGCTGCAACCCCACAAACGGCATAGACCGGGTTGACATGTCTGCCAATGCAGATTACGTGGCGAATGGCACAAGCACAGACCTGAGCAGCGATGTGGCTTTAAAAGCGCCTGTCGTTTGGGACAGGTCGGCATACTATAATATTTATGTTGTTAATAAGATCAATGGACTGGATGGAAGCGAGGGAGCGGCTGTTGGAGGGTTTGCTTATTTTCCTACAACAAGTATTGTAGACGGCACGGTGATATTGGCAAAAGAAATGACTGCCGGTTCAAAAATACTCGTTCATGAAATAGGGCATGCGTTTTTCCTGTACCACCCGTTTGAAGGATCTGAAAATGTTGATGAATGCCCTGCAGGCGAGGGAGACCTGATAGACGATACGGATCCTGTTTCTTATAATATTTCCACAGGCGGGGTTATAGATTTTTCCTGCCGCACAGGTGCGAATCATTGTAATAATGATAAGCCGTATTCTATCAGGACGGAAAATAATTTTATGAATTATACCTCCTGCTATTCGTTGTTCACCCCGGGGCAAAGAGATCGTATACAGGCATGCATCCTGCTGCCCGACAGGAGCTCGCTGATCAGTTCTCCGGCAGCCCTGCCTCCTTATGAGGCGCCGGTCTGCACTCCCAAAATCAATTTTGAACAGAAGTATATATCATTGGAGCGAACAGGAGCAACTGTAGCAGGGTGCAGAAAATATACTGACTATAAAGTTGACCTGAATATCGGCAACAGCCCTGATGCAGATGCGGTAGTTACTGTTTTGGTTCAAAGCGCTTCAACGGCAAAAGAGGAGATGGATTACAGCTTTCCGACAGGCAGGGCTGTATTGTTCCCCGCCGGTCTGCGCGACACGCAGCATATTGTAATAAGAATATACCAAAATGAAAATGTACCGGAATCAAAATTATTAAGGCTTGCATTTTCAGTGAACAGCAATGGCGGGAATGCTGTTGCAGGAACAGCTATTCCTGTCGCGGATATCACGATAAAAGCGTGCAGGACCTCCCCCTTGATCCCCGGAAATGTTACCTCAGCCAAAATAGGTAATGATGCACCCGTTCCTGTTAACATTAAATTTTTTGATGCCACTGTGCAACGCTCCCGCCTGCAGATACTTTATACAGCGGAAGAATTGCGAAATGCAGGAATGTCAGCGGGAAATATTACAGACATTTCCTTTGTGGTACAAAAGCAAACGGCAGCTACTTTCCAAGATATACATTTTAAAATGGGGCACACTGCTTATGCCAGCCTGGTGAATAATGGCATGCTGAATAAGGTAAATAATTTAACGGAAGTATTAGCGCTTTCAACATATACTACTGTAAATGGCTGGAATAGATTTAAGCTGTTCTCTCCATTCTCCTGGAACGGGACTGATAATATTGTCCTGGAGCTATGTATAGGAAACGGCGCTGTTACCGGCGATGGGTATGATGAAGTACAGGCATTCAGCAGCAATTTGCCTGATGATACCGGAAATATTATTTTCGGGGAAGTTGCCGGCTGCGATCAGCCGCTCACTTCATTCGGCTATTTCTCCAATGGTCTTAAGCCTGTAATAAAATTTGACGGTATCATTACCGGCAATCCGATACAGAGCCAGAAGATCACATCCAGAACGGAATATCTTGGTCCTAATGCAGAAATATTCTTTTATGATAACTCCTCCCCACGGAAAATAATCGGCAAGGTAAAAAACTTGAGCGGCTTTAATTATGGCTGTACCAAAATGAGCATTGACAGGAGCGGGGAAGGAACAGCCGCTTTCTGGAATAATGACGCCTCGCAATATCTTGCGCAAAAGACTTTTTTCATTACACCTCAATTCAATAATCCGTCGGGGAAATATGAGCTTACCCTTTATTACAGTGATCGCGAAAAAGCCGGTTATGAAAACAGCACAAGGCAAAGCTGGAATAATATAATGCTTATAAAAACACAGGTACCGGTTTCCGAAATCACTCCCCGGCAACCCCAGGCTGATAAAGTGGAAGTTGCTGCCGTAACACGCTTCCAGTCTTATGGGAACGGATATGCTGTGACGGCCGTTATATCCACCGGCTTTTCGGGATACGGCATAGGGGTGATAAATGCTGCCCTTCCTGTGGAATGGGGAAAGATAGCGGCAAAACCAAAAAACAATGATATATTGATAGAATGGCAAACTGTATCGGAGAGCAACAACAGTTATTTTGAAGTAGAAATAAGTAAGAATGGTACAGACTTTACTTCTATAGCCACAATCACCGCGATTGGCACTTCTTCCGCGCCGATTCAGTACCAATACCTGCATAAAAACCCCGCTTCAGGAAAATTATATTACAGGATCAGGCAGGTTGACAAAGATGGTAAAAGCACTTACAGCCCGGTAGTGTCTGCCAGCACCGGCAATAATAATGCTTATAAACCTACGCTTTATCCCGTGCCGTCCGGCTCACAGCTGACCATAGATTTTCACAGGCCGGCACTTAATCCTGTGATCGAAATATTAAGCAGCGATATGAAAGTGCTCTCGGCATACAGGAAGAGAGGTACTCCATCCAGCGAACAAATTATGATCGGCCATCTTCCCGCTGGCGCCTATCTCGCAAAAATCAGCTTTGAAGGTAATACCTGGCTTGTCCGCTTTATCAAATTATGATACTGTCAGCATGGGGTTTATATTATAATAAATCGCATGCATTCCCTTTTTAATATGCCGATGGTGCAGGATGGTCGCCTGTTAAATATTACTACCTTAGCAGGATCCTAAATTTGATTGCTTTACCGTCTTTAAATGAATACTTTGAATCTTTCCGCAGGGGGCCGTACTTTAAAAAATAAACGGCTACACCTGTCAGGGTACTGCAGCATGGTCCTTATGTTATTTCATGCCGGCAATGCTACAGCTCAATCACAGGTGGAGGCAGCTACGGAGCATTTCTGGCTCTGGTCCTTCCTCGGCAGGTTACATCCCATGATTGTCCACTTTCCGGTAGGGCTGCTGGTGTTTGCCCTGGTAATGGAGATCATTGGCAGGAAAAACGAGAAATATAATGCTGCAATAAAGCTCCTGGTATATGCAGGCGCCTTGTCTGCTATTGTTGCTGTTGCTTTTGGACTATTGCTGTCCAATACAGAAGAATACGGGAGCAACTTACTCACTGCTCATCAATGGACAGGAATAGCCACCATGCTGTTTTCCATAATTTGTGCATGGAGCTATCATACAGGCAACCGCACGGCGCAGAAAATATTATTAGGGCTTACTGTGGCTGGCGTAACTATAGCAGGCCATTATGGCGCTTCGCTTACCCACGGTGATGATTATCTTTCCGGAGTACTGCCCGGCGCCGCTCCTGATCCTGCTGATAAAAAACAATATACGTTGGCCGTGCAGGAAGGCCCGCTCGGCGAAGAGCAGGTACAGGAGCTTACCCTGCAGGTGCGTACCATACTTGCACACAATTGTTATAACTGCCATGGGTCGGCCAAGGTAAAAGGCGAGCTCAGGCTGGATACCAGGGAATTTATAATGAAGGGCGGCGAACACGGCGAAGTGCTGGTTCCCGGCGACCCGAAAGCAAGTGAGATGATACACCGGGTGTCACTGCCGCGAAGTGATAAAAAGGCAATGCCTTCCAAAGGAAAAGGACTGACAAAAGAAGAGATTGCTATCCTAGAATACTGGATCAAAAAGGGTGCGCCATGGCCCTCAGGCGAGCTGAAAAGCCTCTACCGGGTAGCGGAGCTTGCTCCCCATATGCCGGAGATACCTGCGGCAACGAAAGACCTTGTAAGCCCCATTGATCTTTTTGTAAATGCATATTTCCGGAAAAACAAAATAGAATGGAAAGCTGCTGTTGACGACAGGATATATATTCGCAGGGTATACCTTGATATTACAGGACTCATTCCTTCACCCGATTCCGTAGATGCTTTTGTGAACGATCAAGCAGCCGGGAAGCGCGAAGCGCTCGTTTCCCGGCTGCTTGATCGTAATGATGACTACGCCCAGCACTGGCTCAGCTTCTGGAATGATGCTTTGCGCAACGATTATACCGGTACCGGTTATATTACGGGCGGCAGGTGGGACATCACTAAGTGGTTATACAGTTCGCTTCACGACAATAAACCCTACAACATCTTTGTAAAAGAGCTGATCAGCCCTTCTGAAGCATCCCAGGGATTTATCAAAGGCATCAAATGGCGCGGAACAGTGAACGCCAGCCAGCGAACAGAAATGCAGGCGGCACAAAATGTTGCACAGGTCTTCCTGGGGCTGAACCTGAAATGTGCTTCCTGCCACGACAGCTTTATCAGCGACTGGAAATTGGATGATGCCTATGCCTTTGCCAACCTGTTCTCCGACAGTATGCTGGAAGTGAACCGCTGCGACAAACCCACCGGGCGCATGGCAGGGCGAAGGATATTGTATAAAGAGCTGGGGGAAATAGACTCTGTTGCGCCGACACAGGAACGGCTTAAGCAATTAGCCGATTACCTGGTACAGCCTAAGGACGGGCGGTTATATCGTACCGTTGTAAACCGTATATGGGCACAGGTAATGGGCCGTGGTATTGTTGAGCCTGTAGATGTGATGGACAATGAGCCCTGGAGCCAGGACCTGCTCGACTGGATGGCTGCTGACTTTACCGCTACCGGGTACGATATTAAAAAGCTGCTTTTTAAAATACTTACTTCCAGAACATACCAGTTGCCATCTGTGAGTGTAAAACAGGCTGAGGAAATTACAGCGCCTGATTTTGTATTTACAGGTATGCTGCGCCGGAGGCTCACCGCCGAAGAATTTGCTGATGCAGTAAGCAAGGCGCTTGAACCTGTTTATCCCGACAGTGTAGTGGTATACAAGTTGCTGCCGGAAGATATAAAGAATGAAATACCCTTTGCGCGCGCTGCACTGGTGGAAAATGACGGTTTTCAAACTGCATTGGGCCGGCCCAACAGGGAAACGGTTTCTACAAACCGCGCTTCGCAGGCAAGCCTGCTGCAGGCGCTGGAGCTTACTAACGGTACTAAATTCAATGATGCGATGAAAAGAGGTGCGGCAAAATGGAAAAATCAGTATCCACTGTCGGAAATGCTGGTAAAACAGGTATACAGGAATACCATAGGTAGATTGCCGGATAAGGAAGAAGAAGACATAGCGGTCAGGGCGCTCGGCAGGCAGCCTACGGAAGCAAAGGTGCAGGACTTTATGTGGGCAATGGCGCTGCATCCTGAATTCCAGTTGATCTACTAGTGTTAGGTCAAGCCAATTATGTCTCTGTATGTTATCGTGAAAAGTGAGAAGATAAAGGTGAAAAAATGTTTCAAGTCTCGCATTTTCCTTTAACATAACACTGGGAATGATCTCCTGAAGCACCAGTAAGGATTTTTTTAATTTTATTAAAAAAAATACGAATGAAACAACGTTGGAACCGGCGTGATTTTATCAGGCAAACCAGTGCAGCCACGCTTGCTGCCATGGCTGCCGGTGCGCCTGTAGCCAGTATGTTGAGTGGCTGCAATACCGGCAAAAAGAAAATCATTGGAGATACTACTGCCGATACGGTTATTCTGCTCTGGATGGCAGGAGGAATGGCCCATACCGAGACATTTGACCCCAAAAAGTATACTCCTTTTGAAAAAGGAATGGAAGGCAATCGGGTGCTGAGCACTTTTCCGTCAAAGCCTACGGCGCTGGATGGCATTCATTTTTCGGAGGGACTGGAATCTATTGGCAGCGTGATGGATAAAGGCGCCCTTATCAGGTCTTATGTGGCGGCGGATATGGGGCATATATTGCATTCCCGCCACCAGTATCACTGGCATACCTGCTATGAGCCGCCACAAACGGTAGCCGCACCGCATATTGGCGCATGGATCGCCAACCTGATGGGTCCAAAAAACCCTGTGATCCCCGCTTTTATAGATATAGGGCAGCGGCTCACACTGGGGGAAGGAGAGGAGCTGAAAGCTTTTCATACTGCCGGGTTCCTGGGCAGCGAATATGCTCCTTTTATGATCCCAGATCCCAGCGAAGGGCTTGAAAGTGTGCGCCCGCCGGTAGGCATGGACGCCAAACGCTTTGAACAGAGAAATAAATTATACAACGATCTTATCAGCAAAAGCCCGTTGGGGGAAATGGGAAGTGATTATCAGAAAGAGTCACTTAAACGTAGTATGGAGCAGGCATACATGTTGCTCAATTCTCCCGAAGCAAAAGCATTTGATCTCAGCCAGGAGCCTAAAGAAATATATGATATTTACAATACCGGCCGTTTTGGCCTGGGTTGCCTTCTTGCACGCCGCCTCACAGAGCAGGGAGCAAGGTTTATCAGCGTTACAACGGAATATGTTCCTTTCATGGGATTTGATACGCACGAGAACGGGCATACGAGGATGGTTGATATGAAGAAAATGATTGACAGGCCTGTTGCGCAACTGATAAAAGATCTTGACAGGACCGGGCATCTCGACAGGACAATGATCATCCTTGCCAGCGAATTCAGCCGGGATATGATGGTAGAGGGCAGACCCGATGCAAAAGTGCAGGAGCAGGTAAACCAGCCCGATATCCTGAACGATCTGAAATTCTACGGGATGCACCGCCACTTTACCGACGGCTGTTCTATTCTTATGTTTGGCGGCGGTATCAGGAAAGGGTTTGTATATGGTAAAACAGCGGATGAGCGTCCCTGCAAGTCAATAGAAAACCCCGTAAAGATAGACCAGATCCACCAAACGGTTTATCACGCGCTGGGTATACCCGAAGATACGCAGTACGACATAGAGAAGCGCCCGTTCTATACCACTCCCGACGGTAAAGGCAAGCCGGTGATGGAGCTGCTGGGAAAAGAAGCTTCTAAGAAAGTGAAAGCGTGAAAGTGCTGGAGGCCGGGCTGCTTTTTTTTAAAAATATCCCTGTATGACAAAAACGCATTATTATTGTCATTTACCAGATAATATTGAATATGCGTTCTGCTCCCGATATAGGAAAACAACTTGAAGCAATCATACCCCCTGAACGGATCAAAACCCGGCTCATTGACCTTGTGGCTTACGCTTCCGATGCAGGCTTTTATTACCTGCGGCCCAAAGTGGTTGTTCAACCCGTTTCCGAAGAGGAGGTACAAAAGCTGTTTGCCTTTTCCCGGGAGCACCGTATCCCGCTTACCTTCCGTGCTGCAGGCACAAGCCTGTCGGGGCAATCTGTTACGGATGGCATACTCGCAGATATCAGCCAGCACTGGAGAGGCGTTTTTCCTGAGCAGGACGGCGCCATGGTGAGGGTGCAGCCGGGAATAACGGGGGCGATGGTAAATGCCCATTTGCGAAAGTTCAGGAGAAAGATAGGCCCCGATCCTTCAAGCATTAACTCCGCAATGATGGGAGGCATTCTCTCCAATAATTCCAGCGGCATGTGCTGTGGGGTACACCTGAACGCCTATCATACTACCAGGCATATACGCTTTATCCTTCCCGGCGGGAAAATATTTTCTACTGCTGAAAAAAATGATTACGACCGTTTTGAAAACGAATGCCGTTCCATTCATGATACTATCGCAAGGTACAGGGACACAATTCTGTCGGACGAAAAGCTGCATGACCGCATAAGATATAAATACCAGACTAAAAACACGGTAGGATATGCGCTGAACGCTTTTATTGACCACCGGCACCCGCTTGATATAATGGCGCACCTGCTGATAGGAGGAGAGGGCACGCTGGGCTTCATTGCAGAAGCCACACTCGCGACGGTTCCTGACAGCCCTTTCAAATCAACAGGGCTGCTCTATTTTCCTGATATCTACAAAGCCTGTGAGGCAATAGTGCCATTGATCGAACTGCAGGCGGAAGCTGTGGAGCTCATGGACAGGGCTTCCTTACGCTCTATAGAGCATATCGGAGGAGTACCTGCAATATTCAAAACACTCCCGCAGGAGGCCGCAGCCTTGTTGATAGAATTCCAGGGAAATACGGAGACCGAAGTATCGGAAAAGCGAAATGCTTTTGTGGCAATAGCTCAAAAGCTTTCCATGCTTGAAGCGCCTGTCTTTACAGAGGATAAGAAACAGCAGGCATTCCTGTGGAAATTACGCAAGGGAATGTTCCCTGCTGTAGGAGCCGTAAGAAAAAGCGGTACTACGGTGATCCTGGAAGATATAGCCTTTCCTGTGCCGAAACTGGGAGACGCCATTGTTGACCTGCAGGCACTGTTCCAAAAACATGGGTATGACAATGCTATTATTTTTGGTCATGCCAAGGACGGCAATATTCATTTTGTAGTTACGCAGACCTTTAATGAGGGCCCGGAAATCCAGCGTTATGCACGCTTTATAGAAGACGTAGTAGAGCTGGTAGTAAACAAATATGATGGGGCGCTTAAAGCAGAACATGGCACAGGAAGAAATATGGCTCCTTTTGTAGAGACCGAATGGGGAAGCGATGCCTACGGGATCATGAAAGGGATCAAGGCGGCTGTTGACCCGGACAACCTGCTGAACCCGGGTGTGATCATTAACGATGACCGCAATGCCCACCTGAAAAATCTTAAGCCGCTCCCTACAGTGGAGGAAGAAGTAGACAAGTGTATAGAATGCGGCTATTGCGAACATGTATGCCCCAGCCGTGATCTTACACTGACGCCCAGGCGGCGGATCGTAGTAAGGAGGGAGCTGGCCCTGCTGAAAGGGCCGGACAATCGGGTTAAGTATAAGAAACTGCAGCGGCAATATGAATATGACGGACTTGAAACCTGCGCTGTGGACGGGCTTTGTGCCATGGCATGCCCCGTAGATATCAATACAGGAGACCTGGTAAAACGACTTCGTGCCGAACAACATTCTCCCCGCGGAGAAAGGACCGCTGCCTGGATTGCAAAATATTTTTCTGCAACCGTGCATATAATAAAATTTGCATTGCAATCCGGTCAGATCATCAACAGGGTTTTCGGGCAATCTGCCATGAGCAGGCTCACGAAAAGTATAAGGAAGATCATCCCTGCATTTCCCTTATGGTCTTCGCAACTGGCTCCGGGCGCAACAATAAAAAAAACTACTGCTGATACCAATTACACAACCAGCATAGTATATTTTCCTGCATGCATTTCAAGAATGATGGGCGGGCTGCACGGCAAACAGGATATAGCAGCCGTTTTTATGCGTGTTTCAGAAAAAGCCGGCATCAGGGTACTGATCCCCGGCAATATACATGCTTTGTGCTGCGGCCAAATGTTTTCTTCAAAAGGTTACCGTGAAGCATACTCGCAGATGTGCAATAAAACAATTGATTCATTATGGGATATCACTAACATGGGGGAAATAGCTGTTGTGCCGGATGTAAGCTCCTGTACCCATACATTATTGCAGTGCCGTAAAGCACTGTCGCCTGATAACCAAACGAAGTTTGATAAGCTGACTATTATTGACAGCGTTGAATATATAGAAAAATATATACTGCCTTCAGTAAAAGTAGTGCAGAAGAAAGCATCTGTGTCCCTGCATCCCGTTTGCTCTGTCCGCAAGATGAACATTACCGATACGCTTGTTAAGGTAGCCGGGCATTTTGCCGACAGGGTGGAGGTACCGGAGCATGAGGGCTGTTGTGGCATGGCCGGCGACCGCGGCTTCCTTTTCCCGGAACTGACAAAAGCCGCTACCTGTGAAGAAGCTAAAGAAATAAAGGCAAAGCCGTGCGATGGATATTATTCCACTTCAAAGCCCTGTGAAATGGCAATGAGCGAGGCCGTAGGTAAACAGTTTGAATCTATTCTTTACCTCGTAGATGAAACGACCGGAACGTAATGTCCCGGCTGAACTGGTTGTGCGGGGCGCATTTCTTTCCAGCCGACTCTTTGCATCGGCCATCCCGTAGAGCTTTACTATTTTTAATACTTCGCTAATTTTTGCGAACGCCCGTCTTTTGTTTTAAGAATATATATACCACCGGCGAGTTGGTTAAGTTGCACATAATTAGCGCCCTTTTTCAATTGTATTGAAGTGATAACCGCACCGTTAATATTCATCACCTGTATAGGTTGGGGCTGATTACTTATAATGATTACTCCATCTGTAAAAGGATTTGGATACATTGTTATCGTTTGGCGGGTTTGTGCTGATAAGCGGATAATTGTAGAATAACTGGAACGCCCATCCATATCGGTTTGCAATATGCGATAATATACTGTACCCTGCAATGCCGTTGTATCGGCATATTCATAACTATGGATGCCATCGCCCATACTACCCAGCCATGCTATGCTAAAATAATTTCGCCCGTCTGTACTTTTCTCCACTTCATATTTCTTCACTCCGGTTTCATTTACTTTCCAATAAATGGCTGCACGGTTTTGGGAATTAATGCTACCGTATACATTCAGCCACTTTAATGGTAATGTAGTGGCAACTGTTTTTACCCAAAAGCCGCTAAATCCGGTAACATCTATTGTAACGGCCCATCTGGCTGCCGCATCGCTCCACACAATATCTGCATCGGCAGGGTTAATGGTTGTAACCGAGCCGGTATAACTATTCGGCATTCCCGTGCCGTCATTAGTAGTGCCGCTTCTCTTTTCCACCAACAGATTAGCAATGCCCGCAGCATCTAAACTATTGGTGGGCAATTTTACTGTATTTAACGTATTACTATTGAATTCATCAAATTCTGCTTGTGTAAAATATAAGGTAATTCTGCCGGTAGACGTTGCCGCATTATTTTGAGGTGAAATTTGGTAATGCCTTTTTACGAAATTTGGGGGTTGTGTACTTTCTATCCACACTTTTGCTGTATCACTACCGCTAATCGGGCTGGCGCCGGTACTGGCAACGGTGCAAACAAGCGTTGGAGAACAGTCGCCATAAATAACTGTGCCGGCCTGCATTTTAATAATGGTAGTGGTGCCCGATGCCAGGGGAAGCGACTCTGCGCCCGGTTGCTCGTATGCACCAATGGTTGGGCCTTGGCCTGCAGTTGTGCTTGTACTTCTTGTATAGCTTACGGCATCTGTTAAAGGCACATCAGTTACGCCATTAGTGGCATTTACCCCTCCAACTCCTAAAGCCGGAGAACCACATTTTACATAAAAGCCATCGTCTGATGTGTTTATGACTCCATCAGGGCCATACGGGGAGGTTAAGTTGAAAAATTTTGGATCAGTATTATTAAATACATTATGGGATGTTCCGCCACCCAACGAGATCCCAGTACTGAAAGTCGAGTACTGTAATAAGTTATAATTTGCTTTACATGATGTTATTCCGGATCCTTCCACATCAGCGCCAGTTGCTGTTGTGCTGCCATTTACTTTATTATTATAAAAGATATTGTTGAAAATTCTTACAGTTGGTGTACCATTGATGTACACGCATCCCCTATTATAAGCGCTATTATTGTAAAATGTGTTATTTACTAAAATTAATTTACAACCGCTGCCATTATTTCCAAAATTCATTAGTGCGCCTGCCCAAGCTGAAGCTAGTGCTAAAGTATTAGTATTGTTGTAAAACACATTATTAGTAACAGTAAAAATTCCGTAACCACTAAACATACCACCTCCTCCACCATAAGATATAGTGTTGTCGTGGATAAAATTGTTTGAAATGGTATAAGTTGAAGTGGTTTGACCGTTTATATATACGCCACCGCCACTACTGGTGCCGGAATTATTATAAATATCATTGTTTGTAATAGTGGCATTTACAACCTGGCTTGCTGCATGAATGTAAACTCCGCCACCAGCGCCATTTCCATTTCCTCCTGCAGTGAAGGCATTGTCATGAATAGCATTATTATTCAAAGTAAGTGTTGCGGAATTGTATATATGAATGCCAGCACCCCCACCGTTCCCTGCACTGTTACATACTGCTGTATTGTTTGAAATGATATTGTTTGATATATTATTGATCGCACCTTTAATAATATATATTCCTCCTGCAACATTGCGGTAAAATGTATTGCCATTAATGGTAACATTACTGTTATTTTTACTTGCATTTCCATTCTTAATTGTAAAGCCATCAATTGTTATACCCCCAGACGATGAATTTGCTGCAGAAGCAATAACAACATGGTAGCAAGTTCCCCCACCATCTAACGTGGTAGTATTAGCTTTTAAATTTCTATCGGTCAGTGCACTCTCATTACCAGCAAAGCCGCCGTACAACTTTACGCCATCTTTTACGTAAAATGTAACATCCTTTGCATCCGCAGGGTTACCGTTTAAATAGTCTTTTGAAGGTGTATAAGTACCCTTTGCTACCCAAATCTCATCACCCGCTGCTAATGCTGGCAGGGCAAGTACAGTTTGCAAATTAGTAGCAGCTTTGGTCCAGTTGTCGTATGGTGCTGTATTGGAACCGGTAGTGCTTACATAATAAATGATAGCGTGAAGCGGAAGTATTTTAAAGAAAAGTATACATAATATTAATACCGGAGGTAAATGGTTTTTCCTCATAAGATAAAGTTGTTCAGCAAAGCTAATATTTAGTTAGTTGTATTTTAAATTTTTGGAGCTATAATATCGGCCGGGATAAGGTAAAATATAATTTGAGTTGATTTTCTTCCGGCCGGGTCTTTGCATTGGTCAATATGATACAGTCCGGCAGACCGGCGTACTATGCCAGGAAGACTCCAGACCACCTCGCATACAAGCAATGCAGTGAGATCCTGCTGCGAAGCTCAGGATATCAGAACATTCGGAGATGAAGAAAATTATCAATCCTGTGACATCCTTTAGCAACGCTAAGTGATTGGCGGTAGAAAAGCTATTCTTAATTATCAAAAGCAATCTTAGTTACATCACTAACTACTTCCGGGACTGCTGTCCGGCAGACCGCATAGGATGTCATGAGAGCGTTTCGTTTTTGTTACGGGCGTTTTAGCAGGGGATATATATGATTGCCGCAGGTCAACTTACGAAAGTTGCATTCCCATTGCATTATCTTCATTTTATTGTCTTCCGATGCTTTCCGGTCTTTTAACGGTATTTTGCTACCGTTTTTTAACGGTATTTTTGGTGTTGTTTTAACGGTAGTTTTGGGTGTTGTTTTAACGGTAGCTGCGACTGGTGTTTTAACGGTATATCACTACCACTAAAACACGGTTTTTTTTCGACTTAAAATGAGATCGTTTGATAAATAAGAAGTTACGCGGAGTCAAAAAAAAATATTGTTTTCTGCTAATTGTTGGTTAACAAATGCAAAAATATCTTCTAAATTTCTTCCGACTCTCGGGCGTGGGAATTTGCTGCGGGAGGTAGCACCCGGTGAGTGGTTTCTTAAATCATCTTTTTTGCTGTAGGTTTGCAAAAAAAATAATTGATGAAGAAGCTTTGTTATGCCATTTGTATCGTATTGCTTGCTGCATGCGGAGGATCAAAACCAGCAGATGATAAAGTTGCGGATATTGCCCCTGCTCAGGAAAAAGCCAGTATGCTGTCTGAAGCCTTTAATGCTTCCTTCGGTAAATTGCTGCATGAATATTATGCGCTTCGTGATGCCCTCACTGCTGATGATACTGCCGCTGCAAATACCGCTGCTGCATCACTGATCACTGCTGCTGCCGGTGTGAAGCTGGATGAATTAAAAGCTGTTGATACAAGCAATATCATTATTCCTACCGCCAAAACATATACTGATGGCATCAGCGCAGAGAGCAAAGGGCTGATCGGGGAATCTAAGATCGGGGAAAAGCGAAAGGCTTTCCAGATGATATCGGCCGGATTGTTTGACCTGGTAAGGACAGTGCGGTACGATAAAGAAAAAATATACCTGCTGCATTGCCCGATGGCCTTCAACAATACCGGTGCCGACTGGCTGAGCAATGCTACAGAAATCAAAAATCCTTATTTTGGAAAAGATATGCTTACCTGTGGAGAAGTAAGGGATTCTGTAGTATTCAGATAAGATATGCGTTTACTTTTCTTTTGCAAGTTCCAGTAATTGCCGGTGCAGTGCAATCACCTGTGGTAATACGGGTTGCTCTTCATCATTATATACTATAAAATTGCATCGTTCCATTTTTAGCTTTTCATCCATCTGCTGCTGTATTCTCTTCAATACTTCTTCCCTGCTGATATTGTCTCTCTGCATGGTGCGTTGTATCCTTAGCTCCTGCGGCGCTGATACGCCTATTACATAATCCAGCAGCTTTTCTGATCCGCTTTCGAATATTAAAGCAGCTTCTTTAACGGTATAGGGTGAAGCCTGAGCAGCTATCCAGTTTTCCGCATCATATATAGTGGCGGGATGCACAAGGCTATTCAGCTTAGTGAGTTTTTTTTCATCTTGAAAAACCTGTTGCGCAAGATACTGCCGGTTCAATTGCCCGCCGGTATAGGCTTCTGCTCCAAAGGCTGCAATGATCTGCTCCCGGAGAGCAGGATCGGTATTCATCAATCTTTTTGCGGCATTGTCTGCATAATATACCGGTATGCCCAGTATTTCAAAAATACGGGCAACGGTACTTTTACCGGAGCCTATGCCGCCTGTCAGACCAATCTTTAGCAAACCGGGTATTTTAATGATTTATATAAGCTAAAAATCCGAAATCCTTTTTTACAAGGATCCCGGATCTGGTATCTTTAGAGGTGAGTGATTATTTTTTATCTGCAGCAGCATTATTTAACTGCTTACTCCATTCCATACTGATAGCGCTTTTTTCAATACGGAGATAGCTGCCCGGGCTTACCTCAAGCGATATGGTGCTGTCTTCGTTTATTTTATCTATTTTGCCATGAATACCGGCAATAGTCACTACCTTATCTCCTTTTTGCAGGCTGCTTTGGAAGTTTTTAGCTTCTTTGGCTTTCTTCGTTTGCGGGCGGATCATAAAGAAATAAAACACTGCAATGATACCTACCAGCATGATCATTTGCATCATTTGGGCATTGCCCTGGCCGCCTTGCAGTAATGTAAAATAATTGCTCATATTGCTTGTTTAAATTGTTGAACTAACTTTTCTTATTTACAGTAACGGTGAATTTCAGCGCATAGGTCTCGGGTTGTGTATTCGCCACTACTGTGATGGTTTTGTGATTGAGCCCCTGCTTATTCTGGCTGTTGAAGATGGCTTTAATGATACCTTCTTTGCCCGGTGCAACAGGTTCCTGTGGTTTTTCAGCCACAGTGCAGCCGCAGGACGGGCGCACATCTTTTATGATCAGCGGATGCTCGCCTGTATTTTTGAACCTGTAAGCTATTTCAATTTTTTCGCCTTCGGTGATCGTTCCCTTGTCATAGGCTGAATCAATCCATTCTACAGTGGTTAATGTTGCCGGATCTGCTGCAGCTGCGATTGTAGCAGCTTCCCCCGGCACTGCTTTGCTTCCGGATTGCTGGCATGCGGCAAACAGGACGTAGGAGATCAGCAGCAATGGAAAAAATCTTTTGGTCATGACGTTTTGCTTTGGGGTGCAAATGTAAGTATTTTACCGGTACCGCTTTATGATTTTCAAAGCATCCTGGAATACAGGCGATCCCTCTTGCGTTATAGAAATTTGCTATGATTTTTTGTGGGATACCTTGTGAAGCTTATCCTCCGTGAGAAGATCTTTGTGAATGCTGTCCAGTATCCCGTTTACAAAATGGCCGCTTTGAGGGGTGCTGTATTCTTTTGCAAGGTCTATATATTCATTGATGGTCACCTTGGTGGGAATAGTTTCAAAATACAAAAACTCGCATACTCCCATTTCCATCAGTATCATATCAAGTATTGCTATACGCTCGGCATCCCAGTTTTTCAGTTTCGGCTTTATCAGCTCCAGGCATACCTGCTTTTTATCAATTACGCATTGCAGCAGATCGCCGGCAAATTTTCTCTTCTCGGAACCAAGCATATCCTGGAAATCACAATAAGGCTTTTGCAGGAAATTCATTACCAGTTGGTTCATCATTCCGGCATCATCATCCCAGTGGATAAAGTTATCTTCCATGTGACCCATGAAGTCGTCATTGGCCAGCATAAGGTCCGTAAAAATAAGCTCAAGGATGCTTTTTTCTGATCTCCTGTTACGTTCCTGCAATGCAATATATTCTTTATATACTTCGGATTCACAAAGCTGGAGATATGTTTTGCGGATCAGCTCGTCATCGTCCCATTGCCGCGGCTTGATGTCTGCAACTGCTTTTTGATAAGAAGGATCATCGAGCATTTTCCAGACAATTTCATTACCGGCTATCTTAATATTGACATTGAGGTCTTCTGCCGTAGGAAGGTGTTTGGATGACCGGATTTTTGCATCTGTCTCTGCATATTGTGCCACGCGGATGATGTGGTGCAGGAGATATACAAATATCTGCCTTGACTGGTCTAAATGCTTATCTAATAATTTGCCTGCTTTTCCGTCGTATGCTGTTGCTTCGGTTGTTTCAATGGTATACAGCGTCTGCATCACTTTTACCCGTATATTTCTTCTGCTTATCATCTTTAAAGAACTGTTATGGGGCGCGAAGATAGGAAATTTTGATAATGCAGCCCTCTGGTCTCCGGAGATGCATCTACAATTACAGCAGCTTCAGCAGACATAACCTTGAGCTGACCTGTGCGTCTTATTCACGGCGCTAAAGCCCGCTATACATATAATAAAGCTTATGGCTCTGCAGAATTGGCACACACTTATTCCTTAAAATCTGACAACTTTTTTCAATCGGCTATCCTGTAATAAGAAAACCTGAAATTTTTTCCGCTCTTGACGCTTTGGCATATAATTCGTATACCTTTGGCAGCCTTAAAGATTTATAAAACCAATCTTTAACCAACTAAAAAAAATCATTAATTATGTCTAAAAAGTTCAATGTAACTCCCCTTCATGACAGGGTGATCGTGAAACCTGCTCCTGCCGAAGAAAAAACTGCCGGGGGCATTATTATACCTGATACAGCAAAAGAAAAGCCACAGCGTGGTACTGTAGTAGCTGCGGGACCAGGTAAAAAAGATGAGCCCGTTAGCGTAAAATCAGGCGATACCGTATTATATGGTAAATACGCAGGCACCGAAATAACGATTGACGGTGCTGATTATCTGATCATGAGAGAATCGGATATCCTCGCTATCGTTTAATAATATCTACCCAAACAATTATGTATGAAGCCTGTATGAGCTTCATCTAAAATTTTAAATCAAAAATTTCAAATCAACAGATCATGGCAAAACAATTATATTTCGATATTGAGGCCCGCAACAGGATGAAAAAAGGAGTAGATACTCTTGCCAATGCCGTAAAAGTAACATTGGGACCTAAAGGCCGTAATGTAGTACTGGAAAAGAAATTTGGCGCTCCTTCCGTAACCAAGGACGGTGTTACCGTTGCTAAAGAAATAGAGCTGGAAGATCCCATCGAAAATATGGGCGCCCAGATGGTGAAGGAAGTAGCCAGCAAAACTGCAGATATAGCAGGCGACGGTACTACAACCGCAACAGTGCTGGCTCAGGCTATCATCAGCGAAGGACTTAAAAACGTAGCTGCAGGTGCCAACCCCATGGACCTGAAACGCGGTATCACCAAAGCCGTTGAAAAAGTAGTAGAGCATCTCCAATCCCAGTCTCAGACAGTTGGATCAGATAGTAAAAAAATACAGCAGGTAGCTTCTATTTCCGCTAATAATGACGAAGCTATCGGCAAACTCATTGCTGAAGCTTTCGGAAAAGTGGGTAAAGACGGGGTGATCACCGTGGAAGAAGCCCGCGGCACCGAAACGCTTGTTGAAGTGGTGGAAGGCATGCAGTTTGACCGTGGTTATTCTTCTGCCTATTTTGTAACCAACAGCGAAAAAATGCAGGCAGAGCTGGAGAAACCTTATATCCTGATCTACGACAAGAAGATCAGCGCCATGAAAGATATCCTCCACATTCTTGAAAAAGTTGCACAACAGGGCGCTCCCTTATTGATCATCTCCGAAGATCTTGAAGGGGAAGCACTGGCTACACTGGTGGTGAACAAGCTGCGTGGCACATTAAAGGTAGCTGCTGTAAAGGCTCCGGGCTTCGGCGACAGAAGGAAAGAAATGCTCCAGGATATCGCTATCCTTACAGCAGGTACTGTGATCAGCGAAGAAATGGGTCATAAGCTTGAAGGCGCTGACCTCGCTGCACTGGGTCGCGCTGAAAGAGTGGTTATTGACAAAGACAATACTACTATCGTAGGCGGAAAAGGAAAGAAAAATGATATCACTGCACGTGTAAACCAGATCAAAGCCCAGATTGATGTAACTACTTCTGACTACGATAAAGAAAAATTACAGGAACGCCTTGCCAAGCTGAGCGGTGGAGTAGCCGTATTGCAGGTTGGTGCTGCAACCGAGGTGGAAATGAAGGAAAAGAAAGATCGCGTGGATGATGCACTCCATGCTACAAGAGCTGCGGTAGAAGAAGGTATCGTTCCCGGTGGTGGCGTAGCTTATGTGCGCGCTATTGAGTCTCTTGAAAAGCTGAAAGCTTCCAACGAAGACGAAGTGACCGGTATCGCCATCGTAAAAAGAGCTATTGAAGAACCGCTCCGTCAGATCGTGGTAAACAGCGGTATTGAAGGCAGCATCGTGGTGCAGAAAGTGAAAGAAGGCAAAGGTGATTACGGGTTCAATGCAAGAACTGAAGTATATGAAAACATGTTCAAAGCCGGCGTAATTGATCCTACAAAGGTTACCCGTATTGCATTGGAAAACGCAGCTTCCATAGCAGGCATGTTGCTCACTACAGAATGTGTGATCGCCGACAAGCCTAAGAAAGAAGAAGCTGCAGGACATTCACATGGCGCTCCTGATATGGGCGGCATGGGATATTAATCCTATAGCCTTTTTTAAGGGGGAATAAATACAAAAAATCCCGCTTCCTGTTTGGAGCGGGATTTTTTATTGCCGGAAAAGCTGTTATGGCAAATGTCTTTCTTTGATTTTGAGCAACCTTACTCTTTTTTTATATTTGAGATCCATCCGGCAAGGCTGTTGGCATACTAATATTTGATCAGAAACAGATAGTGAATATTAAAACGCTTCATTATGAAAACTGTAATAAGATGCTTCACGACTTTTATATTCATCTTTTTTTCTGTAAGTCAATCTGCTGCGCAAGATACTTTTAAAAAAAGTAAAGGAAAAAGGAAGGACAAAAGCCCTATAGCTGTGCCTGCTGTAAGCCAGGCATTCCTGGATAGTATCCAGGAAAACATGGTATGGGTGACCGGCGGAAGCTTCATCATGGGGAATAATTTAAGTGATCCGGATGAGCGCCCGGCTTATGAAGTGGTCATTGATGGTTTTGCCATCAGCCGTTATCCTGTTACCCAGCACCAGTGGATGGTTATAATGGAACGGAATCCAAGCGATTTTCCCGGCTGTGATCAATGCCCTGTGGATAAAGTAAGCTGGGATGATGCACAGGTTTTTATTAAAAAGCTGAATGTGCTGACAGGAAAAAAATATACGCTCCCTACCGAGGCGGAATGGGAATATGCTGCTAAAGGAGGAAGGGATGCTCCGGGCAGCTTCCGATATGCCGGCAGTGATGATATTGACAGTGTGGGCTGGTATGCAGGCAACAGCGGCAGAATGCCACATCCGGTAGGTCAAAAAAAGCCTAATGAGCTTGGATTATATGATATGACGGGAAATGTATGGGAATGGTGCCAGGACTGGTATGCCAGATTCTACTATGAGCAAAATGAAAGCAATAATCCACAAGGTCCTCCTTCTGGTTCCGGACGGGTAAGAAGAGGCGGTTCATGGTATACCCAGTCAACAAGTTGTAAAACATCTACCCGCAATAATGTCAGGCAGGACTACTTTGATGATATCGGGGGATTCCGGCTTGCACAGTATCCCAATTAACCTTTTTTTGCATTGTTCAACCATAAAAGATAATAGGCGTGACAATTATGTCTGCCAACGCTATTATTTGTAATTTCGCCGCCTGTATGAAAACGAGAACGCTCCGGAAAGATAAGGTGAATATCATTACACTGGGCTGCAGCAAGAATATGGTAGACAGTGAAGTGCTGAGCGCGCAGCTCAAAGCTAATGACATAGACGTAGTGCATGAAAACAGGAAAAGGGATCACAATATTGTTGTTATCAACACCTGCGGATTTATTGATAAAGCCAAGGAAGAGTCGGTGAATACCATACTTGAACATGTAGCATTGAAGAAAAAAGGCAATCTTGATAAAGTATATGTGACAGGCTGCCTGAGCGAACGCTACCGGCAAAGCCTTGAAGAAGAAATTCCCGAGGTGGATGCGTGGTTTGGTACGCTTGAGCTGCCACTTATTTTAAGACAGTTTGAGGCAGACTATAAGGCTGAGCTGATAGGCGAACGCATGCTCAGCACCCCCAAGCATTATGCTTATATGAAGATATCGGAAGGCTGCAACCGCACCTGTTCTTTCTGCGCTATCCCGTTAATGCGGGGGACGCATGTGAGCAAACCCATAGAACAACTGGTGGGGGAAGCTGAAGGACTGGTACAAAAAGGAGTAAAGGAAATAATGCTGATAGCCCAGGAGCTTACCTATTACGGTCTTGATATATATAAAAAAAGGGAATTGCCGCGCCTGCTACATGCGCTGGCTGATGTAAAAGGGCTGGAGTGGATAAGATTGCATTACGCCTACCCGTCAAAATTTCCTTTGGAGATCATTGATGCAATGAAAGACCGTCCTAATATATGCAACTATCTGGATATGCCGCTGCAGCATAGCAGTGATAAAATGCTGAGGGCGATGCGTCGTCAGATAACCCGCGCGGAAATGAATGATCTCGTCGGCGAGATCCGGTCACGCATTCCCGGTATATGTCTTCGTACCACCCTTATTGCAGGTTTCCCGGGAGAAACACCGGACGATATAGAGGATATGAAATCATTTCTGCAGCAGCATCGCTTCGACAGGGTCGGGATATTTACTTATTCGCATGAAGAAGGTACATCAGCATATACGCTTCCCGATAATGTTCCACAGCGGGAGAAAGAACGCAGGGCACAGGAAGTGATGGAAGTACAGCAGGAGATCAGCTACGAAAAAAACCAGGAAAAAACAGGAAAGGTCTTCAAAGTGCTGGTAGACAAAAAAGAAGCCGGGCGCTACCTGGGCCGTACCGAATTTGATTCAGTGGAGGTAGACAATGAAGTGATCATTCAATCTCCCCGGAAATTAATTCCTGGTGAATTCGTGAATGTACGCATTACCAGGGCTTACGACTATGACCTGGAAGGGGAGGTGGTTGAATAAAAAAAGGCACGATAAAACGTGCCCTTACACTTTAGCTTAACCTTTTTTACTCTTCTTCATTTTTGCTTTAGGAGGATTGGGCGCTGCCTGTTGAGTTGCTTCGCCGGTCCTGGATAATGTTTCCGCAAGCTTTACTGCGGAATATGCATTGATGATCCCGCCGGTCCTGCTCAGATCGGACATGTCAACATCCTCCTCACTTCCAGGTTTTTTTACTTTTATGCCGGTAATGGGAGTAGTGGATTTTTCTATGACATATTTTACCTGTTCTGCGCTGAGGTCGGGAAAATAAGACATCAGGAGCGCTGCCATGCCTGCAACTACCGGGCTGGCCATGCTGGTGCCCTGGAGATTGCCATACTGGTTGCCACCGGGAAGCGTGGAGTATATTTTTACACCGGGCGCAAAAACATCCACGCCCGATCTGCCATAGTTGGAAAAAGACGCAGTTATCCCGCCTGCAGCAGGATCTCCGCTGGCGCCTACTGTTATCCAGTTTTTGGCTCTTGCTGCCGTATCATTATTAAAATATGGATTGGGAAAATTATCATTTACGTCAATATCCTTCCCGTCATTTCCCGCAGCGTGTACAAGCAAAACGCCTTTGGACTGTGCATAGGCTACTGCATCATCCACCCACTTTTTTTCAGGGGAAAGGCTTTTACCAAAGCTCATATTTATCACTCTCGCCCCGTTGTCTACCGCATAGCGTATTGCATTTGCAATATCCTTATCATGTTCATCTCCATCAGGAACGGCCCTTACCATCATGATCTTTACGTTATCTGCAATACCGTTCATTCCGATGCCATTATTGCGTACCGCTGCTATGATCCCCGACACATGGGTGCCGTGCATGGGAGTGCCTGCCATTACATCATTGTTGCCGTAATACCTGTCGTTGATATCATCATAATTATCTTTTACTATCTCAGCCCTGTAATCTTCCGGCTCCTGTAATGCAGCCTCTGCTTTTGATCTTTCACCATTATAGAACTCATTGGTGATCTCGATCAGCTTGGTATTGGTAAGGTCGCTCGCCTGGAAGCCCAGGAACAGCGCCATCAGGGTGCTTTTTGCTTTTGAGTCATCGGCAGAGACCGGCTTGAACCTTTGGAGATCATCGCCATTATATTCTTTTTTGTTCATCGCCGCCTGGAGCACACTGTCTGCCCAGGGCATTTTCTCTACTATATTCTTAAGAAACATCACGTTCATGGAAGCTTCTTTGGCATCGCCTTCAATACGGTCTTTCACTGTCCGGTATAATTTGATCTCTTCCTTTTGCTCAGGCGTTGCCAGCGAATCGGGGGGAATGCTATTGCCATATTTCTTTTTGAGCTTATAATATACACGGGCCGCTTCATAAGAATCTTTATTCACATTTTTCCCGTCTTTTCCTCCCAGAAAATTCCATCCATACACGTCATCCACATAGCCGTTATTGTCATCGTCAATGCCATTACCGGGAATTTCCTTTGGATTATGCCACAATACCGGCTTAAGGTCCTCATGGGTAGTGTCAATGCCAGAATCTATTACAGCCACCACTACGGGAACACTTTTCCGGCCCTTCAGCAATTCAGCATAAGCTTTTTCTACATCTATCCCATAATAGCCATCTTTCTGCAAGTCCATCAAATACCAGCCTTTAGGCACATCTTTAACGGAAGTTTGTGCGGAAACTGCAGCAGCCACCAGGATTCCAAGCGCCACTAATAATCTTGTTTTCTTCATGTATTGATTTTTTAGAATAACAAATTTGAATAAAAAAACTCAGTTATAATTACCGGTTAACACATTTTGATCCATAATTATCAGGTTAAGACGCAAAAAAAAATGTCAGGTCTTTTTATCCTGACATTTTTAAATTAATCTTAACTAAACTATATCGTTAAACGGAGATGTATTGCGTTGTTTTCCGTTGTACCTGATTTCTCCGGTGTATTATCTTTTATGATCAGCTGCGAATCCTTAATGCCAAGTTCACTGAAATAATATACCAGCTTCTCTACCCCAATTTTGGTGTTGTTGTTATGGATATTCCCTTCAATTTCAACTTTGGCTTCCGGTTTTTGCCGCAAAACATCTATTAATTGCAGCACTATATTAAAATCGTCTGTGGAAAGAATTTTGCTGCCGGGCTGAAGACGAATGGTAAATGCATATTGTGTATTTTCTGCTTTTTCCTCTGCCTGGGTACCTGTTGCGGGAGCCGCCTGTACAGGAGCTACAACCGGGCAACCATAGCTGTCGCTGCTGCCTTTTTCAAAAGGACACCTGTCTTCTTCATCATTCACACCGTCTGCATCACTGTCGGGAACCGGGCATCCTTCAAATCGGGCCACACCTGCCACACCCGGGCATTTATCTTCTATATTGTAAACGCCGTCATCATCACTGTCTAAAGTTGACATATCTGCTTCTCTGGCAACATGCTCGGTTATCTCTGTTGTAGCCATTCCGGTCGCTGCAGAATAGCTGCTTTCATTCAGCTCCACGCCTGCCTGCGAAAAAGCCATGGTTTCGGGGGCATCCATTTCGGCTGATGCCGCCGCATCAGGAATGCTTATGGTCACCCCAGCAGCATTTTCTACCGTTCCAGCGGCTATATTGGCAGCTTCAGAATATGCTGTCATACCGGCAACTGCAGAGGCTGTGTCTGGATTAAGATCTGCCAGTTCATAATAAGAGATTATACTATCTTTCTTATTGGCGGCCTCGGGTGTTGCATTGAGTCGTTTTACACCGCGCACTGCAGCAGCAGCATCATTATTAAATTCGGGAGTAAACTCAACCCCGGGATTTGTGAGCTTATTGTCGTGGAACCTGCTGGTAAAAAATGACTGTCCAAAATTAATGGTGTCGTTATCAACCAGTGACTGTGCACTGTAATCGTACAGGATTAGCGCAGACAGAAGTACGGCATCTATCTTTCTCATATAAAGGTCTTTTTAGTTTACAAAGGGCGGATAAGTTTTGCCATCCATTTAACGTAAAAACACTTAGCGGTATTGTGGAAAATACTTATTATTTTTTGTTGCTCCACTTAGTAAAATATATATTTAACGTGAAAACACTTAGTGGTATTGTAAAAAACTCCTTATTAGATTTTCCGGCAATTATCACAAGTTAACCCTCCCGGCGCATGTCAATGACAAACGTGTGATAAGCAGGAATAACCGAATCGGAATATCAAAGTAGTGATTGGTACTACAAACTTAAAATATGTATTGAAGGACTGCAATCCCGGATTACCGATATTACCTCATGATAAACAATAAATATAACAACCCCCTGGCTGTATAGCAACAAGCCAGGGGGTGCTTTTTGGTTATTCTTTATGGTTAGGTCAGTAAGATACTTTGAATTCCACGCGCCTGTTCTTTGCCCGGCCGGCTTCCGTATCATTGCCGGCAATAGGACGTTCTGAACCGAAGCCTAAGGCTGTCATGCGGTCGTGCGCCACTCCTTTATTGACAAGGTAGATCTTAATAGCAAGAGCGCGTTTGCCTGAAAGGATCTGGTTGATACGCACAGAACCGGTATTATCAGTATGCCCTTCGATAGTAAGCTTTATATCTTTATCTTTTATCAATATTTCCGCTATCTTATCCAGTGCGGCGTAGGAAGTTATTTTGATATTTTCGCTGTTTACATCAAACAAAATATTATGAGCAGCCTTGTTGATCTCATCAATCATATTTCTCTCAATGGCCGGGCAACCGTGGTTTTGTTTGCTGCCAGGCTTCATCGGGCATTTATCTTCCTCATCATTTACGCCGTCATTATCTGAGTCGGGTACGGGGCAACCTTTGTATTTGGCAGTTCCCGCTATATCTTTACAGGCATCCTCATCATCATTGATGCCATCATTATCACTATCCGGCACCGGGCAGCCACCGTATTTGGCAATGCCGGCAATATCCGGGCATTTGTCCTCTTCATCCGGTATTCCGTCTTTGTCTGCATCGGGAGCGGGGCAGCCACCGTACTTTGCAAGACCGCCTATGCCGGGGCATTTATCTTCTTTATCGGGGATACCGTCGCTATCAGTATCCGGACAGCCATTGGAAGCCGCCGTACCGTTTTCGCCATTGCATTGATCCAGCTTATCAGGAACGCCATCCTGGTCTGTATCTTTCACTTCGTCTTTTACCCTAGAAGTTTTGGATTTAGTTAACCATATCACCAGTGTGGCGCCCAGCGCCTCGTGTTTGAAAGAACCGCCATAAGTAGCTGTATAAAAATCTGAGAGACCTCTGCTGTAATTGAGCGTAAACATCACCCGGTCATTAAAATCTACCCCTGCTAAAGCCTGCACACCAAAATCGAATTTGTTGTAAGTATTTACGCTATCCCCGGATGCCATTTTGTTTTTAAAAGCGGCATGTTCTCCGGAGGCATTATAAAGGTCGTAAGATGTTTTGCTGTTGATCATATAAGCGGTATAACCCCCAAGCCCTGCCACAAAGTTCACATGTTTTGAAATGGGGATCCTGTACGCTAATGCTATAGGCAATTCAAGGTAATTTGTTTTCCAGGATGCAAGGATGGAAGAAGTATCGCTGTTGAATGTTTTGGTAGAATCGTATGACCAGGCAAAATTCCTGCCTTTAGCGGTATACTGAAGGGAAGCAGACAATCTCAGCTTACCTTCCAAACCTATGGGAAGTTCTGCAAATACTCCGGTATGAAAGCCACTTGTGGAGGTATAATATCCCTTATATCGGGTACTCCATCCCGGAAGATCGTTTTTCTCGATTATAGTAGAAAGGTGGGCACCACCACCGGCGCCAACTTTAATTTGAGCGTTCAGAGAGCTGAATATCAGTACATTAACAGCCACCAATAAACTTATACTTTTCATACAACGGGTTAGTTTCAAGGGATAATTGATATATGTTGCCTGGCTATAACGCCTGGATGGGTAGTAATATTATTGTTCTTCAATTAGTTCTGTCAAAGACTATCATTTATTGAAAGGAACCAGGGGTGGCTGTAGGGCTTTTCATTGAGTTGACCAGGAAGGAAGCTGCCTGTTCTGTCTTATTTTTTTCTACATAAAATGAATGGATATTCAAAAAAAAGATATTCACGTTTCACGGGGAACATGTGGATAAATCATTCATTTTTAGAACAGTCGGATGTTCAGGTGATATTTTCACGCAAAGAAGCAAAGCGCACAAAGACAGCTCCTTTGTGCCTCTGCGCTAGTTCAAAGCTTTCACGTAAGGAGCGAAGGCTCAGATATTGAATTTGATCCCCTGGGCTAAGGGCAATTGAGAAGACCAGTTGATAGTAGTGGTTTGTCGTCGCATATAGCTTTTCCAGGCATCGCTGCCGCTTTCCCTTCCGCCGCCGGTTTGTTTTTCGCCGCCAAATGCCCCCCCGATCTCTGCGCCACTTGTTCCTATATTCACATTGGCAATGCCACAGTCGCTTCCCCTGGCAGAAAGGAACAGTTCCGCTTCGCGCAGGTCAAGGGTCATAATGGAGGAAGAAAGCCCCTGGGGCACACTGTTTTGGATGGTAATAGCTTCTTCAAGCGTAGTATATTTTATGAGATACAATATGGGGGCAAAAGTTTCTGTGTGCACTATGCCGAAATGTGGTTGTACCTCTGCTATACAGGGCATTACATAACAGCCGCCCGGGTATTCCATCCCTTCCAGCATACCGCCTTCCACTATAAAGTTCCCTCCTTCTTTTTTACATTGTTCAATGGCAGCGATGTAAGCTTTTACTGCATCTTTATCTATTAGCGGTCCCATATGATTGTTCTCATCAAGCGGATTCCCGATTTTCAGTTGCCGGTAAGCATTAATTAATTTGCCTCTGAATTGCTCATATATATGTTCATGCACTATCAGCCTGCGGGTGCTGGTACATCTTTGACCTGCCGTGCCTGCTGCACCAAAAACACTCGCTAAGATGGCGATATCTATATCTGCTTTATCCGATACAATAATGGCATTATTACCACCCAGTTCCAGTATGCTGCGCCCTAATCTTGCTGCAACTGCTGCTCCAACGGTTTTGCCCATCCTGGTGGAGCCGGTGGCTGAAATGAGCGGGATGCGGTTGTCGAGCGAAAGCTTTTCACCAATTGACCTGTCGCCGATCACTACATTGCTGACCCCTTCGGGAACATTGTTTTGCGAAAACACTTCTGCTATGAGTTTTTGACATGCAATAGCGCATAACGGGGTTTTTTCAGAGGGCTTCCAGATAACGGTATCCCCGCAAACCATAGCTATCATAGCGTTCCAGCTCCAAACCGCTACCGGGAAATTGAATGCGGAAATAATGCCTGCCGGGCCGAGAGGATGCCATTGCTCATACATTCTGTGGGCAGGCCGCTCACTGTGCATGGACAGCCCATATAACTGACGGGAGAGCCCTACGGCAAAATCACATATATCTATCATTTCCTGTACCTCGCCCATGCCTTCCTGCAGGCTTTTCCCCATTTCGTACGATACCAGCATGCCCAGCGGCGCTTTGAACTGCCGGATTTTCTCACCTATCTGCCTGATGATCTCCCCCCGCCTGGGCGCAGGCCAATTCTTCCATACGGCAAACGCCTCCATAGCCTTTCTCACCACAGTTTCGTAGCCGTTTTCATCGGCGGTATATACATTAGCGATCAATGCGCCATCCACCGGTGAATAAGATGGTATAATCGTCCCCGATGATCCTATCCAGAACTGACCGGTAGAAACGCCCTGGTTTACAGAGCTGATCTTAAGCTGCCCGATAAAATCCACCATACCTTTTTATTTTTATTGCAATATACAATAAAGGCAATGGTGAATGGGCAATGGTGAATCTGTACCCGCTCGAATAGGGAGAAACGATAAATGTGAGAAGTGAAAGGTGAGCGGAAAAACTTGCATCCTGAAAGTGGTACGTGATAAGTCATAAGCGCTATGGAGCATTACAGATATGAGGCATTTACTTCTTACCACTTATCTCAACAAGCGCCGTAGGCCCGGCCGCATTTTGTTCCAACGGACTTCAATCCGTTGGATGATTAATTGATAAGTTGAATGTTGATTGATAAAAAAGCAGTAATCGGTAAATGGGAGACAATTATAAGAAATATAAATCTATTTTAGAATAGGCATTTCGTTCGTTATGACGTCATCCCAGTGGGGTTAAATGACAAGCATGAGAAGTAGAGGTGGCAAGGTGAAAGGTACAATTCACTATTCACTATTGCCTGTTCACTAAACATATATCAACCACTGTGATAGCATTACATTGACCTATGGTATTAAACGTTGAAACCTTCTTTTTTGTCGTTCAAAAATTATGGGCTTTGGTGATAATTGTAGTTCTTTGTCTTGTCAACGCGTTCCAACCCTATAATGATTAACCTGTATCAGACAGGTTTTTTTATTTGCCGGGGTATCTGCAAACCCTTATCTCTCTGAATTACCAATCCCGATTTTAATCAGGTTCCAAAACTTCTATGAAGCCGTGTATTGTTAACTTGATTAAATGAACTGAAATGAAAACAATTTTACGTACCCGGTTCAGTGCTTTATTTATCGCAGTATTATTAACCTCCAGTTTGTCTGCTACCGCAGGTGATGAGGCTGTTCGTCCTTCGCAGTTCAACCTCAAGGCTTTTGTGAGAGCCTCATTGAATTTCATAGGAGGGAATTCCTATAAGGCTGATGCGCTCCTGGAAAAGCTGCAGTCAAAACAAACCGACAGGGTTTGTGTATGTGAGATCGTGGAACTGCAGAATAATAATGCAGCGTACTCCAATGTAGCATTGCTTGCAGAAAAAACCAATAACGGGGATATGGGACATGATTATAAAGTAGCCGAAAGACAGATAACCAAAGAAAAGAAACAAATGAAAGCGCAGTTCTTTGATAATATACAGGTAAATACAAGGATTGCCGTGGCAACAGACTGCCTGAGCCTTTATATCAAGCTGAGGCAGGAATCGCTCGGGCTGAAGCTTTATGATATTCTTGATGCTGACGCCAGGGCGGCAGTTAAATAGTTAAGCTCAGCCCAGGGCATCAATACTGCTCGTTATCGTTTGGAAAGTCTTTATTTTTTACATCATTAATATAATGCTGAACCGCGGTGGTAGCCGCTTCATGAAGATTGAGATATTGTCTTAAAAAGCGCGGTTTAAATTCAGTAGTAATACCCAGCATATCATGCATTACCAACACTTGCCCGTCGCAAAACCCGCCTCCGCCAATGCCAATGGTAGGAATGTGCAGGCTCTCGCTTACACTTTTGGCCAGGAGCGCCGGGATCTTTTCGAGCACCACGGCAAAGCAGCCGGCTTCTTCAAGGAGCCCGGCGTCTCGCTGGAGCTTTTCGGCTTCCGCATCTTCTTTGGCTCTGACAGTGTAGGTGCCAAACTTGTAAATAGACTGTGGCGTTAAGCCCAGGTGTCCCATTACCGGAACGCCGGCGGAAATGATGCGATGAACTGATTCGAGCACTTCTTCACCTCCTTCAAGCTTGACAGCATGGGCGCCCGTCTCTTTCATGATCCGGATAGCGGAGCCAAGCGCTTCTTTGGAGTTGCCCTGGTATGTTCCAAACGGGAGATCAACCACAACAAGGCAGCGGTGAATGCCCCTTACCACCGAAGAAGCGTGGTAGATCATTTGATCTAAGGTAATAGGCAATGTTGTTTCGTGCCCGGCCATTACATTGCTGGCGGAATCTCCAACAAGAATAATATCTATCCCCGCTGCATCGAAGATCTTGGCAAAGGAGTAATCATAAGCGGTGAGCATCGCAATTTTCTCACCATTTTCTTTCATTTTCTGTATGGTATGGGTGGTTATCCTCTTTATTTCTTTATTTACGCTCATAATGCGGGATATGGTTATGATTTATAATATAGTGTCGGGTCAATCTTTATCGTTTCACTTCTCACATTGTCATTTTACTTCTCACGTTTTATCTCTTTCACTATTCACCATTGACTTTTCTCACGCCCGGCATACCACTAAAAATTTCCGCATAAAGATGCTGAATTAATCCGTCTGCAAGGCCTATCCGGGGCACACATATTTCCCCGGCATCTGCCCATTTCATTACATTGATATAAATCAACAATGCCGGCACAATCACATCCGCCCTGTCTTCTCTCAGCTTATACATTTTCATTCTTTCTTCAATAGTGAACGAGGAAAGCTCTTTATAATAGTCCCTCAGCGACTCCAGCGACAAAGGCCGTCCTTCCTTCTTCTTGGAAAGTGAAAAGATCTTGTTGATATTACCTCCAGACCCTATGGCTGTAATTTCCGGAAAATTTTTTGTATTTGCCTTGACAAATGCTTTCATGCTGTCCCAGTGCGCTTCGCTAACCATGGATTTTAACAGGCGGATGGTCCCGATATTGAATGATTGTTTGAATACGAGCTGATCATTGGCATAGAATGTCAGTTCAGTGCTGCCACCGCCTACGTCAATATACAGGTAAGAATCGTCTTTGGATAAATGTTCTGCTATATGGTTTTCATATATTATGCCGGCTTCGGTTTCCCCGTTGATAATTTCTATAGTGATACCGGTTTCCATTTTCACCTTCCTGATAATATCCCCGGCGTTCCGTGCATCCCGCATGGCGGAGGTGGCACATGCTTTTATATGCTTTACCCCGTAAGCATTTATCAAATGTTTATACGCTTTCATGGTCTGAAGCAGCATCCCCGTTCTACCCCTGGAAATCTCCTCGTATTCAAAAACATCAAAACCCAGCCTCAGCGGAACCCTTACAAGATTCAGCTTATTAAAGACAGGCTCGGAGGTATTGTTTATGATTACTTCGCTGATGAGCAACCGGGCTGCATTACTGCCAATATCAATCGCGGCTAATCTCAATTATATTTCTTATTATTTGAATCTTTTAAAATTGCCAATATTACGCTTTTTTGTCTGCATTAGCCATCGTATGAGGAGTGCTTTTACCGAGCAGGTAATTATATATTTCAATTTGCGACCGTATTTTTTTCCCCCTGGTCTTTACATAAGTATTGGTTAAGAAATTGTCGAGAACACGAGCTTTCACATTATCTTTCAATTGTATTTGAAGAATATCTTTAAGCTCTGCGGCTATCTCAGGGTTATTGATCTGTACGGCCGCTTCCACCCGGTGATCAATATTTCTTACCATCCAGTCGGCAGAAGAAATATAGACCAGCTCTTTACCATCATTATGAAAAATCATTACTCTGGCGTGCTCCAGGTATTCATCTACAATACTTACCGCATGCACCGGCTTTTTAAATTTTTTATTTTCAGTGAACATGCAGCATATTCCCCTCACTATCATATTGATATTTACGCCTGCAATGGCAGCTTCATACAATTTCCGGATAAGCATATCGTCAGACAATGAATTCATTTTGAGCGTGATGGCAGCGGGCTTTTTGTGCCTGGCATTTTTTATTTCATGGCTGATGAGCGCAATAAGCTGATTGCGCATCATTTCGGGGCTTACCATCAGCGTTTTACAGGCTCTCAGGTAATGAAACCCTGTTTTGGGGTGATGCAGGTAATTGAATATCCGGTTGATGTCGGTCATTATAGCTTTGTTTGCGGTCATCAGGCAATGATCACCATAGAGCTTCGCTGTTTTTCCGTTAAAGTTTCCCGTGCTTACAAATCCATACTGAATAATTTTGTTGTTTTGACGCCGCTTAATTACTCCAACCTTCGCATGCACTTTCATATTGGGTATGCCTATCAATACTTTTACCCCTTCATCTTCAAGCCGCTCCTTCCATTCGATATTTGCTTCTTCATCAAACCTTGCTCTTAATTCGAGCATCACTGTTACTTTTTTGCCATTTCTTCTTGCATTGATAAGCGCATTGATGATCTTTGAAGCAGGCGCCAGGCGGTAAGCAGTGATCTTGATATCCATTACATAGGGATCCATGGCGGCTTCCCGGAGCAGGCTGAGGAGCGATGTAAAAGAGTGGTAGGGAAAATGGAGCATGATATCCTGCTTCAATACAACATCCGTTACCCTTTGCACATTTTTCAATGCAGGGTGGGGAATAGGCTTCCGCCGCTGGCTTTTCTGGGGAAATACCGAGGAGGGGAAATCCATGAAATGCCTGAAATTATGAATACGGCCGCCGGGAATAATCGCATCTTTTCTGGTGAGATGCAACCTTTTGATCAGGTATTCCAGCAACCCTGAGTCTATTTCCTTTTCATAAATGAAACGTACAGGCTTGCCTCTTTTCCTGTTTTTAAGTCCTTTTTCTATTTTTTGAGTATAGGTATTATCAAGATCGGTATCAATGTCAAACTCCGCGTCTCTTGTTACTTTTATTACATACCCTTCATAAGTATCATATCCCATGAAAGAGAATATCTGGGGCAGGCAAAACCGGATAATATCTTCAAGAAGGATTATATAGTGTTGTCCCGGTCTGGAAGGCAGCAGCACAAAGCGCGACATCATGCGGGTAGGTACTTCGATCAATGCATATTCTCTTTCATAGGCCGAATCTTTTTTGGACATGATGACAGCAAGCGCGAGCGCCTTTTCACGCATATACGGGAAATCCCTGATATGCTCTATCATTAAAGGGATCACGGAGGATGAAACTTCTTCTTCAAAAAAAGCCCTCACAAACTTTTTCTGCTCTCCATTTAGTTGCTTTTCATTTACAAGAAAGATCTGTTGTTTTTTCAGCTCTCCAAAGATATGCTTCCATATCCGGTCAAATTCATTTTGCTGCTGCAGCACAATGGTCTGGATCTGGTCCAGTATTTTCTGCGGCTCCTGTTCGAGGTGCATACGGATCCTGCGCCCGGCTTCGAGCATCCTTTTGAGCGCGGCTACCCTCACCCGGAAAAATTCATCCATATTATTGGAGAATATACCAAGAAATTTGATCCGCTCCTTCAATGGAACAGACGGGTCGGCAGCCTCCTGCAGCACCCTTGCGTTAAAAGCCAGCCAACTGATATCGCGGACAATAGTCTTTCTTTTAGCTATGGACATATCCTTTTGTTATCACGTAAATATAATTTACGAAATAGTGAGGCCAATGTTAAGTTTTGGGAAGATAAATTATAATTGCTGGATCTTTTCTATCAGGGCGGTAGTAGAATATCCTTTAACCAGAGGAACTATTTTTACTTCCCCGCCGTTTTTTACCACTTCTTCTGCACCTACTATCTGGTCGAGAGAATAGTCGCCGCCTTTTAACAATACATCCGGTTCTGTATTTTGTATCAGTTGGAGAGGAGTGGGGTCGTCAAATACAACAACAGCATCTACTATGGTGAGAGAAGCCAGCATGAGCGCCCGGAAAGACTCGTCATTAACAGGGCGCCCTTCACCTTTTAAATGCTTTACCGACTGGTCTGAGTTTACGCCTACTACAAGCATATCCCCCGAAGCTGCAGCCCGGGATAAAATTTCCATATGCCCTTTATGCAGTATATCAAAGCAGCCATTGGTAAAAACTATTTTTTTGCCAAGTAATTTCCAGCGTCTTACCTGGTGCTTCAGTTGATCGCTGTCGAGTATTTTATCTTGAATGAGTTGTGGATATTTCATGTTTGCTCCGGTTTATTACGGGTAAAAGAATCAGGCATATTATTCCTGCAAAAATAACAATTCCGGTTTGAGCTATCCATAATATCCACCCAAAGGCAAGCGCGGGACCTTCTGCTATGCCGTATATGGGCAGCAACTTCTGAATGGTGAGCTGGTAGGCGCCGATGCCACCCTGGGTGGCGATCATTGCCAGGCTGCCAAAGCTGATGATGGAAAGACAGGCATCAAAGCCGAGATGGCTCACCGCCTCTATGGTAAGCAGCCCTGCTTTGGCGCTTAAAATATACAGCGACCATATTGCTATAGTCTGCGCCAGGAATATCCATTTATTTTTTAAATGCCGTATGCTGGAAATGCCTGCCCATACTCCTTTCAGTAATTGCAATATTTTTTGCGCCCATTTTGAGGAAGCATATTTCCTGAAAATCCACCTGAGAAGAAGCATAATAATGATCAGGGCGCCAACCACAATGAAAAGCCTGGTGGCTTTAAAGCCGCCATTATCGTAAAATGAAGTATGTATCCAACCCGAGGCATAGGAGTGAATACGCTCAAACTGGATAAATATGGTGATGAAGAAAACAAGCACAAGGCAGATGAAATCGCAAACACGTTCGGTCACCATTGTGCCGATCAGCTTATCAGCAGGGATCTTTTCGTGCTTTGCCAAAATGGTGCATTTCATTACTTCACCCAGGCGTGGTACCATAAGGTTAAAAAAATACCCCAGCATAGTGGCAAAGAAGGTGTTGAGAGTGCGTGGGGCATAACCGAGAGGTTTTATCAAAACTTTCCAGCGAAGCGCCCGGATATAGTGGCTGAGCAGCAGTATGAGCATGGGAAGCGCTACTGCCCCATACTCGGCATTTTGCAAAGAAAGCTTTAAGAACCGTTTATTTTCTTCAGACAAATTCCCGGCGCTCAGCCAGAGTAAGAAAAATCCAAGCCCTAAAAAGAAAGCATACTGAAGGGCATTACGTATTTTTTTCCTCATATATAGAGTGAATAGGCAATAGTGAATGGTGAATGCACTGTTCACGTCTCACACAGCGATATTATACAATGCAGCAAGCCTTTCTTTACAGCAGGTTGCCTTCTTTGGGAAAAACGATTTGTGGCTTAAAGGTTTTGGCTGCTTCAAAATCCATAGTAGCATACGATATAATAATAATGATATCGCCTACAGCGCCATGCCTTGCAGCAGGCCCGTTAAGACAACATACCCCTGATCCTTTTTTACCTTTAATGAGATAGGTTTCTATCCGGGAACCGTTGTTGACATTTACGATCTGGATCTTTTCATTCTCAATCAAATTAGCGGCTTCCATCAGACCTTCATCAAGCGTAAGGCTCCCGACATAGTTCAGGTTGGCCTCGGTGATGGCAGCTCTGTGTATCTTGGACTTCAATATTTCAATTTGCATAGTTTGCAAAATTAAGAGGTAAAATCATATTATCAATTAAACGCACTTCCCCCATAAACGCCGCTACCAGGGCAACGATCTTTTTCTTCCCGTCCCATGCCGCCTGCAGTTGAAGCGTACCGGCATCTGCTATTTCAATATAATCAGGCCGAAAGTGATACTCGCTGAGCAACTGAAGCGCTCCCTCTTTGAGGGCCGCAAGAGAACCGGGTTGCAATTCCCGGCTGATAAATGTGAGCGCCATGAATATACCTGCGGCCAAGCTTCTTTCCCTGCTGTCCAGCCGTACATTACGGCTGCTCATAGCCAGACCGTCTGCTTCTCTCAGCGTAGGGCATATCTCAATTTGTGCCGAAGAGCCAGTCAGCGACAACAGCTTTTTCAGCACCATGCATTGCTGGTAATCTTTCTGACCAAGATACAGGCGCTCCGGTGCGACCAGGGTCATCAGCCTGTCCACTACCTGGCATACTCCCTGAAAATGACCGGGGCGGTATTTACCTTCAAGAATGGTCTCAAGATATCCCAGCTCATAGTGAGGCAACTGCGCTGTTCCTGCGGGGTATATATCATCTGTTGACGGGAGGAACAGGATATTGCAGCCGGCTTTTTCCAGCAGGTAAATATCCTGCTCTGTTGTACGGGGATAAAGCTTAAAATCTTTAGGATCATTAAATTGAGTCGGATTTACAAAAATGCTGGCCACAACGGTATCATTTTGCTTTTGCGCATTTTTCACCAATGAAAGGTGCCCGGGGTGAAGCGCCCCCATAGTAGGGACAAACCCAATAGTTTTACTGTCTTTCCGCAGCTTTTTGATAAGCATTTGCAACGCTTCCGATGACCTTATGATAATCATAAAGGAGGCAAAAGTAGTATTTACAGGCAAGCATAGGGCTAAGGTTCGGTAAAAAAAGTGTACCTTTGCGCACCTTATACATTTCCTTCATATTAACTTAACAAAAAGCGGAAAATGTCTACAAAGAAACGAATTCTATTTATTGCCAATGAAATGTCGCCTTACCTGGAACTGACAGAGTTTTCGGAAATAGTGAACAGGCTGGCAATTAAATCGAATGACAATGGGTTTGAGGTTCGATGCATTATGCCCCGTTTTGGAGTAATAAATGAAAGGAGACACCGGCTGCATGAAGTAGTAAGGCTATCAGGTATTAATGTTACGGTTGACAATGAGGATTTCCCTCTCCAGATCAAAGTTGCTTCTCTCCCTAATGCAAGGCTCCAGATCTATTTCCTCGAAAATGAAGATCTTTTTAAACGGAAATTTGTGTTTACGGATGAGAACGATGAATGGTTTGACGACAACTGGCTGCGCACTATTTTTTATTGCAAGGGGGCGCTGGAGACAGTGAAAAAATTCGGATGGCCCCCCGACCTCATTCATTGCAGCGGCTGGATGACCGGGCTGATCCCTATGTATTTAAAAACAGCTTATAAAAAGGAGCCGGTATTTGGCAACAGTAAAACGATCTTTACTATAGGCCAAAACACTTTTAAAGAAAAGATAGGAGCCGAGTTTGTAAAAAAAGCGGCGATACATGCTTCCATAAAGGAAAAGGAACTTGAGCCTTATAAAGACAATAATAATACCGCTATGTTCAGGGGAGGAGCCACCTATGCCGATGCTGTTACTTTCGGCGCTGCAAAAGTAGAAAAGAAGCTTGCTGAAGAATTTTCAAAAGTGAAAGGCAAAAAAGTATTGCTCTATAAGGAAGATTCAGATTTAACAGACTATTTACAATTGTATAACGACCTTGCGCAGAAGTAGCTGGTTGCCATGGCACAGGCGCGGAATGAGCAGTATCTTATGTTTCGTAGCTGCCTGCAGGTTTGGCCAAAAAAGGTACCTTATAATAACCCTCTATTAAATCAATTACGGTGAAATTGAAATCTCTGCTCTTGGCGACAGGGCTCGGAATGCTGATTGTTTCTGCAAATACTTATTGTACCAAAATAAATCCTACCGATATCGGAACAGATATTTTACCCGTGGTAGATAATGTATATACTTTTGACACTGTTCTTCGGGTATACGCTGATAATTACCTGTATAATGATTCTTCTATTGTGAATTACGGTCAGCCTCATGCCCTGGGCATGATAGCCGATGACCCTGAATTTGGTAAAACGGAGGGGCAAATATATCTCTCTGTTGTTCCGTCCGCAGCCGGCCGTAACCCTTTTACTTCCATAGACAGCATTGTAGGAATGGATTCTGTAATATTGAGCCTGGCCTATACAGGTATATATGGCGACAGCAATGCGGTTCAGAAGATAAATGTGTATGAAATAAGCGATACTGCTTTCAAAGACAGCATCGGGTATATGGTGCGGCGCCCCGAATTTAATACCCTGCCCGGCGAACTGGGCGCTGCTGTGGTTAATTTTACTACGCTCAATGACCCCAAAACGATCATTGTAAAAACTGATACTACAGTTATCCAAAACCAGATGCGCATACCGCTCGACCCTGCTCTTGGGCTGCGGTTTGCGGCTTATGATACCAGCTCGGTATATGTGCTGTCCAACAAGGATTCTGCCTTCCAGAAAGTATTTAACGGGCTGGCGCTGAAAGTAGATGAAGGCGGCTCGTCGCTTAAAGATGCGCTGGCATATTTTGACCTGAGCAGTGAAAATACCAGGCTTACCTTTTATTTCAGGGTGAAGAAAAATGGCTCTGTGGATACGGTGTCTACCAATTTTACATTGTATTCCACTTCATCGTATGAGGCCTATAATGCTAATGTGATAAAACGGGGACCGGCTCACGGCTATGCTGCACTCACGCAAAACACGGGTATTATAGACGCTGACAAGGTATATATACAATCGGCGCCTGGGTCTTATGCTCTGTTGAGAGTGCCGGGATTGGCCGGCTTAAACAACCGGCTCATTCATCGTGCCGAGATAAGCTTTCAGCCACTGGATCTGCCCGGCAATGATATTTATACTGCCCCTGACCTGCTGTTTGCAGATTTGTCCGACAGCGCCAATAACAGGTTTATTACCATTAAAGATGATTTTGTATATTCTTTCACCAATTATACTTACGATTACAAGACTTTTGGAGGGTATCTTAAGGACAACCGGTTTTTTGTGAATGTAACCCGTTATGTGCAAAGCCTGGTCACCCATCAAAATAAAAACTATTCCTTTCGTTTGTATGCCCCCAAAATAGCTGTCGCAAATTATTCTTATCCTAAAGAATCCCGCCTGCCGGTTGCTGAAACAGCATCAGGCTTTAGCATTAACAGCAAAATAGCAAAAGGAAGAGTAGTAGTAGGGGGTGGGAGCAACCCGGAAAAGCCAATGGTGTTGCGGATAATTTATTCCAAAATTTAAGAATACTCCGCTTATCTTTGCGCGATTTATGAAGAGCTTACAAGGTTTCTTCTGTATACAACTCATTAAATCTTTTTTTAGTTATGCCTTATTTATTTACCTCAGAAAGTGTATCTGAAGGGCATCCCGACAAAGTGGCCGATCAGATCTCCGACGCAATTATTGACAACTTTCTCGCCTTTGACCCCAACAGCAAAGTAGCATGCGAAACGCTCGTTACAACAGGGCAGGTGGTGCTGGCCGGGGAAGTAAAATCAAGAGCATATCTTGATGTGCAGGAGATTGCACGCAGCGTCATCCGCAAAATAGGGTATACTAAAAGCGAATACATGTTTGAAGCACATTCCTGCGGGGTGCTTTCCGCCATTCATGAGCAGTCGGCAGATATCAATCAGGGAGTAGACAGGAAGAAGAAGGAAGACCAGGGCGCCGGCGACCAGGGTATGATGTTTGGCTATGCTACTGATGAAACAGATGATTATATGCCGTTGTCGCTCGATCTTGCTCACAAGATACTGATAGAGCTTTCTGCGCTCAGAAGGGAAGACAGGCAGATCAGATATCTCCGCCCCGATGCAAAAAGCCAGGTTACACTGGAATATGATGATAATAACAGACCTGTGAGGATAGATGCTATCGTAATATCTACCCAGCATGATGATTTTGATACGGAAGCGAAGATGCTTGAGAAGATTAAAAAGGATATCATCAATATCCTGATCCCCAGGGTGAAAGCGAAATATAAAAAATATGCAAAGCTCTTTAATAAGGATATCAAATATCATATTAACCCAACGGGGAAATTTGTAATTGGCGGCCCCCATGGCGATACCGGCCTTACCGGCAGAAAGATCATCGTGGATACTTACGGTGGAAAAGGTGCGCATGGCGGCGGCGCCTTCAGTGGAAAAGATCCTTCTAAAGTAGACAGGTCTGCAGCGTATGCTACCAGGCATATCGCTAAAAATCTTGTGGCTGCCGGAGTGGCAGGCGAAGTGCTGGTACAGGTATCGTATGCTATCGGTGTAGCCAAGCCTACCAGCATCAATGTAAATACTTTTGATACCGCCAAGGTGGATTTGACAGACGGAGAGATCGGGAAAATAGTAGAAGGTTTATTTGATATGCGTCCTTACTTTATTGAAAAGCGCCTGAAGCTCAGGACTCCTATTTACAGTGAAACTGCTGCCTACGGGCATATGGGGCGTAAGCCTGTTAAGGTGACCAAAACCTTTACTTCTCCTGATGGAAAAACAAAGAAAATGAACGTGGAGCTTTTTACCTGGGAAAAGCTGGATAAGGTAAAAGAAGTAAAGAGAGCTTTCGGGCTGAAATAGCAGATGATTGCTTTTGCATTGCCCTGAACAGGAATTGACGGGGCAAAACACAAAAGCAGCCGGATATTTTATGTATAAAAAACAGGTATACTGAGGCAGTCTCAAAAGTATGAGACAGCCTCTTTTTATTCGGGTGTTATCAGGAAAAAAGTTAAGAGGTAATTCACTATTCACATTAGTCCATTCACTCTATGTATTTCACATGTATCGTCTCACCTTTACGATGACAATATGCTGAATGAAGAGCAAAATCCCTGGCAGATCACAGGACAGCGGGCTATCTATGATAATCCCTGGATAAAGCTTACAGAATATGATGTGATCAACCCCGGTGGTGGAAAGGGAATATATGGTAAGGTATCCTTTAAAAATACTGCTGTAGGTGTTATTCCCCTGGATGAAGACAATAACACCTGGATCATTGGACAGTACCGGTTCCCTACAGATAGTTACAGTTGGGAAATACCGGAGGGCGGCGGTGGAAAACATGAGACGTCGCTGGAAGCAGCACATCGTGAGCTTCTCGAAGAAACAGGGCTTAAAGCTTTGCGGTGGGATAAGTTGCTGGACATGCATCTTTCCAATTCGGTTACGGATGAAACTGCAATAGTATATCTTGCAAGGGATTTGTCGCAGCATGAGGCGCAACCGGAAGAAACAGAGTCGCTCGTTGTAAGAAAAGTTACTTTTGAAAAAGTATTTGATATGGTAATGAAGGGAGAAATAAAGGACGCGATCTCCGTTGCCGCAGTGCTGAAGCTGCATTACCTGCTTGAACAAAAATTAATATAATAACAGCCGCATTGAAAAAATCTTCTCTGATAATTGGCCGGCAGCCGCTGATAGAAGCGCTCGAGAATGGCAGGGGCGTGGATAAGATCTTCATGTATAAGAATATTAACGGGGACAATATACAGGTCATCAGGCAACTTGCAAGAGCGCATAATATACCCCTTCAAATGGTACCGGCCGAAAAGCTGAACAGCTTTACAAGAGCTAATCACCAGGGTGTCATAGCAATTGCGGCGCTTGTGCAATATACTGATCTGCAGCAGGTGATTGATCATGTGGCAGGAGAGGGGAGAAGCCCGTTATTTGTAATGCTTGACGGGGTGACTGACGTGCGCAATATCGGTGCGATTGCCCGCAGCGCAGTATGCTGCGGCGCACAGGCATTAATTATCCCTGATAAAGGAGTAGGCGCCCTCAATGAGGAAACGATGAAATCTTCTGCCGGCGCGCTGGGGCAGGTGTATATCTCAAGAGTAAACAGCCTCGCACAGGCAGTGGATACGCTGCACCTGAACGGCATAAAAGTATTTACCGCGGAAATGAATGCACCGGCAAAAGTATTCAGCATGAAGTTTGAAGAACCCTGCTGTATCATTATGGGTAATGAAGAGAAAGGCGTGCAACATTTTCTGAGCAAAGCTGCCGACGGGCATTTCTCTATCCCTATTGCCGGAGATTTTGATTCTTTCAATGTATCCGTTGCTGCCGGTATTATTTTATACGAAGCAATGAAGCAAAGAATGGCGGCTAACGGCTAATGGAAATGAATGCCGCAGGGCAATAATTTTAACGACAAAGTAATGGCATTCTTTAAAAAAATAAAAAGCAATTATTACCTGGTGTTTTTGTACCGGCTGTGCGTAGTGATGTTGCTGTTCCAGTTATGCCGCTTTATTTTTTATCTCCTCAACCGGTCTATGTTCCCGGGTATAAACTGGAACGAGTGGCGTAATATTTTAAAGGGCGGTCTTGTATTTGATATCGCTGCAATGTTTTACTTCAACGCATTGTCCATTCTTCTTATGCTGATACCTTTTCGCTTCCGAACGTCTGTAGCCTATCAGCGTATAATAAAATATGTTTTTATTATTACAAACAGCATAGCATTACTGCTTAACTGCATTGATTTTATTTATTACCGGTTTACGCTGCGAAGGATCACACACAGCGTGTTTTATGAATTTTCGAACGAGATCAATAAGAGCAGGCTGCTCAGGCTGTTCTTAACAGACTACTGGTATGTAGTGTTCATTTATGCAGGGCTTATTATATTGATGGTATGGCTGTATAATAAAATGAAGATAGTATATCATGACCGTGCCGGGGCTAAGCCGTGGATCTTTTATATAAAAGCTGTTGGAGTGCTGGTGATCGCTTCCGTAATGGCAGTAGGCGGCATCAGGGGCGACTTTAAGCACAGCACGCGGCCCATTACTATCAGCAATGCCGGGGAATATGTGACACGGCCCGATGAAATGTACCTGGTGCTCAATACTCCCTTTTGCCTGGTAAGAACATGGAATGTGAATCAACTGAAAGAAGCAGCCTATTACACTGACGAAGAAGTGGAGCATATTTATTCCCCCCTGCACAATGGGAATAGCGGCGGGGATACTGCTTTCCGGAAAGACAACGTGGTGATCATCCTGCTCGAAAGCTTCAGCAAAGAGATGGTTGGCGGTTATAACAAAGACCTTGATGGCGGCAAATACAAAGGCTATGCCCCGTTCATTGACTCTTTAATGACAGTAAGCAAGGTATTCTGGAATTCTTTTGCCAACGGCAGAAAATCTATTGACGCATTGCCTTCCGTGCTTGCCGGTATCCCCGGGGGGCTGGATCCCTATGTGCTTACAACTTATGCATCAGACAGCATGCACAGTCTTCCGTACCTGCTGGATAAAGAGGGATATACTACTTCTTTTTTCCACGGAGCACCCAACGGCTCAATGGGCTTTAGCGCATTGGTCAACCTTATGGGTGTGCAGCATTATTATGGCAAGAACGAATACGATAATGATAAAGATTTTGACGGAGTATGGGGCATCTGGGATGAGCCTTTTTTTCAGTATTTTGCTAATACTTTAAGTACATTTAAGCAGCCTTTTTTCAGCACGATATTTTCGGTATCCTCTCATCACCCGTTCAAAGTGCCTCCGCAGTATGCCGGGAAATTTAAAAAGGGACCGCTGCCGGTGATGGAATGCATCGGGTATACGGATATGGCATTGCGCAAGTTTTTTGAAAAGGCAAGCCATACAGACTGGTTCAATCACACCCTTTTTATCATATCCGCCGACCATTCTACCGTAGCCTATCATCCCGAATACCAGAATGCCTGGGGCGATATTGCCATTCCTATCCTGCTATACCATCCCGGCGATACTACCCTGCGGGGCGTTGATTCATCAGGAGTGATCCAGCAGATAGATATTATGCCGAGCGTGCTGTCGTACCTGCATTATAAAAAACCTTTTTTTGCATTTGGCGAAAATGTGTTTGACCCGCAAAGGCTTAATTTTTCTGTGTATTACAACAGCGGTTACCGGTGGATAGAAAATAATTATCTCCTCTTTTTTGACGGAACAAGAAGCAAAGCATTGTTTGATTATAAAAATGACAGGCTTCTTGAAAAGAACCTGCTTGATGCCGAACCTGATATTGTAAAACGCATGGAGCGGCATCTAAAGGCGTTTATCCAGCAGTATAATAACAGGCTGATAAAGAACCAGCTGATCAATGAAAGGGGTAAGGAGTAAGGTGCTTCTTACCACTTATTTCAACAATAGTCGTAGGCTGGGTCGCATATTGTTCCAACGGATTTCAATCCGTTGAATGATTCCGTGACTGATGAAACGTGAGAAGTGAGATGATAGAAGTGAAATTTTCACATCTCACATTTATCGTCTCACCTTTGACGTTCACGCATCTCTTCCCTTATCCCTTACTCCTTACCTCCTCATCCTCCTATATCGCCTGCCTTGCTTTCAGCTCTATATATTTATTAATGGCATTTACCGTTAAGGCTTCCGGCGGCGTTAGCAAAGAAAGGATGCCGTAATGCTGCAGCTCTTTTACGATAAGCCTTTTTTCAAAGGCGAATTTATCGGCGATGGTCTGTATATAGATTTCTTCGAGGTCTTCGGCGGGCTTTTCTCCCAATGCCTTCAGCTCGGTATTTTCAAAAAAGACAACAAGAAGCAAATGCTGTTTTGCTATCTTACGCAGGTAAGGGAGCTGTCGCTGAAATCCCGGGATGGATTCAAAATTGGTAAAAAGGATCAGCAGCGACCTGTTCTTTACTTTATTGTGAAGGTGAGTATACAGGGCTTCGAAATCCGTTTCAGAAAAATGAGTCTGCTGCCGGTAAAGATTTTCAAGGATAAGCTCCATTTGCATGCCTTTACGATCGGCAGGCAGAAAAGTTTCGGGCTTGCTGGCGAACGTAAGCAATCCTGCCTTGTCATGCTTCAGGAGCGCTACATTGGTCAGCACCAGCGAAGCATTGATGGCATAGTCCAGCAGCGACATACCGCCAAAGGGCATCTTCATATTCCTACCTTTATCTATAAGGCAGTAAATATGCTGGCTTTTCTCATCCGTAAAAGTATTGACCATGATATCCCCCTTGCGGGCCGTAGCATTCCAGTTTACCTTCCTGTAATCATCGCCTGATACATATTCTTTGATCTGCTCAAATTCTGTGCTGCTGCCGAGCTTTCTCAGCCGGCGTATGCCATTTTCATTAAGCTTGCTGGATACTGCCATCAACTGGTACCTTTTCATTTGCTGGAAAGCAGGATAAGCCGGCACTATCTGCGCAGCATCAAATATAAACCGCCTTTCTACCAGTCCCAGCGGACTGGTGATGCCGGCATTAATGGCCCCAAATGCATATTCACCCCGTTCCACCGGCCGGATACCGTAAAAAATATCATGAGCTTGCGCTGCTTTCAAGGCAAGGCTGCCTGTTTCATACGCTTTCTGAAACTGGAATGGCAGTTCATCAATGATGCTCGCTTTCACCGTAAAGGAGTAGTTGTTGACCAGCGACAATTGTATAATATTTTCGTCTCCATTGCTCAATCTTTCAGGAGTGGTTCTTGCCACGTTGAAAGCAGTTTTGCGGCCATATAGTGCAAATGTATCCAGCACTATGGTAACTGCGAGCAGTAAAAGGAAGATCAGCGCTACCTGGTAAAGAGCAGGCAAAAAGAACGATATGATAAAACATATTACGATAGCCGCCAGCAGGGAATAGGAGCGCCTGGTAAGTAAAAATGACCTGTATATTTCTTTGAGAAGACGCAATATTACCTGGGTATTTCTAATGATTTAATAATTTCACGGATCACGTCATCTTCCGTTCCTCCTTCCATTTCCTTTTCGGGAGTAAGTATAATGCGGTGCCTCAGCACGGGCACGGTCATTTCAAGAATATCTTCTGGGGTCACAAAATCCCGGCCCTGCATTGCGGCTGTTGCTTTGGCAGAAGCCATAATGGCAAGAGACGCACGGGGAGAAGCGCCGAGGTAAATAGATTTATGCGACCTGGTTGCCGTAACGATCTTTGCTATAAACCGGAGGAGCTTTTCTTCTATCAGTATTGCTCTTACCTGCCTGCGCAATGTACTGATGTGAGCTGCCGTAAGTATTTCTTTTATCTGGGCTGTTATCTCTTCGCCAGGCAAATGATGAAAGCGGCTCAGTATCTGCACTTCCTCTTCTTCCGTGGGATAAGGCACAGATATCTTAAACAGGAACCGGTCCAATTGCGCTTCCGGCAGACGGTAGGTACCTTCCTGCTCTACCGGGTTTTGCGTAGCCAGTACCATAAATGGCTTTTCCATGATATGCGAATAGCCGTCAATCGTTACCTGCTTTTCTTCCATTACTTCAAAAAGTGCAGCCTGGGTTTTTGCCGGAGCCCGGTTGATCTCATCTACCAGCACTATGTTCCCAAATACCGGTCCCCGCTTAAACTGGAACACGCCTTCCTTGGGATTGAATACAGAAGTGCCCAGCACATCAGAAGGCATGAGGTCGGGCGTAAACTGGATGCGGGAAAAATGCAGGGCTATACATTTTGCTACCAGCCTCGCCGTCAGGGTTTTTGCTACCCCCGGCACTCCTTCTATCAGCACATGACCATCGGCCAATAGTGCAGCCATGATAAGTTTTACCATATCTTCCTGCCCAACAATTACTTTTCCTATTTCCATGCGCATCTGCATTACAGCCTCATGGAGTTGCGAAAGATCGGTGCGCGGTTGAAAAATATCTTCGTCCATATTAACTTTTTTTATAAAACTTTTCTAATAATGCATACAATTCGGTTACCTGCTGGTCATGCACTGCCGGCGCTTCATGGCAGAAGGTAACATAATCTGCGATTGCTTTTACCGTTGTTTCATCGGATCCCGATTTCCGTGAAAGCAGGGTTATAAAATCATTATCCATATTACCCGTATTAATATTATAATGAGTGTGCACATGTTCCGTAAAATGAACGATCATTTTACTGCAAAGATTTTTATTATTTTTCTTTTGAAAGTACAGGCGCCCTATTGTTTTTACAAAATCAAGCGAATCATTTTTAAGAGGGGTAATTACCGGTATCCGGCGTTGTTTTCTTTTCAACCCGAGCGCCACGAAAATGATCAGACCCGACAGCGCCGTAAGCAATGCCATGCGCAGTGAGCGCTGTTCCATAAAGATGCGCAATGGCGAAGGCTCCTTATCCGGGGTATACGTAGGTTTGTGAATATAATACTCGTCCCATGCTACAGTGGTTGAACCGGCATCCAGCACAGAAAGCAATTGATTGTAATGTCCCATATTTTCTTTGTGCAGCAGAAAATAATTGCTGAAGGCTAAGGGCGCAGTATGGATATAAAAGCTGCCTTCACCCGCACGTATGCGCAGGAAAACCACGCTGCTGTCAACAGTGCGCTCAAGCACATAGCTCATGCTGCTGTCGAAGTAACTGAAATGGGAGTAATATTTCCTGCCGGGATATTCGTAACGGTTTATTTTGGGGGAAAACGGGGGCTGCATCAACCACAGGCGCAGCGTGTCCATAGCAGCGATATCATCATAAACGGGAAAGCCTGCATCGGCATAGCTGAGATCAACATGAAAAAAATCCTGCGCATCCCTGCTGAGATCGTAGGAAGAGATCAGCACATCATTGCCCCTGCTCACAAAATGAAAAAGATCCTGGAGTTCCTGGTTGCTGGCATTGAATTCTTTTGTAACGATCAGCAGGCTTTGATGCGCCGTATCATACCGAAGCACATCATCTTCCCAATAACCGGGCGCCTTTTTGTTGACGGTGATACTGGCATGAGGGAACAAGTAAGAAAGGTTGCTGAACGCAATATAAGTCCCGTAAGGTATCTTGTCTTTTTTATTCAGCGTTACCCTTCTGTCGAAGCTGTTGCGATTGCCGCCGGCCAGCAGGGCGATCAGCAAAAGCAGCAGTAATCCGCCTGTTATATATAATAGTGTTTTTCTCAAGGATGTACAGATACTTTTTGATACAGATCGTTGAAGGTATTGGTTATAAATTCATACTGCTGCACGCTGACCGGCATATCGCCATACCACGCATACTCATAATTCCTGGTCACTTTAAAAAAATCTTTATAGTAAGGGCGGTCATATAATTGTTTGAGGTAATCAACATTAGTGGCATCTTTCCGGTACTCCAGCAGCCCCTGTTGCGAAAATATTTTCAGCAGGTGAAGATACCGGAAACGGATAGCGAGCCGGAGATCTCCCTTTACTGCAGCGTCATCAGCAGCCTTCACCAGGTCGGCGGACAGTATATCTTCTGTTGCCTCCGTCTCCGTTTTGCGAACAACGAGAGGCTTTCTTCCCGGCCCGAAAATATTCATTTGATTTTGTACAAGAAACCATATCACGGCAGCGGCAAAGCCACCGATAATGATGATCCATATTATTTGCCTGAAAACCGGGTTAGAAAGCAATTTGAGAAGCCCAATCAATATCCTGTCGGCCCAGGAAAGCTTTCCGGTCTCTTCTTTCTTCTCCATATCCTTATCGGCATACCAGAAAGCGCCATCTTTTTTAAGAGATTGCACAACGGAATCCGGGACGGCCCGCCATGCTATTGCTGATGAATCGAAGAGGGAAGTGGTATCCTCTTTCCGCACAAAATAAAGGGGCGCCGGTCCGTATGCTTCACCCGGAGAATCATAATCATCCGTGACACTGTCTGTTACAGGGGAAGCATTTACAACAGAATCATCGTATTGGTATACGCTGTCTCCTGCTGCCGTTTGTGCCTGAGGGCATAGAGGAGCCGCTACGGTAAGCAATAGTGCTGCAGCAATAATAATATAGTTTCCTGTTTTACGCACCTGCAGAGTTTTCACTTTTCATTTTCATCTTCTTTTGAACCTGTATGGGATAAATGATATAATACCAACCGATATAGGAGGCAGAGCCCAGCAGTATCAATGCGCTGAGCCATTGGGGCATTGTATAATACCGGGTAATGAAGCCTTCGAAAAACGCCGCTATCATAAACACCGGTATCAGGCTTACCAGTATGATCACCCCTTCTTTTGCTCCTTCTGTAAAAGCTTTCAACCTTTTCTTTGTACCTGGGAACATCCAGCTTTTTCCCAAAACGATCCCTGCAGCGCCTGATATAACGATCGCCGATATTTCCAGCGTGCCATGAATAAATACCGTTAATACGGATTGTAATCCCAGCCCTTTGGCAAAAAACATTTCTTCGAAAGCGCCAAGCCTTACCCCTTCATTAAGCAATGCTATCATAGTGGGAAAGCATAAAACTATGCCACGGGCAAAATAGGTGAAGGAAACAAAAAGATTGTTGATCATTATACCCAGCCACATCAGCAGCGCACCACCTTCCGCATATACCCCAAAAGGCTGCCCTTTCTCAATATTCTCTTCCGTCATATTTACATATCTGTCAGTGAGCATTTCCCTTACAAAGCTTTCATCATGACGTGAAGAATAAAACCCGACTATAAAAAAAACTATGAAAAATAAAGCGCAGAACAATAATACAGCATGATGCTTCCTTACCGTGCGGGGCACGGTATATTTCCAGAATTCGGCCAGGCGGTTGCGGTCTTCCCTGCGGTTCTGGTATATGCTCATATAAGTCTGCGAAGCCCTGGCATTCAGGTAGCGCGTTACCCGGCTATGCGGGTAAAAGGTTTTGGCATAAGATAAATCATCCACCAACCGGGTAAATTCAACAGCGGTTTCATCGGGATCTTCAGGCGGCATCTTCTGGCTTTTCAGCCAGCGGTCCTTATTCCTTTTGATAAAAAGCGCTTCCCTCAATTTTTTTTAATTTTACTCCAAATTAAATAAATACTCAACACGTTAGATAACCGGACAAAATATTTATTATTGTATAGTGTATGAGTAAAATTTTAATTCCTACTACTTTTAATATTGATCTTGAATTTGAAAGCGCGGCATTTCATATCAGGATGTTTGCATGGATACTTGATTTTGTGCTGCAGGTATTTTATATCATCCTCTCCTTCTATGCTTTTTACTATATCATGATGCATAGCAATCTGTCCGGGAGCGGAGCGGGATATGACCTGTGGTCAGTACAGCTCCTGATAATGCTGCCGGTATTTACTTACCATCTTTTTTGTGAAATGTTCTGGAACGGGCAAAGCGTAGGCAAGAAGCTGCTGGGGCTGCGGGTAGTAAATGATAATGGTGGAAAAGCCTCTGTCAGCCAGTATATCCTGCGGTGGCTTTTACGTTCCTCCGATCTTTCGATCCCCGTGATCATCATTGCATCATTATTTGCCAACGCTTCGGTTTTAAAGGCACTTTGGATCACGGTATTGATGTTTATTGCAGATCTCATACTCATTGCCACTAATCAGCAGGGCAAAAGGCTGGGAGATCTTGCTGCAGGAACTATGGTCATCAGGGCGAAGAACAAAGGCAGCCTGGAGGATACTATATTTATGGAAGTGTCAGATGATTATGTGCCGGTATTTCCGCAGGTAATGCGCTTAAGCGACCGGGATATCAATACTATAAAAGGCATTGCAGACAATGGTCTTAAGTCCGGTAACATGCTGATGCTCGAAAACGCTGCTGCACGTGTAAAAAAAGTACTGGCAATAGAAGATGAAATGCCTGCGCATGATTTTCTTAATACACTTTTAAAAGACTACAACTATTTCTCCACCAAAGCATCCTGATCACTGTACATTAGCATTTATAAATTTTTTAATTTTTTCAAAAGAGTCTGCCAGTGTAGTTCCGCTCCATCCATGTCCTTCTGCAGGGTATACCACCAGTTCATGTACTACGTTATTTTCTTCCAGCTTCCTGTCAAGCTCAACAGATTGTGCTGCAGGCACCAGTTGATCCGCACCTCCCTGCAATATAATAGTCGGGGGTGAACTTTTGGTAACAAAATTAACAGGGCTTGACCGGAAGAATAGCTCAGTGTCCTGATTATATGTTTTACCTGTAGCATTAAAAAGTATAAGCGCCTGCAGGCTTCCCATATCTGAAAACGCAGTGAGATCTGTGGGGCCAAAAAAATCAACGATGGCTTTTACATGTTTTCCCGGGTCATTCTTGTAGCCGTGCAATAAGACGAGATGCCCGCCGGCACTGAAGCCTGCTAATATAAGGTCATGGGATATGTGAAAATTTTCTGCATTCGCGGTAATAGTTTCAACCGCTTTTTTAACATCCTCTTCCTGGGTGGGAAAGATGTTGGTTACGCCATTTTTTGCAAGACGGTAATTGATATTTACAATAGCGTACCCTGGAAACAATGCCTGCACGCCAGCAACAGAGGGCGTAAGCTCACTTTTGTCTCCCTCAGCCCAGCCGCCGCCATGCACCAGCACGATAGTAAGAGTATGTTCGTTTCTGCCTGCCGGTAAATAGATATCCATTTCCTGGAGCGGATCAGCGCCGTAGGCAGTATCAAGTATAGTGGCGGCAGGGAGCGGTGTATTATTTTCCGCTACATCATTGTTCTTTGTACATGACAATAAGAACGAGAGCGATGCCAGTAAATAACAGCAGTATCTCATACGTTATTTTTAAATTCAATTGTGTTATTTTATAAAAGTATACCTTCATATCATAAATGCCAAAACCTGCAGACCAGCGGCTTTTTTTTCACATTCTTATAACGTGTGAAGTTACCTGCAGCCTCAAAGAAGCGCATTCTAAATTTTCGCCGCAAGTCTTTCCCTAACCCCTCTAATCCTGTCTCCGCGGCCTGTATGAGCGGGAAAAGAAGAGAAAAGGTTGCGAAAATTTGGAATACGTCCGCGCCGCGCCAGGACAGCCTCCTGCCTGGCCAATTTGAAATGCGCTCCTGCGTGGAAGGCGACTATAACTTACATTGAAAAAGCATATATTTATCCCGGAGAGCGTTTACATACAGTTCCCATCATTTAAACAAATTCTATATGCCTGCACCAAACAAAACTGACAATAAAACGCCCGGACAAGCAGATGGGAAAGATATCAATGCTGCAAAACGATATGAAGACATACATTTTGTAGACAGTACAAAAACTGTGTGGAACTATTCCTTATTCAGCGGGGAAGATATCAGCAATTTTCAGCAGGGGACGCATTATCATTTATATGACCTGTTTGGCTCCCGGCCGGAAAAAGTACTGGCCACCGATGGATATTATTTCGCCGTGTGGGCGCCCAATGCAACGTCTGTTACCGTGAAAGGTAATTTTAATGACTGGAACAATGCATCACATCCTTTGTATGTAAGGCTTGATAATTCGGGGATATGGGAAGGCTTTATCCCGGGCATGAAAAAAGGTGAAGTATATAAATACCATATCAGGGGATATAAAGGCAGCAAACAGGATAAGGGAGACCCTTTTGCCTGGTTTTGGGAAAAACGCCCCAACACGGCATCTATTACCTGGGAGCTTGGCAAGGAGTGGAGCGATAAGGAATGGATGAGCGCCCGTAAAAAGCATAATGCCCTGGATGCGCCCTGGAGCATATATGAAGTGCACCTGGCAAGTTGGATGCGCCCGGATAAAAATGATGAAGAAAGCTATAATACTTATGACCAGATCACAGACAGGCTGGTTCCCTATATAAAGGAAATGGGATTTACACATGTGGAGTTTATGCCTGTGATGGAGCATCCTTTCGACGGATCCTGGGGATACCAGGGTACAGGCTATTTTGCGCCTACGTCCCGGTTTGGAAACCCCCAGAGCTTCATGCAGATGGTAGAAAGGCTGCACCAGGAAGGCATAGGGGTAATACTGGACTGGGTGCCTTCTCATTTTCCTTACGATGCCCACGGGTTGTTTATGTTTGACGGTACGCATACATATGAGTATGCCGATATGCGCAAAGGATTCCATCCCGACTGGAACAGTTATATTTTCAATTATAAGAGGGGGGAAGTAAAATCGTTTCTTATCAGTAGCGCAAGATACTGGTTTGATAAATATCATATAGACGGCATACGTGTAGATGCAGTGAGCTCTATGCTGAAACTGAACTATTCCCGCACCACCGGTCAGTGGGAGCCCAATGAATATGGCGGCGACGGAAATATAGAAGCCATCGCTTTTATAAAAGACCTGAACGAAACCATTTACCGCGATTTTCCTGATGTTCAGACCATTGCAGAAGAAGCAACAGACTGGCCGGGAGTTAGCAGGCCTACGTTTGAAGGAGGGCTTGGCTTCGGCATGAAGTGGATGATGGGATGGATGCATGACACGCTGGATTACTTTAAGCTGGATCCCGTTTTTAGGAAATACCATCAGGACAAGTTTTCTTTCAGCATGATGTATTTCTATGATGAAAACTTTATGCTCCCGCTAAGCCATGACGAAGTGGTGCACGGCAAAAGCCCTATGATCTATAAAATGCCGGGAGATGACTGGCAAAAATTTGCAAACCTCCGATTGCTGTATACCTATATGTTTACGCATCCCGGCGGCAAGCTGTTGTTTATGGGCGATGAGTTCGGGCAAACCAGCGAGTGGAATTACAAGTCCGAATTAGACTGGCACTTACTGGAATATGACAGTCATAACCTGCTGCGGGTATGTGTAAGTGATTTGAATAAGCTGCTGCGCAACGAACCTGCTCTTTATGAGAATCAGTTCAATATATACGGATTTGAATGGGTAGACCTGAATCAGAGGGATCAATGTATCATTGTATACCGCCGGAAAGGGAAAAAACCTGAAGACGATATTCTTGTAATACTGAATCTTACGCCGGTGGTCCATCATGACCGTAAGGTCTTTGCAGCGGGTAAGGGAAGCTGGAAAGAAATATTCAACAGTGATGAAAGAAAATACTGGGGAACGGGCGATGTGCTGAACCCTCACATTACAACAACGCTTGTTGATAAGCAGAGCAGGATGTTTGAGATCAATGTTCACCTGCCTGCGCTGGGCGCGGTAGTGCTGAAATAATGAAGGGGCGGGTATCCGCCCGGCCGCTTGCGGGAAGGCGGTATCATTGATATATTGCCTTTGCCCGCTTCATTTTTTATGTTGATAACAGCTTTGCCGATGGTATCAGAATGAAATTGCTGTTTGCCATTTATCAGTATAAAAAATCCTTTACCTCTTTTGTATTTTTTACCGGTCTTATCATAAACTATGGTGAGCATGTTACCATGGTAGGGCACATTATCCAGGCAGAAATATTCCCAGGCATCGGGCACTAACGGATGAACAGTCAATGTGTCTTCTAATGAAGGCCTGATGCCTACCAGCCCTGAAATGACCAGGTCGTTAAACGAAGAATGGTTGTAATCTTTTCCTCTTTCTTTTCCTCCTTTATTTGCCGGCCATGGATCGCCTGGCCAGCGAGCCAGCCTTGTGCGGGATATCCAGTCGCCGGTAAATGGATTAAGGTTCTCATCTATCCAGGCTACCGTTTTGCCCTTTTCGTTTACCCTCCGCTGGCTATTGGCATATATAGATAAAATGCTGTAATAATCTTTTGGGGTGATGATGCCGCCACTATTGTAGTTGTTTAATACATTAGCCATTGCCGTTAGTGTCTGTGCTGTCGCGTATGGCCAGCTTGGCCCGTTCCACTGGCATTCATGCCCTTCATAGGATACGGTAAAATATGGATGGCGCCGTTCGCAGGTGGTTGGCCCAAAAGGTGCCATGAAACCGGCAGTATCCATTAATTGCTTCCAAGATACTGTATAAACCGGGTTGTTATCCGGCAGGTTAAAATACCAGGGGGTATAACCGATCAGCTCCCGTACCGGCAACAGGTTGGGGCGGACCTGGTTTTTATCTAATGCTATGGTACCGAAAAACTGCAGGCTGTCGCTCCACAACAAACGTTGCATGATCTGTTTAATACTATCAGCCTTTTGATTGAACCGGCTGCAAACCGTTGTATCACCCAATTGCCGGGCCAACGCTGCTATTGCTCTGGCATCGCCATACATATAGCTATTTATGGTGGGGCGTATACCTTTATAATCACTCGCCTGTTTACCGTTATTATCCAACTGGCCGCCTACACTTACTTCCATACCATCGGCCCCATCTGACTGCCAGAAGAGACCATGTATGGGTTCCCTGTGAGTATCTTCCCAGGCGGAATAATTGCGAATGAGCTGCTCCAGTACCCCGGGCTGATTTTTTTTGTCGGTGTGCACAGATACAAAAGCTTTCCATGCGTCTGCTGCCCAAAAGCTATACCTCCTGCTGCCTTCCCCTGCATCATGTAACCAAAAATGCATATAGTCGTCCAGGTAAAGAGGATCGCGCAGCCAGCGGGCCTCATAAAAATGATGCCCCGCCGGGCAGCTGATGCTATTGTATTTCCCTGCCCAGGGAACGTTGGGTAAAAACTCTGTGAAAATATATCCTGCCGGTGTTCGCTTTATATGTTTGCGTAAAGTCCACCACCGGAAATAATAAGTCTCTTCCAGCGCTTTGTCGGGGCAGTCAAATAAGGGAATATTCTTTTGTAAAAATCCCCATGCGGCTGCATCAGGGTATGCCTGTTGATAGAGCTCTTCATCATCACTGTTGAAGCGGTCTATGTAATGCTGAAAATCTGCCGCTTTTAAAACAGACCGTTGGCCGTTCGCATAGCCGACGACTATACATAAACAGGCAATTAACAAACTTCTTATATTAATATTACTCATGATCATTTCATAAATACAGGGTAAATATTATACTGCTGTGTCAAATAGCCGGATGTTTTTAGTTTCATACGACAACAATATTACTATATTCCGTCTTTGCCGCCTAAGGAAACAGGTAGTGCCGGCGCCTCTCCTGCCAGCACTGCGACGCAATCCGGTGACCCTTCCTCTGTATGTGTGCCGAATATCATATTGCGCCTCGGCCAACTACATTTATACATTGACTATACGGGTTGGTTGCTTACTTTTACATAAACTTCCGGTATGACTGCGCCTGTTCCCATTTCTTTTGATAACACCGAAAATGCATTTAAATATAAAGACGATAAGGAATTACGAAAAGCCAAATTCCTTTTTTCTTCTATGGGATATGCACTGCTGGTACGGCTGGGCACAACACTTACCCCCTGGGTCATTAAATCGGGGTTCCCGGTCAGGGGGATTATCCGTAATACCATATTTGAGCAGTTTGTCGGCGGCGAAACACTTGCTGAAACTGCTCCGGTAGTAAAAAAGTTGGGTGAGTACAATGTAAAAGTGATTCTTGATTATGGGGTGGAGGGTGGAGCAGAGAATGAAGCTGCTTTTGACCGCGCTATGGAAGAATTTATCAGGGTGATTGATTATGCATCCACACAACCTAACATCCCTTTTATAAGCATCAAGGTAACCGGTTTTGCAAGGCTGGAGCTGCTGGAAAAGCTTGATTCATCAGTGGCTGACAACGAGGGCTCGCTGATGAAACGGTATGCACGTGCAGTAGAAGCCCTGGACGGAGCAGGAAAAAAAGAGTGGGAGAGGGTGCAGCAGCGCATGGAAAAGATCTGTGCTGGTGCTGCAGAAAAAAATGTGGGCGTGCTGGTAGATGCTGAAGAGACCTGGATACAGGATCCCATTGATGTGCTCACTATAGTGATGATGGAGAAGTTTAATAAGACGAAACCGGTGGTATATAATACCGTTCAGTTATACCGGTCAGACCGCTTACGCTTCCTGAAAGATTCGCTCGAAGCGGCGGTGCTGAGAAATTTTATCCTCGGTGCAAAGCTGGTGCGGGGCGCCTATATGGAAAAGGAAAGAAAGCGGGCAGAGGAGATGAAGTATACATCCCCAATACAGGCTGACAAAGAAAGTACCGATAAAGACTATAATGATGGTATCGCATTTTGCATTGATCATATTGACAGGATTGCGTTGATCGTTGCATCGCACAATGAATACAGCAACCTGCTGGCTACACAATTATTGCAGCAAAAAGGTTTGCCGCCTGGTCATCCTCATATTCATTTTTCGCAGCTTTACGGCATGAGCGACAATATTACCTTTAATCTGGCCAAAGCAGGCTGCGCAGTGAGTAAATATCTCCCCTTCGGGCCCATTAAAGACGTCATCCCCTATCTTATGCGCCGCGCGCAGGAAAACAGCTCTGTTGCGGGGCAAACGGGCAGGGAGCTTGCGTTGATCAATAAAGAACTGGAGCGGAGGAAGAGAGCTAAGATATAAGGAGTGAATGTCATGCCCTGATATAAGTTACAAGACAGTTGGTTTCACGCCTCTCTTTTCACGTTTCACGCCATTCACATTCACCGGATACTTTTAGACCTGCTTAACAGATCTCACAGCTTTTGGCACAGTTTTTTTTTAATGATATAGGATAACGGGCAGTAATTATATCCCGGCTTAATATTTTAAACAATTTTATTATGAAAAAGTTATTCATCAAAGCAGTAGCTGTTGTGATCGGACTGGCAGTTTTTACAAGCTATTCCTACAGCCAGGTACAGATTGGCTTGCATGGCTCACGTCTGGAGGGCACAGGCAGCTCTCAATGGGGTTTTGGCGGGAATGTAAAATTTTTGGTCGCTGATAAATTTGCCATAGGTATTGCCGCGCGGGGATATCCTAAAAATATGAAATCCGAGACTTTCGATTATGGCGGCAACAATTATAAAATGCTTCATGGAAATTCAATTGTACCTGTGACGGCCTCACTGGATTATTATTTTGGAAAAGCCCCTGTGCGCCCATATCTGGGAGTGGATGCCGGTGCTTATTTCAGGCAGCATATTGTATCCATTACCCAAAATAACGGGAGCAGTTCCTACTATAACACATCGGACAAGAAAACATTTTTTGGTGCAGCTCCCCGCGCAGGATTAAACATAGAATTGGGACCTGTCGGGATTTTTGGCCAGGCCGGCTATAACTTTTTATTTGGTTCCGGCAGTAAAGATGATATCACTGTGCCGGGCATTACCACGGGTATTGATACAAAGCCTACTGATAAATTCTGGACTTTTGATGTTGGGCTCTTCTTTAAAATCGGCGGGAAGGCTATGTAAGCATTCTTTACTCATCATATATCCCGGCTCCCGTGCAATGTGCCGGGAGCTTTTTGCTGAATAGTGAATGATGCGGGGTGAAAGGTGAGAAGATAGGCGTGAGGCCAGTAACAACCTGCTGCCTCAAACCTGATCCATGCCTATCTTTGATCCATGCCAAATCCTTATTTCAGGTTCAAGCAATTTACCATATACCACGACCGGTGCGCTATGAAAGTGTGCACAGATTCCTGCATATTCGGTGCGTGGTTTGCCGGTAAGATAGCCGGTAAGCAAAGCATCCTCGATATAGGCGCCGGGTCGGGATTGCTCACCCTGATGCTGGCGCAGAAAAATGAGGCTGTATTCCATGCTATAGAAATTGATCCTTCTGCATTTGAGCAGCTTAAGCAGAATATTTCAGACAGCCCATGGAAAGACAATATCACTGTTGTGGGGGGAGATGCGACTGCCAGCGCTTTTCCCCAGCAATACGATTTTATTATAACCAACCCTCCGTTTTATCACGGCGATCTGAAATCGGATAATAACGCAATCAATCTTGCCCGCCATGATGCAGGGCTAACATTTGAGCGGTTAATAAACATAATAGGTCGCAATCTTGCTCCCGGCGGTTCTTTTGGAATACTGCTTCCTTTTCACAGGACCGCTGCGTTTGAGCAAATAGCGGTGAGCGCCGGGTTTTTCCTTATAGAAAAAATGCTGGTCAGGCAAACACCTGCGCACTCTTTTTTCAGGAGCATTCTCCATTTTTCAAAGCATGGGGTTTTATCTCCACAGCTATATGAGCTGACGATAAGAAGCGTGGAGGGGTCATATACGGAAGATTTTGAAGCATTGATGAAAGAGTATTACCTGGCGCTGTAATACGGGCTATTGTGCCGCATACATCTTCAGGTATCCATAGCGGTTAGTCAGCTTTCCCTGTTTTACAATGGTTGCATTCTCAATTGCAGGAGACCTACCCTGCAGCAGGTCTTCAAGAATATACTTGATGAGCTGCTCTCCAAAATACCGGGAGGCATCTCTTGGTAATTCATTCGGCAGGTTGCCTACCGACATCAGGTCGATGGAACCGGGAAGATAAGGCGCTGTTTTTTCAAAAGTATTCCTGTCAACACCATACACAGGATCCTCAATGGTCTGATCGCCTAAGTTTATCGGAACTGATCCCCCTGTATCATCAGTAATATCAGCAATGGTCCGGATGATAAAGGTATCTGCCGAGCTATCCTGCTTTTGAAACAGGCGTGGAATATTTTTATCCCAATAGATGCCATTCAGTAAAATATCCGTTTGGGAAGCATAGGGAAGAAAAATACAGTCATACTGCTCCGGATGCGCATGAAAATCTTCCCTGTTGTATTTGCCGGTTTTCCTGTGGCGGTAAAGATCCTGGCCTTTGAGCTGGGTATATACCGGGTATGCGAACCTTCTTTTCATATAATCATCCGGCTCCGCTTCATGTATACCCATGAGGTTCATAATTTCCAGCGCTCCGTGTGCTACCCTCCCTGAGCCTGTAACGGCTATTTTCAGATTTGGCAGCCTCAGCCCGAAATAGGTATGTATCAGCTCACGAAAATCTCTTTGCTTATATACTCTTTCCAGGCGGTATAAACCTGTGCGGTTGCCATAGGCCATTACACCATTGTGAGCGCCCACAATGCCGGCAAAAAATCCAAAGCCGATAATGCGTTGCCCGTCTTCGTGTTCCATGCATTCGTAGTCAATGAGTGTTATTTTCCTGGTAATTACTTCCTGCAACAACCGGCGGTTGCGGGGCTGTTCCTTGCGGGTATGCGAAAAGAACAGGTAGGTTTTCCCTTCTATCAGCATATCCACCGGCACTTCCTTTATGCCGAGCAGGATATCGCATGCGCTCATGTCTTCCTGTACTTTCACTCCTGCCCGGATATATTCCTTATCGCTGAAGCAGCGGACAGGGGAGGCTTGCGCAATGATCCTGGTAGCGTGGCTCTCCTTCTGGATCCATTTGCATTGAGCAGGCGTAAGCGCTACCCTGTTGTCGGCAGGCGTTTTACCTTCACGTATCAATCCAATAGTTATCATATTGTGTTGAGTCATGCAGATTATAGGTAAGTTAGGAGAAATAGCGGAAAAAATATTGGGATTCGTTTCATTATATGTAATATTGCAACCCGATTTTAATGCCCAGATGGCGGAACTGGTAGACGCGTCAGACTCAAAATCTGGTATTGGCAACAATGTGCAGGTTCGATTCCTGTTCTGGGCACTCCGATTATCATTTAGTCAAGATGAGGCTGACTCAAAAGTAATTTTGAATCAGCCTCATTTATTTTCAGGCAGGACGATTGCATCAGGAAAGTAGCTCCGGCGGCGGGTTGGCGCTGCTGGCCGGTTTGGAATTACTTTCAGGTAGCGGAATAAATTCCTGGTCATCATTTGGCGGTAATTTGATCCTTCCGGCTTTCCAGTCAGCTTTTGCCTGTTCGATGCGTTCTTTGCGGGAAGAAACAAAATTCCACCAGATAAACCGTTCACCCAGCGGCTCACCACCCAACAACATAAGCGTTGCTGCCTCCTTGGCCAGTATAGTTGGTTCTTCTTTTGGGGCAAAGACCAGCATCTGTCCGGCGGTATATGCTCTGCCCAAAATTTCCAGGCTCCCTTTGGCAATGTAAACGCCTCGTTCCGAATGCTCTTTTGGTAATTCCAGTCGTGCGCCGGCATCTAAATTCACGTGCAGGTAAAATAAAGGTGAATGGATTTTTACATTGTTCTTCAGTCCATAAGCATTACCTGCAATTAACCGCATCCAGATGCCTTTATCGGTAAATACGGGTAATGTGTCCGGCAGGTAGTTGTGAAATTCGGGAGAAGACTCTTCTGCCTTTTCCGGCAAGGCCACCCAGGTCTGTATCATCTCCAAAGCACCGCCGCCCAGCGCGTCGGGATCTTCAAAGCGTTCCGAATGTGAAATGCCGCTGCCGGCCGTCATCCAGTTGACCTCGCCCGGCCGGATAACCTGCTGCATGCCCAGGCTGTCGCGGTGCGTAACCTGCCCGTCAAATAAATAGCTGACTGTTGACAGACCAATATGCGGATGCGGCAGTACATCCATCGAAGAAATAATAGCCGGCTGTATATCTACCGGGCCGGCATGGTCCATAAAAATGAAGGGGCCTACCATCCGGCGCAGGCGGAAGGGGAGTATCCTCCGGACACTTAAACCGGTAGTAAGTGATGCGCTCCGGGCTTCTATGACGAGCTGTGGCATAGCTTATTGTTTTCCTAAAAATACAAGCGCACCTGATGGACATTTTGCAACCTGTTGTTGAATACTCTCCACGGGAGCGCCATCAGGGTCTATCCACTTTTTCATCGAGGGCTTAAACACCTGGGGTAATTGTGTCCAGCAGCGGGTGGAATGCTGGCAAAACTCCGGCTTCCATAAAACGGTGATCTCCCCATTTGAATATTTTATGGTTTTTGCATCACCGTCTCTGAAAGCAAATACTCTTACTTTCAGATCGCCCTGTAAGATTTTTGAAACCGGGCAGCTTTTTGCAATTTCCAGCAACTTCAATTTTTGCTCCTCGCTTACAGGGCTTAGAAACAGGATGTCGCAATCAATGATGGTATTTGTTATATTATCTTTGGTTTCCTGGTATATATTCGCATTGATAGCTATTCTTTCAATCTCCCATCCCTTCCGGTCAATATACATTCGCAGTGTAATTAATTTGCAGGAAGCCAGGGAAGAAAGCAAAAGTGTATAGGGATCAGGTCCTGTATCTTTCCCGCCGATTGACTCCGGTTCATCTGCAATAAATTTCCCGTTGCGCCATTCAATGATACATTGATATTTTTCATTGCCAATGCTGCCGTGTACAGGTTTATCAAGCTTATATTTCATAATCTGTTGCGATTTTAAACAAGTTTTTTCATTTAAAGTAAGAAAGGCAATCAGGCGTTCTCAAATCTGCATAAATGTACCTAAAAGATATAAAAACATGCCGAATTTGTCTCCGGTTGCTGCGCTTTCTGAGGCAGGGGATTGCATAAAGGGTGTACTGTCTATCTTCATTTAAAAATGTTGCTAAATCTTCCAACAGAGCCCGTGCATATAGCGACGTGTGCCTCGTATCCGGCTCATCGTGCAATGCACAATGCCGGATTTTATTTTTGTGGCAGGGATAATAACAGTCATAAATACCCAGGCATTCTTTTTCAAACTTAATATCTTTGATTCCTGCCTGATGATTGATGAAATCATTCCTGGAAAAATAGCGATTTGCATGATACATCTCTTCGCGTAATGCGGTGGGGACGATCAAACATAAAATTATGAAAGAGCGGCATCATTATAAGGTAACAACCAAGTGGACAGGAAATAATGGGACGGGAACTGACAATTACAGGAGTTACGAAAGAAGCCATACAATAGTCATGGAAAACAAACCGGATATCCTATGTTCATCTGATCCGGCATTTCGCGGCGACAGGACCAGGCATAACCCCGAAGACTTATTGATAGCCTCTGTATCTTCCTGTCACATGCTTTGGTATTTGCACTTATGCTCAGAAGCGGGGGTGATAGTGTTGGACTATACAGACAATGCCACAGGAATCATGGAGGAAAGCTCAAACGGCGGCGGACGGTTTACTGAGGTGATACTTAACCCGGTTGTAATTGTAGCGCAGGATGCTATGGTTGACAAAGCAAACGAATTACATAAAAAAGCAAATGAATTTTGCTTTATTGCAAATTCTTTAAATTTTCCTGTAGAGCATCATCCTACGACAAAACAAATTGATACTGATAACCCGGGTGATTTACGTGATAGGATTTTCCGGAAGGATCATTAATAGCAATATCCATCGGCTATTTTCAGCGCTTCAGCTATGATCGCAAGCCCTTCTTCAACCTGTTCAACGGTAATGCAAAGCGGCGGCGCAATAAAAATATAGTTCCAACGCACAAAAGTATACATGCCTAATTTTCTAATGCAGGCGGCTACTTCGTTCATGATCTTCATATCATGTGCTTTCGCATTGTAGGGCGCCATGGGCTCTTTGGTATCCCGGTTTTTTACCAGCTCTATGCAGCCTAATAAACCGGTATTCCTGAAATCGCCGATGCAGGGATGAACAGCCTGCATCTCTTTAATACGCTTTTCGATATATTTCCCCATCTCCGCCGCATGAGCGATCATGTCTTCGTCTTCATAAATTTTTAATACTTCCAGTGCGGCAGCACAGCTTACAGGGTGGGCGGAATAAGTCAGCCCAAGCCATAATACCTGGTCGTCAAATCCGGCAGCGATTTTATCGCTTACAATAAGCGCCCCAAGAGGTATATAACCTGCGGTTATCCCCTTTGCGGCAGCAATCATATCAGGTATCACACCATGAGCGTCTACTCCAAACCAATGACCTGTTCTTCCAAAGCCGCTCATTACTTCATCGGCGATAAACAGGATATTAAATTTGTCGCAAAGCGCTCTTACCTGCTTCAGATAACCTTTAGGATATTTTATGCAACCTGAAGTGCCGCTCTCTCCTTCCATAATTATGGCAGCAATGGTTTCCGGCCCTTCAAATTCTATTACACGCTCAATATGCCTGGTACACTCAAAACCACAGGCATCTGGCCCGGGCTGAGACCAGGGACAGCGATAACAATAGGGGTCTTCAAGGTGAACAATATTTATCAGTTGCTGACTGTCGTGTGGTATTTTTCTCGGATCGCCACCGGCAGTCATTGAGCCATAAGAGGCACCGTGAAAAGAGCGGTATCGTGCTAAAATTTTATGCTTGCCGGTATATAATCTTGCCAATTTTATGGCATTCTCAATTGATTCCGCGCCACCGGTAGTAAAAAGGGCTTTGCTCATTCCCGCCGGTGTAACAGAGGCAAGTTTTTTACCCAGTTCACCGCGAACTTTTGTGCCACAACTTGGAGTAACATAGCTGATCCGGTTCATCTGCTGCAATACTGCAGCAGCAACCCGCGGATGTCCATGACCGATATTGACATTCATCAGCCCGGAAGAAAAATCGAGCCATCTTTTTCCATCGTAATCATAAAAATAAACGCCTTCCCCTTTTTCTACCAATATGGGATTGATGCCCTTTTGTTTACTCCAGGAAAACAGGGTATAGTCCAAGTTATCATGCAGTATTTGTGAAGACAATTCCTGCTGCGAAATATGTTTATTCATTTAACAAATCTAAATTGAATTCAACAGCCTTTTGTTACCTATTCTGCCGGTAAGCTATCTTATTTTGTCCCCGTCAATCCTCAACAATATCAAAGACTGATCTTTTGATCCACACCCCCAGCCAAAGCGATCTTATGATCTTTAAAAATAAAAGTTCCGTTCACTCCATTGGGCAGGTGTATATTACCCGATATCGCTCCTGTGTCTGTTTTTTTGAGATCCACTTCTATTATTCCCCGTGGATGCGGCAGTTTTGCATGTATGGATTTTAACTTTCCAAAATGAGGCGCTATCATCACTGTTTTAAATTGCGGCGAGCCGGGTTGAATACCCGCCACCGTGTGCAGGAAATCAAACATAGGGCTTGCGCTCCATGCATGACAGTCGGATCTGGTATCTTTTTCTGATTCGGCAAAGGTGGTCAGACCTTCCTTCAGCATGGTATGCCAGGGAGCAAGATGATCTAAGTATATATTAGGCAGTCCCGCTTTTTCCATCGCCCTTGTAAGATAGAATCTGAAATAAATTGAGCAGGTCATAACAGTGCTATCCGAAAGTGCAGCCTGCAATGCCTTTGCCTGTTCGCTTTCTTCGATGGTATTCGTAAGGATTGCAAAGAGTGTGGTGTGGATGGAGAACCTTTTTTTCTCCGGCGTTTCGGCTATCATTTGTTTGTTGCTATCATAACAATTTTTAAGCACCGCGTCTTTTACAGCTTCAGCGTCTTTGGTATATTTATCCGCATAGTATGCATCGCCCAGGTACCGGAATAATTCAGCGGCATGCTGCAAAGCGTATGCATATTGCAACGATATCAATGCGGATTCTCCATCATCTGCACCATCGGGAATGCCAAGCGGAAAATCGTCTGCGTAATCTGTAAAATTCCACCAGGGAACCTTATGCAACATGCCGTTGCTGTATAATTTGCTTTCAAAGAAAGATAATACCGCTATCATTCCCTGTTTGAAGGATTGAATGAATGCAGTGTCTTCCCGGTACATGTAGTAATCGTGCACCATATTGATCCACATCAGGGAGAATGGTGGGATAAACTGCGGAAGATAAGAGGGATACCGGCTCTGCGTAATGTTTTCCGCTGTGATGGATTGTGCGAACTGCCTTAAAGCGTTCTTCATCAGCCTGTCATCACCGGAAACATACAATGAGATCATTGCCTGTATCCTTGTATCGCCTATATACTGCAACTGTTCATAATAAGGGCAGTCCATATAGGTTTCATTAGCGCATAACCTGGCCGTGCGCCACGCCACATCCCATATTTTTTGAAGGGACGGATCGTCGGTGCTGAAGCTGGCATTCTGCTGAAAAGGATAACCGGTGAACATGTTGTAAAAATCATCTACCAGCAGGTCTTCCCCGGCCGTTTCGATATCCAACTGAACATAGCGGAAAGTCCTCAGCCAGAGCGTTTCAAAACAGCGATCTTTTCCGCCGTCAGGAAGATAAATATCATGATACCCTTTTATTTTCTTTCCTTCAATAACGTTCCTGTTGCCCTTATTGCCCGACGGGTCGAGGAGCGCTTCCGCATAGGTTATTTTTATCTTGCTGCCTTTGCCACCGCTGAGCGTAAGCACAGGGTAGCCAACGGTCAGCCTGTTGTTGTCCAGCAGCAAAGAAACTTTTGAATTTTTGCTGATCTTCAGTAACAGGCGGTCTGAGATTTTTGAAGGCCGGTATGCAGCCGGGCTGCTTCTTACAATGGCATCCAGGCGTTCCTTTTTTCTTTCAGGAAAAGGGATCTGCCTCGGCACAAGATGTATAGCATTACCATAAATATATCCTTTTCCTACGGCAATATTTGATACCACCGGATCAGACCAGTTGCCGCTGTTGTATTTTGCCTGGTTCCAGTTCCAGGTGTAATCAGCCGCCCTCACACTATCGCAGGGACCGGCAGCGTAAAAGCCATTGACAGTTTCAAATTTTATTTTAATGGGATGATACGCTTTGTTCTCCGTTACCTTCCATCCCGGGCTGCCGGTGTTGATGGAGTCTGCTGCATTATCTGCTGCCTGCAGCAAAAAAGCGGTCTGATAGGTGTGCTGCGCCAGCGGTCTGTCCACGCCAAAGTTTACTACTTCCGCCGCTATTATATTTTTTCCTTTGCTTAAGAATGGGGCAATATCAATCGTTTCATAATTCCAGTTGAGCTGATCGCCTCTTGCAGGACCGCTGACAATATATTCACCATTCACATATAGCTTATAACGGTTATCACCGGATACATACAGCTTAAATTGCGTTGGCACATTTTCAAGATGAACTTCACGCCTGAATAAAAAAACACCATAGTCCAACAAAGATGCTTCTGGATGGGATATCCACGATGCTTTCCAGACATGGCTGAGCGATTCGCTGCCGTCTGCGCCCGGCTTGTTCTTCTCCAATAAAATTTCCTGCGCGTTAGCAGTACATATCCGGCTAAGCAGGATGACCAATACAAGTTTTCTCATACGTAAATAGCTTCAACTTTACTCATTACTGAACGGCAATTTCTCCTATCTTATAAAATCCGTCAGATAATTTCCGGTTGTCCTTTACAGGTAGCTCAACCGGTTTGTTATGAAAACCGCATTCATCCCGCAGGCCAATAGCGATATCGTAAATGCCAGGTGGCATGTTCTTGTTTATAGTGAGGGGATGTTGCTCTGCAATGATATCTCCGGGAAGCCAGTTGCGGCAATCCGAATTTGCTAATTGCTGCACAAATCTTTTGCCGTCCGACTTATTGATGAAGGCAACAGATAAAATGAATTTGTGGTAGGCCGGCGCTACGCCGTGATTTTCCCAGGTAAGCCGTAAATAATTGCGGGCACTGTTTTTACGCAGGGTATCCGGCAGCATGGCAAATTTTGGAAAATACCAGTAGCCCGCAATGTTGGCTATTTTTTTTGCATAATCGTAATTTTCACGGAGCCATTCGCGGGGATAATAATGAAATCCCACCAGCGAGGCGTGTGTTTCGTACACAGCCTTTAACAACCCTTCTCCATTATTCCACATACCACCTTTTACAGCATCAGCATAATGATCAGATTCCAGCACAACGGGTATCTTTTTATAAACGGCGGAAAAGAGCTCCGGCGTGCGTATACAGGACGGGCCAAAGCCAAGATATTTATACCATTCCACATTGCCGCTGTCATCTCTGAAGCCGATCCCGTTTTTCAGCGCATATCCGAAAATCATATAATCCGACCCGTCGTCTGTATCCCGTTGCCCTATCGCGTCGTCGCTGATAATGAGCGTGGTTTTCTTATACCAGCGTTTATACAGGTCAATATGCAGCTTCACGGTTTCAACGGGAATATCTTTCCAGCCCGAGTATGCGGTATGTGCTTCGCCCCAGTCGCCAAGGCTTCCGATATCAATATATTCCACCCAGGGTTTACCATCGTACCGTTCGGCGAATGCCTTATGAAAATTGTTCAGCTTCTGCAAAAAAACCGGGTCATCATAATCCGGAGCCCAGGCTTTTATTTTCAGATCAGGATGATTGATGAAAGTGCCTTTGGCGCCTGCAAGTCTTACCCATTCGGGAGTTGCGTATACAATATTCGTTTCCTTGCAGGTAATACGGAAGGAAACCGTATGTCCCCATTTCACCCATTTTTGAACGAGTGTATCTATTACTGCCCAGTTATAAACACCTTCCTTTGGTTCAAGGTAGCTCCATGCCAGCCTGAAATAAATATCATTCAATCCCGGGAAGTCAGAAAGGGAGTCATTGGCTGCTAACTGGTTCCCGTAATTAGATATACTGTTGCTGAAATAATGTACGCTCCATCCTTTATGAGGATTTGAACAAACTTTGGCAGTATCCCAATATCTTTCAAGATTAAAGAAAGTGCGGTTCTTATATGTGCCTTTGCCTTTTTCAGGATCTGTGCCCAGCGCCTGCGAAAAGGAAAAGGAGTAAAATAGTAACAGGAATACAGCTGACAATCCAATTTGTTTGATGCAGCATATGAAATGTTCAATAGAGAACAGGGTGTTGAAATGTGCGACGCAACGATGCTTAATAGTAGCAATACTGTTGGGCTCATTATAAAAAACACCCAATTGAAACTTCCTGTAAGTATTGTGATACATATATTACCTGCTTTTTGAAAAATAATCGGTGATGCCTAATGCCATTCCTTTACCGTAATGATAGTAATCGTCTATCGTCAGGTATTCACCGCTTTTAATCCGGGATTGCGGTATTTCAAAAGTGCCTGCGGGAATATTGAATTCTTTGACAAGGCAATTGTTCAGCGATCCTGAAAATTCGAGGGGAATATATTCAACCGCCCAGTATTTATTAAGATAAGGGGTAAGATCCGCCAGCACATCTTTGGGTGTATGCAGCAGGTTCATGGAACCTTCCTGTCCCTGGCTGTGCACATCAAGCCCCAGGTCAATGGCCTTACCTGCGCTTTTCCATTTGCGTATCCATTTTTTTACACAGGCTGCTTCCGGCTCCACCGGAAGATGAAGCGTGTCAGTAAAGTCATCATCCCATTCCTGGTTCAGGTCTTCAAGGTTGGCGTTGAATCTTGTGATGCCGTGAAAAATACCATCCGGGTTCATCATGGGTATGATCTTGTATATGGTCGTTTTTCTTGCAAGTGCAGCGTCTTTATCATCTGACAGCAGGAAATGGATAAGCCCTGATACCACATATCCGCCGCAGTATTCGCCGGCATGTTGCAGCGTGGTAATAAACACTACTTTTTTTTCTGTTTCGGGTATAGCAGGATCTGTGATCGTCAATAAATGAATGTCTCTTTCCTGGGGTGTTTTGCCTATCACTTCAATGTTCAAAAACGGGTTGCCGGTAATGGCATTAATCAGCTCCAGCCCCTGCTCATAAGAAAAAGGATGCGCATACGCTATCCACACAGCATCAGCGGTGAAGACATTGCGGAAGGTAAGCGAATGCTGTCTGGCATCATATTGCACATCATTTATTCTTTGCCAGTTTTTCTGATCATAGGAATAGACCGGCCGGGTACCTTTTGTATAAATAAGGTGCGGCCCCCCTCTGTAAGTGCCTGCGAGCCTGTCAAGCTTAATGGTAATGTTTTTATTGGCAATATGATCAAGCTTAAAATAAAACCAGTAATACTGATCGTCAGTGCTGCTTTTCTGTTTCCAGTGCCTGGGCCAACCGGTAAGAAAATCAGGTTTTGATTCCCATAAAGTATCAATGCTGCCCGAATCAAAATCGCTGCTTATGGTTATGGAAGCGGAAGCGGCATTGCTATGGTTTTGTGATGATTTGCAATGAATACCAGAAAATGTAATAATGATGATTACGAAAAGAAATATCCTTGTGCTATACATTGTCCTGTCGTTAATAAAAATTAGATCGCCGGAGGCGATAAGAGAATGTTGTGCGAAGCGAAGGCGCTTCGCACAGTTATCCTGCCGCCTCCGGAGAGTTTAAAATCCCGGCGTTTGCACCAGGTTCGGGTTCACATCTATCTCCGTTTGCGGGATAGGGAAATATTTCATGTGCAGCTCGTCAAAAGAGCGTCCTGCAGCCTGTAGTATTTCCTTGTAACGGTTTAGCCTGATCAGGTCCCACCTGCGCTGTCCTTCCACGCAAAATTCCCAGCACCTTTCATTAACCAAAGCTGTTATAAAATCATCTGCGGTTGGTGTATTGGTAAAGTTGAGCGGGTCTATCGCCGCGCGGCTTCTCACCGTGTTTATGCCGTCAAATTTTGCAGCGCTTGCAGGATCCACTCCATGTTGCGCTTCAGATTGCATCAGTAATACATCTGCATATCGTAAAATGATCCAGTTGTTCCTGCCGAAAACGCCGGGAGGAACGCCAGCGTCATCATATTTGGATATCTTGTGCGCGGAGCCCTCGATATTACCCACATTTACCGTTCTACGGATAACGTCATCAGGCTTATAAGAGTTATAATGCATATCCAATGCATTATACGAACCGTAGCCGCCTTTTGCTATGGGTTGAAAGCCCATATTGATAATATTGCTTGCATTGGGCGGACTGCCGAACTGAACATTAAATAATATTTCCTTTCCATTCTTTGTATCGGGGTTGAATATAGCCCCAAACGACTCTTCTAAAGCCAGATGATCAGGATGACTGTTTGAATAGCTGATCACTTTATTGCACAAAGCCAGTGCATTGGCATAGTCAGATGCTTCAGATGCTGCTGTACTATGTTTTTGCAGGTATACCTTTGCCATTAATGCTGATGCGGCTTCAGATGTTGCTCTTCCGGTTTCCTGTTCGGGCAGATCTGCAATATGTAAGCAGTTTGTTTCCGCGTATTTCAGATCTTCTATTATTTGCGCATAAACTTCTGCTGTGGAGGACCGGGAGGGGAAAAGCGAATCAATGCCTGGCAAAAGCAGAATAGGTACATCGCCAAACCCTTCTACTAAATTGAAATAGCATAGTCCTCTCAGAAAGCGGGCATTGCCTATGATATTGTTTTTACGCTGTTCGTCCATATTGATACCGGGAACATAAGCGATCACATCATTGGCATTTTTAATAACCAGATAATTAGCGGCCCACCACACCAGTATAACACCATTAGAAGCTGTAAATGTTCCCTGGTATATAGTGGTACGGTCCGCATTGTTGATAACAGGATAAAACAGGTCTGCAGACATGTCTGAAAGCAGCCATGCGGCTCTTCCGTACATATCCTGTGAAAAGAGATTGGCATATGCTCCATTGAGTGCAGCGTTAGCATCTGCTTCATTGGTGTAGAAGGTATTGGGCGATAAAAAGCTGTGCCCCTTTGTTTCTAATGCCTTTTTACATGAAAAAAGGGATGTAAGAATAATGGCGGCTAATATTATAGAACAATATTTTTTTGTCATACTGTTATCTTTAAAATTGTATTAGAATGAAAATCGCACTCCGGCCAGGAAAGTCCTGTAATTTGGATAAGCATTGTAATCTGTACCCAAAGACAGCTGGTTGCTGTTGTCGAATGAATTTACTTCCGGATCATAACCGCTGTATTTTGTAATGGTTAACAGGTTTTGCGCAGTTACGTATACCGTTGCTGCCTTGAAAGCGGATGCCAGCTTATTTAACGGCAACTCATAAGACAGGGTCACGGTTTTAACCCTGAGGAAGCTGCCATCTTCCAGCATATCGCTTGAAAACCCTGCGCCGCGCCTGTACGTGCTTACTACGCTTGGCAAGCTGTTGCTGGTGTTGGGGCCTGTCCAGCTATCGGTAGCCACGTAAGCGAGCTTGTTAAATATCGGGAAGCCATTTTCTATCTCATACCTGTTTTCGTTGAAGATCTTATTACCATATACGCCTTGCAGGAAGATAGTCAGTCCGAATCTGCCATATTTGAAATTATTGGTAAAGCCATAAATAAATTTCGGGAGGGCCTGCCCGATTATAGCTCTGTCAAGTCCTGTGAGAGATTTGTCATTATCAAGGTCGCGATATTTCGGGTCTCCGGGAACAACAGGTTGTTCCGTTCCGCTTCTGTTAATTTCATCCTGTGTTTGCCAGATACCGTCAAATATATATCCGTAAAATGACCCGATAGGCTGGCCTACACGGATGATACCCGAAGTGCCTCCGCCAAGAAAAATATTACTGCTTAAATCGCCGGCATAAATTTCTTTATTTGTTCCGATATCAAGTACTTTGTTTTTATTGGCAGAGAAGTTCAATATGGATTCCCATGAAAATGCGGGGTTAACAATATTCCGGGAGGTTAATGAAAATTCGAAACCCCTGTTTTGTACACTGCCTACATTCCTGAGCAGGCTTGAGTAGCCCGATGTTTGCGGCACATTGATATACAACAGCAGGTTGGTTGTTTTTTTATTGTAATAATCTGTAGTAATTTCCACGCGGTTATTCCAGAGCCCTATATCTACACCTATATCAGTAGTTGCTGTTTGTTCCCATTTAATATCGGGGTTCGCTACCTGAACAGGGAATATAGCGGTTACAGGTGAAGGGTCCCGCCCGAGCGAGTAAATATCATTTATATATACCGGTAAGGAAATATAGTCACCGATTTCCTGGTTTCCCGTAATACCATAACTGAGGCGAAGCTTCAAGGCGCTCACATCTTTTACATTTTTCATAAAATTTTCTTCAGCCACATTCCATGCAAAGGCGCCCGAAGGGAAATATCCCCACTTATGCTTATCTCCAAATCGCGAAGAGCCGTCCGCTCTTGCGGTAAGCGTAAGCAGGTAGCGGTCGGCAAAGCTGTAATTGATTCTTCCGAAGAATGAGGTCAAAACGTTTTCATCAAAAGACGCGGATGGAATGCCCGGATCTCCGATACCCAGGTTATCATATCCCAGGTTGTTATTTGATAAATTGGTAATGCCAGCAGAAAAACTTTTGTAATACCAATGTTGGAAAGTAAAACCTGCTACCGCGTTTAAAATATGCCTGTCATTGATTGCTTTGTCATAAGTAAGCGTGTTTTCTGTCAGCCAGTTGTAATGCTGACCTGAGTTTTGCGCAGCATACCCATTGCTGGATGCCCCGGCAAATATATCGGAAGGTGTAAATACCCGGTTGCCTGTATTGTCATATCCGGCGCCCAAAGTAGAACGCAGCTTTAAACCTTTCAGCATTTCATATTCTGCAAAGAAATTAGCATTGCCTGCAAACCGGTAAAGCCCGTTTTTTGATAAGAGCGCATAAGCCACAGGATTTCCGAGCGGGCCAACGTAAGGAAGCGGTCCGTTCTGAAAAGTATAATTTCCATCATCATCTTTAACCGGTACAGCAGGGTTAAAACGAACTGCATCCCATAAAACGCCGGGGCTGGTACTCCCTCCGTCTGTATTTACCGAAGCCACTTTCTGATAGTCGTAAGAAAGATAGGAGGATAAGCCCATCTTGAACCGATTGCTCATATTATGATCAACATTGAAACGGAGAATACCTCTTTTATAATCGGTAGCGATCATCACTCCTTTCTGGTCAAAGTAACTGAGGCTGGTATAATACCTGGTGTTATTGCTTCCACCGTTGAGTCCGATAGTGATGTTTGAAACGGGTGCTGCCCTGAATACGGCATCCTGCCAGTCGGTACCTTTGCCCATCGCACTGATTGCTGCATCGGTATAGGGCAATGGATCATTGGTGCCGTTTTGCTGATTGGTCAGCGACTGCACTTCATTCAGATAAGCAGCAAACTGCTTTGCGTCCATCATCTTATATTTCTTTGCTACTTTCTGCACGCCGGTATAAGCGTCAATAGTAAGCCCCTTAGCATTGTAGTTGCCGCGCCTGGTAGTGATCATTACCACTCCGTTAGCGCCCCTGCTCCCGTAAATAGCGGTCGCTGATGCATCTTTTAATACACTGATGGATGCAATGTCGGATGGGCTGACGGAAGCAATATCACCCCCGGCATAACCGTCAATCACATACAGCGGCTCATTACCAGAGTTGATAGAGTTGGTGCCCCTGATCCTGATAGAAAATACTGCGCCACCCGGCTGTGATTGGTTTTGCGATACCTGCACCCCGCTCACCTGGCCTTCCAGCATCTGTTCTGTGGCAATGATGGGTGATTTATATTGCTCACGAACGTTTACCACGCCCACAGCGCCGGTCAGGTCCTTTTTTTTCGCGCTGCCATACCCAACCACCACCACTTCATCTGCTTCGGTATCCCGGCGTATCAATACCACTTTGATATCTGTTTTCCCGCCGGTATTTATTTCCTGTGCAACATAGCCCACGAAAGAAATTACCAGCACACCCTGGTTGCCGGGAATATTCAGGGTGAATCTGCCCGCAGCGTCAGTTGTTGTCCCCGTGCTGCTTCCTTTCAGCCGTACAGAAGCGCCGGGCAAAGGTTCTCCGGCGTTGTTGGTGACCGTTCCGTGTATTTCTGCCGTAATTATTTCCGGCTTGCCCGGATCTGCCTGCGGAATAGCAGGTTTTGATTTTCTTGGTGAAATAACCACCGTCTGCGCCACGATAGAGTATTCAACAGGCACACCGGTAAAACACATGGCGAGAGCTTGTTGAATATCAGCATTTTTTACGGAAAAGCTGATCCTGGGTGCATTGCGCAACAGCTCTGTTTTGTAAAAAAAGCTGTATCCCGTTTGCTTCCGGATCTCTTTCAGCACTTTTTCAACAGGAGCATTGCGTACGGAAAGCGTGATGCTCTGTGCAAAGCCGGTTGCACCGGTATTGATGCAAAAGGCAAATAGTAAGACCGCAGTTAATTTCATAACCCTGAGCATTAATACAGGCGGATATAATCGTTTGTCCCACCTGTGGGTTTGGTTAATTTGCATAGTTTTGTACAAGTTTTTGGTTAAACAATAAGCGTTCCTGATCAATGTATGTTTATTCGTTTGCCATAACCATTTACGGGGGTGTTCCAGCACTCCCGTTTTTTTATAGGCAACCAAAGCAATACCTCATTAATACATTTTTTGTGAATGGTGAATTCACATTTCACTCCTCCCTTCAGACGATAATACGATATACTATACTTAGCCCCGATTAGCTTATCCGCCTGTAATGACCACCGTTCTGTTGTCCAGCCGGTATTTAACTCCGGCTATTTTCAATATCTCCATTACTTCGGATAAAGTTGCTTTTCGCGGAATAGAGCCATTGTATTCACCTTGCGGGATATGACCTTCGAAGCGTATGTCCACATCATACCACCTCGACAATTGCCGCATGATGTATGGCAGCTTATCATCACTAAACTCAATCCTTCCGTTCTTCCAGGCGATCTCTTTATCTATATCCACTTTTTTAATGTCTATCTGCCCTGAGCTTTTTTCCAATGCTGCCTGCTGCTTCGGCGCCAGCGGTGTGATGTATTTTCCATTCCTGATGTTTACTTTACCTTCGGTAAGTGTTGTTTTAATAAAGGCTTCATCATCATATGCCATTACATTGAAGTGGGTACCGGTAACCTGTACTTCCATATTGTCACGGGTAATTACTTTAAAGGGCTGTGCGGCATTTTTTGCTATTTCAAAATAAGCCTCTCCATCCAGGTATACGGTTCTTTCCTTTTCGATAAAGCGGGTAGGGAATTTTAGATAAGAAGCCGCGTTCAGCCATACTTTGCTTCCATCGGGCAATACCAGCTCATATTCCGCACCGCGGGGAATGGTCAGTGTATTGTAAACTACTTTGGTACGACTACCCGCAGTATTGCTGTATACAATTTTACCGTACTGCTTGTTTATGGTAGTGCCATCACCTTCTTTTAACTGTGTTACAGCCGCCGAATCAAGTGAGATAACAGACCCGTCTCCAAGGATCAGCGAAGCTTTGCTGGTGCCGGGCAGGATGTCTTTGGGAGCTTGTGCAGCGGCGGTTGCGGGACGTGATACAGGCTTTTTTCCAGGATTATACAAAAACAGGAAGCCCGCCAGCGCAACAGATGCGGCAGCGCTGTAATACCACCATCTCCTGCCGGCTTTTTTTCGTGGCACTGCCTGCATTGGTATTACATCTTTTTCATTTCTGCTTTGCTGCAGCCTGCTCCATGCAGCCTGCTTCAGCTCCGCTATTATTGAATCAGGCAGGTCTTCTTTTCTGCTCCATTCAAAGGAAAGGTACCATTGCTCCAGCCATAGTTTTTCTTCGGCAGTGCATTGCCCGGCATTGTATTTTTTAATGAGTAGCTCCAGTTGCTGTGTTTCCAAGATGTTTTTTTACTACCAACAGCTGAGTTAAGGTAAAGTACCAGGAACGGCCAAAACTTTTTTGAAACCAGGTATGCTGCCGGGCCTTATCGTTACAGATGAGACAAAAGTTCGTAACAGGTAATGATAACCGGGAAATGTTCTTTCAGAACTGTTTTTCTCAACCGGCTTACCGCGTTGTACAACTGGTTTTTAACGGTCTGATTGGAAAGGCTGAGCAGCTCCGCAATCTCTGCATGAGTAAGATTCTCTTCTTTGCTTAAAAGATATATCTGCCGCATTTTCTCCGGCATGGCAGCTACCTGCTGCGCAATGAATTGTTGCAGCTCTTTAGTGCAATAATTGCTGAAAACCGTTTCCTCGTGTTCGGTGGGAATGAATTGCTGCTGTATTAATTTTTGCAGGCGGTTATTGTTTTTTTCAAAATGATTGAAGATCTTGTTTCGAAGAGCGGTATATAAGTAACCACCCAGCGAGACATCCACTGAAATATTACCGATATTGCTCCATACGGAAACAAATACATCCTGTACAATATCCCTGGCATCTTCTGCAGAGTGCAGCCGTTTGTAAGCAATCCTGAACAGATCATCCCAGTATTTTTCGAATAACAGGCCAAACGCTTTTTCATCCCCGCTTTTTGAGGCGTCAAGCAATTTTTGATCACTCTGGGATATGTAAGAAGAATTCATATCAGTCAGCAAGGTATGAAATTACAATTTCTTTTGCCAGCAATTGAGTTAGCGGGCGTATTTCAAATTTTCGCTATTTCAGGCTGCTACTTTTAGAAAGTCCTTTTT
>CAYWVB010000021.1:0-82083 GCA_964461595.1 uncultured Terrimonas sp. | reverse complement strand
TGGATGGACAAGTTACAACTTTTAACAGACATTATATATTTGACATGACACTAGTTTGAAAACTACAATCCTCCTATAGATTATCCGGTATTTTGTCTAAGGTTTTTTGCCTAACAAATTGAATGTAATAAAAAAGCTGATTGTGGCAAATAATGGAAAGTCCGTTAATATCTATCTGTTATACAGCGCTGGTTTCATCTGTCGGGTCTCCTTCTATTAGTTCTTCAGAGTAAAGCGGCATTTGGATTTTCAAATTGTCAACCAACTTGTTGAAGTCGAAAGGGAGAAATGAAACCTCAACTTGTTGCTGTTTGCCGGTAAAGCTTGTTTCTTTTAAATGCTCATTGATTTTCTCTTTTCCTTTAACAACATGACCAATCCATTCAGCATCGTTGTCAACTGCGGAACAAACTTTCTTAGCTAATTCCGGCACAACTACCAGCTTCGGTAAAGGCGGTACAGACGCTTACGTTGTAAAAACAGATAATCTGGGAAATATCCAGTGGTTAAAAACATACGGAGGTACTCAAAATGATGATTTCCGTAAAATTAAACAAACCTCCGATAGCGGGTATATTGCCATTGGTACAACAAGATCATATACTCAGGCCACAGGTGAGGTATTTGTTGTTAAAATTAAACGAGATGGTACTGTGGACTGGTCTAAGGTTTTTCATCAGTCTACCACTAATGGCGAGGCAGGTTATGATATCATCCAGACTTCCGAAGGAGGCTATGCTTTGACAGGTATTTATAATTTTGCCGGCGGCGTTTGTGATATAGAAGTTTTAAAGCTTACCAGTACGGGCACGGTTTCGTGGGCGAAAAAATTTGGTGGTTCCGGTATAAGCGATAACCTTGGGGGGATATTAGAACATGCCGACACCCTTGTAGTGGCAGGCTTTACCCAGGGCGCAAGCTATTATGACGGTTTTTTGGTAAAGATGAACAAATCTTCCGGGGCCATTATCTGGAGCAAGCGGCTTGATATGCCGAGAGCCAACTGGGTGTCGAATATCACGCAAAACGGAGCAGGATATCAATTGACCGTTACGCATACAGACGGGTATGCGGGCGGCAATTCCCTGTGCTCAGTATTGGATGTGGATCGTAATGGCAATACACTGCGGCATGTGCCTATTACGGCGCCATCCACCAGCCTGGCAGGCATCGGGGGAGCAGTTCCGACAGTTGACGGCGGATTTATTGCTACCCAGGTAACTTCATCAGACACCTATTCGGACGTATAATCAGCGCTTCTCTTTGCCGGGCTTTTTTTCTTTTATAGGCAATATTATTTTTATAAAATTCTTCCCGGAAAGCGTCAAAAGTGAACGTGCCTATATTGCGGATGATTTCTTTAGCCCGGTTTTCTTCCTCAACGAATTTGTCCCTGATTTCGGCCAACTCCTTACCTAACCGGGGAGAGGAAAGCTTTTTAGAATCTTCTTCCGACGCATACAGATCAAGCGGAAAAGGAACAGGTTTACGATCAAAGGTAACCTGGATGGCAAGGCGGTACTTGCCGGTTTTTTTGAGCATTCTTCTCCTGTCAAGAATGCGTGCTGTTGTTGCCTTCATAACTCACATTGTTTAACAATTTGCCTAACAATTTGCCTAACACACGACAACTAAACGGCTATTTTATGGGATGCATCGAAGATAAGAAAATCCTATGAAACACTTTCCAGTATTATGTTTCAGAGGAATATAGGTTAAAATAGATTAAAGCGAATTAACTAAAAAAGGCGGCTACGGATCAGAAGGTTTCAGGTTTGAATCCTGACGGGGTCACAGAATATCAAAACTTAAAAAGTCGCCATTGGCGGCTTTTTAAGTTTTGGCTGTTTTATGATGTTTTTTTTTAACTTTGTCACAGGTGCGTAAATGCATGTCCATACTATTTTTGTTTCTCTATCTCATGGCTTTTACGCCGCTGAGAGAAGCGTTGAAATTGCCGGTGCTGGTAGAGCATTTCATAGAGCACCGGGCAGTAAATCCGTCCATTTCTTTTTTAGCTTTTCTGGATATGCATTATATGCACGGCAGCCCGCGGGATGCCGATTATGACCGGGATATGCAATTGCCCTTTAAAATGGTGTCGCATACTCTCCTGTTAGTATTTGCTATTCCTTCCTCACCCATTACCTTTCATACAGCTAACGCAATATACAATAAAAAGGAAAAGCCGCTTTTATTTGATGCGGTTGGCTATTCTTTCAACTACCAAAATTTCATTTGGCAGCCTCCCAGAGCTTGTTAATGCTTTTGTTTCTTCTTACTCACAGAAAACCACTGGTTCATTTAATCACATTGCAGCAATAGTTTTCATAGACATCTTATGACACATAAATAAGATAGTACAGCTATTCCGGATAAAAGTGTAATGTTTATATAAACCACATGGTAACACGGGCTTCATAGCTTTATTGCTTATCCGGGTTTATAAAATACACAGGTATTCCGCTGTGAGCTAATTTATCATCAACAATTTTTTGAAAAGGTTATGCTGAATAAAATTATTGAGTTTTCCGTAAGGAACAAACTCATCATAGGGCTATTGATAATCGCACTGATAGCTACAGGCGCATATCAAACCACCAGATTACCTATTGATGCCGTGCCGGATATTACCAACAACCAGGTGCAGGTGATCACTATTGCCCCGTCATTCGGAGCCACAGATATTGAAAGGCTGGTAACTTTTCCTATTGAACAGGCCAACAGCAATATTTCCGGGCTAAAGGAAATACGCAGCTTTTCCCGCTTCGGACTTTCTTTAGTGACCATCGTTTTTGAAGATAACATAGATGTGTACTGGGCAAGGCAACAGGTAGCGGAGCGCCTGCAGCAGGTGCAGAACGAAATCCCGAAAGGTATCGGCAATCCTCAGCTGGGCCCTATTTCAACGGGTTTGGGTGAAATATACCAATACGTAGTGCGCCCTAAAAAAGGCTTTGAGAAAAAATATGACATCACCGAACTGCGTACCATCCAGGACTGGATTGTGCGCCGGCAACTGTTGGGCGTAAAGGGCGTTGCGGAAGTAAGCAGCTTTGGCGGTAAGCTCAGGCAATATGAAATAGCCGTCAATGCCGATAAGCTGCACGCTTACGGCATTAGCATCAAAGATGTATTTGCATCGCTGGAAGCCAATAATCAAAATACCGGTGGCGCTTATATTGAAAAAGGGCCTACGGTTTTGTACATCCGCAGCGAAGGGCTGATTGGCAGCCTGGATGACATCCGAAATATTTCTATTGTTAATAGAACCAACGCAGCGCCTTTGTTTATACGCGATGTAGCAGATGTGAAGACAGGCTACGCAACGCGCTACGGCGCTGTTTGTTATAATGATGAAGGCGAAGTGGCCGGTGCGGTAGTGATGATGCTGAAAGGTGAAAACAGCAGCCGGGTAATCACAAACGTAAAGGAACGCATTGCCCAGATCCAGAAAACTTTGCCCGAAGGCGTGGTAATAGAGCCTTTCCTCGACCGCACCAAAATGGTGGATCACGCCATTAGTACGGTAGAAACCAATTTACTGGAGGGTGCTTTAATTGTAGTGTTTGTGCTGGTATTGTTTCTTGGGAATATCAGGGCAGGGCTGTTGGTGGCATCCGTTATACCATTAGCCATGTTGTTTGCTATTTGCATGATGAACCTTTTTGGAGTAAGCGGCAACCTGATGAGCCTCGGAGCTTTGGATTTCGGACTGATTATAGACGGCGCCGTTATCATTGTGGAGGCGGTAATGCACCAGATGATGCACAACAGGCATTTCCGGCAGACAAATGGGATTACCAGGGAGGAAATGAACAAAACAGTTATGAGCGCTGCCGGTAAAATGATGAACAGTGCGGTATTTGGCCAGGTAATTATTCTTATCGTATATCTGCCTGTTCTTACCTTGCAGGGCATTGAAGGCAAGATGTTCAAGCCGATGGCACAGACGGTAGCTTTTGCCCTGCTGGGCGCATTTTTATTGTCGCTCACTTATATCCCGATGATGAGCGCACTGGTATTAAAAAGAAAAGGAGACAGCAGAAAAAATTATTCAGACCGGATGATGGCAGCTATAGAAGCATTTTATCAAAATCTTTTACTGAAAGTTTTGCGTATCCCAAAGCTCATCCTGTCGTTGGTTGCAGTGCTTTTCGTGATTGCGGTTTTTATGCTATCCCGGCTCGGCGGCGAATTTATTCCCTCGTTGGAAGAAGGTGATTTTGCCGTAGATACCCGCGTGCTTACAGGCAGTAACCTGAACACCACCATCGAGCATACGCAAAAAGCGGCGCATCTCTTAAAAACAACATTCCCCGAAGTAATAAAAGTGGTCACAAAAATCGGCAGCGGCGAAGTACCCACCGACCCGATGCCGATGGATGCCAGCGATATGATGGTGATTTTGAAAGACAAAAAAGAATGGACCTCTGCAAAAACTTTTCCCGGGCTGGCAGCTAAAATGAGTAAAACCCTGGAAGATATTCCAGGGATTACAACAAGCTTCCAATACCCAGTGCAAATGCGTTTTAATGAACTGATGACCGGTGCAAGACAGGATGTAGTGCTGAAAGTTTTTGGTGAAAATTTAGATACGCTGGCAGCCACGGCGGCGAAATTAGGCAAATTAGTGAATACGGTACAGGGTGCAGACAACCTGTATGTGGAGCCGGTTACGGGAATGCCTCAGGTGATCATTCAATACAACCGGCCGCTCATTGCACAATATGGATTGACCATAGCAGACATCAACAACGTTGTGAACACGGCATTTGCAGGGCAAAGCAGCGGGTTGGTTTTTGAAGGGGAAAAGCGTTTTGACCTTGTAGTACGTTTGGATGCCAGCGAACGTAGACGGCTGGAAGACGTGCAGCGCCTGTTGATACCTACCGCGCACGGCGACCAGATACCGCTTTCGCAATTGGCAGATGTACAAATCAAAGACGGACCCAACCAGATACAGCGTGAAAATGCCCATCGCCGCATCATTGTAGGCTTTAATGTAAAAGGACGGGATGTCCAAAGCATCGTGAACGAGCTGCAGCAAAAAGTAGATAAGCAGATAAAGCTGCCTGCCGGTTACTATATTACTTACGGCGGTTCTTTTGAAAATCTCAACCAGGCTAAAGCCCGCCTGATGATTGCTGTTCCGGTGGCGCTGGTCTTGATCTTTGTGCTGCTCTTTTTCGCTTTTACATCAATAAAAGAAAGCCTGCTCATTTATACGGCTATTCCCTTGTCTATTATCGGAGGCGTATTTTTATTGGCTGCCCGTGGCATGCCTTTCAGCATTAGCGCCGGTGTAGGCTTTATCGCTTTGTTTGGCGTTGCAGTATTAAATGGCATTGTATTGATCTCAGAATTTAACCGCTTTAAAAAAGCAGGCGTTACCAACCTGGCGCATATCGTGGTATATGGCACAAAGCTCCGGCTCCGGCCTGTGCTGATGACGGCATCGGTTGCTTCATTAGGGTTTTTGCCAATGGCATTGAGCAATGGCGCAGGCGCCGAAGTACAGCGCCCTTTGGCTACCGTTGTAATTGGCGGTTTGCTTATTGCTACCTTACTTACTTTATTTGTCCTGCCGCTGCTGTTTGTCCTGTTTGAAAAAGGAATTACAATGAAAAATAAAGCTGTTATTACTGTATTGTCCGGCTTGCTGTCCGTCGGGGCACTCCATGCACAAACGCCTGTTTCGCTGAACGATGCCATCGGCATCGCTTTAAAGAACAATCTCTATGTAAAGAATGAAAAGCTTGTTTCAGCATACAGCAAAGCCCTGGTAAAATCGGGAACAGCTATTCCAAAAACGGTTGTAACGGCTGATTTCGGGCAAATCAACAGTGCCTATAATGACATCCGGTTTGGTGTTTCGCAAAGCTTTGCATTTCCCTCCGTTTATAAAAAACAGAACAAAGTTTTTGAAGAAGAATATAAACAAAGCCTGTTGCAGGTTTCTCTTAAAGAATATGAACTGAAGAAAGCAGTATCCCAGACTTTTTACAACATCATTTATTGGAAAAAGAAAGAAGCATTGCTGCTGCAGGCTGATAGCTTATACAGCAGGTTTTATGAAAAAGCAAAGCTGCGCCTGCAAAAAGGCGAAAGCAATGTGCTGGAAAAAGCAATGGCAGAAACACAAAGATCAGCCATAGAAATACAATTGCAGCAGGTGAGGCAGGAGCTGAATGCAATGGATATCCGCTTCCGTTTTTTGCTGAATACGGAAACCCAAATGCAGCCTGTGGAAGCAAACCAGTTGCCGGGCTTAATTGCCGATACGGGCAGTCACCCGCTGTTGCAGGTATTAAAGCAGCAACAACATATTGCAGCGGCACAAACCCGTGCAGAACGTTCCAGGCTCCTGCCCGAACTGATGATGGGTTACAATAACAACAGTTTTAAAGGTATGGGTGCAGACGAAATGTATTACGGCGCATCCAAAAGGTTTCACTCGGTGCAGGCAGGTATCGGCATTCCCATTTTTGCACAGGCGCAAAAGGCGAGAGTAAAAGCATCACAGCTTGCTGAAAGTATTGCAGCAAGCCGGTTTGAGGCAGAAAGCGTTGCACTGAAAAGCAGGTACGAAGAATTGTTTTCGGCGTATGAAAACAACAAATCCATTGTGCAGTACTATGAAACCACCGGGCTAAAAAATGCTGAAGTAATGGTGGCGACGGCGCAAAAGCAGTTGCTCAACGGCGAAATCAATTACCTGGATTGGGTAATGCTGATGAACCAGGCGATTGCCGTAAGAAGTAATTATGCCGATGCGCTCAATATGCTCCATCAAGCCATTATTTCGATCAATTATCTCACTACAAATCAATAATTATGTTTTTACCTGAAAGGAATAAGAGACCAAACAGCCTGAAATATTTGCTGTTGCTGGCATTACTGGCTTTTATACAATGTAAAAACAAATCTTCGGTGGCAGGGCAGCCTGTGGTCAGTGCAGAAAGCAATGTGGTAATACTCACCGATGCGCAACTGAAAAACGCGCCGGTAACAACCACTCAACTTTCCGACAGGGATATTGCAACGGTACTAAAGCTGAACGGTAAAATTGATGTACCGCCGCAAAGCCTGGTTTCGGTAAGTGTGCCTTTAGGCGGCTATTTAAAGAGCACCAAACTATTACCCGGGATGCACGTAAGCAAAGGCGAAGTAATTGCCGAACTGGAAGATCCGCAATACATCCGGCTGCAGCAGGATTATTTACAGGCAAAATCTAAACTCCATTTTGCCCGGTTAGATTACAATCGCCAGAAGGATTTGAATGAGAGCCAGGCTGCAAGCGATAAAGTAATGCAGCAGGCGCAGGCTGAAATGAGTAACCAGCAGATACAGCTTAACGCGTTAGGACAGGAGTTACGGCTTATCAATATCAATCCTGATCAGCTGACATCAGGTACTATTGCTAAAGCTATCCGCATTTACAGCAGTATCACCGGCTTTGTAAGCAGGGTAAATGTAAATACAGGAAAGTATGTAAATCCGTCCGATGTATTGTTTGAGCTGATCAACCCCGATGATATTCATCTGAATTTACGGGTGTATGAAAAAGATATCAGCCGCCTGAAAATAGGTCAACCGGTAATGGCATATACCAATACCGAACCCTCTAAAAAAATCGCTGCTGAAATTATTTTGATCAGCAAGGATATCGGTGCAGACGGCGCCGCCGATGTGCATTGCCATTTTCACCGGTATGATAAAAAATTATTGCCCGGAATGTATATGAACGCCGAAATAGCGCTGCAATCGGCGCTTTCGCAATCCCTGCCTGAAGAAAGCATTGTGGGCTTTGAAGGGAAAAATTATGTGTTTGTAGAAACGGCAAAACAGAAATACGAAATGCATCCCGTTACAACCGGTACGCAGGAAAACGGCTATGTACAGATACTGAACGGCAGCGAGCTGAAGGGTAAAAATATTGTGGTAAAGAATGCTTACACATTGTTGATGAAGCTGAAGAATGCAGCAGAGGAAGAGTAAAGGATATGAGTACCCGGGTATTTAAAAGTTTAGTTAATCCTAAATATTACCCGATACTAAATAATTATTTTTATATGTTTTTAACTGAATTACAATTTAAAATTGAATAAATGAAAACTGTTTTTATAGCCGGGTTACTGGCTTTATTCTCAAACTTAGCTTTTTCTCAAACACGTTTTGACCAGGCAAAAAAAGAAGCTGTTGAAAAAAAAGAGCTGATCGTGCTCAATTTTTCCGGTTCGGATTGGTGTATTCCCTGCATTAAGCTCCACAAGAACATTATAGAAAGCGAATCATTTCAAAAATTGCTGTCGGGTAATGTAGTGGTTTACCTCAACGCCGATTTTCCGCGAAACAGGAAAAACCTGCCGGCGGAAGCCATTAAAAAAGAAAATGCAGCGCTGGCAGACCTTTATAATCCCAGGGGGATATTTCCCTTTACGCTTCTGCTGGATGCGGAAGGCAAAATTTTAAAAAGCTGGGAGGGCCTGCCAGCGGAGAACGCAGTGGCATTTGTGGGTGAAATACAAAATTTCTCTACGAAAAAACAGTAAAAATGTTGCAGGAGTTCCGCAAATCTCAAAAGCTGATGGGCAACGCTTTTGAGATCACCGTTGTTGATACGGTTGAGCGCCGGGCCTTTGAACATATTAATGCTGTTATAGCCGAAATCCAGCGGATTGAACAATTACTCACTACCTACAGGGAAGACAGCCAAACCAACCTGATCAACCGCAACGCGGGATTGCAGGCAGTAAAAGTGGATGCAGAGGTTTTTGATCTTATTGAACGGAGTTTACGTATCAGCCATATTACCGATGGTTATTTTGATATTTCTTACGGTGGGATAGATAAGCGGCTCTGGAATTTTGACCGGGAGATGCAGGAACTTCCTGACCCGGAAATAATAAGAGAACACCTGAAATTAGTCAATTACAGGAACATTCTTTTAGACCGTGAAAACCAAACCGTTTTCCTGAAAGAAAAGGGAATGCGTATCGGCTTCGGGGGAATTGGCAAAGGATATGCTGCTGAAATGGGGAAAAGACTTTTACAGCAACGCGGTGTACAATCGGGTGTCGTAAATGCTTCCGGCGACCTTACGGTTTGGGGAAGCCAGGCAGATGGCAAACCCTGGACGATCGGCATTGCCAACCCTGATAACGCCAGGCTGCCCTTTTCCTACCTGAAGATTACAGATACAGCGATAGCCACTTCGGGTAATTACGAAAAATATGTAATGATTGGAGGTAAACGGTATTCCCATACCATTAACCCTAAAACAGGAATGCCTGTTTGCGGGGTTAAAAGTGTTACCATCATTTGTCCGAACGCTGAAATAGCCGATGCAATGGCAACTCCCGTAAGTATTATGGGCATTAATGCCGCACTGGACCTCATTAACCAGATACAACAGGTAGAGTGTATCATCATTGATGATAACAACCGGATTTATTCATCCCAAAAAATCAATTTAAAATGAAGTTTTTTTTAAGTAAAATATTTTTAACAGCTGCCGTTTTTATGGTGGTTTCCTCTTTGTTTTCCTGTAAAACGGTAAAAGAATACCAGAAGAATAAGCTGAATGATGCCGAAATGGTATTGGGCAACCGGACCATTGAGAAAACCGAACTCAACTTTCAGTCGTACCGCGAAGGCTCTTCCGGCGCCAATGCCGGGAAAGTAGGCGGAGGTTGTGGCTGTAATTAACCTAAAACAGAGGTACAATGAAAAGAATATTTTTAACGGCTGCAGGCATGATGGCTTTATTGCACTCATACGCACAAACCGCTCCTGCGGATACAGGCCGGGTATCCCGGAAACTAAAACTTGATGAAGTGAACCTGGTATCCAGCTACTATCATCAAAATGGTAATAACTCGGCAGTCACAGGCGGTATCGGTTCAGAAAAACTAACGGATATTTCCAATGTTATTGATGTTACGCTTGTTCAATACGATAAAAAAAACAGGAAAAACAAATTCAACCTGGATGTAGGCGTGGATCATTATACCTCCGCCTCCTCGGATATGATTGACATGAAAGCCAACTCCTCTGCATCACACGCTGATACAAGGTTTTACCCTTCTGTCGGTTGGATGCGTGAAAATGAAGCCAGGGGCAGCACCCTTATGGGCGGGGCTTCCTTTTCTACAGAATTTGACTACCGGTCCTATGGCGCCAATATTGGTTTTGCACAAAAAACAACCAATAAAATGGGTGAGTTTACCGCTAAACTACAGGCTTACATTGACGAGGTAACACTCGTTACGCCGATTGAGCTGAGAACAGGTAATATTCCGGGCAATAATGAAAGAGATGATGAACATTACGGAAGCAGCGGGCGAAATACATTTGCGCTTTCGCTGGCATATTCGCAGATCATCAATCCCAATTTCCAGGTAGAATTACTTGCAGATGTGGTACAGCAAAGCGGATTTTTGAGCCTTCCTTTCCACAGGGTTTATTTCACGGACGGGACGGTACACCAGGAAAACCTGCCCGGTAAGCGTTTTAAGACCCCTTTAGGATTGCGTGCCAATTATTTCCTGGGAGATAAGTTAATTATCCGCACGTATTACCGCTATTATACCGATGACTGGGGCATACACTCGCATACGATTAACCTGGAAACGCCCGTCAAACTATCGCCTTTCGTTTCGGTAAGCCCGTTTTACCGCTTTTATGCACAAACAGCGGCAAAATATTTTGCATCTTACAAAGAACATACCGCACGGGATGAATTTTATACCAGCAACTACGATCTGTCTGGATTCAACAGCAGTTTTTTTGGCGCAGGGATACGCTACAATCTGCCCAACGGCCTTTTTGGCATTCAACAGGTAAATATGGTTGAACTGCGGTACGGGCATTACACCAAATCAGCAGGGATGGCATCGGATATCATTTCATTAAACGTCAGGATCAAATAAAACTTCAATAAGTTAAAATGAAAAAGGCAATCATAAAAAAAATAATAGGAGCATTATTGTTGGTTTTTATTATCATACAATTTTTCGGGGCGGACAAGAATATTAGTACTGCAGCATCAGAAAATGCTATTGACAAGCACTACACTGTGCCGCCACATATACAAACATTGTTAAAAACAAGCTGCTACGACTGCCATTCCAATAACACCGAATATCCCTGGTACAATAATGTGCAGCCTCTGAAATGGTGGTTGGCCAGCCATGTTAACGATGGGAAAAAGGATCTTAATTTTGATGAGTTCAATACCTATCCGGCAAAGAAAAAATTACACAAGCTGGATGAGGTTGCAGAAACCATCAATAAAGGGGAAATGCCATTAATATCCTATACCCTTGTTCACGGCAATGCAAAATTGTCTGATGCAGATAAAAAAGAAATAGAAACCTGGGTGCGTGAGATAAAAAAAGAAATTCAATAATACCGTTTAGTTATGAAAAAAGTGATAATATGGATATTGCTGCTGTCGTTTTGCAGAGTCAGTGCCCAGCCGGATTCAGCACAATACAGAATGAATTCTATTAGCACATCGCCGGATCCGGTATATAAATTCAATTATAAAAAGCTGATCATACCATCTGTTTTAATCAGCTACGGAGCTTTGAGCTTGGTTTCCGATGATTTGAAGAGACTCAACCAATCCACCCGTTATGAAATCAACGAACACCAGCCGGATCATATAAAGCTGGATAACTATGCACAATACTTTCCTGCTGTTTTGGTGTATGGGCTGAATGCACTGAACGTAAAAGGAAAACATAACTTTAAAGACCGAAGTATTATCCTGGGAACATCTTTATTAGTTTCCAGTATTGTTGTTCTACCTACAAAGCATCTTGTTAAGGAAGAAAGGCCTGATGGTTCCAGCTATCTCTCATTTCCTTCGGGACATACAGCTACGGCATTTGCCACAGCGCAGTTTATGTTTCGTGAATACCAGGATAAAAACCTCTGGATAAGCCTTTCCGGTTACCCTTTTGCAGTGTTTACAGGCGTTTACCGTACTTTAAATAATAAGCACTGGGTTGGTGATGTGGTAGCGGGGGCAGGAATTGGGATTTTGTCCACGGAAGTAGCATACTGGCTGTTTCCGATAGAGAAGAAAATTTTTAACGGTCCCCGTTTAAAGAGCCGCGCTGTAATTTATCCGTTTTACCAGAACAAATCAGTTGGTTTAACATTGACCTCGCACTTTTAAATTAAATATTATGGATGAAAGTATGGAATATCCTGTTGACAATCATTATATACACAAAAGCAACTGGCTGCGTGCGGCAGTGTTGGGGGCAAACGATGGCATATTATCCGTTGCCAGTATTGCCATTGGCGTAGCAACAGCCAGCAGCACCCGCGGGCCGATTATTTTAGCCGCACTGGCAGGTCTGGTTGCCGGAGCCCTGTCAATGGCAGCGGGAGAATATGTATCGGTAAGCTCGCAAACAGATCTGGAAAAGGCAGATATAAAGAGGGAGCAGCAGGAACTGGATGAAATGCCTGAAATTGAATTGCAAAGATTAACAGGAATATACGAAAAGCGGGGATTGAAAAAAGAAACGGCTCAACTTGTTGCCCAGGAGCTGACTGAGCACAATGCTCTCGAAGCACATCTCAGAGATGAACTCGGAATTAATGAAATAACAAAGGCCAACCCCATTCAGGCAGCGCTGGCTTCCGGCGCAGCGTTTACGGCAGGCGGTATTTTACCATTAATGATAACCTTGTTTTTTCCTGTAAAGTATATGGAGTATTTTCTGTATGGATTTTCCATCTTGTTTTTATCTGTGCTTGGTGCATTTGCAGCACGCACTGGCGGTTCCGGTGTAGCAAAAGCAGTTATCCGGATTACGCTTTGGGGCACCATTGCCATGGTATTGACCGCCCTGGTCGGATATTTGTTTGGTGTAAATGTGTAAGCCGGTTAAGACTCAGACCTGTAAGGCTTTAAATCCTCATGTCTTAATCTCCTGTCAGTGTTTACTTTTCATTTTTTTCAGCCACAAAGCCATTGTCCAAACAATAGTAATACCGAACAAAATAAAAAGCGGGATATAGTAATGCTCAAAAAAGCTATGAAAATAGCTGCCTGCTATTACGTAGATGCTGGCAATGCAAAGTTTAAACGGAATAAACTCCTTGTTTGCCCAAATGGTTTTTGCATTGAAAAGGTTCATATTCTGGTAATTTCTGCATAGTAAAATTACCGGAAGTAAAACATAGATGCAAAATGTATTTTAAGGGTTACAAATTATTCTTTTCATTAAGGAATATGCCACAACGGCAATAGGCAATATTGCTGATAATATAATTGAGTAATTTAGCAATAAAAGTAAATTGAAAAGATCCATAGCTATAAAGGATAAAAGTGAAACGGGCAAACTCATCAAAATTGCACCGTTCAGGAAGGATATTCGTAAAACAGACCCGCACAAGCATAACAATTATTTTGAGATCATTTACCTGTCAAAAGGGAATGGCAAACATACTATTGATTATAACAGTTATAAAGTACAGCCACCGGTTATATTTTTTGTTCGTAAGGAGCAGGTGCATCATTGGGAGTTGCCTACGGCGCCTGATGGCTTTGTGCTCATTTTAAAAAAAGCCTTCATTGACAAAAGCCTCGACCATGAACTAAAAGCATTGCTTACAAAAATCAGCAGCTTTTCTTCCCTGCAGGTGAAAGATACCGCTACAATTAATATTATCTTCAAATTGCTTGCTAAAGAAAGCAATACTGTAAACGAAAATAATTTTCCCATTATTGAAGGTTTGCTGAAAGCATTGCTGGCGAAAATACTTGAAGTGGCAAAGCCACTTATGACCAAGACAAAAATAAGTTCTGATCTCTTTCAATCGTTCAGGGAATTGCTGAGCCAGGCCACGGGAATCAGGAACAGCATTGCTCATTATGCCGGATTGCTGAATACAACACCTCAAAACCTTAATGCAGCCTGTAGAAGATCTGCCAATCAGCCGGCATCAGAAATTTTAGCCGAACATATTATAGGCGAAGCAAAACGACAATTGATTTATACCGGTAATACCATTGCTGAAGTATCTTATTCCATGTCATTCAGCGACCCTTCTCATTTTGTAAAATATTTCAAACGCCATACAGGCTTCACACCACAGGCATTCCGCACCTTGTAAAGGCCATACCACAGTATTTTCAAATAGACCATAACAGCTGCTATTTATTGTATCATTTTTGTAGCCTGAATAATTGTTTTACTTCAGCAATACAAAGGGTATGAAATATACAATTGGTTTTATCCTGTTACTTTCACTTACCGCATGTGATCAGCAAGACGGTAATATCCGGGAATTGCAGGCTCAGGTTGACAGCCTGCGGCACATACTGGAAAATTCATATAAACCCGGATTTGGGGAGTTTATGAGCAGTATCCAGGTGCATCATAATAAACTGTGGTTTGCAGGTACAAACGGCAACTGGAAACTGGCAGATTTTGAAATTAATGAAATCAAAGAAAGCCTTGACGATATAAAAGCATATTGCACCGACAGACCTGAAACCAATTCCATTGGAATGATTGAACCGCCATTGCAAAATGTAGATAGTGCTGTCCGGCAACAAAACAGCACAGCATTTAAAAAAAATTATATGATACTTACATCAACATGCAATACCTGTCATCGGGATACGCAACATGAGTTCAATGTCATTACCGTCCCAACAACACCGCCATACAGCAACCAAAGTTTTAAACCCGTTCAGTAAGCATATTAAAATTGTGAAACGCTTTTTTTAAAAAAGGCAGGTTTAATATAAAAATGTGTCAGATGCATGAGTTCAAACATGTCTGTAAAATAATATCGGCAATAGCTTTTTTGCATTGTTCTGCAGCTTCGGCACAGGTAAATCCGGGTTCACTTTTACAGTATTTGCAGTTAGCAGAAAAAAACTATCCTTTATTAAAAGCAAAGCAACTTGAAGTAAATGCAACAGAACTGAGTATTGCAACAGCCAGGAAAACTGTAGTACCATCAATAGACGCCTCGTACCAGGTTAATTACGGCACTTACAATAATATTACCGGAATGGCTTATCCACAATTTTTAATTCCTGTAAGCGGCCCGCCGACATCCGGTAATGTATATTCAGGTGTGTTTGGAAGCACAACCGGTTTGTTGTTGAACTGGCAGCCTGTAACCTTTGGTCTGCGCAACGCACAGGTGGCATTTGCGAAACAGGATTTTCAAACCACCGATGCAGACGCAGCCAATGAACGCTTTCAGCACAAAATACGGGTGGTCAATGCTTACCTGGATTGGCTTACGGCAATAGCGTTACAAAAAGTACATGAAGAAAACCTGCAAAGAACAGAAGCTGATTTACGCCTGATTTATTCATTGGTAAGCAGTGGTATTCGCCCCGGAGTTGATACGGCAGTTTTCAAAGCAGAAGTATCAAAGGCGAAAGTAGATGTACTCAACAGTAAAAAGCAAAAGGAGGAGGCCCGTATTTCTTTTACACGGTTATTGGCTACGGATAATGTTCTTCAGCCAACCGATACCACATACTTTACTCGGTTTCCAAATGTTGCTTTTCCAGGCGATACAATAACCCATCCGCTTCTGAAATTGTACCAGTCGAATATTGCATTAAGCGAAGCAAGAAAAAAAGTATTGCTGAAAACTACTATGCCGGCGCTGAATGTATGGAGCACTGCCTATGCCCGGGGTTCCGGCATCGCTTACAATGGTGTTGTTAAATCAGGGCAGGGCTTAGGTTTTCAACGGTTCAATTATGGTATTGGCCTGCAACTAAGTGTTCCTATTCTGCAATCGGTAAAAATCAGGCCACAGTTGCAGCAACAAAGCTTTTTAACCCAGGCAAACCAGGAACGTCTTTCGGAAGTCAGGTTAATATTACAAAAACAAAACGAGCAGGCTGATACAGCATTGGCAAGTGCTTTTGAGATAGCAAGGGAAATTCCCCTGCTACTTCAGTCTGCACAATTTTCGTTTGATGCCATGCAGTCAAGATATCAATCCGGGCTTACTAACATTACAGACTTTTTACAGGCTCAATACACACTGGTTAAAGCCAAAACAGATGCCAAACTTTCATATATAGCTCTCTGGAAAGCCTTTTTATTTAAAGTGGCTGTAAGCGGTGATCTAAATATATTTTTGAACCAGGTTAACTAATCAGGAATATGAGTTTACTAAAAGGAGCATTAAGAAATCCTGTAACTATTGCAGTAGTAATACTAACAATTCTTTTCTTTTCTTATATATCCATCAAAAAGATGCGGATTGATATTTTCCCCCGGTTAGGATTGCCCACCGTTTACGTGGCTCAACCCTACGGTGGGCTTTCACCCGAACAGATGGAAGGTTTTGTTACCTCTTATTACGAGTACCATTTTCTTTATGTAACCGGGGTAAAATATGTTGAATCCAAATCAATACAGGGTGCGGCTATCATAAAAATCCAGTTCCAGGAAGGAACTGATATGGCGCAGGCAATGGCGGAAGTAGTAGGGTATGTAAACAGATCAAGAGCATTCATGCCGCCCGGTACAGTGCCTCCGTTTATAACACGTTTTGACGCAGGCAGCGTTCCCGTTGGACAGTTGGTATTCACTTCCGCTACGCGGTCGCTGGGTGAGATCCAGGACCTGGCGTTGTTTAAAGTACGTCCCATGTTTGCAACATTGCCCGGAGTATCCGCGCCACCCCCATTCGGCGGAAATCAAAAAACAGTTGTCGTAAAAGTTGATCCGGACAAAGTAAGAAGCTACAATCTTTCGCCGGATGACATAGTTCAGGCATTGGTTAAGTCAAACACCATAACCCCCGCAGGAAATATAAGGGCCGGGAACGAAACATTAATTACTTCTCAAAATGCCGTGGTGGAAAATGTAAAAGAGCTGGAAACAGTTCCGCTTAGAACCGGTGCCGGTCCAACCATCTTTCTCCGTGATATTGCCAGCGTGAATATTGGCTCAGATATAACCACCAGCTATGCTTTAATTAATGGCAAACGGTCTGTGTATATCCCTGTTACCAAAAGAGCTACCGCTGCCACCTGGGATGTGGTACAAAACGTAAAAAATGCATTGCCCGATATGCAGGCAGCAGTTCCCGGTGATATAAAAGTATCTTATGAATTTGATCAGTCGGGTTATGTAATTCATTCGGTCAAAAGCCTGTCATTTGAAGGCGGTTTGGGAGCGATACTGACCGGTTTAATGATTTTACTTTTCTTAGGAGACAGGAGAAGCGCCCTGATAGTAGTTATAACTATCCCTATGTCTGTTTTTTCCGCTCTCATTTTGCTGGGCCTGTTTGGCCAAACCATCAATATTATGACTTTGGGAGGGCTGGCATTATCAGTGGGTATACTGGTAGATGAAGGAACGGTAACTATTGAAAATATTCACCGTCATCTCGAAATGGGTAAATCCAAAGGAAAAGCGATACTGGATGGCTGCAGAGAAATTTTCATGCCGAAGCTATTGATCCTGCTCTGTATACTTTCCGTATTTGTGCCATCGCTATTTATGAGTGGCGTTCCTAAAGGAATGTTCCTGCCATTATCATTGTCGGTAGGTTTTGCAATGATCTCTTCATTCTTTATTTCTAATACAGTCATCCCGGTATTTTCCAACTGGCTATTGAAAGGCAATCAATTTAATCATACGGTGAATAAGAAGGATGGCCGCTTTGAAAGATTTCGTCATAAATATATAGTGTGGTTGGAACGCTTTATTGAAAGCGGGAAGGGGATGTCGTGGGTCTATGTTTTAGGTTCCATTAGTTTGGTTGTGCTGTTGTTTTCATTGATTGGAACAGATATATTCCCCAAAGTGGACGCCGGGCAGGCACAGGTTCGCATGAGGCTTTCAACCGGCACAAGGTTAGAGCGCACAGAAGAGGCTACACAAAAATTACTGGCTGTTGCTGACAGCATTACCAATCACCAAGTAGAAATAAGTTCGGCATTTGTTGGTACGCAACCTTCCAGCTACCCCGTCAATAGTATTTATTTATGGACAAGCGGTCCACATGAATCTGTAACAAAAATAAACCTGGTAAAAGGTTCGGGTATAAGTATTGAAGCTTTTAAAGAAGAAATGCGAAAAGCAGTGGCGGAACAAATACCTGATGCCCGGCTTTCGTTTGAGCCAGGTGATCTGGCGGAGGAGGTACTCAACCTCGGCTCTGCCAATCCCGTTGAAATTGCCGTGTCAGGTAAAAACCTTGCTCAATCAAGAACTATCGCAGAGCAACTTACCCATATATTAAAAAGTATTTCCTACCTGCGGGATGTACAAATTGCTATTCCGCTGGATTACCCCGGCATTAAAATAAATATTGACAGGATTAAGGCCGGTCAGTTAGGATTGACGGTTGACCAGATAACCAGGTCTTCTGTGGCAGCAACTTCTTCCAGCCGGTTTACACAACCCAATTATTGGTTGGATAAAGCCACAGGTACGGCATACCAGGTGCAGGTGGAATACCCGCAATACAAGATGAACAGCAGCGATGAATTAGGCCTGGTGCCATTGACGGCCGCTGCGGGTAATCCCGTCTATTTAAGAGATGTGGCTACCATTGAAAAAAGCAGCTCAAACGGCGAGTATGACCGGATAAACCAGCAGCGATACATACCCATCACCGCAAACATATACAACAAAGACCTGGGCACTACCATAAAAGATATAAACCAATCAATTGCTGCTTTAGGTCAATTGCCGCAGGGCGTAAAAGTAATGGTGAGAGGTCAGGCTGAATTACTGGGTCAAACCATCACTGAATTACAGTCCGGGCTGTTAATTGCCATTATTGTTATTCTTTTAATGCTTACAGTACATTTCCAGTCATTCAAACTTTCGCTATCCGTTCTTTCAATAGTCCCGGCAGTAGTTGCCGGCGCTGTATTGCTTCTTCTGGTTACAGGAAGAACGTTGAATATTCAGTCATACATGGGAACAATTATGGCGGTTGGTGTAGCCGTGGCAAATGCAATCTTATTTATTACAGATGCAGAACTGCACCGCAGGCAGGCCCCTTCATCAGGCTATGCAGCGGCAGGTGCGTTTAACAGGCTGAGACCTATTTTAATGACAAATCTTGCCATGATTGCGGGCATGATACCTATGTCATTAGGTATCGGAGAGGGTGGCGACCAAACTGCACCATTGGGTATAGCAGTAATTGGCGGATTAATATTTTCAACATTGAGCACGCTGGTATTCCTGCCAATGGTATATACAGGTATGATGGGAAAAAAGCCTTATCAAAACCCTTCTCTTGACCCGGAAGACATCAACAGCAGGCTTTATGAACCAGGTAATACATCATCCAATGCATAAGCAAATTTTTACATTAATGAGCCGGATCAAATTTATAGTAACAGCAGTATTTCCTGTCGCACTTATCATGTGCGGGTGTAATAACGGCAACTCCAAAACCGGGCAGATGCAGGTTAAATCAGATTCTGTAGAAGTGTTCATCTTAAAGAAAGCGTCTTTTGATAAAAACACTATTTTTCCCGGTGAACTGATCCCTTACGAAAGGGCGGAGATATACGCGAAAGTTCCCGGTTATATACATACCTTAAAAGCAGACATAGGTGATATCCTTCCAAAAGGGAAGGTACTCATTGTGTTAGATGCCCCGGAAATAATTGCAAACTATGCACAGGCAAGCGCTGATGTACAGGCAGCAAAGGCAAAATATGCAGGTAGCAGGGATGCTTATAACCGGATTTTAAATGCAGATAAAGTGCCGGGTACTGTTGCAACCGGTGAAAAAGAAAAACTGAAAAGCCAGTATGAGGCAGATAGTTCTGCCTGGCTGGCTGAAAAATCAAAATTGAATGCTTATGCTCAATTAAAAAACTATCTTACCATTACGGCGCCCTTTACAGGAGTGATTACCCAAAGAAATGTTGACCCGGGTACATTGGTTGGCGCTGCCAACACCAAACCAATGCTGGTGCTGGAAAATAACTCAAACTTACGTTTGCGTATACCTGTGCCCGAACCATATACCGCTGCTACACCTGAAAATGCCAAAGTTACGTTCGCTGTTGACGCTTATCCCGGTGTTCATTTTGAGGCCTTATTGTCCAGGAAGGCGGGCGCATTAAATCCTGTCAACCGCACCGAATCATGGGAATTTATTTATGACAATGCTGAAAAAAAATTAAAACCGGGCATGTTCGCTAATTGCAGGATCAGTTTCAAAAGGAGCATGCCTTCCTTTGTTGTTCCTTCCTCTGCCATTGTAACCAACCAGGAGAAACAGTTTATAATTCGTTTAAACAATGGCAAAGCTGAATGGGTTGATACGCGTAGCGGTTTCATTGTAAACGATTCTACAGAAGTATTTGGCGCGCTCTCTGAAGGAGATACAATTGTGCTCAGGGGGAACGATGAGTTAAAGCCGGGCAAAAAACCTGTCCCTGAATTTAAATAGTATTATATAATCAGTCTTTTACTGAGGTTATCCGATGTTTCCGGTTTATTTTTTTCCCGAAAACATTGCCGAATATAAAAATATCTTTATTTTTGTGAGTGAATACTAACTAACATTGTACCTGCTTTGAGTAATATGCAAAAATTTACCGACAGACAAATAGAAATAATGGAAGCGGCAACAGCCCGGATTGATAAATATGGTATTCAAAACCTGACCATTAAAACCCTGGCAGCCGATATCAACCTGTCTGAACCTGCCCTGTATCGTCATTTTAAAAGTAAAAACGATATCCTGCTTGGCCTGATCAATTATTTCATAATGGAAATGAAAGAACGTATAAGCCGTATTCCGGTATACCCTGATGAAACCGCGGGCGACGCACTCAAAGCTATTTTTCATTCCCAATTGCAGACTTTCACAAACAAACCGGCAATTGTGAGCGTGATCTTTGCCGAAAGTATTTTTCATTTTGATGACGGTCTGAGTAGCAAGGTTGCTGAAATAATGGATATGATGCACCGGTATGTAAAAACGAATATTGAAAAAGGACAAAAGGCCGGACAATACAGCAGGCTTATCAATGCTTCCACGCTTACCACTATTATTCTCGGGGGAATAAGGATGACGGTATTGAAATGGAAGATATCGGGACATACATCTGACTTAATAAAAGACGGGAAAGCGGTTTTGGAAGGGATTTTAAAAATGATTGAGAAAAATAAATAAGAAATATGAGAAAAATAATTGCATTAGGAATCGGAAGTTTTTTCTTATGGAGCTGTAATAATAATCCTGCAAAACCGGCTCCTGATATGGAAACCATAGCTCATGAAGAGCACCTGCATCAGGAGCAACCGGAAGCTATAGAACTGAATAACGGAGAAAAATGGAGAGTGAACGAGGAAATGAAACCTTTTGTGTTAAAAGATTCGGAATTGGTTAACGCTTATATTCAAAACCGTCAAACCGATTATAAGGCGCTTGCCAGCCAGCTTAAGGACCAAAATGATCAATTGATCAGGAGCTGTACAATGGATGGGAAAAGCCATGATGAACTGCATAAATGGCTGCACCCGCATTTGGAACTGATAAAGGAATTGGAAAATTCATCTGATGAAAACGAAGCCGGGGAAATTGTGCTGAAACTCCGGAGATCCAATGAGATATACCATCAATATTTTAACTGAACAATAGCCGGTATGAACACAAAAAAGAAATTCACAGCCTTTCATCGAATATTACACTGGGTGATGGCCCTGGCAATGCTAATTTTATTCATCACAGGTTTTCTCCGTATGCACTGGATGAATAAAAATCATATCACAGGAATAATTGAAAGTAAAACAAACGCTATACCCAAAGAGCAGATGTCGGAAATTGCAAAATCAATTCGAGAACCAATGTGGGAATGGCACGAAATATTTGCACACGTAATGATCTTTGCCTTTATCGCCCGTATCATTTATATGCTTGCAAAAGGTATTCGTTTTCCCAATCCTTTTACATCAGGCCAATCCCTGAAAGAACGGCTGCAGGGGTTTACATATATCTATTTCTATCTTTTCGTTTTCATTTCTGCTTTTACAGGTATCTGTATAAAAAAAGAGCTGCTTTCTGCTTACCAGGATAACATAGAAGCGATTCATAAATGGGGAATATACTGGTTCCCGGTTTTTATAGTGCTGCACTTAGTTGGAATTGCAGCAACCGAATTTTCTGATAAAAAAGGGATTACCTCAAAAATGATCGGAGGCGATTGATTTTTTTCGCTGAAATACAAATAAAAAAATTTACCTCATGATGTTAGTGAATACTCACAAACTTATTTTAAGCCTGGTGATTTTGGGAGGCTGGAATGTAGTGCAGGCACAGGAAGCCCGGACATTACAGCAATGCATTGATACGGCACTGCTTTACAATAAGAACCTGCAAATCAACCGGAATAATATCAGCATTGCCGAACAGCGGGAAAAGGAAGTGCAGGCCGGTTTAATCCCCAAAATTTCGGCTAATGCCGACTACAGGTATTTCATGGATTTGCCCACACAGTTGATGCCGGTGAATATTTTTAACCCGCAGGTTCCCCAAGGACAATTTAAGAATGTGCAGTTTGGCGTTCCGCACAATATTAATGCAAACATTCAACTGGCTTTACCCCTGTATAATCCACAGCTGTACGGTGGTATTCAAAATGCCAAAATTGCCGGGGAACTTTCTGAATTGCAATACCGGAAAGCGGAAGAGCAGGTTTTGTTAGACGTCACCACGCTTTACTACAACGCCCAGATCTTGCAGCATCAAGTAATGTTTATAGATAGTAATCTCATCAATACCAACAAACTTTTGCAAAATATGCAACTGCTGAAGGAGCAACTTTTGGCAAAGGGAACGGATGTAAGCAGGATAAAACTGCAGTCCGAACAATTAAGCGCTCAAAGAGCGCATGTGTACAGCAAATACTTGCAGGTATTAAATGCTTTAAAGCTGAATATGGGTGTTTCATTAAGACAAGATATCACGGTTGTTCCTGAAATCCGACAGCAGGCGACATTAGAGAATAATTCAAAAAATATTTTGGATTTAAAGATCATCAAAACACAAAATCAGCTTTTGGATAATGAATTGAAAACACTTAACCATTCGAGGCGCTTACCCTCCCTGAATTTAATCGCTTCTTATGGCACAACAGGTTTCGGTCACGGTAAAAGCCCGAATGATTTTTTGAAATTTTACCCGGTAAGTTTTGCAGGCATACAGTTTTCTTACCCGCTTTTTAACGGAACGGTAGCACAACGAAAGATCAACCAGAAAAAATTAGAAATCACCAACAATGAGCTTCAGTCCAAACTGATTGCCGAAAAATATGACATGGAAATTGAAAATGCAGCCAGGCAGAAAAAGATCGCCCAAAGCACGATTATCAATACTGAAAATCAAATTGGGTTAGCCAAAACTATTTACGGGCAAACATTATTACAGCAAAAACAAGGCACGGTGGGTCTGACCGATATTTTGCTGGCTGACAATGCACTGCGGGAAGCCCAGCAAAATTACCTGAATGCAGTGATTGATTTTCTAAAAGCCGATTTGGAGCTCAGGAAACTGACAGGAACGATAAAATCAATTACGGATTAAAAATATGAATATGAAAAAAATAGCCTGGATAATAGCAGGAGTTGTCGTCATTGCATTGCTGGTATTCAAACTTGCAGGCAACAAAAAAACAACGGAAAGTAAGGTTTATCAATACGATAAAGAAAAACCCGTTACGGTGCAGGTGGATACTATCCGCCTGGAGCCCCTTGATGGAGAAAATGCCTACACCGGTACTTTTGAACCGGACAGGGAAACAAAAATCAGCGCCGAAACACAAGGGAGGATCAATGCTGTTCTGGTGGATGTGGGCAGTTACGTTTCAAAGGGGCAAACCTTAATGCAGTTGGATAATGCATTATTGAAGTTGCAGTTGCAATCGGTGGAGGTACAGATCGAAGGCTTGCAGGACGATGTAAACCGGTATACTATTCTTACCAAAGCCGATGCAGTGCAAGGCGTTCAACTGGAAAAAGCACAGTTGGGTTTGAAATCGGCAAAAGTGCAGGAAGCTGCTTTGCTGGAGCAAATTAACAAAACAACGATTAAAGCGCCTTTCAGCGGTGTTGTAACGGCAAAGCTAAACGAGGTTGGGGCATTTGCAGCGCCGGGCGTTCCGCTATTGCAAATCACAGATATAGGCAGCTTGCGTTTTACCATAAATGTTCCGGAAACTGATTTACATCAATTCCATCTTAACCGGCATTACCGTATTTCGGCAGATGTATTTCCCGGTATCCCGCTTTCGGGAAAACTCATGATGACGGGCAGCAAAGCCAATACAGGAAACAGCTTTCCTGTTCAGTTCCGGGTTGCCAATACTAAAAATTCAGACATTAAATCAGGCATGTTCGGCAAAGTGAATTTTGAGGGGAACAAACAGGAAACAGGCATCCTCATTCCGTCATCAGCAATTATTGATGATGTAGAAAAAGCACAGGTTTATGTGGTAAAAAACGGGAAAGCGGTTTTACAAACAATTTCAATATTGAAATCAGCAGGAAACAGGTCAGTGATAAAAGAAGGGCTGAAAGAAGGCGATGTTATAGTTACGAACGGCTTTATCAACTTATTTAATAATGCTAATGTGAAAATGAATTAACAACAGGAAAACGCCATGGTAAAAAACAAAAATCATGAACATAACAGAAATATCCATAAAAAGGCCTTCATTAATCATTGTATTGTTTAGTGTCTTTGCCTTGCTCGGAATTATCGGCTACAGAAATCTGAGCTATGAGCTGATGCCCGATTTTAATCAACCCGTGGTGGTGATCAGAACCGTTTACCCCGGTGCAGAACCTAATGAAGTGGAAACTTCTGTTTCACGAAAAATTGAAGATGCGTTATCCAATCTGGAAGGCGTGGATTACCTGGTAACGAAGTCTTTGCCCAATGCTTCTGTCATTATTGCCAATCTGAAATACGGGACGGATTTGGACAAAACGATGCAGGACGCCCAGCGCTATATTGACAATATCCGCAAGGATCTGCCCAAAGATATTTTAAGTCCTGTGATGAGTAAAGTTTCTCCCAATGATTTGCCGATTATGTCGGTAAGCGCTACGAGCAACCTGAAGCCAGTGGAGTTTTATCAAAAAATGAAAGACGATTATCTGCCGCAGATCCAGCAGCTGAAAGGTGTTGCGGAGATTACTATTTTAGGCGGGGAAGAAAGGGAAATCCAAATTAAGGCGGACAAAGAAAAACTAAAACTTTATAAGATCTCTTTGTACCAGGTGGTGGAAGCCGTTACCCGTTCGGGAATTGATTTACCCGCCGGGAAATTACAAACTGATACGGAAAATAACCCGGTGCGTTTGGTGGGAAAATTTAATACGATTAGTGATATTCAGAACGTACAGGTCGCTATGCCCTTTCCGGGCAGTCCTGTGTATGTAAAAGACATTGCCGCAGTGACAGACGGGATTAAAGAAGCTACTTCAATAAGCCGGTATAATGGTAAAAACGGTATGGGCTTAATGATTAAAAAGCAGGGTGATGCCAATGCCGTAGACGTCTCAAAACTCATCAGGGAAAAATTCCGATCCATAGAAAAGCAAAATGCCGGTGCGGGAGTGAAATTTGTAGTTACAGATGACAGTACCGACAATACTATTGCAGCCGTAAATTCAGTAGTATCCGACCTGATCTTAGCCGTGATTTTAGTGTCGCTGGTAATGCTATTATTCCTTAGAAGTTTCAGAAATTCATTGATCGTATTAGTTGCCATTCCTACTTCCCTGATTACCGCCTTTGCCGTAATGTGGTTGTTGGGGTATACGCTCAACCTGATGACTTTGCTTGCCATGTCTTTGATCGTCGGGATTTTGGTAGATGATGCCACGGTGGTTTTGGAAAATATCCAGCGCCATCTGGATATGGGGAAAGAAAAGCGTAAAGCAGCAATGGACGGCAGAATGGAAATTGGTTTTTCGGCACTGTCTATTACGCTGGTGGATGTGGTGGTTTTTCTGCCGATTTTATTCCTGCAGGTTTTTGTTGCGGATATGCTAAAACAATTTTCTGTTGTGGTGATTACTTCTACATTAACAAGCTTATTAGTTGGTTTTACACTCACGCCCTGGATGGCTTCACGCATCGGAAAGAAAGAAGACCTACAGCCGGCGAATTTCTTCAATAAATTTTTATTATGGTTTGAAAAACAATTAGACGGATTTATCAACCGGTATGGAAGAACGCTGAATTGGGTGTTGAATCACAAGCTCATTTTCACCGGGTTCGTTTTATTGCTTTTTGCGGGAACGGCAGCAATGATGAAACAGGGTATCATCGGTAAAGAATTAATTGCCACAGGCGACCAGGGGAAATTTCGTTTAAGTCTGGAGTTTGATAAAAGCGCTTCTGTTCAACAGAATAACTTGGTTTCGGAAAAAATTGAAAAATACATTTTGTCTCAACCCGAGGTAGCCACGCTTTTCAGCAATGTTGGCGGACCCGGCACGGGTATTGGAAGCCTGGGAGTGGGCGCTGCCAATAAAACTGAATTTACAATTCAGTTAAGAACGAAAAATGACGAATTAAAAGAAAAGGAGCTGAAGAAAATTCCTACAGAAACTTTTATGAGGAAGTTGAGAGACAGTTTGCAGAAAAGTTATTCAGGTATCAATTTTTCAATGGCGGCATTGGGTTTAATTCCCCGTTCTGCACCGATAGAAATTACATTGAGCGGGAGTAATATCAACCAGGTAATGCAAACAGGGAACGATTTGAAAGCTGTGATCGAAAAAATTCCTGGTGCAGACAATGTCCGTCTTTCGGTAGAAGCGGGGAGTCCTGAATTTAAAGTCGTTCCCGATAATGATAAAATGCAACGCCTCGGGTTAAATACGGCTTATACAGGAATGAATTTGCGTACCGCTTTTACCGGAAATGATGATGCTTCCTTAACAGAAAACGGAACAGAATACCCTGTAAGGATTTGGTTGGATAAGTTCAGCCGCAAAAACGAGGATGACGTGAAGCAACTCAATATTGTCAGTCCAATGGGCATTCCGGTTGAAGTTGCTCAAATAGCCGATATTGTGAGAGATAATTCACCTTCACTTTTAGAAAGAAAAGACCGGCAGCCGGCAGTCACGCTTACAGCCGATGCATTGGGCAGACCCTCGGGAACGGTTGCTGATGAAGTGGTCACTTATGTAAAGAATAATCCTTTGCCCGATGGCATTTCAATGGCCTGGGGAAGTGATATTAAAAGGCAGAACGACAGCTTCGGTGCATTAGGTTCGGTATTACTGATTTCTTTCCTGCTGATCTACCTCATTATGGTTGCCTTGTATGACAGCTATATTTATCCGTTTGTTGCTTTGTTTGCCATTCCGTTAGCTGCAATCGGCGCCTTTTTAGCTTTGAACTTATCGTTAAGCAATTTGAGCTTGTTCGCTTTGCTTGGCCTGATAATGCTGATGGGGCTGGTAACCAAAAATTCCATTTTAATAGTTGACTTTACCAACCAGCTCAAAGCAGGAGGGATGCATTATAAAGAAGCGATTATCACAGCAGGTAAAGAGCGTATGCGGCCAATCCTGATGACAACGCTGTCTATGGCAATCGGGATGTTGCCTATTGCTTTAGCTACCGGAACAGCAGCCGAATGGAAAAACGGACTGGCCTGGGTAATTATTGGCGGTTTGCTTTCCTCATTATCCCTGACGGTTTATGTAGTGCCAATGGTATATGATGTGGTGGATGGGGTGAAAGCAAAATTTAATAACAAACAAACAAAATGATTTTGTTTGTTATTATTCTTTTCCGCTTTCCTCCTGTTGCTGTAATTTCGCGGCAAATTTTTCAAATTATGCCCCGGGTTTTATTGCACAGGCAATTGGCGGATATAGCAGCAGCATTCGGTACTCCCGTATATGTATATCATGCGGAACGGATCACGGAACAGTACAACCTGCTGAAAGAGGCTTTCAGGGAGGTTAACGCTACTTTTTTTTACGCCTGCAAGGCGCTCACCAATATCAATATATTAAAGCATATCAAAAGCATCGGCTGCAATGCAGACTGCAGTTCCGTGAATGAGGTACAGCTTGCACTGATGGCCGGCTTTCCGCCGGAAAAGGTACTGTATACTTCCAACAATATATCATTTGCAGAGATTGAAGCGGCAAAGGAGCTGGGGGTGCATATCAATATTGACAGCCTTTCCAACCTGGAAAAATTTGGCAAAAAATACGGGCATAGCTATCCTGTAGGCATAAGGCTGCGTCCCAATATCATGGCCGGAGGCAATCTCAAGATATCCACCGGGCACAATAAAAGTAAATTTGGCATCCCTCTCGAAGATATTGACAGGGTACTGGCGCTCATGCAGGAAACGAACCTGCATATCCGCACGCTTCATATTCACACCGGCAGCGAAATAAAAGATGTGGAAGTCTTTGCAAAAGGTATTGAAGTGTTGTTTGGACTGGTCAGTCATTTCCCTGATCTTAAGGTTGTTGATCTTGGCGGAGGGTTCAAAGTGCCTTATGCCCCGGGCGAGGAGGGCACAGATATCAACGCCCTCGGAGTAAAAGTGGCTGAAGAGTTCAATAGCTTTGAAAAGCAATTTGGCCGTAAGCTTGACGTATGGTTTGAGCCGGGTAAATTTATGGTGAGTGAAGCCGGGTACTTAGTCACTTCTGTGAATGTGCTGAAACAATCCGGGGATATAAGATTTGCCGGTGTGGACAGCGGGCTCAATCACCTGATACGCCCGATGTTCTATGGCGCTTATCATCATATTGAGAATATTTCAAACAGCACGGGGCAGATGCTGCCTTATACCGTGGCAGGCAATATCTGCGAAACGGATACTTTTGCCGACAACCGTATGATCAGCGAGATCAGGGAAGGCGATTATCTTGTGTTTTATAATGCAGGCGCTTATGGCATGGAAATGGCATCAAATTATAACTCGAGGTTCAGACCCGCTGAAGTGCTGGTAAAAAATAATATACCTGTCCTGATAAGGAGACGGGAAACATTGCAGGATATACTGAATACACAGGTACTTGCTGCAGATTAATGTATATTCGCGATATTGCTTGTTCCTTTCAACCCCTGCATGCATGAAAAGATCCGGACTGTTTTTATTGTTCCTCATTATAGCTGCTCAGACCGCCAATGCGCAGAAGACCGCTGCTACCGTAGAAGTGACGGTGAAAGGTATAGATGAGGGACTGGTGGATATTCTTTTGCCTGTACAGCATTCCGTTTTCTGGGGCGCCTCCAGGGTGGATACCGTTAAGGGAAAAAAGCCATTGACGATCAGGCTCAATGATGATCAAACGGGCTTTGTAAATATAATAGTGGTTGAAAGGGAGATCAGACTCTTTGTACAGAAAGGTAACAACATAAGAATAAATATAGACGAAGACAACGAAGACGAGCCTGTTACTATTAATGGCCCTAATAAAGATGGCCAGATGCTGCTGACTTCCGGACAGCTTTTATATCCGGGCAGTCTGCTTCCCCGTTATAAGCGCGACACTACTGCCGCGATGCTTGAAAAGCATGTTGAAGACGATAAAGCGGTAAGGGTGAATATTTTTAAAAAGTTATTTGAGGAGCGTAAAATTGACAGGCCCTTTTTTGATTTTATCAAAATTACTCTTGACTATTATCATGCTTCCATCATCACGGAAGTAATTGCCAGTAAATACGAAGCCTCCGTTCTGCCTAAGGATAACCCTTTTTATAAAGCGCCTTTTTCCCCCGATTTCGGAGCTTTGTGGGAAGCAACCTACAAGCAGTATTCCGTTAATAATCCTATGGCGATTTCTTCTTTTGGCTATAGCGACCGGTTTAATACCTATGCAGGCGATTACCTGAACAGCTACCTGAGCTGGCAGAAACAAAAATATGGCGCTGCGGTATCCATAACTGATCCGGGGGCGCATATCAAAGAAACTGTCAGTCGTATACAACACAACTTAAAACCGCCTGTAGCGGAGTTTGTAGAGGCTGACCTGCTCTTTTCTGAGCTGAGCCTTGAGAAAAACTATGTTATACTGTCTGCCCTTTTTAATGATTTTAAAAGAAGGCATCCCAAAAGCGTGTATATCCCATACATACAGCCGCTGGCAGATAAAGCTATTACTTACTATGAAAAAGTGAAACAGGATTTTACCCCCGGACAAAAGGTCATAAAGGATTACCGGCTGATAAATTCTTTCAGGGAACTGGTATCCCGCTTCAGGGGAAAACCGGTATATATCGAATTTTGGGCTACGTGGTGCTTCCCCTGCAAGGACCAGTTTGAATATGAGCCCGGTCTCACCCAATTCCTTCAGAAGCATAATATTGAGCACCTGTTCATTTCTGTTGACAATGACAGGCAGGAAGCCGAATGGAAAGAGCTGATCAAATATTACAATCTTGAAGGCAGTCATATCAAAGCCAACCCCAGCCTTATAAAAGATCTTTCAAAGATCTTCTGGCAGGGGAAAGGGTATGCATTGCCGTTATATGTTATCGTCGGGGCTTCCGGAAATATAATAGAGTTTGACGCGCTGAAGCCGGGAGACAGGAAGAAGCTTTACCAGCAGTTGAGCAGATAGGGAATGGTGAATAGGCAATGGGCAATGGTGAATTCATTCACCATTCACTTAGCCTGCCTGGAAGAGATGATTGGGATAATTAAGCGGATCCTGGTGCAGAATATCGCATAATGCTTTATACAGGTCGGGATAATGCAATTGAAGCCTGTCGGGGCTTTTAAAATATATTTCTATGCTTTCCGCCCAAAACTCCTGGAAGTCTTTGATAGCATACTCCGAATACAGCCCGATGGTCACTATTTTTTCTACATGGTATACTTTATCGCCTATTGCATTGAACTCCTGGAATGCATCCTTAAAATTCCTGTCTACATACAGTTCTGTTTCAAAATTCTGGTAATAGAGCGCATGTGCCATTTCATGCAGCCCTACGTTCTGCAGGTCATATTTGTTTTTGTAGCCTTCCAGGAACTGTTTCCACGCGATATTAATAGTGTTGCCGGTTACATTTCCGATCAGTATGCGGAAAGGCTCCAGCCCTACAAAAGCTTCAGGGAAGACCTGTATGATATTAAAATGCGATAAAAGATATTTCCTTAAGCCGAAAGTGAGCTGGATGGCAGATGCGCTGATGAGGATAGGCATCTCGCGATAGCCTTTTTTGGCATGAATGATAAAAATTTTATTATCAATGAACTTCCTGAGCCGCGAAATGAACTTTTCCCGGTCTACATCCAAAAGCCTGTTGTAGTATTGAAAATGTTTGGTGAGCACCGCATGGAGCACTTCTGTAGAAAATTCCAGCTCGCTGCCGTTATATACCAGGGGGCGGTCTATATGTGCATCTTCCTGGGCGATCTTATCATGCACAGGAAGATCAGTGGAATCTGTCAGCGTTTGTTTTTTTGTGCGCGTCAGGTACCAGATAGCAGTAATAACTAATATGATGACAATTACCCAGATAAACATTCAGTAGCCTCTGTAAAGTATAACGTATCAGTTGCCCAATAAATTATCTTTATCCTCATCATCCAGCAAATTCAGGTCTATAGAGTCCTGCCCGGCTATTCCTTCGATGGAACCGCGGATATGCGCCGCATTTAACAAAACTTTTTCCAAATGCTTTTCACGCGATTTCCATATTTTTTCCATGGCATCCCGCTCTTTCTGGATGGAGAGCTTCATAGACAGGAATCCTTCCCTTATGGCCTTCCATTGCCCGGCAAACTCGTTGCCCGTGAGATAATTATAGAGCAGGTGCATCTTGTCGCCCCTGTTTTCCTGCGATTTTGCAGCCTGGTATATTTTGATAATACCATCCCGCAAAATATGCGCCAATGCTCTTACTTCGCTGAAGCTGCATATCCATACGCCTTCCTTTTCCCCAAACTGCTCCATATCCCTGGGCATTGACTGGGTAACGATCACGGCAATATCTGCACCCGTTGCCCGCATATCCGCTTTCAGCTTTTCAATCCAGTCTGCAGAAAAATGCTGGGTTCGCTTGCTTTCGTATATAATTTTCCCGCATTCCTGGCCAAACTGGTTGCGCACCACCTGGACGCAGTCTGCACCTTTTGAGCCTTTACCCACTTCAGCCACCTGGTCAAAAGGAAAGCTGTTGCGAAGCAGGTCCTCTATTAATAATTCCTGTACTTCTCCCTGCATTTGCATAGACCCCTGCTCTGCCTTTCGCTTCATCTGGTCTACCAGCTTTTTCTGGTCTTCCAGTTGTTTTTCCATTTCTTTCATCCTGAGCTGGTATTCCGTTTCACGGGCGCTTATTTTCTGCTCTTCCAGCTTGCGCACTTCATCAGCGATTTTCTCTCTTTCCGCCAGCAGGGTCTTCTGTACCTGGATCTCCATTTCCTGCTCCCTGTTTTTGAGCTCCTGCTCTTTTCTCAGGTATTCCAGTTGCTTTGCCCTTGCATCCTGCAGCTTTACCTCATTGTCTTTATTCGCCTGCTGCAACAGGCGCAACTGGTTTTCAAAATCTGCGTGGATGCTTTTACGTAAGTTTTCTTCCAGCGATTGCTGGAGCTTTAATTTCTCTTCTGCCAGCTTTCCTGCATATTCCATTTCCCGTTGCTGTGCCAGTTGCAGCAGCGCCTGCTCTTTCTTAGCCAGCTCATCCTCCTTTTTCTGGAAATCCCCGGTCAGCTTGCTGATATGCTCTTTCATCTTTTCACGGAGCTCCTTCTTATATGCTTCCGCAACTGCATCTTCCATCTGGAAAACATGATTGCAATTGGGACATTTTATTTGCGTTGCCATCAAAACAATATTTTCTGCAAGTTTACAAAACCCACAAAATTTTGATATATTTATTCGCAGGGAATAGGTATCAGCTATCAGCTTACTCCCTGAAACCTGATAGCTGACTGCTGAAGCCTGACTGCTTATTCAAAAGCCACACTATGCTTTCAAGACGTTTGCTTTTAAAAAAATCTCTTCTTCTTTCATCGCTCATGCATACCGGTGTTTTTAAAACACTGATGGCTGCTTCGTCGGCTATGAGAAGCAGCTTTAAAATAGGAGCATGCGACTGGTCGCTCGGTAAGGGCAGTAATATAGAAGCATTTGATGTTGCCAAAGCCGTAGGGGTAGACGGCATAATGGTAGATATGGGATCTGCCGAGAACGGGCTCCATATAAGGCAGCCGGAAGTGCAGGCAGCTTATAAGAAAGCTGCAGCAGCGTCCGGCATCGCTATATCAAGCCTGGCAATGGGATTGTTTAACCGGGTGCCATTCCATGAGAGTGAGCATACCGTGGAATGGATAAAAGATACTATTACAACTGCAAAAAATCTGGATGTTAAAGTGGTACTGCTTGCATTTTTCAATGCCAGTGATCTGCGCAATGATGATGCACGAAAATCTATTGCCGTGAAACACCTGGGTGCGGTAATGCCTGCGGCAGAAGCTGCCGGTATAACGCTGGGTATTGAGTCTTATCTCGATGCTGCGGAACACCTTGATATCATGCACAAAGTAGGTTCAAAAAACCTGAAAGTATATTATGATTTCCGTAATACGGCTGATGCCGGCCATGATACGGTAAAGGAATTTATTAAGCTCGGACCCGGCAATATATGCGAGCTCCACATGAAGGAGAATGGATACCTGCTGGATAAGGGAACCGTCAACTGGGCTGAGGTTGCAAAAGCTGTGTATGATACAGGATACAGGGGCGATCACTGGATGCAGATTGAAGGCGCTTTGCCCAAAGGAACCGGTATTGTGGAAAGCTACCGTCATAACCTTGCTTACTTACGCAAACTTTTCTATAGATGAGATCTTTTCCGATTGCCTCCGTAACCTTACCTGTATTGCTGTTTTTTCTTTGCGGCTGTTCTTCTCCCGGTCAAAAAGCCAGAACAGATATCCCATTCTACCTGCCCGATGATCTTGAAGCTACTTTATGGGCCGAATCCCCGATGTTTTACAACCCTACTAATATTGACATAGATGCGAAGGGGAGAGTGTGGGTAACCGAAGCGGTGAACTACAGGAATTTTAATAATGATCCCGCAAAGTTTTTTCATCATCCCAAGGGCGATCGTGTAATGATCCTGGAGGATACTGATAAGGATGGCATTGCCGATACTGCAAAACTGTTTGTTCAGGATACCAGCCTTGTCTCTCCGCTTGGCATAGCGGTAATCGGCAATAAGGTGATCGTATCCTGCGCACCCAACCTTATAATATATACTGATGAAAACGGGGATGACATACCGGATAAAAAAGAAATACTGCTCACCGGCTTTGGCGGCAAAGATCATGACCATTCGCTGCATGCATTATTGGGAGGTCCCGATGGCAACTGGTATTTTAATACCGGCAATGCCGGGCCGCACATTGTAACCGACAAAAGCGGGTGGACGTTGCGTGCAGGCAGCGTATATGCAGGAGGAACACCCTATAATAAAAAGAATGAAGGCAATATGAAGAGTGATGACGGCCGCGTGTGGGTAGGAGGGCTTGCTTTAGGTCTTCACCCGGATGGTACGGGTTTAAAAGTGCTGGGTCATAATTTCAGGAATGCCTATGAGCTGACGATGGACTCTTATGGTAACATGTGGCAGAATGACAATGATGATGAAGTGGCTGCCTGCCGCACTTCGTGGCTGGCGGAGGGCGGCAATGCAGGTTATTTCAGCACCGATGGCACCAGGACATGGCAGGCTGACCAGCGGCCCGACCAGGATATATTTACGGCACACTGGCACCAGCAGGATCCCGGCATCATGCCTGTTGGCGACAGGAGTGGGGCAGGAGCGCCAACGGGTATTGTGGTGAATGAAGGCGATGCTTTGGGCAAAGCCTATCGCGGCATGCTGCTTAGTGCCGACGCCGGCAGGAATGTCATTTTCGGCTATCATCCCCGGCGGGAAAAATCGGGATTTGTCCCCGGCGAAAGAACTAATTTTATTACTTCGCTCAGCAGCGACAACCCGATGTATGTATGGAATGACAGCGCCGCCAATACACACACCGAAAAGTGGTTCCGCCCCAGCGATGTAGCTATAGGAACCGATGGTGCCATATATGTTGCAGACTGGTATGATCCCGTAGTAGGAGGACACCAGATGAAAGATACAACCGGTTTTGGCAGGATATACCGCATTGCCCCCAAAAATAAAACACTTACTGTACCTGCTATTGACCTCAGCAATATCAAAGGACAAATTGAAGCGCTCCGCAATCCTGCCGTGAATGTACGGTATCTCGCATTTGAAGCGCTGAAGCAACAGGGAGAAGTGGTAGCAGCACCGGTAAAAGCATTATTGAAAGATGCTAATCCCTATATACAGGCAAGGGCTATATGGCTGCTGGCGCAGCTTGGAGCTAAAGGTATTGCTGAAACGGGAGCATTGCTGAAAAGTGATAACGATATGGTGCGCGCCACGGCTTTTAAAGCACTGCGCATATCCGTTCCTGATATAATGCCTTATGCGCTGCAGTTGCAGCACGATCCGTCATCGCTGGTGCGCAGGGAAGTTGCCGTTGCCCTCAGGGATATTCCGTTCGATAAGGCTAAGCCCGTATTGATAGAACTTATCAAACAATATGATGGTGATGATAAGTGGTACCTGAATGCTGTAGCAGCGGCATGCGCCGGTCACGAAGAGCAATTGTACCCGGAAATTGTGCAGCTGATGGCCGGGGGGGAAAGTCCGGATAAGTGGAATTCAAAGATGAGTGATATTGCGTGGGAGCTTCATCCTGTAGCTGCCCTTAACGACCTGGTGCTGCGTGCGGAAAGCTCTTCCCTGGATACCGCAGCAAGAAAAAAAGCCATTACGGCTATCGGGTTTATAAAAGATAAAAAGGCAGCGGAAGCGATGCTTTCTTTAAGCAGGAGCAAGCTGCCTGATGTAGCGGAAACAGCAGCTTACTGGCTGGCATTCCGCCAGGGCAACGACTGGTATGACCTGCTGGATTGGGATAAAGCAGCCGTTAACACCGGTTACCAGCGAAAGCTTGCCGCCATGAAAGTAAAGATGCATGGAATGCTTGATGAGCATCTTGCAATGGAAGCCCGTAAGCGGCGGGCGGTGGAGATGGCGCGTGATTCTGTTGGAGGGCAGATGCTTATCGGCCTGGCAGCAGAACATAAGTTGCCGGAAGCATTGTTGCCTGTGATAGAAGAGAAAATATTCAGCAATCCCGACCTTGCCGTACGGGTGCAGGCAGGAAAATATTTCCGGCAGCCGGGGGTGCAGGGCGCATTCAGCATCGGCGATGTGGCTGCTTTGCGCGGTGATGCCGCCGCGGGGAAAAAAGTATTTACGACGTATTGCGCCACCTGCCACCGTATTGGCAAGGCAGGAAATGATATCGGCCCGGAGCTTACAGCTATAGGAAAAAAATTTGACAAAACTGCTTTGCTGGATGCTATCATCAACCCGAGCGCCGCCATCCTCATGGGATATGAGCCATGGCTGATTAATACCGGCGACGGCGCATCATACTTCGGGTTCATTGTCAGTGAGAACAAGCAATCTGTTACCATTAAAGATGTTTCGGGGCAGCAGCATAATATAGCAGTTGATAAAATTACCACACGCAAAAAGCAGGAAAAAAGCCTGATGCCCGAACCTTCCGTAACCGGTCTCTCTGCACAGCAGCTGTCTGATGTAGCTGCCTACTTGGAGCAGGGAGGGAAGTGAGGTTCCTAACCTCCGGCATGTTTCTCACGATGCAATTATGCCAGGATTAATTTCTTACTTCATGTCAGAATGAATATGCCAGCGCCAGTCCATTTTTTGAAGACTTAAGCCGCAGGCTGTTGCCGTATTGTTTCATTTTTCTGCTGCCTATCGCCCATAGTGGAATACCTCCACCTTCCATTCCAAGCCCGAGCACGACACAAATAATGCCGCCAAGGACTTTACGATCACCCGGCGTCAATTGTGAGCCATCATAATTATAGTCGTTGTCTTCTTTGCTCCCGGAAGAAATCAGTACGACACCCGTTGCCAATAAGCCTGCTCCTGCAGTGGTAAGTACGATACCGGTATTCCGCATTCTTTTGAACCTTATATATTTCTTCTCGTTATAATTAGTTGATGAATTTTCCCGGAAAGAATAACGGGTTACAGGCTGGGTTAAAAACTTTTGGGTAAAGGTGTATGATGACATCGGTTCCTGGGCATGCGTAAGGCTTGTGAACAGCAGGCACATAATTACACAAAAGGGTTGACGTTCTTTCATATTTCAGAGTTTAGTGAGGTTAATGAGTGCAATTTATTGTTTTAAAGGTTTTTACAAAAAATATTAGAACGTTTATTCTCTTTTTTTTATTCTATGTAATCCGGCTCTGGCTCCTGACCTGTGCCTCGAAATTACTTTTCCTGCCGTTTAATACACGCTTACAATATCAAGTAACCCCTTACCGTCCTTTTACATTTCCTTCGCCACAACGTCTCTCGTTGGCCTTGTGCAAAGACAGGACGTTGTGTTTGTTTATTCGCCACATCCCGTCAACTTAGTACTTATCCTCAACTTTTACCTATGCGGAGACGTGGCGGCGAAGATAAGTAACCCCTTACCGTCCTTTATATAATAATCAACGGCACATTTCCTTCGCCACAACGTCTCTCGTTGGCCTTGTGCAAAGACAGGACGTTGTGTTTGTCCGCCACGTCCCGTCAACTTGGTATTTACTCTCAACTTTTACCTATACGGAGACGTGGCGGCGAAGAAAAGCGAGTCATGAACCTCTGGCGTACAGAGGCAATATACTGTTGGCAACTATTGTTTGATGTACTAAAACAGTTTACCGGATTTTTATGCCCCAAATTTCGAAATTGACTTTTTGAGGGTTAACTATTTAATTCGGGATGACCAACAGGTAGATAAACCTATACCTATATAAGGTTTGCAGCGCTGTTCAATCGTATTATTATATATGATGCCGTTCACGTTGTATGATTGCGTATTCATCACGCATTATTTTTATGTTGTCTCTTGCTATAGCCGGCAAATTTTTAATACTTTACTGTTTGCAGCCACTATGTAGATACCGGTTTTTAACGGCCCCAGATAAATTTCCGCATGCATCTTATCTTTCCTGATGATTTTTACTCTCGAGCTTATATCTTCTCCTAATAGGTTAAATATGTGTATCGGTCCGAGTTCTGTATTTCCTTTAATCAGAGACTTGTCGTATGTTGGGTTTGGAAAAGCAGTTATCACCGTTCCGATATTTTCCTGCAATTGTATTTTGCGTACCTGTGAGTAAAAAATTTTCCCATCGATATCAGTTTGCTTCAGCCTGTAATATGAAACCCCAGCGTAAGGGGTTTTATCAATTGTATTGTACTTTAACTCGTTAACTGAGTTGCCTGCACCTTTGATTACAGTAACGGCCTCCCAATTTGAACCATTAATTGAACGCTCAATAGTAAAATAGTTATTATTGAATTCTGTTGCAGTTGCCCAGTCAAGTGATATTTGTTTGTTTGATAAAATGCCTGCATTAAATGATAATAGTTTAACAGGAAGTATTGCTGAAGACCGTACCCAAAGCTGAAAGTAGACAGTACTTGGGATCTCCGGGCCCGACGCTAATTCGGTATGCATACCTATACTCGGTATCCAGTGGTTGCCGGTGTTATCTCCACAGGGGTGTATAATATTTTGAGGAAGTGTATTTCCTGAAGATGTTATACAGCTTACTTTAGAAGTACCCCCCATATGACTGGCACCGGTTCCCACCCAGCTTTTACTTATTGTAGTATCATTTTTCCCTTGATGCAAAGTTGTATTATGTAACAGGCGTGATACAATAGTTGCATTCGTACTTGTAATATCTATAGATCCTGAGCTGGAGCTTATTCTTACAATAAAAGCTTCGGTAAGCTTTGCCAGTACACTTGACGACAGGATGCCACGTGTGGTTGTGTTAAGTGATGTCCCGGTCGGTAGATTACCCGATTTTCCGCCAAAGTCAATAGCTACCTGAACCCAACCGGCATTATTAACATAAGTATTGAATGTGGTTCCTCCTAAATTAAAATAATAGATACCTGCAGATGTTACCGAAGCAGCCTGCGTTAATGAAGTAAAAGGTTTTCCTGCGGTACCCGATTGGCTATAACTGTCTATTGCGAATAAGATGGTTATAATAAATAATTTCATTGTTTTCATAAGTATGATTTATATATATTATTAATTTATTTATCAAATAGTTATGATAGAAAAATCAAAAACATATAAGGGTGTTTTAGGCTAATGAAGTAAATTATTTATAATAAACCCACTACTATGATATCTTAAAACGGTTATCGTTTTATATTATTGCCAAATAATTAAGTGTTTGCATTTATTTTCAATTAGTATTTTTTTGATGCAAAAAGAATAAATGCATAGCTTTAAATAGAGGTATTTTAACATTGTTTATTCGCCACGTCCCGTCAACTTAGTACTTATCCTCAACTCGGCTCTGGCGCAGGTCTCCCGACCTGTGCCTCGAAATTACTTTTCCTGCCGTTCAGTACACGCTTACAATATCAAGTAACCCCTTACCGTCCTTTATATAATAATCAACGGCACTGCTATATAACCATTGCTCCGGCAACGATACAAAACCGGCGCGTACCGGATTTTCATGAACATAGGTCATTCTTTGCTCCAACATACTATGATCTTCCAGAAGTACAGGATGATTTTCATGTTGCCAGAACTGATAATGATAGTTCGTTTTCTTTGCCAGACCGTTTTCTTCAAAAATGCTCAGCATCCAGTTCTTCCTGCTCTCTTTGGGATTCTTTATGATCGCATCAATTATTTTCAATGCAGTGAAGCTTTTGATATTTTTCAACACCATACCCGGTTCATTTCCATTAATGCAGGAATAAATTAGGTGAAAATGATTGGTCATTAATACCCAGGCGTGGATCTGCAAGCCCTGGTTTTGCCGGCAATGCCGGAAACTATCCAGCAATATTGTTTTGTAATCTTCCCTCGTAAACACATCTATCCAATCAACCACTGTTGATGTCGCAAAATAGGTTGCAGTCATATCCGTAAACTTATATTTGGTGCTCACGGTTTGCTTTAATGCAATATACCTGTTTTCTGTATTGATCTCTGAATTAACTACACTCACACCGGTAAAAAAAGTAATGACAAGGCACAGGTCGGGAGAGGTAACTATATACGTGTTAGACCATGTGCGAAATAAAAAAGCCTGCATTATGCAGGCTTAACTTTTTACTACTTCTTTTTAGCAGCTTTCTTTTTTGGCTTTGGATTGCCTTTCACTGCTGCTGCCATTATATTGTGAAATATGTTAGACGCCTCTTTAGCTGATTTTTTTTTAACTTTTGCCATATAGTTTAAAATTACGTTTTTTCGTATCTTTATAAAAGGAAATTCTTCTACATCACTTGCGTCTAATGAGAAACCACTTATGAGATGGCTGGTGTAATAGATTCACGGTACATGTAGTGATACCGTTCTTTCCTGTTGCGTGAGACACAACTATTTTAAATGAGGCGTAAAGCCTCTTTTTTTATTCTACTTCATCCTCATCAGTAAAATCAATTTCTATGGGGCTTCCAATTTTGGGCAATGCTCTTTGCACAAGCCTTTTAAAATTATTCCAATTGTACCCAGATGCCTTCCCGAGAGCTATTAAAATATTTAAGTGTTCTTTTAATTTTGGGTGACCATAATCGACAGTTAACCACTGTGTATGTTTACCTTTTCGATTGCCCTTTTCATCTTTTGGATTTCTTACCCTTAATTCATCTAATACTGTTGGTCCAATTCTGGAGTAAACAAAATCATTTATGTAATGACCCATAACTTGCGGCTTCTTGCCACTGTTTGCATAATACCACGTCCACCCTTTCATCTTGAATATTATTTCAAAAAATTCATCAGGGAAAGTCTTAACCCATTTACCTTTCTCTTCAATTAAAAATTTTTCTAAAAATTTCTTTAGCGCATCCTTTTCTCTAACCTCTTGGTATCCGGTGGCCTCGTCTACCAATGCTATTATACCTGTTTTTGCAAAGGCCCTTAGTAACATTTCCGCTCTTTCTGCAATATGCGTTTGATATTTATGCAAAAGACCCTGTTTTCGAGATTCGATTATAGCATCGCAAATGTCTATTAAAATTGTCGCCTCATACCCGTGAGCTATTGCACCACTAGGAGTTGAAAATTTTATGGGCTTATTTATGCGCGACCTTAATTCATTGGTAATGAATGGACTAATTGATTTTGTATCTATAAATTGTATGATTCTCTGCGCACCTCCCGTTCCCCCACCTGTAGACATCCCTAACCCGCTCTGCAACCCTCTTTGTACCAAAACCCTCTTCTCGTCATTAAGTACATAGCACTGTAATTCAATATCGCCAACCTTTAATGGCTTATCTGGAGCGCCAAATTTTGCTTCTAATACTTTACTCATAATTTGAAATTTTTGAATATATGGCGGTAAATAAATCTCGACTATTTGAGTAGAAATTGTTTACTCTATTAATAATCCTATTAGCCGTATCTTTTGTGACCTCTATCTCTTTTCCAAATGATCTTACAGGGACATCTAACCTGCCAATCTCCTTCAAGTAAATTATATAAAACCACTTTTGAAGTGGAATCTTAGTCTTGTGAAAAACGGTATTTACTGTTACGCTGAAGCTAGTATTGCAGTTATTGCAGTGATACCTATAACCTGTATTTAACTTAACCGAATTGGTAGAGTTACAGTAAGGACACGTAGGTACATTATTCCATACGACTCTTTCAAGAAAATCAATACAGGACTTTTCTAGTGGAAATATTTTATAAACTTTTTTTAAGTTCATTGTCTTATCTAATGATAGCCCAAAATTACAAAATATTATTTGGCCTTACCAAATAATTATCCTACCTTTATCTAAGACAAATAAAAATAATGAAAACATTCAAAAACATATTAGACTTTCAGAAAGAATTTAGCAGCGAAGAAAAATGTCGTGAGTATTTAGAAGTTCAGCGCTGGAATGGGACACCTGCTTGCCCTTTCTGTGGGTCTATCAATGTTCATCGTTTCCCTAATGGCAGAATATTTAAATGCCGGGAAAAAGAATGCAGAAGCAAGTTTTCTGTAACAGTTGGCACTATTTATGAAAACACAAAAATTCCTTTAACTAAATGGTTCTTGGCTACTTACATTTTATCAGTTCACAGTAAAGGAATTAGCAGCTTGCAGTTAGCAAGCTGGTTAGGTGTGACACAAAAAACAGCATGGCATTTAAATCATCGTATACGTGAAATGCTGACAGAGAAAGCCTCTGAATTATTAGAGGGTATTGTTGAGATTGATGAAACTTATGTAGGTGGCAGCGAATCAAATAAACATGCCAGCAAAAGAAAGGTAAAGGGCGGCACTGGTAATAAAGCTATGGTATTAGGCGCTGTACAACGTCAAGGTAAGATAAGAACTAAGGTTATATCGCAAACTAATATTGAAAATGTAGGTGAAGCGATTGAACAATTTGTTGCTACTGGTAGCATTATGGTAACAGACGAACATCATGCTTATAACAAAGTTGGTCAAAAGTACAATCACAAGAAGGTAAACCACCGTGAGAAGGAATATGTTCGTAAAGAAAATATACTTGTTCACACTAATACTGTTGAAGGATACTGGAATATCTTAAAAAAGCAAATAGACGGCATTCACCATTCGGTAAGCCCAAAACATTTACAACGATATTGCAACGAATCAGCATTCAGGTATAATAATCGTGAATTATTTCAGGATGAACGTTTCGCAGCTGCATTAGCTAACTGTAACGGTTCATTAAAATATAAAGCATTAATCGGTAAATAATGAGTAACGGAATATTCTTAAAGCAAATGGGCGCAAAAATAAAAGCCAAAAGAGAATCAAAAAAGCTATCACAAAAACAACTCGCCCTCTTGTGCCAATTAGACCCCGGTTCATTTTGGAGAATAGAAGTAGGGCAAAAGAATTGTTATGTGCTTACGTTGCGAAGGATAGCTACAGCGCTTGAAATAGACATTAAAGATTTGATATAAAAAAGAGGTAAAATGACCTCTTTTTGCTTTATTAGCTTACATGGTCTAACACGTATATAGTTACCTCGGGAGACCTGCGCCAGGAGTGAGCAAATTTAAGCACCTCAAAGGTTTCGAACACTTGTGGTCGGGAGACCTGCGCCAGGAGTGGGATGCCGATACCAAAAACGTCCTGTTCAACGTCATTGATACCTACATCCAGAATTTTAAAACCAAACAGGCGTTCAGGTAATTAAAAAACCGCTGATCTCTCAGCGGCTCTTACTTTTATTGTTTTTTTTGTGCTCTCTTTACCGGTTGCTTTTTCGGGTACGCATACGGGTTAGCTATTGCACTTTGGTTAGGGTCTGGTGGTATATAACGACCTATACGCGGATCATATATACGCATCCCATAGTCCTGCATCATCTTCGATTTACCCGTTGTGTCCATCATCTGTTTGTACGTTATCCTGCCGCCGTATGCATCCAATAACGCTTTAGATGAACTGTCTGCCTGCTGCCTCGTTGTATCGGTTTTAGTTTGCTGCGCTGCGGCTGTTATACTTATCAGCAATACACTCATGAAGATTATCTTTTGCATATTGGATGGTTTAATTGGTTTTATCGGTACAAGCGAGACGCTTGCACCTGGTTCTTGACTATTTTTAACTTTGCTTATATCTGTAGTTCATATGCTTGCACTATATGGAGATATATTATTCTTTTACATCTCAATCTTTAATCCTTTTTTATAATGAATAATGGTATCAACTATACCTGCTTTATAGTAAACCCATTCACCATTTGCCAAGGGTTCGAAATATTTCATTAAGCCTAGTTGTTTAGCCCCATCAATAGCAGATTTGCCAACCGAATATTTTTTGAGAGTATCAAGAGAATTTAAGTACTGACCTTTCAAAACCAAATTATTTGTACTATCAAATAACTTTAGATTTAGCTGACCTTTGCAATCAAGTAAACTAATTTCTAATCGCCCCTTATCTACGCCCGTTTCTATACTTAAATTACCTTTGCAACTGTCGGGAAGAAAGTATAAATCGAACTCTTTTAGATGTATTTGTAAAATCTCAGATTCATTCATCGAAGAATCTACCTTTTTATAGGTACAGCCTGTAGCTATGGCTATTACTAAAACACTGATAGCTATCTTTCTGCATGACATCATTTGTTACTTCTTTTCCGTTTCTGTAGTTATTATATAATTCGCATTCATCCCTCCTTGAGGATTGCCTAATTGTGTTTTAATTTTTGAGGCATCTACCCCGGCATCTATTAATAAACCCTTAATTTCATTCGCTCGCGCCAATGCCAAATCTCCATATGTCTTATACCCATTTGCTCTAGAAAGAATATTTGCTTTTGTATTAAAACTTTCATTAGCAGCACCATTAAAATTTCCCAATATTGTAATACTATAATCCGATTTTCCTTTAACCAAACCAAGTATGCTATTTACCTCTGATTGTACACTTCCCTTAGTAGAAGCTGTACTAGGCCAAAAATCAATTGAACTTCCATAATTATTAGTTTCCTTAATGGCCTCTGGTTTTTGGGGAGGTGTAACCTTGAATTGCCCAAATGCATTATACTCCGTGAACTTTGCATTTAAATTATCATATTCGGCTGTTCTATAATTCTTATAGCCAGGAGCTAACGTCCAATAATTAGCATCATCGGAAGTTGTATTTTTTTTATTTGACTCAAATAATTCCCGTTCTTCTTTACTTAGAGCGTTTCCAAAAGTCGGAGGCGAAAAGACCTTGTCAGTACCAGCATTTAAATTAAGATAAAGAACCTTATTGCCTTTCGCTAATTCATCTCCTTTGTTCTTAAAATGAAGATTAACATGATTAGCCTTGTTTTTATTATCAACAACTGTAAATATTCTAATCTTGGCAACATTCTGATCTTTATCATACCACCTGGTAACAACCCATTCCTCCAATCCGTCTAAATCTATTGCTTGGATGGGAGTATTACCCGCAAATTGATACGGTGTATAGTAAGGATATGATGAAGTCAGTGGATCAACACTAAAGAACCTCCCCAGCCTGTCATCGTATATCCTCATTCCATAGTCATACTGGTGATATCTTCCGTTGATCTCGTAGATCCTTTCCTTTCCGTTGAACTTATAGCGGTATAAAGGCGAGGTGCTGCTGCCGTAGGCTCTTCCCGGCATCTCCATGCCAAAGGGTGTATAGTCAGCCGCAAACTGCATCACTGCGCTGTAGCCGGTCACCACCCCGCCGCTGGTTTTTGGCGTGTGCCTGTCGTTCAGTATGGTCATCACCGTGCCCAGGTGATTAGAGACTTCAAAGAACTTCCTGCCGCGGGTAAAGGTAGTTAAATATGCCGTACCCAGATTGGCATTGCTGTTATCGGGTGTCAGGCGGTTTACGCTCATATCCCTGTTCTCCGAAATGCTGCCCAGCCTGCTGCTGCCATACATATAGCGCTCCAGCAGTATCAGCGGCGTGGTGGCAATATTGCTGCCCGAGGTCTGGTACACCGCCATCACATTGCCCTGTGCATCGCGCACATACCAGGTATAGATATTATATACCGAAGTATTGCTGCCGTAGATGGTAGCTTTTCCCACCTTTTCTCCTGAAGGATCATAATAGTTGTGCAGCAGGGTGGCGCTGGATAATGCAGGGATATCCTTCTTGTACATCCGCTGCATCTTGCCATATACATTCCAGGTAATGGAGTCAATGCCGCTGAAGCGGTCGTACTGCAGGTTGCCGCCGGCATCATAGCTGTAGTTGGCAGCCGCCTGGTCTTTGATGTCCACATCAGCGCCGTAGTTGCCGCTGTGCGCCGTGCTGCCGTTATTTTTGTCCCGCACATAATCCAGCTGGTTGGTTCCGGGCGTATAAAAATAAGTAAGGCTGTCCATCAGCGGGTTGGCGCTGAGGTTTCCGTTGCGCAGCGCATGGGTGATATTGCCGTTGGCATCGTAGCTGTAGCGCTCTTTGTACAGGTTGCTGGCAGAGATAGCAGACCAGGTATTGCTGGTGTTGAGCCCTCTGTACATATCCATTTCCAGCAGGCGGTTGAGCTGGTCGTAGCGGTAGTTGTATAGCTGGTAGTAAAACCTTGCAGGTATGCTGTGGGTCATGCTGCTGATATTGCCGTTGTACAGCGGGTGGTAAGCCCCGGCGGGGAAATAGGGCTGGGGCTCGGCAAAGGGGCGCTTGTCGTAATTAATGGGATTATAATCTCCATAGAAATAATGCAGGGTCAGCCCCACTTCGTCGGCAGCCACAAAGCTGCGCGGTCCATCGCTGTCTTCGCCTATATCATAAGCGGGTCCGTTCACCCTGGTGCTGTTGAAGCCCTTGAGCCAGCCCTGCAGGGCTCTGGCGCAGGTCTCCCGACCTGTGCCTCGAAATTACTTTTCCTGCCGTTCAGTACACGCTTACAATATCAAGTAACCTCTTCCTTCGCCACGACGTCTCTCATTGGCCTTGTGCAAAGACAGGACGTTGTGTTTGTTTATTCGCCACGTCCCGTCAACTTAGTACTTATCCTCAACTTTTACCTATGCGGAGACGTGGCGGCGAAGATAGATTATTAAATCCACGAAAAGTATTTTGCCCATCTATATGCCTAAAATCATGAAACGACACCTGCACGCCCAGGGATGGTGGCTGTTTGCAGAATTGAGATTGCCCTGCCGCATCGGAGGGAATTCCAAATATAAGGTTCAGCAAATATAAGGTTGCGCCGAAATATAGAGTTCGTTTGGCAGACATGCTTTAGTATCTGCTGCCAAGTTAATATTATTCCGCAAAATAAAACCTGTTGGAAGTATTTATCCGTGGATAATCTCTTAAATTCTATTAGCATCGTAAGCCATACACTATGGTTGTTGACAATGATCCAGAAAAGATAAATTAGCATTCTGCTTCTGCCGGGATGTTAATTCCCGGCATTTCGTTAAGAAGAAACACTTAAAGCAAATCCTTTCAGGAGGATATTCCGGCTATTCACCGAAAACTTTTTCGCAGTACAATTCGTTTAGATTGCGGTCGTTTAAATACTATCCGATCATTTCAATTTCTTAATAAAACTATTCTTATGAAATTCTACTCATTTACGGCATTGCTTTTCTCTTTATTAATGACGGTCTCATGCACAAAAGATTATGCGCCTGAACCAACGCCAACTCCTGATCCGGACCCGCAGCCAACATTATTTGAGTCCATTCAGGGCAAATGGAATATAAATGCCCCTGCCAGCAGAATATCTGCGCCTAAAACGTCGGGCAAAATACAGGAAGAAAAAACACTGGTATCGCTGGAATTTTTGAGCGACAGCACCTATATTGTTACGCTAAATAATGGAGAGATGTATAGTGGAAAGATTGAAATTAACGATTCTACTACAATTAATTTGTATCAGTTAGGGATCATCACGGACATTAAATTTACAGGAGAAACATCTCTGAGCTTTAATATATCTTCAGACGGCTGGGGATCATATACGGTTGTTACAACAAAGGCACCGGTGATACCCGAAACATCCGAAACCGCATTGATTTGTAAAAAATGGGACATTACCGCCACAGACAGAGGACCCGCCACTTTCGGTTTTTATGGAGGATTTGGAGATACTCATTTGCACCTGTTGTTTACCAAATCAGGAACATATTATGTAAAGACTTTCCACCTGGACACAGTCTATAATGTGCATAGCTGTACATGGAAATGGCATCCATCAAAAGCCAACACTTTTATATACACAAATGAAGGGAAGGACAGTGAAGTCACGATTACAGAATTAACTGATCATTCTTTAAAAATGGAGGAAGATTATACGGATAGCTGGAGTCAGCAATCGGTGCATCAGAAATATTCCTTTGTTCCTGCTGATTAGTGAATTTCATGTAAGCGAAACAATTAAAATTACTATTGGGCTTTTAAAACCATTTGCAGCTAAAGAAGACACTATTGCACAGTATTTGGTAGGTTTCAGCTATTATTAAGGTAATGACAAAATAAAGAATGATACGCTCGCGGAATATTGGGACTCTCCATGCCAAAGGGTGTATAGTCAGCCGCAAACTGCATCACTGCGCTGTAGCCGGTCACCACCCCGCCGCTGGTTTTTGGCGTGTGCCTGTCGTTCAGTATGGTCATCACCGTGCCCAGGTGATTAGAGACTTCAAAGAACTTCCTGCCGCGGGTAAAGGTAGTTAAATATGCCGTACCCAGATTGGCATTGCTGTTATCGGGTGTCAGGCGGTTTACGCTCATATCCCTGTTCTCCGAAATGTTGCCCAGCCTGCTGCTGCCATACATATAGCGCTCCGTTCATGTGCATAGCCGGCACCATTCTCTGGCGATGATACGTGAGACACGTACCATGGCGATCGCCCCGGCACCTGCATTTTGTTCCAACGGATTCCAATCCGTTGCACATTTCTGCTTGCGAAAAATTGAAATACACCCAATGCGCCCGATTATTTTATGTATTAAACTTTTGTACTACATTGGGCTGACGATCATTATATCGCCTAAAAGTTAAAGCCAGCTATTTTGCCTGAACATCTTTTATCTGTTGAAAAATTGAGCATTGATTTCGTGTCTGATCAGGGTATCAGCCATGCGCTGAAAGACATTTCCTTTTGGGTGCAGGAAGGGGAAGTGGTGGCGATAGTGGGCGAGTCGGGCTCGGGGAAATCTGTAACTTCATTATCCGTGCTCCGGCTTCTTGATACACCGCCTGCAAAATATAAAAGCGGCAAAATACTGTTTGCAGACAGCAGCTGTGGTGGCGATATCCTGCGGCAGCCGGCTTCTGCATTGAGAAAGCTTCGCGGCAACAAGATCTCGATGGTATTCCAGGAGCCGATGACTTCGCTTAACCCTTTGTTTACCTGCGGCGACCAGGTAGCCGAAACCATTATCCTTCATCAGCAAAAAAGCAAAAAAGAGGCAAAGGCGATGGCTATTGACCTGTTTAAAAAAGTTCAGTTGCCGGACCCTGAAAAAATATTTTACCGGTATCCCCATGAGATTAGCGGCGGTCAGAAGCAGAGGGTAATGATCGCAATAGCCATCAGTTGCCGGCCTGTGCTGCTGATAGCGGATGAGCCCACCACCGCGCTCGATGTTACCGTACAAAAAAGCATACTGCAATTGCTAAAAAACCTTCAGTCGGAAAGGAATATCAGCGTGATCTTCATCAGCCATGATCTCGGGCTGGTGGGAGAGATCGCCGACCGTATCATTGTGATGTATAAAGGCACTATTGTGGAACAGGGGACGACGAAAGACATTTTTACAAACCCGCGGCACCCCTATACCAGGGCATTGCTTGCCTGCAGACCCTCGCTGCATCGCAGGGGCGAAAGGCTGCCGGTGGTAAGCGATTTTATGGAAGTGGATGCCGGCGGAGCGGTTATTACAAAAGAGCCGGGCATTCTGCCGGGCATGCCTGCAGGCTCCCGGGAGCCAAATTCACCTGCTACCGATATCCCTTCGCCGGGAAAAGCGCATGCCGGGATTTTGCTGGAAGCGCATGACCTGCATGTATGGTTTCCCGTAAAGAAAAGCCCGGGCGGGAAAGTGCAGGAATATTTCAGAGCGGTGAATGGCGTCAGCTTTGATATAAGGAGGGGAGAGACAATGGGCCTGGTAGGAGAGTCCGGTTGTGGTAAGACCACTCTCGGCAGAAGCCTGCTAAGGCTTATAGAGCCTGCTTCGGGAAAGATCATTTTTGATGGTGAGAATATCTGTAGCCTCAGGACAGAAGAGCTGAGAAAGAAACGGAAGGATATGCAGATCATTTTCCAGGATCCTTTTTCTTCGCTTAATCCACGGCTTACCGCCGGCGATGCCATAGACGAGGCTATGAAAGTACACGGCATAGGAGAGCGCAAAAAGGAAAGGACTGAGATGATCATGGACCTGTTGAAAAAAGTAGGGCTGCTGCCGGAGCATTACCATCATTACCCACACCAGTTCAGCGGCGGCCAGCGGCAACGTATAGGCATTGCCAGGGCGCTTGCTTTAACTCCTTCTTTTGTCATTTGCGATGAGTCTGTATCTGCGCTTGATGTAAGCGTGCAGGCGCAGGTGCTCAACCTGCTGAATGACCTGAAGAAAGCATTTGGCTTTTCATTGCTGTTCATCTCCCACGACCTTTCGGTGGTGCGCTATATAAGCGACCGGATGCTGGTGATGCATAATGGAAAAATAGAAGAATCCGGCGACGCGGAAGAAATTTACAACAACCCGCAGCAGGAATACACCCGTAAGCTTATTGCCGCCATTCCATCCATACGCAGTTGATAAAAAAATAATAATAAATGATTTATTTATTTACTTACCTTTGCCCGCTGTCAAACACAGATACAATTACATGAAACCTGGTGCCGTAAGATCAGGTTGTGGAATATCATAAATCTCCGGCTGCTCTGGTGGTAAGTTTCATGTGACTGCTAAATAATAATAAAGACTCCAATGAAACTATCACAATTCCGTTTCGACCTCCCGCTTAATCTTATTGCCCAACATCCTGCCAAAAAAAGAGAAGACGCCCGTATGATGGTGGTGCACCGTGACACAGGCAATATAGAAAACAAGCACTTCCGCGATGTGCTGGATTATTTTGACGATAAAGATGTTTTTGTTGTAAATAATACCAAAGTATTCCCCGCCCGCATGTACGGCAGGAAGGAAAAGACGGGGGCAAAGATCGAGGTATTCCTGCTGCGCGAGCTCAACCATCAGAATAAGCTATGGGATGTTATCGTTGATCCCGCAAGGAAGATAAGGGTTGGTAACAAGCTTTATTTTGGAGATGCAGAGGAACTGGTAGCTGAAGTGATTGACAATACCACTTCCCGCGGAAGAACGATCCGGTTCCTGTTTGACGGCACCGATGAGGAATTCAAGCAGGTGCTGAACACCCTCGGCGAAACGCCGTTGCCCAAATATATCAAGCGCAAGCCCGATGAAGAAGACCGCGAACGTTACCAGACGGTATATGCAAAGCACGAAGGCGCTGTGGCTGCGCCTACTGCGGGGCTTCATTTTAGCATTGAGCTGATAAAAAGACTGGAAATAAAAGGCATCCGCTTTGCGGAAGTAACCCTGCATACAGGTTTAGGCACATTCCGGCCGATAGAAGTGGAAGACCTCAGCAAGCATAAGATGGATGCAGAATATTACCGGATAGAAGATAAGGCATGTACTATCGTAAATAAAGCGAGAACAAACGGCAACAGGATCTGTTCCGTAGGCACCACCACTATGAGGGCGCTGGAATCTTCATTCACTGCTGAAAAGCTGCTGAAACCTTCGGAAGGATGGACCAATACATTCATTCACCCTCCATACACTTTCTCCATCGCCGATTCACTGATCACCAATTTTCATTTGCCCAAGACCAGCCTGCTGATCATGACCTGCGCTTTTGCAGGATATGATCTTGCTATGGAGGCGTATAAAAAAGCGATAAAAGATAAATATCGCTTTTTCAGTTATGGTGATGCTATGCTGGTATTGTAGAAGCCCAGAATTATATCCGTTTGTTATCCTGAGACGATAAGGGTGAGCGTGAGAGATGCTGCTTTCACGTCTCACACCAGCCTGCCGGCTTGCAGGTTTCAAGTTTGACGCAACGCTATATTTTCAAAAGAGCAAGCTCCACGCGCCTGTTCTCGGATCTCCCGTCAACAGTTGCGTTGGAAGCTACAGGATCTGCACTGCCGTTGGCTGATATCATGATCTGGTCTTCATTAACACCGAGGTCAATCATATACTTTCTAATATCATTAGCGCGCATCCAGGAGAGCTGCTCGTTATATTCAGCGCTGCCTGTGCTGTCTGCAAAACCTGCTACACTCACTTTTAAGGAAGAATCATACATCAGTTGATCTGCATACTGAAGAATTTCATTGAATGCTTCCGTATTAAGCACATTATATTTATTAAAATCAAATTCCACGGTAGTGAAAGACAGGTATGTCTTTGTTTCTTTGACCAGCTTGTGAAGCATTTTAAAATTGTTATTCTTTTCCGCGGAAAAGCTTACCGCAAAACTATGATCAGCCTTTGCCGTTGTTTTTGCAACAGCTTTGGCTGCAACAGTTTTGGCAGTCTTTTCAACTACAGCAACAGATGCATCGGTTGCAGCACCTTTCTTTACAGATATTGCAGCCCTGTAAGTAGAATCTATTGCAGGCAACGGCGTGTTCCCGGTGAAATTTTCATCCAGGATCTTAACTTCTGAACGGATAAGGCTGCCGTCAGCATTGCTTACGAAAATGCGGTTAATCTGGAAGGATATTAGGATAATACCGGTTAAAATCAATAATGTTTTCATACAATGTGTTTTTAGGGTCGTGAACGATAAGTATTATCCCGAGTAGGGTACGTAAAAATACGTTGAGGTTTACAGAAAACTGCATGATCAGATGTATATATTGCTACAGGCGCATGTATTTTACCACAGCTCAATCAGGTGCCGGCTTTTCTGCTGTTTTCTTTGATAAAGATCAACAAGGATGAAGATCAGAAGGAAAACACTTAGATTTCCGTAACCTCTGTTACGGCATCGGGGTTAATGGTTCCATATATATGCGGGAAGGTATCTTCTATGGCATTTGACCAGTCGTATATCAATTGACTGGTCAGCTTGCCTGTATCTATACGTAATTTTACGAGGTTTGTTTTACCGGAAAAATAACGTCTCAGCACGTCGGGTACCTGCCGTTCTTCGCAGCAATGAATGAAGCCTTCTTCTTTTAATGCAGGAGATTCGTAATATCCTTTTTTTATAGCGTTATCCCAGTCTGCTTTAGTAGCGATGTGATAAATAAATGGCATGGCAATCATTTTACATTCACAATATACGGGATATGCGCTGTTCGAGCAACATCAGGTCGCACAGAACGAATGCTGTCACGGCTTCCAGCACCACGGGCACCCGCAATGCTATGCACAGGTCATGCCGCCCTTTTACTGAAAAATCTTCTGTGACTCCGGTCTCCCGGTTCAGCGTATGCTGTATTTTGGGAGTGGAAGAAGTAGGCTTGACAGCGATACGGAAAACCAGCTCATTGCCATTGCTGATGCCGCCAACAATACCGCCGGCATGATTGGTTCTTGTTTTACCGCTCATATTTTCCAACGCATCATTATGGTCGCTGCCAAACATTCTGGCGGCAGCAAAGCCGGTACCGAATTCTATACCTTTTACAGCAGGTATGGCAAATGCGGCATGGCTTAATAATGATTCCGCGGAATCGAAAAAGGGTTCTCCTAATCCCAGCGGCAAATTGGCTGCACGGCATTCTACAATACCGCCAATGCTGTCTTTTGCATCTATGGCCTTTTGCAGTCCTTTTTCCAGGTCCTGTTCTCCGCCGATCTCCAGTATTTCCGCCGCTATACCCACGCTTTTTGTTGCCAGGATCTTTTTGGCAATTACCCCGGCTGCCACAAGCGCCACGGTAAGCCGCCCGCTGAAATGTCCGCCGCCACGATAGTCTTCATACCCGCCGAATTTTTCATGAGCTACAAAATCCGCATGGCCCGGCCGCGGTACAGCCCGCTGCTTCTGGTAGTCGCCGGAGCGCGTATTATTATTTTCAAACAGAATGGTAATTGGAGCGCCGGTGGTAGTATCATTGAAGATGCCACTCTTAAATATCGGCAGATCGGATTCCTGCCGGGGAGTAGTGCCCTTTTGGGTACCGCCTTTCCGCCGTTCAATATCTGGCAAAAAATCATCTACCTTTAAAGGCAACCCTGCCGGGCACCCGTCTATGCACAGTCCCACGCTTTCTCCATGAGATTCACCAAAAATATGCACACGAAATATTCTGCCGAAAGAGTTCATAACTGTTTGTTGAATGAATGTTTATTAATAATATAGTGAATGGTCAATGGAGAGTAGTGAATAGGAAAATCATTCGCCATTGACTATTCATCTCCCAGCTTTACTGCTGCACCAAGCTTTTGAATATCTGAATAAAAATCAGGGTAAGATTTGTTGATAGCTTCTGCATCTTCAATGAGCACATTGCCATCGGCACGAAGCGCAGCTACAGCGCATGCCATTGCAATGCGGTGGTCGTGCCGCGAATGTACTGTTGATGCCTTCAATGCTTTTACGCCTTCGATAGTCATGATATCACCATCGAGTTGCACCTTCAATCCCATCTTGCCAAATTCTTCCTTCAATGTTGTACCGCGGTCGCTTTCTTTATGCGCCAGCCTGCTTACTCCCTTTATTACCGTTTGTCCTTCGCAATATGCTGCCAGTGCTACAAGGGGAGGGAACAGGTCGGGGCAATGCGTGGCATCAAAAGAGAATCCTTTAAGTGGGCTTTGCTGTAATACAATTTTTTCATCGGTTACGCTCATAGCTGCCCCCGCATCTTTCAATGCTTCCAGTATTTTTTTATCAGCCTGCGGCGAGGCGGGATCCAGGCCAATGACCTCAATATTACCGGCTACAGCGCCGGCTGCCAGCAAAAATGCAGCACCGCTCCAATCGCCTTCCACGGTATAAGTTATAGTGGATGGGGCGGTTTTTTTTGCTGAAGGCTCAAAATGAAAAGACCGGTAGTTATTATTGTGCGGCACCCTGAGCCCGAAATGCTCCATCACTTTCAGCGTAAGGTCAACATAAGGCAGGCTCTTCAGGTTGTTCACTGCTATGGTGACATTTTCCGCGCCAGACGCAGCATACGCCAGCAATAAGCCGGTAAGGAACTGGGAAGAAAGAGAGCCGTCAATTTCAATATCACGGGGCTTTACCGGTCCTTTTACAATAAGAGGTAACCTGCCTTCATTGGATTGAATAGAGACCCCGAGCTCCGGCAATATTTCATCAAAGAAATCCATGGGCCGTGTAACAAGGCTTCCTTCTCCTTTAATGGTAACCGTATTTTTGCTCAACGATAGGATAGGGGTGAACATCCGGATACCCAGCCCGCTTTCACCGCAACTGACTTCCAGGTTGCCTGTGCCTCCGCCCGGAGATCCAAGATCAACCGTAGTGCTGTCAACCTCCAGCATATCCGGGGCAGCAGCGCTTACCTTGGCGCCTATGGCTTTGATCAGTTCAATAGCAGCCCTGTCGTCGTTGGAATGTCCCGGGTTGCGGATGATAACTTTTGTTTGGGCAACCAATGCTGCCGCACATGCCCGCTGCATGGAGCTTTTGGAAGCCGGGGCTGTTATGGCGCCGGACAGCACTGATGGTTGAATAGTAGCGATCATAATTATAATGCGGTTATCATTTCTTCTAATTCAGTCAACGGTATCGGGCGAACGATGCCTTTCCCTATTTTTTCAAGCAGCACATAATTCATTTCTTTACGCACTCTTTTTTTATCCATTTTAAGCACTTCCAGCACAGCTTTCTTATCGAAAGAAGCATAGGTGGGAAGCCCGTATTTTTTCAGGAGGGAAACCACTTTTTCTACATGCTTAAAGCTGCAGAGCGCAGCAGAAATATGGCTCGCATAAGTCATGCCGATGGAGATAGCCTGCCCGTGCGACAGCTCATATTGATTTTCCAGCGCATGACCCAGCGTATGACCAAAATTCAGCAGCCTGCGGTCTCCCTGCTCAAACTGGTCTTTCTGAACCACTTTTATTTTAATGAGCGCATTGCGGCGTACCAGGTCACAAAACCTGGCTTTACTTCGCTGGTATGCTTTAAGCGAACCTGCTTCCAACTCATCAAACATGCGGGCGTCTTTGATGCAGGCATGCTTGATGATCTCCGCAAAACCATTTTCCCATTCCGCCTGCGGTAGTGTATTCAGGAAATGCATATCGTGGAGGATGAAAGAGGGTTGCCTTATTATACCCACCATATTTTTATATACACCCACGTCAATGCCGTTCTTACCCCCGATACTGGCATCCACCATTCCTAATACTGATGTAGGCACAAAGCCAAAAGCAATTCCTCTCATATATATGGATGCTGCGTAGCCGGTCATATCGGTGATCACGCCTCCGCCTACTCCAACCAGTGTTGTTTTGCGGTCTGCTTCCATCGCTATCATCTGCTCAATCACGGTGTCTACAGTAGCCTGTACTTTGTATGCTTCTCCTGCTTTCAGAACAATGGTATTCCAGCCCTTAAATTTTTTAGGGTGTGCGTTGAAAATGTTCTCATCCGTAATGATAATGGCAGATGCGGGCGAAACAATTTCTTTAAGCTTCGAAAAGCCGCCGGCGAAATAATACCTCGTTGACGCATTACCAAAATGATATGTTTCAGGTTTCATCCGTATGTTTTTCTGGGAAATAAAATATTTAAAAAATTTATCAGCGCTATATCATCAAAAAATAAAACACTCTCGCACGTCTCTGCAAACCACGTATAGAATGCTTAATTGAGAGAAGCGTCGCCAAAGTGGTGAAGCAGTCTCTGCAATTGGTAAATGTGGAGATCGCTTCGCCGTGCATCAGTCCTGGTTTTTAAAATGCGTATGGCGGCTTTGAAATACAACTATATCGTCTGAACAACCATCTTGCCAAATGCCGCCAGCTCCTCGTCCAGCGACCTGGTTGTATGATATGCTTCCTGCCTGTTCAGATACTCTATGGATTTATCAATGGTTGAAGGGCTTACGGAATATGCGGCATAATCACCATCCCATTCAAAAGCCTGTTGCAGCAGCCTGCCGTTATTCAGCCAGCCGGAAGATATCTCTTTAATCTGCCTGATCACCTCCGCAATATTCTGCGCTGGCATCAGCTTTACCAGCGCGTGTATATGATCTTCCACACCATTGATGCCGGTAACCTGTATCCCCCCGGCGCCGGCGGACTGTATCAGGGCGGGGAACAGCACTTTCCGCAATATGGGGGTTAACAGCTTTTCCCTGTTACGGGTTGCCCAGATTGTATGTATGTAAATAAAAGAATGCGTTCCTTCCTGCATTTTCAGGTATAATTATATCATGCAGCTACCCGGCATCAGGCATTCATGATCTTATTCTGATGATTGATAGATTCCATGTGCACGGCATCAAAATATTTAGTGATGAACTCTTTGCTCAGCCCGATCTTTTCACCTCTTTTAAAAGCTCTCTCCAGTATTTCGTTCCAGCGCGATGTTTGCAGGATGGTAATATTGTTTTCCTTCTTGTATAAGCCGATCTTTTCAGCAAGCTTCATGCGCTGGCTGAGGATCTGCATCATTTCGTCGTCGAGGTGATTGATCTGCTGGCGAAGCTTTTCCAGGGCGGCATGAAATTCCTCTGAATTAACATCTTCTTTTCTCCATACAATGGCATCAAGCATTTCTGCAAGGCGCTCCGGCGTTACCTGCTGCTTGGCATCGCTCCATGCATTATCGGGGTCTATATGGCTTTCGATCATAAGTCCGTCATAGTCGAGGTCTATGGCCTTTTGTGCCACATCCATCAAAATATCCCTGCGCCCGCAGATATGGGAAGGATCGTTGATCATGATCAGCTCGGGGTTACGGCGTTTCATCTCAATGGCAAGGTGCCACATGGGTGCATTACGGTATTCCGTATTGCCATAGGCGCTGAACCCGCGATGTATGAGCCCGATCTTCTTAATACCGGCCTTTGCCACACGTTCTACTGCTCCTGTCCATAATTCGAGATCAGGGTTGATAGGATTTTTTATTAAAACAGGGACATCCGCGCCCCGGAGCGCATCAGCTACTTCCTGCACGCTGAAAGGATTTACAGTGGTACGGGCGCCGATCCACAACATATCCACCTCAAAATGCAAAGCGTCTTCCACCTGCTTTCCGGTAGCTACTTCTACCGTGACAGGCAGGCCTGTAAGCTTTTTTGCCTGCTGCAGCCAGGGGAGTCCCTTAGTGCCTATTCCTTCAAAGCTCCCGGGACGGGTGCGTGGTTTCCATATCCCGGCGCGGAGCATATCCACTTTTCCTGTTTTTGCCAGGCGTTGGGCTGTTTCCAGTACCTGTGTCTCTGTTTCCGCACTGCAGGGACCGGAAATAATAAGAGGTTTTTTATTCAGCTTTTCCAGCACTGCAGCTTTGGCATTGTTTTCAACCGCTTGCATATAATTTGATAGTTTATGTTTTTAAAATTGTTGTGTACTAATAAGGTTGAGATATTGCTGTGTTAATTATAATGTGGTGTAATATTCCGCATCATTTTGTGAATGGTGAATAAATTCACTATTCACCATTGCCCATTCACCCGGGCATTATGGTTAACGTAACACTAGTATATATTTTCTTTTTATACTCATTATCTCCTGCTGTCCGCATCGTTCATCCTGATGCTTCTGCCACGGTATTTTTTGCCGTCAATAGATCGTATCATCTGCCCCGCAGCTTTTTTATCTACTTCAATCCAACTGTTCATCTCTTTCATATCTACCCTGCCCAGCACTTCCTTACGGAGATCGCTCATGTCAAGAATGAATTGTAAAAAACTGGCTTTATAAAATCCGTCTTTTGTCCCGAGGTTTACAAAAAGCCTGGCATACTCGCCTCCATTCGTAGTGTAATTCCTGCCACGTCCGTTCATGTCCTTTCTGCGGTCGCCATCCCGCCTGTCCCCATAAGATGTTCTGCTCTCCCTGCCGCGAATTTCACGCACTCTTTCCCTGGCATTGAGATCTTCCGCGTTCTCGTAATATTTCAGAAAACGGTTGAATTCCTGGGCTGCCAGCCTTTTGAGGATTTCCTCTTTGGATATATCGGCAAACTTTTCTTCCAGCATGGGGATATAAGGCTCATAGCCGGTATCATCTATATCCAGTTGCAGCAGGTTGTCCATAAAATGATAGAACTGTTTCCGGCACACGTCCTTGCCTGCAGGTATTTCCAGCTTGTGAAAAGGCACCTGCACCATTCTTTCGATCTGCCTGATCTTGCCTGTTTCACGGGTATGTATAATAGACATACATATACCCGTATTGCCTGCTCTGCCGGTACGTCCGCTGCGATGGGTATATACTTCCACATCATCGGGAAGCTCGTAATTGATCACATGGGTGATCCCCTGCACATCAATACCTCTTGCAGCCACATCCGTTGCGATCAGGAGCTGCAGCGTTTTGTCCCTGAATTCGCCCATCACCTTATCGCGCTGCTGCTGGGTAAGATCGCCGTGCAGCGCATCAATATCATAACCCTCGCGGGTAAGCTTTTCGGCAATGCTTTGAGCATCGGCTTTGGTGCGTGTAAAAATAATGCCGTAAATACCCGGATTAAAATCAATCAGCCGCTTCAGCGTCTCATAACGGAGCTGGGCGCTTGTAACATAATACTGGTGATCAATATTTTTGTTGGCCGTATTCACTTTACCTACGGTAATCTCTACCGGCTGCTCCATGTATTTCTTGCTCACTCTCCTGATCTCCGGCGGCATGGTAGCGCTGAACAGCCAGGTGCTTTCCCTGTTGGGCGTGTTCTGAAGAATGAATTCTATATCATCCTGGAAGCCCATGTTCAGCATTTCATCGGCTTCATCAAGCACCACGTATTTTATCTGCTGCAGGTCAATGGCTTTTCTTTCAATAAGATCAATCAGCCTTCCGGGGGTAGCTACTACGATCTGCACCCCTTTTTTCAGATCCCGTATCTGCATGCCGATAGAGGAGCCTCCGTACACCGCTATTACATGCATGCCGGGCATAAATTTTTTAAAAAGCTCTATTTCGTTCACGATCTGCAGGCAGAGCTCCCTCGTAGGGCATACCACCAGCGCTTGTGGAAATTTGTCTTTTTCGCTGATCAGGTGCAGCAATGGTAAACCAAAAGCTGCCGTTTTTCCGGTACCGGTCTGTGCCAACCCCACCAGGTCTTTGGTGCCGCTCAGTAAAACAGGAATGGCTTTTTCCTGTATGGGCGTTGGTTGCGTAAATCCTAAAGCATCGGTAGCCTGTACCAACCTCTCGTCTAAACCCAACCCTTCAAATGTCGTCATATATTAAAAAAAATTTTCGCAAAGATAGCCACGATTTAGCTGATTACCTTATTATTTGCCATTTTGTACTACAGGTTTTCAGCCATTTTCCTTCCTGTGGCGGTTATTTTATGATCCTGCTTATTTTATTGGCGTTTTCCATAAGCTCATTCAGGTATTCGTAGTTTTCCTTCTCTATACAGCTCTTGAACTTTCTCAGTTGCGTGATATGTTCATTGAGCACATCCAGCACATGCTCCCGGTTTTGCCTGAAGATCGGCAGCCACATGGCCGGGCTGCTTTTGGCCAGTCTCACCGTGCTCTCAAAGCCGCCGCCTGCAAGCTTAAATATGGCATCTTCTTCTTTTTCTTTTTCCAGCACAGTATTGGCCAGGGCAAAGGAAGTGATATGTGAAATGTGGCTCACATAGGCTGCATGCATATCGTGGCTGTCGGCATCCATATAGGTTACATGCATGCCCAGCAGCTTGTATATCTTTTCCATGGTTTCCACGGCATCCGGGTCGCTTTTTTCCTTTTCACAGATCACACAAGTCCTGCCGGCAAAGGCATCAAGCACTGCCGCTTCAGGACCGCTGTATTCCGTGCCCCACATGGGGTGGGTGGCTACAAACCTGCGTCGCATCGGGTGGTGAGACAAAGCTTCACACAATGCTTTTTTAGTGGAGCCTGCATCTGCAACGATTTGCTTATCGGTAATAAGGTCCATAATGCGCTGCATCATGGGTATGGTAGCATCCACAGGAATGGCCACATAAATAAGGTCGCTTTGCTTTACCGCTTCTTCCAGCGGCAGCGCTTCGTCAATAATGCCCAGCTCAAGGGCCCGCTTCAGGCTCTGCTCTGTCCGGCTTACGCCAATGACACGGTTGACTAATTTTTTATTTTTCAGTATCAGGCTGAATGAACCGCTGATAAGACCTACTCCTACAATTGTTATGGTCCGGAACATGACTTAATTTTTACTTTTCCAATGTTGCTTTTATCCTGTCAATGCTTTCCTGTATCTTTTCTTCGGTACAGCACAGGCTTACTCTCACGTAGTTGTCACCGGCGCTGCCGAATATGCCGCCGGGAGTAATAAATACGCCGGACCGGTACAATACTTCATCGCTCAGCGCATAGCCATTTTCATAACCGGTCGGTATTGCGGCCCATACGAACATACCGGACTGACCGGTGGAAAAAGTACAGTCCAGCAGCTCCAGCAGCTCAAATACTTTTATCCTTCTTTTCCTGTAAACGGCATTCACGCTGTCGTACCAGTCTTTACCAAGCGACAGCGCTTTTGCGGCAGCGAGCTGCAGCGGCAGGAACATACCGCTGTCCATATTGCTCTTAAAACGCAACACTTCTTCTATGCGCTGTTTTGCCCCGCAAAGCATCCCTACCCGCCATCCGGCCATATTCTGCGATTTGCTCAATGAGTTTAATTCTACGGCAACCTCTTTAGCGCCTTCTGCTGCCAGGATGCTCAGGGGCTTATCATTCAGGATAAAGCTGTAAGGGTTATCATGCACCAGCAACAGATTATTTTCTTTTGCAAAGGCCACCAAAGCTTCAAAGAAAGAAAATGCAGGCAGTTGCCCGGTAGGCATGTGCGGATAGTTGACAAAGAAAATGGATGCCCTGCCATTGTCATTGGCTTTTACCAGGGATCCCAATGCGGCAAGATCAGGCAACCATCCGTTCTTTTCACTAAGCGTATATTCAATAATATTCCCCCCTGCCAGTGTTGCCGCACTCCGGTAAGTAGGGTAACCCGGGTTGGGCACATATACGTTGTCGCCTTCGTTGATGTAGGTCATGCACACATGCATAATACCTTCTTTGCTGCCGATAAGCGGTAATATCTCTGTTTCGGGATTGAGCGCTACATTATACCAGGTATCGTACCAGCCGGCTATGGCTTTGCGTAATGCCGGCGCGCCTTTATAGTTTTGGTAGCCGTGCACATTGGGCCTGGCGCTTTCTTCCTGCAATACTTTAATGACCTCAGGATGAGGCGGCTGGTCGGGGCTGCCGATACCGAGATTAATGATCGCTTTTCCCTGCCGGTTCAGCTCATCAATTTCTCTCAGCTTCCCGGAAAAATAATATTCACCTATTCCTTCTAATCTTTTAGCCGTTGCAATCATGTGACGTTAAATAAAAATATGGATTATATAAAGTATGTTTTTTTATGCGTAGTGTTCCCCTTTTTTGTATACGCCGTAAATTTTTAGGTCTTCCGTATAGTCTTTCAGATCCTTGATCACATCGTAAAACCGGGTAAGCGAGTCAAACTCCATATCTGCGTGAAAGGAATACCTGAAATCTGAGCCGGGGATTGGAAAGCTCTGCAGCTTGCTGAGGTTGATGCCGCCGTCAGCAATGCGGGTCAATGCCCTGGCCAGGCTGCCACGGGAGTGATCGGTATGAAAATTGACAGAAGCCTTGCCGGCATTTTCTATGATCTCAGCAAGGTCCTCGTGCTGCAGGATCAGGAAGCGGGTATAGTTGTTCTTTTGTGTATGAATGTTGGGCGCCAGTATATCTAATTGAAAAAGCTCAGCGGCGAGGGTGCTGGCAATGGCCGCTATATGCTTGCTTTTGTGCTGGTGCAGGAGTTTGGCGCTTAAAGCAGTGTCTTCTGTTTCCACCAGTTTCCAGTCGTGTTTGTCGAGATAATCAATGCATTGCAGCAGCGCCATGGGGTGGGAGTGCACCTCTTTTATATCTTCAAGCTTCACGCCCGGGCTTACCAGCAGGTTTTGCCCTACATGGAGATAAATTTCACCTACTATCTTGAGCTTGCTTTTCTGTAACAGGTTATAATTAGGGAGGATACTGCCTGCGATAGAGTTTTCTATTGCCATGATCCCGCCGTCACTTCGCTTTTTGTCGGAGGCCACTTTTACTACTTCGCGAAACGTATTACAGCAGATGACCTCTGCTTTGTTATCAAAAAAATGATTGGCGGCCAAATGGTGGAAGCTGCCTTCATATCCCTGGATGGCTACTGCTACCGTATTGCGGGCGTTCTTTTTTTTACCCCCGGAAGACTGCTCCGGTTCTTCCGGCTTTACCAAGCTGGTTGTAGATGTCATATAATAATACCTCTGTTTTAGGGGTTCAGCCACAAAAAAATCCCGGCTTTTGCCGGGACTGACTATGTTGAACTTCTTTATTTGTTTTATTTTTTCAACAAAAGCAATCCCGGTCTACCGGTAAAGTAGAAATAAAAATAAAAAAAACGGTATGCTTTTGAGATCTTCATTGCGTAGCAAAAATATGATTAAAAACTATTCAACAACGCAACGGGGAAATTTTTTTCAAAAAAAAATGCCACCCCTGGACAGGAGTGGCCTCAACGATTGCTTGCCATATGAAAATCGTAAATCTCTTATTTCTTAGTAGTATCAGCAGGAGCAGCAGGGGCAGTGCTGTCAGGCTTTACGGCAGTGGTGTCTGTAGGAGCAGGTGCAGCAGGAGCTTCAACTTTAGGAGAATCTACAGTTGATTCAGCAGGAGTTTCAGATGCATTGTTACAAGCTGCAAAAGCGCCGATAGCCAGGATAACTAATAACTTTTTCATTCTTAATAGTTTTGAATAGTTTGATAATGAAATTTATCTTTAATACAGAAGCTTAAAAAAAGTAACCCACTATTTTTTAAAATTTATTTTTTACCCAATTTTGGGTTACCAATTAGGATATTTAAGTATTAATAATGCATGTGTGAGCAATAACCAGAAGGAACAAGAACTGATAAAAGGGCTGGCTCTCGACGATAAGACCGCTATTGAAGCTATTTATAAGGATAATTACGGACTGATACAAAACCTGGTCATCAACAACAGCGGCTCGGAAGATGATGCGAAGGATATATTCCAGGAAGCGCTGATCGTATTGTATGAGAAATCAAAATCGGGAGTTTTTGAGCTTAATTGCCAGATCAGTACCTATATATATGCCGTGAGCAAACGCCTGTGGCTTAAAAGGCTTCAAAACAGGAGCCGGTATGATCTTATGGAGAACGGGGTAGAAGAGTCTGTATTTGTAGAAGATGATATTACCCTCCATGAAAAGAGGAACAGCCAGTTTGGTATGATGGAGCATGCGCTGGCAATGATAGGAGAGCCCTGCAAGAGCTTACTTGAAGCGTACTATATGGGAAAACAGAATATGCAGGAGATCGCTGACGCTTTTGGATATACCAATGCCGACAATGCCAAGAATCAAAAGTACAAGTGCCTTATGCGACTAAGAAAACTGTTTTTTGCACAATATAAAAGCGATAATACAAATGGATAATATTCGGTTGTTAGAAATGGTTGAACGGTATCTCTCAGACGAAATGTCTGAGGAAGAAAAGATACTTTTCACTGAGCTCAGGAGGACCAATGCCGAAGTGGATCAGATGGTAGTGGAACATCATTTTTTTATTAACCAGCTGGATCGTTTTGGCGAAGACAAGAAATTCCAGGCTTCTTTAAATGAAATACACGACAGGCTCCTGCTTGAAAAGAAGCTGAAACCCTTCAATGGCAATAATAAGGTAGTGTACCTTTGGAACCGCTACAAACGAACTATTGCTGTGGCCGCCTCCATTGCCGGTGTTACTGCTCTTATGATCAGCGGCGTATTTACGGCACTTTCCCCCAAAACTGATAAGGCGCAGATAGAAAACCTCGGCAGGAAGATCAATATGCTGGAGATGAGCCAGAATCATACCCGCCGCGAGCTGAGCGATGTGAAAAACAAGATCGAGATACCCGGTGAGCCTGCCAAGTTTGGCGGTACAGGCTTTTTAATTGACGGCAAGGGCTATATAGTGACCAATGCGCATGTGATCAGCAAGGCTGAAAAAGTGAGCGTGCAAAGTGAGAGCGGCGTGGAAATGAACACAAAAACTATTTTTTTGGACGATACGCTGGATATCGCGATCCTGAAGATTGACGACTCGCTCTTTAAGAGCTTTGCCACACTTCCTTATGCAGTTACCAAAAAAGTGTCTGCCGAGCTCTCGGAGCCGATATTTACTTTAGGATATCCCCGCGATGAGATCGTATATGGAGAGGGATACCTGAGCGCCAATACCGGCTTCAACGGCGACTCGCTCACCTGCCAGATCTCTGTATCTGCCAACCCGGGTAACAGCGGCGGACCGGTTATCAACAAAGACGGGGAAGTCATCGGCGTATTGAGCACAAGGCAAACCACCGCTGAAGGAGTGGTATTTGCCATAAAAACTAAAAATATTTTCAAAGCATTAGACGCCTTGAAAAAGGACAGCCCTGATATCCATATCAAGCTTCCGTCCTCTTCCTCCCTCAGGAATACTGACAGGGTGCAGCAGGTGAAAAAAATACGGGAGTGTGTATTTATGGTTAAAGGATATTAGGCTTGCAAGGCAATATACCGGTTTGCAGAAGCAGGTCAGGCAAAACTTTAAGGGAGGCTATTCAGCCTCCTTTAATTTTTTGTTACGGCGGGTGAGGAAGATGCTGCCTGCGCATTTTTGACGTACCCGATGTAAAGCCGGACGAGGCTGAAACGGCAGACCTTTTTCATTTCCCTAAATTATAATGCCTCAACAGAAGTTATAGTAATTCCATTGAAGCAGTCATCCTGACAACCATCTTCCACATATCCGCACGAAGAAATGATACCATTGTTTTTTGCTTCAAAATATGTTTCGGTATGGCTTCTTTTTCTCAGCCAGTTATTACGCGCTTCTTCATAAACCTGATCCAGCGTTAGCACTTCTGCGGCTGATGTATGTTCATGGGAATTGATTTCACTTTCATTTTCCGTCCATTCTGTCTCATCATTACCAGGAATAGTACCCGTCCATCCAACCGGGAAACTTAATTTATAATACCTTTGTACCACTTTTCCCTCGCTTATCGTAATGATTGTTTCCCAGCCCATACCAGTCCAGGAGCCGCCGGCAACCCTGTAGCGGTAGGAATTATTGGACGCTTCTTTAAAATCCAGCCACTTTTGAAAACTTTTGTCAAAATCGTTTTGGTACCTGAAATCGTCTTTCTTGCAGGAAGCAAGCAGCGTTCCCATAAATAGCAGGACAAGCAAAAGCAAGTTGGGCCTGGTAATCATATTTTTATTCATTAAAAGTCAAAAATACAGGTGCTGAATACCTGTACAACCAAAGTACATGCACAAGCGTTTTGATGTCTGACTATTTGAAAATTAAAAACGTTGCGTCGAAATTATATTTTGAAAACATTTCTGCTTCTGCATTGCAATGCGCATCAACAACAAGCAGCCAATCACGAAAATCAAGTATGAACCTGTAAAATTGTAAGCGTGCAGTCCTATATGGTTTGATGTTATTAGTTAAAAGCGCTCAGACAGCTCATCAACATTTCAAATCTCAAATCACCTCTTTTCCACCGACACAAATTCCCTGTTCTCCGGCCCGGTATAATTAGCGCTTGGCCGGATGATCTTTCCATCGTGGCGCTGCTCAATAACATGAGCGCTCCAGCCGGTGACACGGGCGATCACAAACAACGGGGTAAAAAATAAGGTAGGAACTCCCATTAGATGATAGGACACTGCTGAAAACCAGTCGAGGTTGGGAAACATTTTCTTTTCATTCCACATCAGTGTTTCAAGGCTTTCTGCAATATCAAAAAGCAGGGTATCCCCGGCTTCTTTTGAAAGCCTGCGCGCCACTTCTTTGATCACTTTATTCCTCGGGTCGGATACCGTATATACCGGGTGCCCAAAACCAATGATCACTTCTTTTTTCTCCAGCCTTGCCCTGATATCTGCCTGTGCTTCCGCTACGGAGCCATAGCGGCTCTGTATGTCGAAAGCTACTTCATTGGCGCCGCCGTGCTTTGGACCGCGCAAAGCCCCAATAGCCCCGGTTATAGCCGAATACATATCAGAACCTGTACCTGCAATGACGCGGGCGGTAAAGGTAGATGCATTGAACTCATGCTCTGCATACAGGTTGAGCGAAACCTGCATTGCTTTTTCCCGGGAAGCGGATACTTTTTTTCCATGCAGTAAATGCAGGAAATGTGCACCCACGGTTGCATCATCAGTCTCCGTTTCAATCCTTTTCCCATTTTGGGAAAAATGATACCAGTACAGCAGGGCTGATGCATAGGAGGCCAGGAGCTTGTCTGCAATATCTTTTGCCCCGGCAGGATTGTGATCTTCTTTTTCAGGGATCACTGTTCCCAGTACCGAAGTATACGTGCGCAGCACATCCATGGGATGCGCCGAAGCCGGGATCTGCTCCAGTATGTTCTTTGCTACGGCGGGCAACCCTCTCAGCGATTGCAGTTTTGCTTTGTAAGCATTCAGCTTTGCCTGGTCGGGCAATGCCCCGTGTATAAGCAGGTAAGCTACTTCTTCAAACGATGCGCCTTCCGCAAGGTCGAGAATATCGTAGCCCCGGTAATGAAGGTCATTACCGCTTTTACCTACGGTGCACAGTGCCGTGTTGCCTGCGGCAACGCCGGAGAGCGCTACACTTTTTTTGGGCTTGAATGTCGTTGCTGTATTCGCAGGCTCGCTCATAGCTTATATTATTTTTGAGTTTTGAAAAGATCGTCGAGTTTTTTCTCAAAAGCATAATACCCGATGCTATCGTACAGCTCGGCGCGGGTCTGCATCATGCCGGTAATATTCTTTTGTGTTCCCTCTTTACGGATAGTATTAAAAACGGTTTCCGCGGCCTTATTGGCGGCGCGAAAGGCAGAAAGCGGGTAGAGGATCAGCCCCACGCCGGCGTTTTTTAATTCTTCTCTTGTCCATAAAGGAGTCATCCCAAACTCAGTTATATTGGCCAATACCGGTATGCCGGTGGCATCAACAAATTTTTGATACTGATCCAATGCTTTCACCGCTTCGGCGAATATAAAATCAGCGCCGGCTTCTTTGTAGGCCACTGCTCTTTCCAGCGCTTTATCCAGTCCTTCACCAGCTAAGGCATCTGTGCGGGCGCCTATTACAAAAGATGGATCTGTGCGGGCATCAGCCGCGGCTTTTATCCTGTCTGTCATTTCTTCTTTGCTTACAATTTCTTTTCCCGGCCGGTGACCGCAGCGTTTGGCGCCTACCTGGTCTTCTATATGCAATGCACCTGCCCCGGCTTTGATCAGGGACTTTACCGTGCGTGCCACATTAAACGCAGAAGGACCGAAGCCGGTATCCACATCCGCCAGCAGCGGCGTATCGGTAACGTTGGTAATGCGGTATATATCCGTTAAAACATCTTCCAAGGTAGTAATGCCGAGGTCCGGGATGCCAAGCGATCCTGCCGCCACACCTCCGCCGGAAAGATAAATAGCTTTGAAGCCGGCCTGTGTGGCAAGCAAAGCGTGATTGGCATTGATCGTTCCCACCACCTGGAGCGGCTTTTCTGCCGCCATTGCTTCCCTGAAACGTTTACCGGCTGATGCCAATGAAGTATTTCCTGCTGACATGCGTGCAATTTAGCCTAATAACTGGTATATTTTATACTTTTGCGCCCATGAAACTGGATTTACTGGCAATAGCGGTGCACCCTGATGATGTAGAGCTGGGATGTGCAGGCGTTTTAATGATGGAAAAGCTGGAGGGTAAAAAAACAGGTGTGGTTGATCTTACTTACGGAGAGCTGGGAACGAGGGGAAGCGTGGAAATAAGAAAAGAAGAAGCGGGGAAAGCTGCCCGGATCATGCAACTGGATGTGAGGGAAAATCTCGGGATGGCAGACGGGTTTTTTAAAAATGACGAACCGCACCAGCGCAGGCTGATCCAGGCCATAAGGAAGTACCAGCCTGAGATAGTACTGGCTAATGCTTTGGACGACCGTCACCCCGATCATGGCCGCGCCGGTCATCTTATAAAAGATGCCTGCTTTCTGAGCGGGCTGAGAAAAATTGAGACCAGGGGCGATGATGGAAATGTGCAGCCGCACTGGCGTCCCAAATTCGTATTTCACTATATACAGGACAGGTATTACAATCCCGATTTTGTATATGATATTTCACCCGTATTTGAAAGAAAAATAGATGCGATCAAAGCGTATGCTTCCCAGTTTTACTCGGAATCTTATTCAAATGATGAGCCGCAAACCTATATTTCCTCACCGGAATTTCTGAATGCTATCATAGGGCGACAGGCTATGTTTGGCAAAATGATAGGCGTTCCCTATGCGGAAGGTTTTACTACGGAAAAAATGATCGGCATCAGCAGCTTTGACGCTTTCATCCGGAAAGACACCTGAGCAGAGATGTGAGAAGACAGCCGTGAATCTTTTACTTTTCCTGTTTGACGTTTGTATTCCACCTGTTCATTTATGCCCGTTCATCCCTTTTTTAATTGTTTATGCAACCTTTTTTTCCCGCTCCCCGTCATATATGGCGTTAAGTGCTTAACACGGTTCATCATTCACAATGTTTTTACAAGAGGATTGTTAACTGCCCAAGACACCTTATCCGTTTTTCCCTTCTTTACAAGTGTGCCGTTAGACGATAAACATGTTGTACAAGGTTTATCTCCGGACCGTGCTTATTCCGACCAATGATCGCTGGAATGTATTAAGTATATAGCAGACACCTGCAATGGCAAGCCAGGCAGCGTTATGCGAAGCTATGTCCTTCTCAGAATACAGCCGAGAAAACATCTGAGAACCACCTGTCCAAGTATCTATGCAAAGACCTTTTTTATTATACTACATATTGTGGTCAGCATGAGCAGTGATGACCAGCGCTATGCTAATCGTGAAACGTCGGGAGTCAAATGTGAAAATCACACGTCCACTCCTGCCTCGCCGGCAGGCAGGTTTCACGGCAGACGTTTGTTGCGGCAACATAGTCTCAACTTAATACTGGTAATGTATGCAGAGCTCCGCTACAGGCTTTCACCCCATGTGATCAGCCTGTTCACTTCTCTTGGCACATTATTGATCTTTTCATCTCTTTTTTCCCCGAGGCGCACAATGACCATATTTTTTTGGGGAATACAAATAATATATTGCCCGAGTATCCCGCGGGCATAGAATATATCCGGTCTGCCGGGTATGATCCACCACTGGTATCCATAATAGTTACAGGGTGTTCCGGATTCATCCTTTATCATATTGGGAGTAACAGATGCGCTGAAATAGGCGCTGTCTATAACGGCTACCCCGTTTATTTTTCCGCTGTCAAGCATCAGTTGCCCAAGCTTTGCAAAATCCCTTGCATTGCTATTGAAGCAGCAATAAGCTTTTTCGCTGCCACCCGGATGATCCGTACTCCATAGCGCCGGGTATTCCGCTCCGAGTGGTTGCCATAGCTTTTCAGAAGCATACTGGCTCATTGTTTTTCCGGTGGCTTTTTCTACTATTAGTCCCAGTAATTGCGTATCCCCGCTTTTATACCGGTAAAGGGTGCCGGGAGTGGTAATAATGTTGACAGAAGTGGCCGTTTTGCGCGTGTTATTGCCATAATATAATTCAGTGGTAACAGAAAGAGGGTTGGCATAGCTTTCATCCCAGTCGCTGCCGCTGCTCATGGTCAGCAGGTCAGCTATCTTTACTTTCGCTTTTTCACCTTCTGAAAATTCAGGCAGGTACTTTGCCACAGCGTCATTTACGGAACCGATCTTCCCTTCATGTATAGCAGCGCCGATCAGCAAGCCTGTAATGCTTTTTGCAACGGAGAATGAACCGGACAGGGAACTGTCGCTATATCCCTGCCAGTATTTTTCCGCCAAAATCTTTTTGCCCTGCACTACCAGCAGTGCTACTGACTGCAGCCGTTCCAGGTAATGATCAAGATCCTCAGGTATCTTTACCTTTCCATATTGCGGGGATAACGCCCAGGGTATTGCTTTTCCTGCCGTCACGGTATCATTATCAAATATCGTGTAGTCGTCTATGTTAGCAAAATTGTGGTAAACTGCTTTATAGAGATATTGTTTCCCGGTAAGCGAAGGCAAAACAATTATCACGATCACGATTATCAAAAGGATTTTTAGAGCTCTATTCATTTATCTTTATCAACTTTATGTCGCTTACTAAGATAAAATAAATACTTGTATGAAAATTGTAATTCTCGATGGGTATACCATCAATCCCGGCGATCTTACATGGGAAGGGCTGGAAGCGCTGGGAGAACTGACTGTATATGACAGAACCCCGGCAGAAGAAGTGGCAGACAGGTGCCAGGGGGCGCAACTGGTACTTACCAATAAAGCGAAAGTATCCGCAGACGCTATTAAAAAACTCCCTGACCTGAAGTATATCGGAGAACTGGCGACGGGCTATGATAATATTGATATCAAAGAAGCTGCGCTTCGCAATATCCCGGTATGCAATGTGCCGGGGTACAGCACTATGTCTGTGGCGCAACTGACCTGGGCGCTGATCCTGGAGCTGGTATGTAAAACCGGTCAGCGTTCCGCCGAAGTACATAGCGGCGCCTGGGTAAGCAGCAAAGATTTTTGCTTTGGTCATGCAGGGCTTTTTGAGCTGCAGGGAAAAAAGCTGGGATTAATAGGATTAGGACAGATAGGAAGCGCTGTAGCTGCGATAGGGCAGGCCTTTGGCATGGAAATCATTGCCAATGTACGGAATCCGAAGAAGTATACTATGCCGGGTGTTCGCTTTGTGAGCAGGGAGGAATGTTTCAGGGAGGGAGATATTGTAAGCCTCCATTCACCGCTTACCGACGAAACCAGGCAGATGGTAAATGAAGGACTGCTGTCCACCATGAAAACTTCGGCAATGCTTATAAATACGGCCCGCGGTGCGCTGATCAACGAAAAAGATCTTGCTGATGCGCTTAACAATGACCGCATTGCAGGGGCAGCGCTGGACGTATTATCCACCGAGCCGCCGCTCAAAGACAATCCTGTGTCTGCTGCCAAAAACTGTATTATCACACCACATATCGCCTGGGCAACTATCGAAGCCCGTCAAAGGCTTTTGGGTGAATCCATAGAAAATATTAAAGCTTTTCTGAACGGTAAGCCCAGGAATGTGGTGAATAAAGTATAGCCCGGGATATTTTGTTTTCCACCCCAAAACAAAAAAACTTAAACCGCAAATTTCAAACAGCTACATTCCATCCCCATCCAGCAGGTTGCCCAAGCCGCCGAGAATACTGCCTTCTTCTTTTCTTTTGGTGGTGGCATAGGAAAGGATGCGGCTGGCAAGACGGCTTACCGGCAGTGTCTGGATCCATACTTTGCCGGGGCCCTGCAGCGTGGCAAAGAACACTCCTTCGCCGCCGAATATAGTATTACGTATGCCGCCGACGAACTGAATGTCGTAGTGTATATCTTTAGTATAGCCAACGAGGCAACCAGTATCTATGCGTAACAATTCGCCCGGATGCAATATTCTTTCAAATACATGACCACCGGCATGCACGAAAGCCATCCCGTCTCCTTCCAGCTTTTCCATAATAAAGCCTTCCCCTCCGAAAAGCCCTGTGCCCAGGCGGCGCTGGAACTCAATACCAATGCTAACACCGCGTGCGGCACATAAGAATGCATCTTTCTGGCACACTACTTTTCCTCCCAGCGCATACAGGTCGAGGGGAATGATCTTCCCGGGGTAAGGTGAGGCAAATGCCACCCGCTTTTTTCCCTTGTCTATATTGGTGAATGCTGTCATAAAAAGACTTTCACCGGTGAGCAGTCTTTTGCCTGCGCTGAACAGTTTGTTCATAATGCCGCCGCCCGTTTTCTGGGAACCGTCGCCGAATATAGTTTGCATCTGGATGCCGTCATCCATCATCATGAATGCACCGCTTTCCGCCATAGCAGTCTCACCAGGATCAAGCTCAATATCTACATATTGCATTTCCTCCCCGTAAATCCGATAATCAATTTCATGCGCTGTTTGCATAGTCCGAATATATTTTTTATGGCATAAAAATATAGGAAGATTGGTAAAATCAACATACCGCTTATAAAAGAATAACCTGAATATTTCGTTATATTTATCACAAAACCTCCCGTCAATGGAAAATATGGTATACCTGCTGGCCGTAGTTATGTTCCTTGCCATTCTTATACCTTTTGTTTTTTATCTTTTTACGCTGCAGCGAACACTGGAAGCTATCGCTGTCGAAAGCCGGAAGATGGCGCCCGGGCATGTATGGTTTTTATTTATTCCCATTTTTAATATTGTCTGGCAGTTTATTATGACTGCACGCATTGCCGACTCTATCAGGGATGAATGTATACGGCTGCAAATACCTCTTACTGAAAACAGGCCTACGTTCACGCTCGGGGTAGTGATGAGCATATTATACATCGTTTCTATTCCCATGAATAACCTGTCGGCCGCACCCATGCTGGGCGGATTGTGCTCACTGGCAGCGTTGGTTTGCTGGATCGTGTATTGGGTAAAAGTGAATAACTACAGGAAGCTTATAATAGACAACGGGGATAATTTTTTGCTGGATGTCGAAAAGGAAACAGCTTCAATGGAGTAATTAACTGTTTGTATTTTTTTCTTTCATGGGTTACTTTTTCGGCATTATCGTAATAATGAGTTGAATCCCGGTATGTAAAATTCAATTTCCTGCATCTTTATTTTAGCTATGAGCTATCAGCAATCCTTAGGAATAGCTGGGTGGGATTATATGAATACTACCGGCTTTTATTAAACAATACTCAGATTTTTTTTATGAAAATGCATTTAACGGTTGCCGCTATTGTGGCAGCAGGCCTTCTATTGTCATGCCATAAGGCAGAAAAGGGAAAAAATAGTATAAACGACATTACGATGGCAGCTATTCAGCAGAATGCTCCCCCGGCTTCCTCACCTGAAGATAGTGGCGTTTTGTATGACCAGGAAAAACCTGAAGAGGCTGAGCAGCAAGCGAATGCTGAGCATCAAAAAACTCCTCCTCCGGTATCTGCAGATTGGGATAAGCAAATTATTAAAAATGCTGAGCTGCAGATAAGGGTTAAGGCATTAAGGCCTGTATCAGCAAATATCCAGGAGGCTATAAGATCATCAGGCGGGTACATTGCATCTGCCTCCGAAACCCAGCTTTCAGACCAGTTAAAGAGCGAAATGATGATACGTGTGCCGCGGGAAAAATTTGAAGAATTATTGAACAGGTTATCCGGCTATGCAGATAGTATAGCGCAAAAAAGAGTAACGAGCGAAGACGTGACAGATGAATATATTGATATCAAAGCAAGGATACAGGTAAAGGAAAAAGCAAGAGACCAGTATTTTGAATTTTTGAAGCGTGCAAAAAATATTGAAGAAGTATTAAAAGTGCAAAATGAGATCACCAGCCTGCAGGAAGATATTGAAGCGGCAACCGGAAGAATAAATTATATACGGCACCAGGCGGCGCTGAGCAGTATTCATCTTACTTGTTATGAAGCATTACCTGTAATGACTATACCTGAACCATCTAACGGCTTCACTGTGCAATTATGGAATGCAGTGAAAAGCGGCTGGATAATGATCCGGTCTTTCCTGATCATACTTGCAGGAATATGGCCGCTATGGCTGGCGGGCATAGGGATATGGTTAGCGGTGAGAAAGAGAAAAATAAGATCCGGCGCCCAGGTCAGCTAGTTCGACTGTTTTTAGTAAGATCAAGCTATAAGCCGGCAGTCAGCCATAGCCCGAAGCTGCGCTGATACCCGATAGCTCAAAGCTGATAGCTCTTCAATTTTTTTATACATTCGGCTTATCAAACGGTTTATTATGGCAAAGAAAAAGCTGGTAGTGCTTACCGGCGCGGGCATCAGTGCGGAGAGCGGGTTGAAAACTTTCAGGGATAGTGACGGTTTGTGGGAAGGCTTCAACGTGGAGGAGGTAGCCACGCCCCGCGCATGGAGAAAAGACCCGGAGCTGGTGCTGGATTTCTATAACATGCGGCGGAAGAATGTGGCAGATGCCCAACCCAATGCAGCGCATTACGGGCTGGCAGCGCTGGAAAAGGATTTTGATGTGCATATAATCACTCAGAATATTGATGACCTTCATGAACGTGCAGGTTCTTCCAAAGTGCTTCACCTGCACGGTGAAATTTTTAAAATGCGCAGTGAAAAAAATGAAAGCCTGATATATGATATCCGGGGCGATATACAAATTGGCGACAGGGGAGGGGACGGGGCACAGCTGCGTCCTCATATTGTGTGGTTTGAAGAAGCGGTGCCTATGATCGAGCCTGCCGCCCGGTTAACCGGTTCCGCTGATATTTTTGCAGTTATTGGCACTTCACTGGCGGTATATCCTGCGGCAGGGCTGATCAATTATACTCCGCATCAGATCCCCAAATTCATTATTGATAAGAAGATCCCATACACTTCTTCACTCCATGATATAGTAGCCATTGAAAAGCCGGCGACAGAAGGAGTGAGGGAGCTAACTGTATTGCTGGCAAAATATTTGGCGGAATAAGCAGCTTTCGGGCTTTGCGTATTTCCTTTGCAGTTATTTTGCCGCAAAGGAAATACAAAGCCTGCCTGTAATGAATTGCTATATGGAAGAAATAATCAACTGTGCCGCGTATGCGGAAGGCCGCCGGATAGCTAATGTTGAATTGGAAAACACCGGTGAAATCCGCCGGGCATCAGCGGTTCCTGCTTTCCTCATCTTTAAATATTATTCCCTCATTCTCCAGCTCTTTTAAAACCGGCTCATAGATCTCCGGTACTACAGGAATGTGCAATCCCGTTAACCTGATCTCGCCTTTCAGCATCATTACAGCGGCAATGCCGAGCGGAAGCCCTACTGTTTTTGCCATAGCGGTCTCAAGACTGTTCTTTCCTTTTACGACAAGGGAGCTTATGGTACTGCCTTGTACTCCCCTGGTTTGGTAGCTTATTTCATGCATCATAATGATCATGTCCCTGTCACCGGGCTGCAGCATCAATTTATTTTCAGCGCAGGACTGGAGTATGTCGGCGGCAGCGAGTGACCCCTTGCCAATGATCTCATTACTGTATAAACCCAGGTAGGATAAAAGTATCTTTTGCTTTGGAGTGGCGTCATCAATTAACCGGTGATGTGCAAGATGCTGCTTAAAGAAAGAGGCATAACTAAGATTGGCGGTATTATAGCGCTTATCCTCATCCGTAAGCTTCAGCCCGACTATTTTCTTCCACCCCAGACAAAAATCAGGGTGCCGTAAAGTGGTACGTATAAATGTGCTGCAGTGCTCCAGCCCGTACAGTTCGCTATAGCTGACAGCATCTCTGTTGGGATACCATGCATATAAGCCTTCTCCCGTCACCTCAATTGTCCTGTTTTCATCAAACAATAATTCATACGGCAGGTGTATGATCCTGCCTTCGCTTTTGTAAACTGCGCCGGCTTTTCCTGCCAGCACTATATTCCTTGGGTTCCAGCTTATTTTATAATGCCAGGGGTTAGTATCGCTTTCAGGCGCTACCAGCCCGCCGCAATGTGAATGAAAGGAAATTATTTCACCGCCCTCCTTTTGTATACGGTGGATCAGTTGCATTGCGCTCATGTGGTCTATACCCGGATCAAGTCCCATTTCACATAAAAACAATAACCCTTTTTGTTGTATGGTTGCTGCAGATGACCGGATCTGCGGGTCAACATAAGAAGCGGTGAGTAAGTGCCTGCCAGCTTCTATGCAGGCTTGCGCTACCAGAAAATGGAGGGATGCAGGCAGCATCGAAATAACGATATCCGCCTCCCGGATAAAAGCCCGTGTCTGTTCCTTATCATGTATGTTGATGTACGCTGCAGTAGTATGTGCCGCCTCCCGGAGCTTGCTTTGCGCCAGCTTCAGGTCGCTGTCGGCAACGGTTAAATGCCAGTCATGCTCAAGGCATTTCTTCTTCAGGTATTCAATAAGCACAGTGGCTGACTTCCCGGCCCCTATCAATAAAATCTTCTTCACCGGCAGTAATGCTTTTATATGGCAATGTAAGTGATTTCCCCGGGAACAATTCCACATTTTATATGCACATGCGTGGAAAAAAAGGAAAGAATAAAGCAATTCTTTTGGACGAAAAGCGCTGTAAATGCGGTACATTTGCAGGTATTTTAATCATCATACACTACAAAGTTCAGAACAGGGAAAAAGCATTATGGAAGAGAACATTACGCCCCACGAAACCAACGACAGCGACCGCATTATCCAGGTGAATATTGAAGAGCAGATGAAAACCGCCTACATTGACTATTCAATGAGCGTGATCGTTGGCCGTGCTCTGCCTGATGTGCGGGACGGCCTGAAGCCGGTGCATCGCAGGATCTTATTTGCCATGAATGAGCTGGGTCTTAATTACAACAGACCCTATAAAAAATCAGCGCGCGTAGTAGGAGAGGTGCTGGGTAAATACCATCCTCACGGGGATAGCTCGGTATATGATGCCATGGTGCGGATGGCGCAGGACTGGAATATGCGCTATACTCTTGTAGATAAACAGGGAAATTTCGGGAACCAGGACGGAGATGGCCCTGCGGCAATGCGGTATACTGAAGTAAGGCTTCAGCGGCTGGCTGAGCACATGCTGGATGATATAGAAAAGGATACGGTAGATTTTCAGCTCAATTTTGATGATTCTGAGAAAGAGCCGACCATTTTGCCTACCCGTATCCCGCAACTGCTGGTCAATGGCTCAAGCGGTATTGCCGTGGGTATGGCTACCAACATGATGCCGCATAATCTTACTGAGGTCATTGGAGGCTGTATCGCTTATATAGATAATAAAGATATTACTATTGAGGAGCTTATCCAGATCGTAAAAGCTCCCGATTTTCCCACCGGTGGTGTGATCTATGGTTACGAAGGTATAAGATCAGCCATGCACTACGGACGGGGCAGGGTAGTGCTGCGGGGCAAGCTGCAGGTAGATACCAAGCCCAGCGGCAGGGAGCAGGTGATCATTACGGAAGTGCCTTACCAGGTAAGCCGCGATACGCTTACCAACAAGATAGGCGAGCTGGTTAATGAAAAGATCATAGAAGGTATTGCTCATGTCAATAATGAATCTACTGAAAAAGACGGTACAAGGATAGTGGTGGACCTGAAAAGAGACGCTATTGCCAATGTGGTGATCAACCAGTTGTACAAGCATACAGAGCTGCAGACCTCTTATGGTATCAACAATGTAGCTATTGTAAAAGGAAGACCGAAGATATTAAATATAAAAGATCTGATCAGCGAGTTTGTAGAGTTCCGCCATGAAGTAGTGGTGCGAAGAGCCAAATACGAGCTGAGGGAAGCAGAGAAAAAAGCGCATATCCTGCAGGGTTACCTGATAGCGCTGGATCATTTAGATGAAGTGATCGCCCTGATCAGGAATTCGCCGACGCCTGAGGCTGCCAAAGAAGGGTTGATCAACGCAGGATGGGGACTCGATGAAGTGCAGGCAAAAGCGATCCTTGAACTGAGATTGCAGCGCCTTACCGGTATGGAGCGCAATAAGATCAAGGAGGAGTATGATGAGATCATGAAGCTTATAACTTACCTGAAAGAACTGCTTGGGGACGAAGGCAAACGTTATGAGCTTATAAAAACCGAGTTGACGGAAATAAAAGACAAGTATGGCGATGCCCGTAAAACGGAGATCCAATATCTTGCCGACGAGATGCGGGTGGAAGACCTGATAGAAGAAGAAGATGTGGTGATCACCATATCGCATGAAGGATATATTAAGAGAACCTCCGCCACCGAATACCGCCAGCAGAACCGCGGCGGCCGTGGTGCCATTGGCGGGAAAACCAAGGAAGAAGACTGGATAGAGCATCTCTTTGTAGCGTCCACCCATCATACAATGCTCTTCTTTACAGAAAAAGGGCGCTGTTACTGGCTGAAAGTATATCAGTTGCCTGAAGGAGATAAAACCAGCAAGGGAAGGGCTATTCAGAATCTTATACAATTGCCGCAGGACGATAAGGTAAGGGCCATCATTGACGTAAAAAATCTCGATGACGAAGCTTTTGTAAAGAATCACTATATTGTTCTTTGTACACGTAAAGGTATTATCAAGAAAACAGTTTTGGAAGATTTTAGCAGACCGCGTGCAACCGGTGTCAATGCTATTACCATCGTAGAAGGAGACGAACTGCTCGAAGCAAAAATGACGGATGGCGAAAGCGAGATCATGATGGCGGTGAAGAGCGGGAGGGCTATCAGGTTCCCGGAAAATAAAGTCCGTGCTACAGGGCGCGGGGCTATCGGCGTGGCGGGAATAGAAGTAGATGATGCCAATGATGCGGTGGTTGGCATGATTTGTGTCAAAAAGGAAGACAGATCAAGAACTGTATTGGTAGTGAGTGAGAAAGGCTTTGGAAAAAGGACTGCTATCACAGATGAAAGCGGTGAAGAGGTTTATCGCATCACCAACCGCGGAGGAAAAGGAGTGAAGACCATTAGTGTTACAGGCAAAACAGGCTCCCTGGTAGGGATTTTAGATGTAGCGGAAGATGAAGACCTGATGATCACCTGCAAATCGGGGTTAACCATACGAATGTCGGTGACGCAGGTAAGCCGGCAGGGAAGAGCCACACAGGGTGTGAAGCTGATACGCTTGGATGAAGAAGATGAAATTGCTGCTATTACCAAGCTGGCAAAATATGAGACAGAGCAGGTAAATACAGCTTCCGAAGGTGAAGACAGTGGAGAACAGGACAACGGCCAGGCAGAAAATGGCAGCAATGAAGGAAACGCCTTTGCTGATCCGGAATAATTTTACTTAACCAGTTTTATATTATAAAATCAACTACAGAACATGAAAAGAGTAATCCTTGGAACCTTGCTTGCAATTATCACACTGGGTGCTTCGGCGCAAAACCTTGACAAGGTGAAAGATATGCTGAAGAACAATGAGCTTGATAAAGCAAAGGAAGGCATAGATAATTTACTGACGAATCCCAAGCAGCAAAAAAAAGCTGATGTGTGGATTACAAAGGCCAAGATCTATGGCGCTATTGCTGCCAGCGATAAATTCAAAACCCTTGTTCCCGACGGGAGGGCCGATGCCTTTGAAGCCATAAAAAAGGCTCAGGAAATTGACAAGAACGAAACCACAACACTCCTGACTTTAGATAATTATAAGCCAGTTTATGAGTTATACGCAGGTTATTTTGATCTCGGCGCCAGCCAGTATAATGCAGAAAAATATGAAGATGCCCTGGCAAGCTTCAAAAAATCCAATGCCATAAGCGCTTTTATTTTCTCCAATGGATGGGGACTTTCCAAGCTGGATACCACCCTGGCCTATTATTCAGCGCTGAGCGCCATGAATGCCAAAAAAGAAGATGAAGCGGTAAGCCTTTTCCAGCAACTGGCGGATGCTAAAGTAGGCACCAAGCCCGAGCATGTAACTATCTACCGTTATCTCGCGAAACACTATCTTGACAAAAAAGATATTCCCAACATGCTGAAATATGTAAAGGAGGGAGAAGAATTGTATCCTAAAGATGATTACCTGCCGCTGGTAGAGTTTGATTATCTGCGCAGCCAGGGTGATAAGAAAGCGATATATGCAAAATACGAAGAGCTGATCGCTGCCAACCCGCAGAACTATGATATGATCCTGGATTATGCCAACGAGCTTTTCAACGAGACCCATGTGAGTGATGCCAAAGACCGCCCGGCCGACTACGCTGAGCGTTGTGCAAAAATTGAAGACCTTTATAAAAAGGCATTGGCCATTAAGCCGGATGCCCTGGAAGCCAACCTGAACCTGGCTAAACATTATTTCAACCAGGCTTTGTTCATAGAAGATGATGCCAACAAAATTAAAGGCACCAATCCTGATGATGTAAAAAAGAAAGCTGACCTTAAAGCGCAGGTATTATCATTGTGCGACAAGGCTATTCCTCCATTTGAAGTAGTGTTCAAGGAACTGGACAGCAAATCCAACCTCAAGCTTTCTGAAAAGTCAGAATATAAATCAGCATGCAATAACCTGGCGTATTGCTACGACAGGAAAAAAGATAAAGCCAAATCAGATTTCTACCAGAAGAAATATGACGAAGCTGATTCAAAATAAATACCTTTTTTGACCAGTACTACACAGACCGCTTATGGGCGGTCTGTTTTTTTATGCATCTTCTCAAGGCTTATTCCAACCGGTAGATATACATTACCGATACATTGTCGTCGGGGATAAAAAACAATTGCAGCTTGCCGTTCACGCTTTCTATATAGAACGGGTTTTGTGACATAACAGTTCCTTTGATAGAATATTCCGTCACCGGCCACTGCATGGCGGCAGTATATGACTGCATATCTATCATCTCCAGCCCGCCGAGACTCATCTTTTCGCCTGTGCTGTTTTGGTAAGTTCTTAATCCCGAGCAGATCATCTGGCCGTTGCCGGCATAAGTACAATCCTGGTAGTCTACATAAAAATGAGGGTTGACAGTTCCTTCCTTGTTTTCCAGTTGCAACCGGTGCTCTCTTAACTGCCAGCGATAGAATTTGCGGCTGCCCCAGTTCATGCCGACAAGCGTGGAAGATTGCCGGTTGTATGCCACAGCGCCAATAGCATCGTTGAGGGTATCCATGGCCGTGGCCTGCATGGTGAAAGGGTTTACCCTATATATTATAGAGCTCCCGAAAGGGCGGTACTCGCAAACCGGCACCCATATATTTTTACCGTCAAAGTCAATGCCGCCCGGGTGGTAAATGCTGCCATTGTCAAGGTGCAGGCTGTCGAGCAGCTTACCTTCCGCATTGAACTTAAAGAGCAGTCCTTCGCCTTCACCGGCATCGCGGTCAAACCCGTTCACCGGCTGCTCATACCTGTGGGGGGCACATATTACTTTCACTGCGGTAAGAAAAAATGCATCGCCCGCTTTGGTAAGCCCCTGTGGATGCCAGGTATGAAAATCCAGGGGAATTACCGCGACTTTCTGCCATTTACTGTTTTCAGAAAGTTTTGAAAATAACCCGGCTGTCTGAAGTTCTTTTTCCTGTTGTTTTGATTGCTGGGCAAAGCCGGCGGAATACCGGGTCAAAGCAACGAGCAATAAAAAGCTGAAAAGGAAATATTTCATTCGTGCAAATTAGCAAAGAAAAATTTTTGTATGCCTAAAATATTCACTCCGGTTGATAAAAAATTAAATTTTATATATTATTT